>CAVTFG010000015.1:0-76497 GCA_963734015.1 uncultured bacterium | reverse complement strand
CGGGGGTGGGATTTGAACCCACGACCTCCGGGTTATGAGCCCGGCGAGCTACCTGACTGCTCCACCCCGCGGCGGATGGCACGAGGTTAGCACCGGAAAAGTGGAGCGCAAGCCGTCTTTCTAGCGTGCCTCGACCGCCGTATCCGGGTTGTCGGAGAAGAGGCCGTCGACGCCCAATTCGAAGAACTGCTCGTACTCCGCGATCGCGTTTCCGTAGGCGGCCGGATCCGGGCCCGAGCGCAGCTCGAGCGGCAGGAACTGGTTCTCGTTGCGGAACGTGTACGGGTGGACCAGCAGGTCCGCAGCGTGTGCGTCGTCCACGAACGTGGTCGGGGGAAGCGACGAGCCGTCGCCGGCACGCGGGACGATGTAGTCCTTGGACGGGCCGACGCCGTCCGCGTAGCGTGCGACGCCACGGAGGCCGGCCGGGGTCGCCAAGTCGCCGTAGGTGCGCGGGTCGCCATCCACCACGAAGTCGTACGGCGACGTCGTGGGGCCGCCGAAGAGCTGAACCAGCGGCGTGCGGATCTCGCGGTCGAGGCTCCTGAGGTTCCTCGTCTCGAACGACTGGACGAAGACCGGATCGCGGCGACCGTCGAGGTCGTTCCGGCGGAGGGTCTTGACCAGCGGCGGCTCCAGCGGGATGCCGATCTCGCGGAAATAGGTCGGGTGCTTGGTCTCCGGGTAGATGCCGATCTCGCGGTCGAGCTCGTCCGACAGGCGCTCGGCGAGGTCGATGACCTCCTGCAGCGTCGGGACCGCGAAGCGGCCGTCGTAGATCGTGTTGCGCTGTCGGGTCGCCGGGATGCGCTCCTTCGCCCGCAGCGTCTTCAGCTCGGCCAGCGTGAAGTCCTCGGTGAACCAGCCGGTGAGCTCGACCCCGTCGATCGTCTTCGTCGTGCGGCGGTCCGCGAACTCGGGATGTTCCGCGACGTCGGTGGTGCCCGAGATCTCGTTCTCGTGCCGAGCCACCAGGACGCCGTCCTTCGTCGCGACCAGATCGGGCTCGATGTAGTCGGCTCCCATCCGCGCCCCGAGCTCGTAGGCGGCCAGGGTGTGTTCCGGCCGGTAGCCGGAGGCTCCCCGGTGGGCGATCACGAGCGGCCCTTCGGCCTTGTCGGGACGCTCGTCACCGCGGGCGCGATCGCCATCCCCGTCGGCGGACGAGACGGCGACCGTCGCCAGCAGGAGGGCGACGCCGGTTGCGATGACAGAGGCTGGAGAAACGCGGTTTCGGCTCATGCCCGCAATCAACCGGTGACGCGCGGGCCGTACGTGAACCGGGCGTGACGAGCCGGTGAAGAGGCGGTGAACCGCGGGAGGAGGCCGCCGCACCGCCCCGCATTCGAGGGGTCGGCAATACGCTCCCCGGATGCGTGTGGCGGTGATCGACATGGGCACGAACTCGACGCGGCTGCTGGTCGCCGACGTCGAGGGCGGCGAGCTCGCCGAGGTCGATCGGCGCTCGACCGTGACCCGGCTCGGCCGCGGCGTCGACACGTCGCGGCAGCTGGCGATGGAGGCGATCGAGGATGTCTGCGAAACCGTGCGCGAGTACGTGTCGCGCTACGAGGAGCTGGGCGCCGAGCGGGTGGCCGCGATCGCGACCTCGGCGGTGCGCGACGCCGAGAACCGGGGCGCCTTCACCGGCGAGCTGCGCGAGCGGTTCGCGCTCGACGCCCGGATCCTGGACGGCGAGGCGGAGGCGCGCCTGACCTACCTGGGCGCCAACCACGACCGCCCGGCGCAGGACGAGACGCTGGTCGTCGACATCGGAGGCGGATCGACCGAGCTGGTCGTCGGGCGCGGCGAGGACGTGTCCTTTCACGCGTCGCTTGACGCCGGGACGGTCCGTCACACGGAGCGGCACATCCAGCATGACCCGGCCCAGGCCGGGGAGCTCGAGGCGCTGGCGAACGACGTGCTGGGATTGATCGTACGGGCGCTCGCCGGCTCCGACTTCGCGCGTGCCCGGGTCGGAATCGGAGTCGCGGGCACCCCCACGTCGCTGGCGGCGATCGATCAGGTGCTCGATCCCTACGACCCCGAGCTGGTGCATGGGTACACGCTCTCGCTGGGCTCGATCCAGCGCATGTACTCGCAGCTCGCGGCGAAGACCCTGGAGGAGCGGCTCGCGGTGACCGGCCTGCACGCCGGGCGCGCGCCGACGATCGTCGCCGGCGTCGTGATCCTGATCCAGGTGATGCGCGCGTTCGGGCTCCAGGAGATCGAGGTGTCCGAGCACGACATCCTCTACGGGGCGGCGCTCGAGGCCGCCTCCGCGACGGCGTGACGAATCGCACTTTGACGCCTTTTCAAACGCCCGATCGCGCGCTAGACTGCCGCCGGTAAATCGGGCGGTCGCCCGAAACATCGGAGCTCAGGGGCCAGCAACGCCGGGGGGCGCTGTCAGCGGGAGGGCTGCCCGACGCGCGATGGGGCGATCGATATAGCGCCGGTATGGCGCGTGAAGGGAGTTCAAGTGCAAGCAATCTCAGTGAGGGGCCTGGGGGCGGGGGTGCTCGCGGCCGCCGTGGTCGGCGTCGCCGTGATCGCGTTCACCGGCAGCGCCTCGGCCGAGCAGGCGCAGGCGGCGAAGCCCGCGAAGCTCAAGATCGCGATCAAGGGCAACAAGCTCGACTTCTTCGGGGCCGAGTCGGTCGAGAAGGGTCAGAAGCTCAAGATCATCAACAAGACGAGGGTCGACTGAGGTCGGCCCGCATACGTTCACGCTGGTCAAGCCCAAGCTGATCAACAGCGGCAAGAAGCGGAAGCGCTGCGAGCGGCTGGAGAGCAAGCTCTGCCAGAACATCCTCGAGGCGCACCGCGTCGGCCCGCCACCCGACTTTCCGGTCGGTAGGCCCAACGTGGACAGGGGCAAGAAGGGCTGGGACAAGGAGTTCACCAAGACGAAGAAGGGCGACTCCTGGTTCACCGATCAGCGCGGCGCGACGGAGACCCGGAAGGTCAAGGCCAAGGTCGGCAAGACCCTCGGGTACTTCTGCGTCGTGCACCCGTTCATGCGGGGCAAGCTCGAGGTCGAGTAGCTGAACGCACACGCGACAGGATCGGACGGCGGCGGCCGGCGCTTTCGCCGCCGCCGGTTCGTCGCGGGAGCCGCGGCGGGCGCGGTCGCGCTGGCATTGCCGGCATGGCTGCGCCCGCACGGCGGCTCGCTGGCCGAAGCGGCACAGCGCAACAGGTTCCGCCGGCCGCTGCGGATCCCGGTGGAGATCACAGACGCCGCGATCGAGATCCCGATCAGGCGGGCCAAGGCTCAACTCCTCCCTGGACGCAAGACGGACCTCTGGACGTACGGGGGCACGTTCCCGGGGCCGACCATCCGGCGCCCGGCGGGCGAGCCGACCTCGGTCACCTTCAGTCATCAGCTCGGCGCGGGCGCGGGCGAGCTCAGCGCCCACCTGCACGGCGGGCACAACCGCTCCGAGCACGACGGCCAGCCGGGCGGGCTGACCGCGCTGCAGCAGCGATCGTTCTACTGCGACATCTCACCCCGCCTGGGCGACGCCGAAGCCGGGAATGACGTGCTGATCTCCCCAGGGGGTTCCCGCACATACGAGTACGACGGAATGGAGGACGGCGAGCCCGAGCGGGGCTCGTTCCAGTGGTACCACGACCACCGCCTCGACAACACCGCGCGGAACGTCTGGCGCGGGCTCGCGGGGATGTGGATCATCGACGACCCTGCGGCCGAGGACCCGCTCAACCTCCCGACCGGCGCCCAGGACATCCCGCTGATGATCTGCGACCGGTCATTCGACAAGCGCAACCGCCTGAAGAATCCGTTCAAGAGCCCCGGCAAGGTCCCCTTCGACCAGGTCACGGGCCAGCACATCATGGTCAACGGCGCGATCACGCCGCACGCCAGCGTCGCGCCCCGCCGCCACCGGCTGCGGCTCCTGAACACCTCCAACTTCCGCGCCTACAACCTCCGGTTCTCGAACGGCCTCGGGATGGTCCAGACCGCCACCGAGGCCGGATTGATGCCGAACGCGCTGCGGCGCTCGAAGATCCTGCTGGGCCCGGGCGAGCGCGTGGAGATCGTGGTCGACTTCGCGAGCGCTCGCGGGAAGCGCATCCGCCTTGAGAGCGTCAAGCGGCCGGGGGCGCGGAGCCTCGGCTCGAAGCCCTACGTCGGCGACGTCATGGAGTTCCGCGTCGGCTCGACCGCAGTCGCCGACGACACCGCGGCCATCGCGCACGGCGATCCGCTGCGACCGCTGCCCGCATGGGTGGACGAGGTCCTCGCCGACCCCCTGAACGTCGATCCCCGCCCCTGGACCATCAGCGTCGCAGGTGGGATCAGGCCGCGGTGGCTCATCAACGGCGCGACGTTTGACCCGGCGGAGGTCGATCGCGCCGCGGAGATCGGCGAGGTCGTCACGTGGCGGCTCAGGAACAACACCCGGGTCGCCCACCTCATGCACCTCCACCACACGGACTGGTACATGCTGCGCCGCAACGGCGCGACGCCGCCCGCCCACGAGCGGTGCCTCAAGGAGACGTTCTTCCTCGACCCCTTCGACGAGATCGTGGTCGCCGGCAAGATGAGCGACTACACGGGGAAGTACGTCGTCCACTGCCACATGCTCGATCACGAGGACCACGGGCTGATGTCGCAGTTCGAGGTCGTCGAGGCCCCGAACCCGTAGACGGCCGGCGGCGCTAGAGCTCGAGCTCGTACTCGAGGAAGGTCTCGGACGTGCCGCCGATCCGGTCGTAGACCGCCTGGGCGCGACGGTTGTCGGGAGCGGTGAGCCAGCTCATCACGGGCGCGCCGCGCTCCTTCCCGAGCGCCGCGCAGGCGGCGATCAGTGCGTCAGCGTGGCCCTCGCCGCGTGACTCGGATCGGACGTAGAGGTCGTCGAGGAAGACGATCCGCGCGCCCCGCAGGCTTGACCACTTCCAACAGCAGGCGGCGAAGCCGACGACCTCGTCGCCGTCCTCGGCGACCAGCAGGAATGCCTGGTCGTCGGGCAACTCGATCGCGCCGCGCATCATCGCGTTGAGTCCATCATCGGTCGGGCTCGCCTCGTAGAAGTCGCAGTAGGCGCGGAACAGCGGCAACAGGTCCGAGAGGTCCTCGGTGGTGGCGTGGCGAACGGCCATGGCGGCAGTCAAGCAGAGAGTCCGCCCCGAACGCACGACCGCCGCCGGAAATCCGGCGGCGGTCGCTCTTTCCCTGCGCTTGCGGCGGAAGCTCTACGAAGCTTCCGGCTCCTCGGGCTGGTGCTTGACCTTGCCCGAGACGCACTTGCCGAACGCGTTGCGCTTGTTGGTGTTCGTCCCGTAGGTCTCCTGGAAGACCTCGGGGTCGTCCTCGCGCTCCGCGCGGCACTCCTGGGCGGCGTTCTTGAACTCGGCCGGGGTGGTCTTCCCGGCGTCCTCCTTGGCGCCCTTCTTACAGGTGCGCATCGCGTGCTTGGGGCCGAAGGTCGCCCGGAAGGCGGCCTTGTCGGCCTTCTTCAGCGCGTGGCACTCCTTCGCGACGGCGCTCTTGCCGTGGCCGCCGTCGCCGTCGGCGGTGGCGGCCGGGGCGCCGATTGCGGCGACGCCGAGACAGACGGAAGCGATCGTGATCGCTCTCTTCATCGGGGGATTCCTCCTCGATCGTTGACTAGTAGTCCCTGACTGAACGCGCCGGGAACGGCGACGTCAGGCCCTACTTCTCGGGTTTTCCGTGCTCGTCCGAGACGCCGCCCGCGTTCGATTGCGCCGGCGGTCCCTGCGCCGCCTGCTCCGGCGGGCCGGTGGTCGGCACGGCGTTCTGGCCGCCGGTGCGATCGGTCGCGACTCCGCCTCCCGGGGGAGTCTCGGGCTGACCGGCTCCGGCCGGAGCGGCCGCGGACGCACCGCCGGCTGCCGAGCCTTGGCTTGCCGGCGCTCCTAGGCTTGCGGGGGCATGACCCGGCGGGCCGTTCCCGCTCTGCTTGGGCTCGCCCTTGCCCGCGCTCTTCGGTCCCTCGTGCTGGGCACCGGCGCCGGCCGGCGCTGGGTCACTCGCGGTCTGCGCATTACCCGGGTTCGGATCGTCGGCGGCCGGGGTTGCCTCACGCCCGGACTCGGCCTCGGGCCCGCCGGAATTCCCCACGCCCGGAAGGTCGAAGCCGCCGACGGTGCCTGCGCCGACGCCGACCGCGGCGCTCGCGGCGACGACGGCAAGCGCCTTGGCGCTCAACAGGCCGCCCCCGACCCCGCTAGCGGCAAGGCCGCCTGCGCCCGCCCCCGCCGATCCGCCGCCCAGGACGGTCGCAAGCACGCCCGACGCCGCTACCGCGGCGAGCGGCGGCACGAGCAGTTCGAAGTCGGCCGCACGCTGCTCGATCCCGGCCTGGAAGTCCCGGCAACCCTGGCAGCCGCGCAGATGAGCGCGCACGCCGCGGCCGCGCAACCGCCGCCCGTCGCCGTCCGACAGGGCCATCCGCACCCGCTCACATTCCATGTCGCGCCCCTCCTCGAGCTCCAAGAGTGCCTGCCGCGCCTCGTAGACAACCTGCCGAGCGGCGCCCGACGAGGTGCCCAGCGCCACAGCGATCTGCTCGTGGCTCAGACCACTCAGCTCGCGCATGACGAGCGCCGAGCGCTGGCGTTCGGAAAGGGTGGCGAGGTCCGCGACGAGCGTGCGCAGCCGTTCGCGTGACTCGAACACGGCGTCCACCGCGGGCTCCCGCGGCAGGTCCGGCTCCTGCGCCTCGGCCGGCGGCTGCCGGCGCCGCACGATCGAGATCGACTCGTTGTGCGCCACCCGGTAGAGCCAGGGCCGGAGCTCGATCGGGCGGGACTCGCCCGGCAGGGCGCGCAGCGCGCTCGCCATCGTGCCCTGCAGCGCGTCCTGCGCGTCGTGCGCTTCGCCCAGGATCGCGAAGCAGTACCGATAGAGCTCCTGGTGATAGCGGTCGTAGATCGCGGCGAACGCGCGCTCGTCGCCCGCCGCCGCCAGCTTCGCCAGCCGGGCGTCCCCGCGTGGGAGCAGGCGCATGCCCGTCCGGGGGGTCAGTGAGATCGCGGAGGAATCCGCCATACGGGTTCATTATCGTCATCCGTTGCCAAGCCTCAAGCCACCACGCCCGGTGAGGACGTGTGTGAGCTGAAACGCCGGGCCCAGCCGGATGTCAGGATCTAGTCTCCTCGCGGGTCGGCGACGGCGCGCCGGAGGATGTCGCGCAGGGCCCGCTCAGCGTTCATAGGCGCCGATGTCCGGGTTCCTGCGCTTGACGCCGCGCTGGTCACGCCCGGGCGCGCTCGACGCATCGGCGCGGTTGACCGCTCTGCTCTTCGCGCGCAGGGCGACAGTCCGGGTCGGCCCACCGTTGGCGGCGAGAGGCCCGATCCTCGGGTTCGCTTGGACGAAGTCCTCGGCGCCGAAGTAGTCGCAGCCGCCCGCCGTGCTCGTGATCAGGTTGGCGCCGAGCGAGGCGATGCCGACCGGCGCCGGGGCGTCGCACTCGTTGATCGCGCCGCCGAGGTACTGATTGAGCGCCACCAGCGAGTTCCGGATCTCGATCGTGTCGCTGCCGCCGTCGGCGAAGAGGCCCCCGCCGGTGTCTGGCCCGCCGGTGTTGTCCGAGTCGGCCCGGTTACGGACGACGGTCACGGCGTTCATCCGGGCGAGGGAGCCGGGGCGGGCGTGGATGCCGCCGCCTCGGCCCGAAGCGACGTTGCCCGCGACCGTGGTGTTCATGATCCTCAAGCCCGCCGATCCGTTCTCGATCGCTCCCCCGTCGGAGCCGCTAACGTTGCCCTCGAGCGTCGAGGTCTGGATCACCGATCCGCCTGGTGCTCCGTTGGCGAGCCCGACGCCCCCAGCGCCGTTCGGAGCCTCGTTTCGAGCCACGGTCGAATGCGCCATGTGCAACCGCGCCGAGGTCCCCACGAAGATGCCGCCACCCTCGCCGCCGTCGTTCCCCTTGATCGTCGACCCGGTCACCACCAGGTCCCCGACCGCCATATAGACGCCCGCGCCCACATCGCCGGCCCGGTTGCCCGCGATCCGGGAGCGCTTGACGACCACCCGCCCGGCGCCGTAGATGCCGCCGCCCGATTCCCCGCCTGAGTTTGCGTGCCCACCCCGAATCGTGACCTTGACCAGGGTGAGCCTGCCGTTGACCTCGAAGGCGCGATCGTCTGCGCCCTCGGCGTCGATCACTGCCCGGCCCCTGCCGGGATGCTTGATCCTGATCGCATTGCCGACCGCGTTGATCGCGACCCCGGCCTCGAGGTCGCCCTGGTCCTCCTCGGCCCCCGGGCCGAACGAACTCCGCGTGAGCCGGTACGGCTTGCGGGCGACCAGCCGGATCACGTCATTGCCGCTGCGCTCGTTGGCGGCCAGCACCGCCTCGCGCAGGCTGCAATCCGCCGGGGTGCACGCACCGGGCGCGGAGTCGCCCCGATTCGTCACCTCGAAGGTCTTGCCTGCGGCGCCCGCGGGGGCCAAGGCCAGGAGCGCCGCGAGGACGAGGGTCACCAGGATCCCTCCAAACCGGCCACGAAGAACTCGGCGAGCTGTCATGGCGAAATGATCCCTCAGTGGCCGTCTCCCGGCCAGGCCCCCAAGGGGTGGTCAGAGCCACACCTTGCCGGCAGGTATCTAGTCGGCCACCGCGCGCCGGAGGATGTCGCGCAGGGCCACCTGGTCCTCGTGCGAGAGCTTCGCAATGGCCTCGGGCGGCTCGGCGAAGCGGCGGTTCAGCTCGTCGCGCAGCGCCGATCCGGCGTCCGTGATCGCGATCAGCTTCACCCGCCGGTCGTAGTCCGCGGGCCGGCGCATGACGAGCCCTCGCTCCTCGAGCCGGTCGACGATGCCAGTGATGTTTGAGTTGTCGCAGTGCATGGCCGTCGCCAGGTCGCCCATCGGGCGCGGCTCGGACAGGAGGCGCATCACGATCGCCTGCGGCGGGCTCAGCTCGAACTCGGCGGCGATCGCGGGGAAGCGCGGCTTGCCCTCGATGAACATCACGCGGGCGAGGAGCGCCCAGGCCTCGCCCGCGGTCCCCTCGGCGAACCGGGCGATGTCGAGGGCGGCGTGGAGGTCGGCGCGCCGGGACTCGGCGGTCGGGCGCGCCGGGCGCGCGGGTTCGGGGGCGGTGTCTGCGGACGAGACGACACTCATTGGAAGGCGATGATACTCTAACTCACCGATAGTTGAAGCTCTCAAATATCGAGAGGATCGGAATATGCGGGATGCGCACCAGAACGGGATCGAGGTGGAGGGCCTCGTTCGTGAATTCAAGAAGGGCCCACGGGCGGTCGACGGCATCGACCTCGAGGTCGAGCCCGGCGAGATCTACGGCTTCCTGGGGCCCAACGGCGCCGGCAAGTCGACCACCGTCCACATGCTCACCACGCTGCTCCCGCCCACCGCCGGCACCGCCCGGGTGGCGGGTCACGACGTCGTGCGCGACGGGCCGGCCGTCCGCGATGCGATCGGCGTGGCCCTGCAGGAGGCGGCGCTCGACCCGTTCCTGACGGCGCGTGAGCACATGCGCCTCCAGGCCGGCATGCATGGCCTCCCCCGCTCCGAGGCGGAGCGCCGCGGCGATCAGTTGATCGACCGCGTGGGCCTGTCCGATGCGGCCGACCGCAAGGTCGGCGGCTACTCCGGCGGGATGAAGCGCCGGCTCGACCTGGCGCTCGCGCTCGTACACGAGCCGCGACTGCTGTTCCTGGACGAGCCGACCACCGGCCTCGACGTCCAGAGCCGGACGGCGCTCTGGGACGAGGTGACCCGCCTCGCCCACCAGCACGGTGTGACGGTCTTCCTGACAACCCAGTACCTCGAGGAAGCCGATGCGCTCGCGCAGCGCGTCGCGATCATCGACACCGGCAAGATCGTCGCCCAGGGCACGCCGGACTCGCTCAAGGCCGAGATCGGGCGTCCCACGGTGGAGGCGGTGCCCGCCGAGATCGCGCAGCGCGATGCGATGCGCGACGTTCTGGGCCGCTTCGGCACCGACACGGCAGCGGCGCCGGGCGCCGTCGCGGTGCGCCTCGACGACGGCACCGAGGAGCTGGCCGAGGTCGTTCGCGCACTGGACGCTGCGCAGATCAGGGTCGCGAACCTGGAGATCCACGCGCCCACACTGGACGACGTGTTCCTGGCGAAGACCGGCAAGCGGCTCGAGGGCGCCGGCGAGGATGCGGAGTCCGAGGCGGCCGCGGGCCGGCAGCCCACCGGGGAGCTCGAGGCGGTCGGCGCGTGAGCGCGGGCGCCGCGACCGCTCCCGCCACGCTCCCGCGCGAGCGCACCGGAACCCTCACGCAGGTCGGCCACCTCGCGAAGCGCTCGGTCGTGCGCACCGTCCGCCAGCCGGCGGTGATCGTCTCCAGCATGGTCTTCCCGCTGTTCCTCCTGGCGATCAACGCGTCGGGACTGGCGGCGACCACCGACCTGCCCGGGTTCCCCACCGACTCGTACCTGACCTTCTTCCTGGCGGTGACCTTCATGCAGGGCGCCCTGTTCTCCACGATGGGCGCCGGCCAGGCGATCGCACAGGACATCCAGCTCGGATTCTTCAACCGCCTGCAGCTCACCCCGCTGCGCGGCCCGGCGCTGATCGGAGGACAGCTCGCCGGGACGCTGCTCCTCGGCGTCGTTCAGGCCACGGGGTTCCTGGCAATCGGGCTGGCGTTCGGCGCCGACCTCGAAGCCGGAGCGGCGGGAGCGCTGGCGCTGATCGCGTTGGCCTGCCTGGTCTCGATCGCGTTCGGCTCGGTCGGGCTCACGATCGGGCTGCGGACCGGTAACGCCGAGGCGGTTCAGGGCGCCTTCCCGCTCCTGTTCGTGTTCCTGTTCTTCAGCTCGCTGGCGCTGCCGCGCGACCTGATCGCGCAGGACTGGTTTCAGACCGTCGCCACGATCAACCCGGTCTCCTACGTGATCGAGGCCTACCGCAGCCTCCTCGTCGAGGGCTGGAACGGCGAAGCGCTCGCGCTGGGAGTCCTCGTGGCCGTTGCGGTCCTCGTCGCCGGAGTCACCGCGGCGACCCTGGCGCTTCGCACCCGGATGGAGCGCACATGAGCCCGGCGGTCACCAGATACACGCGAGCGTCCTGGGCGATCGCCTGGCGCCAGCTCCGGGTGATGGTGTCCAACCCGGCGTTCCTGATCCCCTCGATCCTGATGCCGGTCTTCTTCTTCAGCGCCTTCGCCGGCGGCCTCTCGGCGATATCCGCGGCGCCGAATTTCGACTATCCGGATTACTCCACGTTCCAGTACGTGTTCGTGCTGATCCAGTCGGCGATGTTCGGGGGCGTCTTCGCGGGCTTCGCGGTCGCCGCCGACTTCGAGACCGGCTTCTCGCGCCGGATGATGCTGGCCACCCGCTCGCGCTCGGCGCTGATCGTGGGCTACGCGCTCGCGGCGCTCGTGCGCGCGACGATCGTCTGGGTGATCGTGACGGTGCTCGCGCTCGCCACGGGCGCGTCGATCAGCCCGAGCCCCGGCGAGGTGTTGGGGATCATCCTCCTGATCACGCTGGTGAACATCGCGGCGCTCCTCTTCGCGGCCGGGATGGCCATGCGCATGCGGACGATGCAGGCGGCGCCCCTGATCCAGCTCCCGGCCTTCCTGATCATCTTCACGGCGCCCGTCTACGTGCCCAGGGGCCTGCTCGAAGGCTGGGTTGGAAGCGTTGCCGACTTCAACCCGGTGACGGCGGTTCTCGAGGCGGGCCGCGAGCTCATCATCGGCGCCCCCGCCGAGATGCTGCTCGCGTTCGGCGCCGCGGCCGGGCTGATGGCTCTGACCGCGGTCTGGGCCGTCACCGGCCTGCGCCGCGCCGAGCGCGCGGCCGCCTAAGCCTCAGGCCAGGTTCGACTTCCGCGGGTAGACCACCTCGGGATCGGTGAGGACGTTCACCAGCGCCGGCTCGCCGGATTCGAAGGCGCGCTCCAGCGCGGGGACGAGCTCAGCCGGTTCGGAGACCAGCTCCGCGTGGCAGCCCAGCGCCTCGGCGACCTGGTCGTAGCGGGTCTCGGGCCGCAGCTCGGCGGCCACCGAGTAGCCGTAGAGGAACTTCATCGGATGGTGCTCGAGCGCCCAGATCCCGTTGTTGCCGATCACTCCGACCACCGGGATGCCGTGGCGGGCCATCGTGTCGAACTCCAGGCCCGAGAAGCCGAACGCGCCGTCGCCGAGCAACAGGCAGACCTGGCGGTCGGGGTGCGCGATCTTCGCGCCGATGGCCTGGCCGGGCCCGGCGCCGAGGCAGCCGTACGGCCCCGGGTCCATCCAGCAGCCGGGCTCGTAGGTCTCGACCACCTTCCCGGCGTACGAGACGAAGTCGCCGCCGTCGCCGATCACGATCGCGTCGCGGTCGAGCACCTCCGCGAGCCCCTTGTAGACGCGCATCGGGTGCAGCGGGGCGCGCTCGTCGTCGAGCTCCGCCCGCTCAGCAGCCCGCTTCTCCTCCTCGGTCGCCCGGACGGCCTCGACCCATGGGCGCGTGCGGGCCGGATCCGCGCCTCCCGCGGCTTCCCGGATCGCCGCCAGCGTCGGCGCAATGCCGCCGACGAGCTCGACATCGGGGGTGCGGTTCCGGTCCAGCTCGTTCGGCGCGACGTCCAGCCAGACGAGCTTCGTCTCCTCGCCGAACGAGCCGCCGAAGCCGAGCCGGAAGTCGAGCGGCAGGCCGATGGCGAGGGCGATGTCGGCCTCCTTGAGCCCGTGGCCGCGGGCACGCGAGAACGCGAGCTCGTGGTCGGCGGGAAGGCACCCCCGCCCCATGCCGTTCAGGAACACCGGCGCGCCCAGCGCCTCGGCCAGCGCCCGCAGCTCGTCCTCGCCGCGGGCCCAGTACAGCCCGGTGCCGGCCATGATCGCCGGGCGCTCGGCGGCCGCGAGCAGCTCGGCTGCGCGCTCCACGCCGTCGGCGACCGAACCGGGGTCGAATCCCGGGTCCACGCCCGGTTCGGCGGCGGCCTCGGTGAAGACGACGTCGAGCGGATAGTCCACGAACGCGGGACCGCTCGGTGCCGCCAGGGACCGGTCGATCGCCGCGGCGGTCACCTCGGCGATCAGGGCGGGGTCCTTGACGGTCTCGGCCGACTTCACCAGCGGCGCCACGAACGGCACGTGGTCGACCTCCTGGAGCGAGCCGGAGCCCCAGCGCATCTCGGGCGCGCGGCCGCCCAGCACCGTGACCGGCGAGCGGTTGTAGAGCGCGCCGGCGATCGCGCTCATGCCGTTGGTGACGCCCGGGCCCGCAGTGAGGGCCGCGACTCCCGGCCTCCGGGTCGCCTTGGCGTAGCCCTCGGCGGCCCAGACGGCGGCCTGCTCGTGGCGGACGTCGACGATCTCGATGCCCTCCTCCTTGCAGCCGTCATAGATCGAGAAGAGGTGGCCGCCCGACAGGGTGAAGAGGTGATCGACGCCCCGCGAGCGCAGAGCGCGCGCCACGAGGCGGCCGCCGTGGACGGCGGTCTGCTCGCTGGTCGTAGGCGTCGCGGACACGAGCCGTGACTCTAGTCGCCAGCGCCGGAGAGCCTGCGGCTGATCCCGCGGCGCAGGCGCCCGGCGCTGGCGAGGATCGGGTGCCGAGGATGATCGGGTACGCCGTCTGGAGCTCCAGCGCCATGAAAACGCGGGGATAGTGGCGCCCAAGGCGCCCGTACGCCCAGCTCAGGGCAGTCGCGACCACGCAAGAAATTCTCCCAGCAATCCGAGATCCGGGATACGCTCAAGCTTGGGTGCCGGGGCAGGCCGATTGGGAACTACGTGGATCGCGCGACCACAAATGGCGGTTTTCCGCTGCCACCGGCCGGAGAGCCGGTGCGGCTCGTCGACTGCCACCACCCTGCCTGCGATGGCGACACGAGAGTCCGCCTGCCGGGCGTGGTGCCCTCGCGAGCCGTTCGCCGGGTCGTCTGTCAGCGATGTGAGCAGCCGTACGAGCCCGAGCGCGTCGCGGTGGTCTCGGACCGGCCCTCCTCCTCGCTCTCGTGGCGTTGGCTGAGCCTGCCGGTAGCGGCCGCCGCCGTCGTCGGCGGCCTCCTGGTGCTGCAGGGCGGTGAGGAATCCGAGCCCGCGCCGCCACCTGCACCGCCGGCGGGCGCTCCCGACGGGGCCGACAAACCCTCCCAGCGCGCGAGCGGCGACGCCAAGGTTCCGAAGGATGCGCGGCTGATCAGCGAGTCGACCTTCCAGCTCGCCCTGCCGCCCGGCTGGAAGCGCACCACCCCTTCAGGCGGGGCGACGTTCGCCGCCGCCGCGCCGGGTGGCGAGGCCGACGTGATGCTCTGGATCGAGCAGGACCCCAAGCTCGACTTCGCATCGTTCGAGGCGCGCTCGCTCGGCCAGCTCGAGAGCCTCGCCGGGAGCGCCGGCGTTGTCGAGCGGAGCCCCGGTCCCACCCCGGAGACGACTTCGATCACGATCGCGCCCACCTCCGCCCCCGAGGGTGCCCCGAACTACGAGGTGCTGCTCCGCTCGAGCGGTGACTACTGGTACTACCTCGCGGCCACCAGCCAGCCGGGCGCGTCGCCCGAGGCCACGGACGGGGTCGACCTCGTGCAGGGATCGTTCCTCCCGCAGGGAAGCGCACGCTGATGCGGCGCATGCGGATCATCGGGCTCTCGCTGCTCGCGCTCGGCGTCCCCGCCTTCGCGTTCGGCGGCGAGCAGGCGCCCTCCGGGGGTTCGCTGTCGGTCAGCGCCTCCCTCGGGGGCTGTGGCCTGGCGAACGCGGCGATCGTCTGCCAGATCGACGCGAGCTGGAGCGCGTTCGAAGGCGCGGACTACTACACGGTCAGCGTGACGAGGGCCGACGGCTCCGTCGTCGATGTCGGCCAGGGCGCCGGCACGTCCCGCTCGATCTTCGTCCCGTACGTCGGCCCCGGCACCTACTCGGTCCAGGTCTCCGCGTGGGGCACCCCGCCCGGCGAGGACGAGCCCGAGGTGCTCGCCCGCGAGAAGTCGCTGTCGACCGACACCGAGGCAGCTGAGGGCGGAGGCGACGACGTTGGCACGGATCCGGCCGGCATCGCTCCGCCCGGCGACGGCCGCGACACCGACGAGGTCGTTGAGGAGCCGACGGGCGAGGACGACCCCGCCACCGAGCCCCCGGTCGTCGAGCCGCCTGTCTGCGAGGAGGAGCCGCCCGAGGAGCCTGTCGAGCCCGACCCGGAAGAGGCGGGCGAACCGGCCGCCGAGGCGGTTGATCCGCTCGCGGCCGAGGACGACCCCGAGATCCCGCCCTGCCCGTAGCGCGGCAGCACCGGCGATACGATCCGGCGGATGCCGACGGCCACAGCCGAAGCGCTCTCCGCGCCCGCACAGGACTTCCTGACCCGAACCCCGGGGAGGCTCCTGATCGGCGGCGAGTGGGTCGAGCCGGCCGACGGCCGGACGTTCGCGGCGGTCGACCCCGCGACGGGCGAGGAGATCTGCCAGGTCGGCCAGGGCGGCGCCGAGGACATCGCGCGGGCGGTCGCCTCGGCCCAGGCCGCGATGGACGGGCCCCTTCGCAAGGTGCATGCGGCTAAGCGCTCGGCGCTGATGAACGCCCTCGCGGAGCTCGTCAAGGCGAACGGGGACGAGCTCGCCGAGCTCGAGTCGCTCGACAACGGCAAGCCGCTGGCCGCCGCCAAGGGAGACGTCGCCGCGACCGTCAACCACCTCCGCTACTTCGCGGGATGGCCGACGAAGATCGAGGGCGAGACGATCCCCGTCTCCGCCCGCGACGTCCTCTGCTACACGGTTCGCGAGCCCGTCGGCGTCTGCGGTCAGATCATCCCGTGGAACTTCCCGCTGGTGATGGCGGCATGGAAGGTCGCGCCCGCCCTCGCGGCCGGATGCGCGATCGTCCTGAAGCCGGCCGAGCAGACGCCATTGACCGCGCTGCGCCTCGGCGAGCTCGCGCTGGAGGCGGGGCTGCCGGAGGGCACCCTGAACGTGGTCACCGGCGACGGCGAGACCGGAGCCGCCCTGGTGGACGACCCCGGCGTCGCAAAGATCGCGTTCACCGGCTCCACCGTGGTCGGCCGGGAGATCGCCGCCAAGTGCGGGCGGACCCTGAAGCGGGTGACCCTGGAGCTGGGCGGCAAGAGCCCGAACATCATCCTTCCCGACGCCGACCTCGACCGGGCCGTCAAGGGCTCGTTCCAGGGCATCTACTTCAACTCCGGCCAGGCCTGCAACGCAGGTTCCCGGCTGTTCGTCGCGCGCGAGCTCTTCGAGCAGGTCGTCGACGGGCTGGCGCAGTTTGCAGGCGACGCCAAGGTGGGCCCCGGCCTGGACCCGGATTCCGAGTTCGGCCCGCTGGTCTCGGCCGAGCAGTTCGAACGGGTCAAGGGGTACATCGACTCCGGGATCGCGGAGGGCGCCGAGGCGGTCGCCGGCGGCTCCCCGGAGAACGGCGACGGCTACTTCGTCGCCCCCACGCTCTTCACGGGCGTCGAGGACGGGATGCGGATCGCGCGCGAGGAGATCTTCGGACCGGTGCTGGTCGCGATGCCCTTCGACGACCTGGACGAGGTCGCCGCTCGGGCCAACGACACCGAGTACGGCCTCGCCGCGGGCGTGTGGACCCGCGACATCTCCCACGCGCATAAGCTGGCCGCGATGCTCAAGGCCGGCAGCGTCTACATCAACACCTGGGGCGGCGGCGACCCCGCTGCCCCGTTCGGCGGGTACAAGGCCTCGGGCATCGGCCGCGAGAAGGGGCACGCCAACCTGGACGCGTACCTCGAGACCAAGACGGTCTGGACACAGCTCTGATGGGCGTGATCCACGCCAGCCACACGGTCGAGATCGACGCCCCGCGCGACCGCGTCTACGAGGTCGCCGCCGACGTCCCGGGCGCCACCGCCTGGAACCCGGCGACCGAGGAGGTCGACGTGATCGAGACCGATCGCGAGGGACGCGCCGAGCTCGTCGAAGTCAAGGCCGACGCGATGGTCAAGAAGACGAAGTCCACCATGCGCTTCCGCTACGACCCGCCGAACGGCCTGAGCTGGACCCAGGAGAAGGGCGAGGTCAAGTCGCTCGACGGCCGCTGGGAGCTGACGGAGCTCGACGCGAACCGCACCCAGGCCGCCTACATCCTCGACTTCGACCCCGGCCGGATGCTCGGCATGCTCCTGCGAGGCCCCGTCGAGGGCAAGGTCAAGGAGTTCCTCACCAAGGGCGCCGCGGAGGGCCTCAAGCAGCACATCGAGGGCGGCAGCACCTAACCGGCGGCCCGCTGGCGCGCCATTAGGCGGGCACCCGGCCAGCTCCCGCGCACGACGCAATCGTCGCCTACCGGAACGCACCGCGCGAGGGTCAAATGCGGCATCTTGAGCCCGAGTCAGCTACGAGTTCGATACCGGGGGAGGGACTCGAACCGCGCCGCCCCTTCGGGGCATTGCGAGTTTGAATCGATCGTGTCTAGCCAGTTCCACCACCCCGGCGAGGCGAGCGTACCGGCTTAACCCGCGGTTCCTGGCCACGCAACCGGACGGTTGTTACGGTGTTCTTGTCCAGGCATGGAGGCGTCTGCGCTCACACACGCGAGCAGGCTTGGTCTGCTCGGTCGGCGTTCACCGCTGCTGCGGCTGCAGGGCGACGAGCGCCTGATCGCACTGATCCGCGAGGGGCAGGAGCGAGCGTTCGAGACGCTCTTCGAGCGTTATCAGTCGCGGCTGCTCGCGTTCTGCCGCGGGATGCTCGCCTCGGCGGAGGATGCGGAGGACGTATTGCAGGAGGTGTTCGTCGCGGCGCACAAGGCGATCCTCGCCGACAACCGCGCGATCAACGCGCGCCCGTGGCTCTATCGGATCGCGCGTAACCGGTGCCTCAACCACCTGCGGAAGCCGGTGCCCGAAGGCCAGGACTCGATGGATGTCCATCCGCACGAGAACGGCGTCTCGGTCGCCGAGCGGGTGCAGAAGCGCGAGGAGTTCCGGGCGCTGATCGCCGACGTTCAGGACCTGCCCGAGACCCAGCGGACCGCGCTGCTCCTCAGGGAGATCGACGCGCTCGCCTACGACGAGATCGCGGTTGCGATGGACACGACCGTCCCGGCCGTCAAGTCGCTTTTGGTGCGGGCGCGGATGTCGCTGGCCGACTGCAGCCAGGGCCGCCACCTCACGTGCGACGAGGTGCACCTGGAACTGGCCGAAGCGGCCGAGGGGCTGCGCAAGACTTCCGGACCGGCGCGCGCACACCTGCGCAGCTGCGACGGCTGCCGCGAGTACCGGACCGAGCTACGGCGCAACGGCAAGGCGCTGGCGGCGCTGGCGCCCATCGGCCCGATCGCGGCGCTGCACGCATTCCTGACCGGGAAGCTCGGGCTCGGCGGGGCCAAGCTCGGCGCCGCCGGATCGACCGGGTCTGCGAGCGGCGGCGCCGCCGCGACGACCGCGGCCGGAACCAGCACCGCGGCGGTTGGCGGCGCGGCGGCGGCCGGCGGCGGCGGAATGACCCTTGCGGGCAGCGCGGCCGGGCTCGGCGGCGCGCTCGGCACGAAGGCCGCGGCGAGCGTCGCGAGCATGGCGCTGCTGACGGCCGGCGCGGTCGAGGTCAACGACTACTACCAGCGCACGGAGCCGCACGGCGCCGCCCCCGTCCAGCGTGAGGTGACGGTGGCGATGGCTGGGCCCTCGATCCGAGGCAGCGACCTCGCGGTGGAGCAGCGCCTGACCGGCGGCCAGCCGAGCGCCGCGGCGGACGGCGGGGACAGCGTCCCGGCCGAACCGCCCGTCACGCCGGCACCCGAGGAGCCCGCCGAGGAGGAAGCGGCGGTGCCTCCGGCCGAACGGCCCGCAGACGCGGTCGCCGGCGGCGCCGAGGCCGGGACCGGCTCCACGGACGGCGGCCTGACCCACGAGGAGCCGACGCATCCGCCCGTGACCGAGCCGCCCGCAACCGAGCCGCCGGTGGTAACCGAGCCGCCCGGCGAGCCACCTCCGGTGGTCACCGAGCCGCCGGTCACGGAACCGCCCGCACCTCCCCCCGCGCCGCCGGCGCCGGCGCCTTCCGGCGCTCCGTCCGGCTAGCCCCCGATCACGCCCGCCGGCGGCAGGCTGACCCGGACGGTCGTGCCCTTCCCCGGTTGCGTGTCCAACTCGAACTCGCCGCCCGCAGCCTCGACGCGCTGCACGACGGACGCGAGGCCGATGTGCCCCGCGGCCAGGGCCTCGCGCGGTCGCGACGGATCCATACCGCGACCGTCGTCGGCGATCTCCAGCATCACGCCGCCGCCGTCCAATGCCGCGACCCGCATCGCCACCGAGTCGGCTCCCGAGTGGTGAATCGCGTTGGTGAGGAGCTCGCGAGCCAGCGCCAGCACCAGCTCGTCATGACCAGACGCCGCGGCTGCGTCCAGCTCGACTTCCACCTTGAAGCCGCCCTGGCGTTCGGCCTGCCTGGCGACGGCACCGACGGCCTGGCCCAGGCCGCCCTGTTCCAGCGTCACTGGATGCAGCGCCAGCAGGGCTTCGCGAAGATCGGCGATCGACGCGCTCACGACCTCGTGCGCCCGGGTCACTCCGGCGCGCCCCGGCGCGGCCTCCATCAACTCCTGGTTCGCCGCGAGGAGGCTCTGCAGGGCGTCGTCGTGGATCAGCTGCGCGATACGGCGCCGCGCGCGGTTCTCGGCGTCCATGACCTGGCTCACGAACTGCCGGCGGTCGGCCAGCTCGGCTCGGGCGGCGTCGAGCTCGGCGCGGAGCTCCTCGATCTCGGCCCGGAGCTCGGCTTCGCCCGGGCCCTCGCTCATTCGAGCAAGCCGCGGCGCATTCCCTCGGCGACCGCGGCGGCGCGGTCGGATACCCCCAGCTTCTCGTAGAGCGTGTGGAGGTGGGTCTTCACCGTCGTCGGGCTCAGGTGGATCCGCTTGGCGATCTCGGGCGCGGAGAGGCCGTCGGCGATCATGTGCAGGACCTCGGACTCGCGCGGGGTCAGGTCGGGGCGGCCGTCGGCGCGCTCACGCTGCTGGATCTCGCTGGCGAGACCGGCCTGGACCGCGGCCGCGAGCGCTGTGCCGCCGCGCGCCACGGTCACGATCGCGTCGCAGATCTCCTGTCGCGAGCTCTCCTTCGACAGGTAGCCCTTGCCACCCTCGGCAACCGTCCGATAGGCCAGCTCGGACTCCATGAAGGCGGAAAGGAAAAGCACCTCGGTTTCGACCCCGTCGCGTCGCATCGCGCTCAGCACCTGCGTGCCCTCGAGCCCCGGCATGCGAATGTCGAGCACCGCGACGTCCGGCGTCAGGCTCTTGATCTGCTCGAGCGCGTCACGCCCGTCGCCGGCCTCGCCGACCAGCTCGAGATCGGGGCGCTCCTTGATCGCGCGCACGATCCCCTCCCGATAGATCGGGTGATCGTCCGCGACAAGCACGCGGACACGCTGCGGCCGAGCAACCATCGTCCGCTCAGGAGTCTACGGGCGCGCTCAGGCGGGCGCCAGGGCTGCGGAGATACCCAGAGCCTCAGCTCGAAGCCTTCCCTGGCTTCGAGCTGAGACGTCTGGGTACGGGACAGGGCGCCGATTAGGTCCTCGACATCGTCGAGAGCCTTGGCGTCCAGTTCGCCGCAAAGAGTTGCGAGAGACTCACGCACGGACTCCTGGACATCCGGTCCGGGTTGGAGCACCAGTGCGATGCGGGGGCTGTGGTCCGAATTAGCCTCCATACGAGTCCCACACTTCTCCCCACGGCGGGGGTTAGGGGGTACGACCAGCTTCAGGCACAACCACGCCTGCGCCCATCCTCCAAACGGCCGGTCGAAGGGACGGATGTTCGATCGTCCGATCGGACGGGAAAACCGGCCCTCCGGCCAGCGAACCTAGACCTCGAGGGTCTCCCCCGGGGGGAGGATCACGACCTCGGACGAGCTCTGCGCCTCAACGTCGCTCTTGAACGCCTCCGCGTCGGTCTCGATCGGCGGGAAGGTGTTGAAGTGGCAGGGGATCACCGTGCCGGCGCCGACGAGGCCGGCGGCGTAGGCCGCGTCGTGGCGGTCCATCGTGTAATGACCCCCGATCGGGAGGATCGCCACGTCGACCGGGGTGCGCAGCGCGATCAGCTGCATGTCCCCGAACAGGCAGGTGTCGCCGGCGTGGTAGATCGTCTTGCCCCCGATGTTGATCACGAGGCCGGCCGGGTGCCCGATCACCGTGCCGGGTGTCGGGCTGAACGGAGCGTCCTCGGAGCCGGGCGCCGTGTTGGTGTGGAAGGCCTGGACGAGCTTGACCCAGCCCCAGTCGAACCGCACGGTCCCGCCGAGGTTGGGGTCGTGGGTCTCCTCCACGCCCTGCTCCTCCAGCCAGTTCGCCAGCTCCACGATCGCGACGGCGGGGGCGCCGGTGCGCTTGCAGACCCCGACGGCGTCGGCGATGTGATCGGCGTGACCGTGCGTCAGCAGCACGTGGGTCGCGTCGACCTCGTCGGCCGTGTGCACGGCGCTGGGGTTGTTCGGCTTCAGGAACGGGTCCACCAGCACGGTCGCGTCGCCGTCGGACAGCTCGAAGCAGGCATGCCCATGGAACTTGATGTTCATTCGCTCTCCTTGGTCTCAGATTCAGTCAGTTCGTTCGCCAGTGCCCAGCCGACGGCGACGCCAACCAGCATCCCCATCCGCGTCTCCTCGGCGAGCAGCGTCCGGACGGCGGTCAGGCGCTCGGCCTCGTCCTCGGTGCCCGCCGCGCGGGCGCTCGCGTCGTCATGGGACTCGGCGAACCACCCGCCGTGCTCGAGGGCGCTGGCGAGGACTCGCTGCAGCTTGGGGGCTGCCGCCGCCACCATCGCCTCGGCCTCGCGGAACCGCTCCGGATCCGAGAGCGCCTCGACGGCGGCGTCCAGCTGTTCGTCGGAGTACGAGTGGGGCACAGCGGAAACCTATCCCCGCCGCTCGTAGAGGTTGAGCCGGAAGTCCCGGACGTACCCGAGCCGGGTGTACACCGGCTCGCCCTTGGCCGACGACTGAAGGGACGAGGTGCGCATGCCGCGCGCCCGGCCCTCGCCCAGGGCGGCCGCCAGCAACCGGCCGGCGAGGCCCTGCCGGCCGTGGTCGGGTGCGGTTGCCACGTAGTAGATCCCGAGATCCTCGTCGTGGTCGATCGTGGCGAGCACGCTCGCGGTCTCGCCGCCGCGCCGAGCGCGGTAGAGCCGCATGGGGATGCCGCCGGGGACTCCGCCGAACGCCGCCGCGATGCCATCCGCCCCACCATGGCCGTAGCCGAGGTCATTGATCCGCCCGAGCTCGTCGAAGGTCGCCTCGCCGTCCCAGTCGAGATCGCCCAGGCCGGGGCTCTCGAACCGTGCGAGGTCCAGGGTCATCGCCGCCGGCTCACCGTCGAAGGTGTGGCCCCGGGCCCTCAACAGCTCGAGCGCATCCGAGTCGAAGTCCGGCGTCCAGACGTCCCACGCGACGACGCCGGCGGCTGCGTACGCGTCCACCAACCCGTCGTATGCCGCGTCCAGCGCCCCCGCGTCGTCGTAGACCACCGAGTTGATGATCGAGCGCTCCGGAACGGCCGGGACGATCGCCGCGGTGACACCGGCCGCCTCCCAGACGGCCGCCCCGGGGCTCGCACCGCCGAGCCAGCGCAGCGAGTCGCGCAGTCCGCGCCGCTGAGCCCCTGCGGGATCCGTCACCGCTTGCGGGCGATGGTCAATCCGTCGGCGATCCCGAGCATCGCGAGATCGATGCGGTCGTCCTCGGCGAGGGCCTCGTTCACCTTGCTGAGCGCCGCGGCGGTCGCGCTGCGCTCCTCGGGCACCTCGTCCTCCGGCACCGCGATCGCGCCGCCCGCCAGCACGTTGTCGAGCAGGATCAGGCCGCCCTGGCGCGTGCGCTTGAGCGCCTCCTCGAAATAGACGGGGTATCCGGCCTTGTCGGCATCGATGAACGTGAGGTCGAACACCCCGCGGTCGGGCAGCGCCGCCAGGGTCTCGGCGGCGGGGCCGACACGGATTTCGACGCGATCGGCGACTCCGGCGTCCTCGAGGTTGCGTGCGGCGATCTCGGCGAACTCCTCGCTGAGCTCGCAGCAGAGCAGGCGCCCGGCGGGCTCGAGGCCGCGCGCGATGCAGATCGCCGAATAGCCGGTGAACGTGCCCACCTCCAGCGCTTCGCGGGCACCGATCGCGCGCGTCAGGAGCGTCATGAACGCGCCCTGGTCCGGCGCGATCTGCATCCGCGAGATGTCGCCCATCGCGGCGGTCTCCGCCTGGACCCTGCGCAGGACATCGTCCTGCCGGGCCCCGTGCTCCACGATGTACTGGTGAAGCCGCTCGTCGACCGCGGTGAACTTGCTCACGCCCGGCGTCCTCGCCTGCTCCCCAGCGACGCGGTGAACCCGCAGAGGCCGCCGACGATCGCCCCGGCGACCCCGGCCCACGGGTCGGCGAAGTCCTCGACGAGCGGCAGGGCGAGCAGGACGGCGGCGGCCACCGCCACCGCGATCGGGTCATAGGACTCCTCGGGATCGGCGCGGCGCTCCGGCTCGCGCACGACCACGTACGCGGCCAGCAGGCCGAGCGCGATCCCGTTCGCCCCGGCTGCCACCGGGAAGTCGTCGCCCAGCGCGGCGTCGACCCCGACCGCGGCCAGCATCCCCAGGGCGCCGCACGCCAGCGCCAGGATGAACGTCGCGACCGATCCGATCCGCCGCTCCAAGGGCGGCATGAAGATCGCGATCGCCGCGCCGCAGGCGAACAGGTAACCCGCGTCGTCGAAGAAGAACGGGGCGGTCAGATACCGCCAGTACTCGGACCCCGGATCGCCGACGATCGCGCCCAGCTCGGTCACCGTCAGGTTCGAGGCGGCCTGGACGATGAAGACGATCGCGGGCACGGCCAGAAACAGCGCCGTCGCGACCGGCCGCGTGGCCAGGTCCTCGAGCCGCCCCCCGCCCTCGCCGCGCATCCGCGCCTCGGCGCGCGTCCTGCGTTCGGCGTCCTTGCGCAGGCGCTTCTCGCGCCGGCCCTCACGGATCTTGATCTCGTCACCCTCGCGCTGGAGCTTCGGGGCCCGCTTCCGCAGGCGCTGGCCGCAGTAGGGGCACTCGGTCACGTACGGGCTCACCTCGGAGCCGCAGTTGCGGCAGACGACGCTCAGCTCCGGCGAGGACATATCCGCGACCGAGGATATCCCGGCGCGGCCGGTCGTAGCTATCGGTCAGGCGTCGATGACGAGTCCACGGACGACCTCGCGCGAGTCGTGGCCGTTGGCCTCCCACGCCGCGAGCTGGCGGCGCGCGCCCGTGCCGCCGCGGAGGATCTCCCAAACGGTCTCCAGATGGTGCGCTACGCCCAGCTCCGTGGCGTCGTCGGCGAGCTCGTCCAGGAGCCGCTTTGCGAGCTCCGGCGCCGGGACGTGGTGGCCGGCCCGGAAGTCGACGAGCATGCCCTCCATGCCGCGCATCGCGGCGCGGATCTTGTTGTCGTCGATCAGCTCCGACGGGTATTCGACGAGCGGCTCCTCGCCGTCGTGCAGGGCGCAGAGCCGGCGCGCCAGCGACGCGATCAGCGCGGCCAGCGCGAGGGTCTTCGCGAGGCTGGTCTGCTGGTCGCAGACCCGGGTCTCCACCGTGCCGAGGTTCGGATGCGGGCGGACGTCCCACCACAGGTACGTGTAGTCCTCGATCGCGCCACTGCGCATCATCGTCTCGACGCGGTGCGAGTAGATCTCCCAGGTCCCGTAGTGCGGCGGAATGCCCTCGCGCGGGAACTGGCGGAAAACCGGCACGCGCGAGGACATCATCCCGGTGGCCTCCCCGCGCCAGAACGGCGAGTTGGTCGACAGCGCCAGCAGCAGCGGCAGGTAGCGGCGGATGCCGTCGGCGACGTAGACCGCGCGATCGGCCCCCTGGATCGCGACGTGCACGTGCGTGCCGAAGATCAGCTCGCGCCGTGCGATGTAGCCGAGGTCGTCGATCAGCTCGCGATACCGCGGGCGGTCGACGATCACCTGCTCCTCCCAGCGCGCGAACGGGTGCGTCGCGGCGGCCCCGATCGCCAGGCCGCGCTCGGCCGCCAGGCCGGCCACGACCGAGCGAAGCTGCGCCAGTTCCTCTCCCGCCTCGTTGACTCCGGCGCACGGCCGCGTCGCGATCTCGAGCACGGCGCTGAACAGCTCGGGCTTGACCTGCCCCTCCCACTCCGGGGGGACGGAGGCGAGGAGCGGCTCGATCTCCTGGGCCAGATCCAGGGTGTCCGGATCGAGGATCATCAGCTCCTCTTCGATTCCCACCGTGAACGAGGGCCCGGTGAAGGCGTGCTCGAGCATGCTCATCTAACCTAAAGCCATATGGAGATCAAGTCCGTCACCGAGCAAAAGTCACTTCTATCCACCCTCGCCCCAGGCAAGCGCACGAGGCTGCGCCGGCTCCTCTTCGAGTTCGGTCCCGGTAACGGCACGCTGATGCTTCTGCCGATCGATCAGGGCATCGAGCACGGCCCCCGAGACTTCTTCCCGAATCCCGCTTCGAAGGACCCGGAGTACCAGTTCCGGCTCGCGGCCGAGGCCGGCTACTCGGCCCTCGCCTGCCAGATCGGCATGGCCGAGAAGTACTACCCGGACTACGCGGGCCAGGTCCCGCTGATCCTCAAGGTCAACGGCAAGACCGACGTGCCGCCGTCCGACGACGCGTTCTCCACCACCAACTCGTCGGTCGAGGACGCCGTCCGCCTCGGCGCCGACGCGGTCGGCTACACGCTCTACGTCGGCTCGCCCCGCCAGGACCACGACCTGCTGCAGCTCCGCCAGGTCCGCCAGGACTGCGACCGCTACGGCATGCCGCTCGTGATCTGGGCCTACCCCCGCGGCGCCGCACTCGACGCCAAGGGCGGACAGTCGACCTTCTACGCGATCGACTACGCCGCGCGGATGGCGATGGAGATGGGCGCCGACGTGGTGAAGCTCAACATGCCGAAGATCGATCCCGAGAAGGACAAGCTGACGCCGGCCCCCTACAACGAGATGGAGGTCTCGCAGGAGGAGGCGATCCGGCAGTGCGTCGAGTCCGCAGGGCGCGCGCTGGTGGTGCTCTCGGGCGGCTCGAAGATCGACGACGAGAAAGTCCTCGAGCAGACCCGGTTCGTCATGCAGGCCGGCGGCTCGGGCGTCATCTACGGCCGCAACGTGTGGCAGCGCGAATGGAGCGAGGCGCTCGAGATCATCGAGCAGATCAAGGAATCGCTCCTCGCCAACGTCAGCCGGATCCCGTAGTCCTCAGAGCACACTGAAAGCCCCGTTGCACGGGGCGTGATCCGTCCGGCCAGGGGTTGAACGTGCGCGCGCATGTCGCTCGCACGGCTTCCAAGCCTCGGCTCGATCCTGCTCCTGGCGGTGGGTCTCGTGCTCCTGCTTGCAACGAGGGACTCGGGCCGCGAACGCCCGGGTCGAGACCATCCGCGTCCTGAACGCGTCGAAGCGCAGGTGGTCGAGGTCGTCGACGGCGACACGGCGCGGATGGCGATCGGCGGCAGTGAGCAGAGCGTCCGCTACATCGGGATCGACACGCCGGAGTCCGTGATCCCCGGCGAGCGGCCCGAGTGCTTCGGCAAGCGGGCCGCCGGCCTGAACCGCGAA
The DNA here is from genome assembly GCA_963734015.1 of uncultured bacterium. Taxonomy (GTDB): domain Bacteria; phylum Actinomycetota; class Thermoleophilia; order Solirubrobacterales; family 70-9; genus JALZKA01. The sequence goes on along the minus strand of CAVTFG010000015.1, from coordinate 49,964 downwards.
CTGGTCGAAGGCGAGCGGGTCACGCTCGTGTTCGGCGACGAGCGCCGCGACCACTACGACCGCCTGCTCGCCTACGTCTACACAGGCGAGCGGTTCGTGAACGCGGAGATCGTCCGCCGCGGGTACGCGCGCACGCTCGCGATCGCGCCCAACACGGATTTCGCCGACCGGTTCGACCGCCTCCAGCAGTCGGCAGCGAACGCGGGGCGCGGGCTCTGGGGCGCCTGCGGGTAGGCGACTTGTGCCTGAAGTGACAAAGAAACTTTAGGGTTTGTGTGAACGATTGCTTGCAGAACGCGCGTTCCCCTGCTAGATTGCCCGCACGCCGGGGGCGGTTTCTGTCACCGGCCGTCTTGTCTCAGCCAATCCTCTCCCTGGAGTAAGCCCGAACTCATGCGAATGCGACAGAGCCTCAACGACTGGGAGCTCGCCTTCGAACACGAGATGGCGCTCGATCGCCGGCGCCGCGTGCAGCTCCGCGAGCGCGCCGTCGCTCGCTCCCGCGCGCGCCGCTTCGAGCGTGCAGAGAAGGGCGGCAAGGTCCGCTTCAGCGTCCTCTTCACCGCGCTCACCGCGACGGTCGTCGTCGTGACCGTCGTGATGTTCGAGACGCTCGCCCTCTTGATGGGCTGAGCCGGCTCTTACTTCGAGCCGAGTTCGTTCAGGGCGTCCTTGACGTTGCCGTGGGCGCTTCCGTCCCCGTCGCCGCTCTCGTCCTTGATCGAGAGGTAGACCTCCTTGCGGTACACGGGCACCTCCTTGGGCGCCGTGATGCCGAGGCGGATCTTGTCCCGCGAGACCGCCAGCACCGTGACCTCGACATCGTCGCCGATCATGATGCTCTGATTCGTCTTGCGCGTAAGGACCAGCATTCTCGCCTCCGTTCGAGCAACCCCCATGGGAAGGCCGGTCGGGATTCGGACCGCCGCTCAGGGTAGCCGCTGCACCCGGGCAGTGCGCCGACAGCGACGGAGGATCGATCGAATACCATCACGCGCTCTTATGGCACGTAAACCGCTGCGCTCGCAGCTGAACCAGATCCGCGCCTGGGTCCGCCAAGGGCGGACCGACGCCTGGATCGCCCATCAACTTGACGTATCCGCATCCGAGCTTCGCGAGTTCCGCCGGCGCCACGATTTGAGCGCCGACTCGGACGACTCGGGCGAGCTCGACCTCCGCGACGAAATCGAAGCGGAGATCGAGGCCGAGATCGAGGCGGCGGCCGCCGAGGAGCCCGAAGAGGAAGACGACGAGGACACCTCGGACGAGGGCACGACCACCGACGAACGGGACGAGCCGGACGACCAGCCGCCCCAAAAGCGACGCCGACGGCGTCGCGGGGGCCGTGGCCGCGGCAGGAAGGCCGACGCGCTCCAGGCCACGTTCGACCACGGCGAGAAGGAAGGGTTCGGCCTCTGGCTCGACCCGGCCGTGGCCGACAACCCCGTGTACGAGGAGCACTGGTCTGGCCACCGCAAGGTCGACGTCACGATCGAGGCCGACCAGATCGTGATCAAGCGCTCGTAGCGAAGAAGAGCATCCTCCGAGCCGCCGTTAGGTAGTCCGGTCAGGGCCTAACCTTCCAGAGCCCGGGGCGGGTACTGAAACCCCCGACTCTGTTTGCCACCACGAGCCGCTTTCGGCCCACGCTCGTCAAGTTGCGCGGGCGCGACGACTCCTCGCCCGGCCTAATGTCGTCGACGAGCTTGGTACCAGCGCGGGTGCCGTCCGAGCGCCAGAGCTCCTCGCCATGGATGCCGTCATCGGCGACGAAGAAAAGTGTCCTGTGGACGTCTGTTCTCGGACTGCGCGGTGTAGCGCTCCTGCACTTGACCTGGTGGGTGGCGTTGGTCGTCGTGGCGCTGCTTGTCATCGTTATCGCCTCTTACCGCCAGACCTGCCACGCCTATCCGAACGGCGGCGGGGCTTACACCGTCAGTCGCGCGAACCTCGGTGAGAACACCTCGCGCACGGCAGCGTCGGCGCTCCTGATCGATCACGTGCTGACCGTGGCGGTGTCGGTCTTCGCGGGCGTGGCGGCGATCACCAGCGCTACCTCTGCTTCATGAGGACCATCGGTCTCGGCTGTTTCTCGATCGGGCCATCGTCGGGATCAAAGGTGACCCTGGCCTTGACCCTGGCCCTTTCTGATCCAGCAGTCTCCTCGCTCTGCCCTTCGGTCTTATTGCAGCTTCAGCGTGCCCTCCGCGTTTGGCACGGATCTCAGCGAGTTTGACCTTCGGTGGCCGCCACATCGCCTCCCCTACGGAACACCGCTTAACTCCTCGCACTCGAGAGCGGTGTCCGTGCCCTCCCCACCGTGGCAGCCATCATCGCCGGGGCCTCCTTGGAGGGAATCGTCGCCCCAAAAAGTGCGGAGAATGTCGTTTCCGTCCCCGCCCGAGAACGAATCGCGTCCGTTGCCGAACACGCCGGAGAGCAGGCGGTCGTCGCCGCCCATGCCGCTCACGACGGTTTCGCCTTCACCCTCGAGATAGACGCGAATTACGTTCGGCCCGTCGCTCCCGACGATCGTGTCGCTGGCGACGGTGGTCCACGGGATGTCAATATCGAGGTTCTCGATGCTGGGATCGACGTTGTCGCACGCGTCCGGGCACCCGTGGCCATCGTTGCGAACCCCATCGAGGCTGACCACAACTCCACGGCGGACTTCCTCCCAGTGATAGTGGATCTCATCGGTACCGGCGCCGCCATGGAAGACATCCGGGACCCGATCCCTCGAGAAGCAGAGGTCATCGTTTCCGGCGCCGCCGTAGAAGCGGTCCGAGCCCGGCTCACATCCTCCCTGGGTTGGCAGCTCATCGTTGCCCGTGCCCCCATACAAGCGATCCTTGCCCGGCCCGCCGACGAACACGGGGGGGTATAGCTCCGCCGTGTGGTCTGTCCCCTCGTGGCCTTGCCCTCCCCTGAGTACGTCGCGACCCGCGTCGCCCTGCATGCTGTCCGAGCCCGCCCCTCCGACAGGCGATCGTCCCCGGAGTCTCCCGTCAGCCCCTTGACCGAACCGAAATCAGGAGTCCCACCCTGCTCGTGACCACCGCCGCCGCGCAGGACGTCGGGACCGGAGTCACCGAGGGCCCCATCCCGACCATCGCCGAGGCGGACGAGATCGGCCCCTGGACCGGCATCCACGCGATCCTCGCCCGATCCGGTGCGGACACGGTCGTCACCGGAACCTGTGCGACGATGTCATCACCGCCGCCGACCGCGATCCGGTCGTCACCACCGCCGGCCACGACGACGTCGGTTCCATGCGTGCCGTGGCTTCGGTCCCCTCCCTCGGTGCCGACGATGGTCGCCGGTTCGAGGTAGCAGGTGGGCGCGGCCTCGGCGGCCGCGGCCCCGAAGCCGGACGCACCGAGCACGACCAGTGCGACGGCTACGACCGTGATGAAGGCTCCTTCGCGGCGGCTACAGCGCATTAGATCCACCTGCCCGACCACCGCTACGGCACCGCCGTCCAAAGCTCGCGTCCGTGGGTTCGGTCGTGGGCGCTGAAGAAAAGCCTCCCCCCGACGTTTATGAGATCGAGCGGCTCCGAGCCGTCCTTCCCGCGCTTGATGTCGCGGACGAGCTTGGTACCGACCCGAGTGCCGTCCGAGCGCCACAGCTCGAGGCCGTGGCTGCCGTCCCCTGCCGTGAAAAGGAGCTTCCCGGCGACTTTCGTGAGCTCGATGGGACGGGACGGCCGATCCCCCGGGCGAATGTCTCGTACTAGCTTTGTCCCGGCCTCGGTGCCGTTGGTACGCCACAGCTCGTCGTCGTGGGTGTCCTCGCCGGCCGGAAACAGGAGCTGCCCGGCGAACTCCGTGAACTGCCGGGCGAAGGAGTGCTGCCTCACCGTGTTGATGACGCGGACCACGGTCGTCACGGCCTCGGTGCCATCCGAGCGCCAAAGTTCGGAGCCGTGGGTGCCGCCATCGTTGGCGCCGAAGACGAGCGCCCCGCCGAAGTTCGTGAACCCGTAAGGGTCAGATCCGCGGAGCCCGGGCGGATGTTCTTGAACAGCGTCGTCCCGGCCTCGGTGCCGTCCGAGCGCCAAAGCTCGCGTCCGTGGGTGTCCTCGCCTCCGAAGCCGTCATCAGCGCTGAAGAAGAGCGTCCCGCCGAAGTCCGTGAAGGAGAGGGGGAAAGAATGGTTGTTGGGGCCCGGGCGGATGTCTCTGACGAGCGTCGTCCCGGCCTCGGTGCCGTCCGAGCGCCAGAGCTCGTCCCCGTGGACGCCGTCGCTGGCGCCGAAGACGAGCGCCCCGCCGAAGTCGGCGGGGTGGAAGAACAAGGCTTCAGACGTCAACCGGCCCGGGCGGATGTCTCTGACTAGCGTCGTCCCGGCCTCGGTGCCGTCGGTGCGCCGAAGCTCCAACCCGTGGACGCCGTCGTCGGCCCTGAAGAACAGAGGCCCTCCGGCCTGCGTGGGGCCGGAGGTGGACACCGTCCCCTGCCTCAACGAGCCCACCGGTCCCGGCCTGATGTCGCGGACGAGCGTAGTCCCGGCGCGGGTGCCGTCCGAGCGCCAAAGCTCGGCGCCATGGACGCCGTCGTCGGCGCGGAAGACGAGCGTCCCGTCGAAGTTGACGAGTTCGTGCGGAGCCGAGTCCATCCTGCCTGGCTTGATGTCGCGGACGAGTTTCGTCCCGGCGCGGGTGCCATCGGAGCGCCAGAGCTCCCGACCGCGGCCGCGGCTCTTAGCCGTGAAGAAGAGCGTTCCGTCGACGTTGGTGAGGGACCGCGGCTCAGAGTCCCCGCGCCCCGGAACGACGTCACGGACAAGCTTCGCGCCCGCGCCATCGGCTGAAGAGGGACCGGCGAAGAGAACGATCAAGAGGGGAGCGGTGCCGCTCCTAGATTGCGAACAAACTTGCGGTTCGCCGTTTCGATAACGGGCGACCTCCCTCCCGGAGATTCCTTCAGTGAGCGTATGGCCCAGGGATGGCCAATACAAGTCCGGCAGCGATCAACGCCAAGGGCCAACGACAAAGCGATGGAAGAGCTAGGTCGTTGCATGAGTCCACGCTAGGACCGATGCCGCGTTCGTTCTACCCACCGCAGGGTTAGATCGGACTAACCCGCTTTCCATGCGTTCCGGTTCCGCCCGAAGCCCATGAGCCGACCTCCCTCGGGTCTCGCTCATTCTTAGACTGAACGTACACCCGGAGAGGCGAAAGTCCTAACCAAGCGCCAGTACCGCTTTCCGAGTTCCGAAGCCTCAACCGTCGCGTTCGAAACTACGCCGCAAGATCGGTGCGCAGAGCGACCCCGAGGCCTCCAGGAGGTCGAGAGCCTCGGCGTAGTGGCGATTCGCCGCATCCCTCTCCGATAGTGAGAGCCCCTCGCGCCAGCGGTGGCGATGAGCGTTCTCAGGGCTCATCTCATCGTCGAAGAACGTCCGGACGCGGGGGCGGTCGCGGATGTGAAGGAACCCGAGCAGCCGCCCGTATGTGGCCTCGCGATCGTCGGTGACGAACGAGTCGAGGCCGATGACCAGCACCCGCTCGGGATCCAGCGCGCGCAGCCCGGACTCCACGCGCTCCATCCGAGCGAGCCACCAGTCGATCCCGGACTTGACGTCGCTCGGGTGGTGGGGGCGCTGGCGCCGCGCGGCCTTCGACGCCCCCGTGTCCCGGCCGTCGCGAACGGTCAGGACGAACTTGGCCTCCGGAAAGAGTCTGCCGAGCGTCTCCGCCTGCATCACGTTGTCGGTCGTCATCTCGACGAGCCCGCGGCGATCCCGCTCCGCGGCGAGCGGCCAGAGCAGATCGTAGAAGAGCTGCCGGCAGGCCATGTCGTGCCCCGTTCGAACGCTCCTTCGAACCGATCGACAGAGCGCTCGAACCGCTCGCGGGGGACGATTCGATGCAGGCCAAGCACCGAGCGCCCCAGCGGCAGCCCGGGCAGCACCGAGGGCAATGGCTGACCGGCCGGGATGCGGCGCCACCAGAAGCGCTTCAGCTTGCGGACGAACTCGCGCTCGGTTACCCGGCCCGCGAGCAGATCGGGGAACCCGTGGGGCTTTGCGTGGAAGCGGGCCTCGAGCGGCACGCTGGTGAACCGCGGGTGCTGTCGAGCAGGCCGGCGATCACGTGCGTGCCGCTGCGGCCCGTGCCCCCCACGAAGACGAGCGGCGGTCGGCCATCCACCGGCCTCGGCTCGGGCGGGCTGCTCACGACGCCGGCCGGGCAGCAGCGGCGGATTCGAAGAGCGGCGGGCCCTCTGCCGAACGCTCGTCGACGGACCGCCTAAACCGCTCGAATGCCTCGCGGAATGCCACTCGCTCGAACACGGTCTCCCAGTTCGCGTAACCGCCCCCCGACCGCAGTTCGGACCACATCCCCCTGACCCGCGGGGGGCGGAACAGCTCGGTCCAGGGGCCGTCGTCGGCGATGATGGCCTCGAGCGCGCGCGCGTCCGAATCGGCCTGCCAAAGGCGCTTTCGCCGCAGCTCCGGACGGGGGCCCGATTCCGCCTTGAAGAAGGGGACCTCGGCCCAGGCCGGTACCAGCCCGGCGATCATCTCCCGGTGCGCGTACCAGTCGAGCCGCTGCTCGGGCGTCGTGGAGAACGCGGCCCTGATGAACGCCGGCGTCGTGTAGATCGACATCACCGGCGAGTCGGCGCCGACCTCGAACCGGTGCGCGAACCGCTTGACCAGGTAGAACCAATCGAGCAGGTCCGGCCCCTCGAGGCCGTAGCCCTCGCCCGCGCCGAGCGCCGCGGCGTACTCGCACCTCCGCGAGCTCGTACGCGGCGTCGTGCGCCGCGGAGTGCTTCTTGCGCGACGATTCGAGGAGTCGCTTCATCGCGCCCTCGGTGCCGGTTCGGCGCACTCGACGGAGCTGGCGCGAGTTCTTGTAGTAGAAGGCGTGCGCGATCTCGCCGCCCCAGCCGGCCAGCGTCGCCCGGTTCGGGCGCGACCGCGGCAGGTTCACGTCGCGGCGGACCTTCGACGCGTGCCGCATGCAGTCGTGCATGAGCTGACCTCGACACGTGCGTTCGAGCAGCGGGGGCTCCGGGCCCTCGTCCTCCCCGGTCTTGACGACGTCGTGCTCCATCGCCCTCGGAGCCGCCTGGACCAGCTGCTGGCGCGATGTCCGCCTCGCCCGGGGTGTTGTCCGAGGTGCGGAACACGGCGTCGACCTCGCCGGCCAGCGCCGCGGCGGCCACGAGGCGCGAGTCACGGCCACCCGAGAGGTGGATCACCGGCTGGTCGGGCCAGAGCGCGTCGGCGAGCCGAACCGTGTGCCACCGCGTGCGCCGGCGGCCTCGTCGAGCAGGCCCGTACCGCCAGTCTTGCGGCGCCCGAGACCAGCCGGCCGACGGCGTCGGTCTCGCGCGTCGCTCGTCCCCTCGGGGCGAGCCTCGACGACCGCCCCGCGCGGGACCCGGCGGACGTCGCGGATCGGCGTCGAATCGCCGAAGAACCAGCCCACTGCCGCGAGGAGGCGCCAGCCGCGCTCGTCGGGCTGCAGCGGAAGGCCCGCGAACACGTGCCCGGCCGCGGCCCGGTTCGACCAGACGAAGCCGTCCGCGAGCCGGGTCTCGAACAACCGGCCGGCCCCGATGCAGTCGTTCAGAACCAGCAGGCGCTCCGCACGCGTGTCGAGCACGGCCAGCACGTTTGGCGCGGTCAGTGAATCCGCGCAGCGGTCGGGATCGCGAAGAAGAGCCTGGGCCAGAGGGACCGGTGCCTTGCTCGCAGGAAGCTCGCCGACGAGCCGCTCCCAGCCGGCCGGGACGTATGCCGTGGCGATCGCGACCTCAGGCGTGGCCGCGAAGTAGGGCCAGGCGCTCAGCGACTCCTGGGCGCCAACCGTCGCGAGCCCCAGCCGGCCCCCGGCGTCCGCGCGGCGGATCGTCTGGTCGTAGTTGGCCAGGCGGCCGTAGTGGGCCCCTACGCGCTCGAAACCCTGCTGGATCCGCCCGGCGTCCGCGGGGCGGTTGAAGGCGTAGGCGATCCATGTGGGGTCGATCTTCTCTGCCATGGGGGCGGGATCTTAGGCGTGCGCTTTCGCCTCGCCCTTGCGCCGGCCGGCCCAGGCGCCGTCGGGGATCGCCGCGAGGTGCGAGACGAGATCCTCGAGCGCGCGGAGGTCGGCGGCGTCCGCCCCATCGTCGAGCAACTTGCGCATGGTCGCGTTCCGCATCGCCGTCGGATGGGAGCTGAACAGGTACTCGGCGATGTCAGGGTCGAGCGCGGTCCCTTCGCCCACAGGTACCCCTCCGCGTTCCCCGGCGGTTCGCAGCGACCGCATCAGGTCCGCAGGCGAGCCGTTGCCGCCGGCGCCCGGAGTGCCGCCGGCGCGGGCGGCCCAACTGCCCGCGACGGCCGAGCGCAACGCGTCGCGCTCCGGTTGCTCCAGGGCGCGCAGTCCCCGTCGGGGCTTGAACTCGTCGGGGCGGCCAGACGACAGCGAGCGGACCATGTGGCTTAGCGCCTCCCAGTGCGTCTCGGGAATGACGCGCAGCGCGAACAGGAGCCCGACGTAGAGCACCGCCAGGGCGAGCGCGACGACGATGTCCGCCACCACGCCCACCGAGGACTCGAGCAGGTCGTACACGACTCCGATCACGACCGCCACCGCCAGCGCCGTCCCGACCTCCCGGTACGGGAAGGCGATCCTGTTCGGCCCGCGCTGGCCGCGGATGAAGAGGTAGGCGCAAGGCGGCAGGAGCCCCGCGATCATGCCCACCGGAGCCGCGTACGCGTCGATCTCGGGGGCGAGCAGCGCGGTCACGGCAATGAACAGCACCGCCGCGATCACGGCGCAGCAGATGAAGGTCACCTTCGTCCGCCCGGGCCACATCGTCTGCTGGTTCACGGTCCGGAGCAGGGCGGGCCAGACCATCGCCGCCGCGGTGATCGGGATCAGCGGCGCGGCGTCGGCGAACGAGTCGGGAGCGATATCGACCACCACCGGGCCCGCGAGGACCATCGCCAGCACCGCGGTGATGCAGAGCAGCACGAAGTAGCCGAGGAGCTGGCCGCGCTGCTCGGCGCGGCCGTACTGATCCTCGACCGACTTGTAGATCGCGGCCTTCCGGAGCGGGCGCAGCGCAACCCGGAACCCCTGCGGCAGGAACGCCGCGATGAACGCCACCCGCGACGCGAGCGTGTAGATGCCGATCTCCGTGTCGCTGAGATACCGCGAGAGCACGAACACGTCCGCGTTCACGATCAGCCAGAACGACATCATGATCGGGGCGCGGATCGCTCCCCTCTGGAAGATGGGCCCCGCCTCGCTCCAATCGAGCACCGTGTCGAAGCTGCCGCGCAGCACCACGAGGCCGACCACGGCCGCGAGCAGGGTTCCCGCGGCCGATCCGATCAGGACCGCGTCGAGCCCGGCGCCGCCGGCGAGCAGTGACACCACCAGCACCAGGGCGAGGACGGGACGCGCGAGCTCGCAGGCAAGGAATGCACCTGGCCGCCGCTCGAACCAGATCACGATCGAGGCGAGCCGGAACACAACGGTCGCCGCTCCCAGCACCGCCGCCCAGACGATCAGGTCGGCGTCGTCGCGGCGTCGCCGAGGAGCCACTCGGCGATCGGCTCGCGCAGCACGATCGCGACGACACCGCCGACGACGGACAGGATCCCTGCCAGAACCAGGCCGGTCCCGAGGCTCCGCTTCGGGGTGGTCGAGACGTCCTCGTCGTCCTCGTCGTCGTCCTCGTCGTCGCCCTGCCCGAAGGTGCGGCGGATCGTTCCCGGCTTGACCGCGATCGTCAGGACCTGAGCCAGGAGGTTTGCCCCGAAGTAGAGGATCGCAAAGCGCCCGAGGTCGGAGGGGCCGAGGAAGCCCGCCACGACGAAGATCGTGACCATATGCAGCACGCTGGCGCCCACCATCGCCGTCCCCTGGACGCCCGAGTAGCGGAGCACTCTGACGCCGAGGACCGCGCCCTCGCCGCGGTGCCGGTCGTCGCCTGCTTCCTCGCGGCTCTCCCCCGCCCGCTCCTCCGGGGCGATCACCGGTCCCAGAGCGACCAGTGGTGGAAGTCGCGCCCGGTCAGCTCCTCCAGGCGCCTGGCGTCATCTCGCAGGACTTCGAGCACGTCGTCGGGAAGCGCTTCGCGCACCCGCGGGCGTTCGATCCGCAGGCCCAGGGGCCAGTAGCCGCGCGCCACTGCCCACGCCTTGGTCGAGAACTCCGACCGTTCGGACTCGGCGCGCCGGCGCTCGATGCGCTCGCCCAGCGGGGTCAGGCGCGTCTTGCGCTTGGTCTTGTGGCGCTCGCTCCCGAACCGGCGGTCCGTGAACGCCGGATCGGCGCCGGCGAACTCGAACACCCTGCGCAGCGTCTCGTCGCGGCGGTTGCGGAGGTCCTCGTTCTCGAGGACGAGGACCTGCTCGCGGGGATAGTGGGCGAGGTACCGCTCGAGCTGCATCGCGTAGCGGCTGCGATCGATGTAGGAGGTCTTCGGCTTCATGATCGTCTCGGCCAGCTGCCCCTGGTGGCGGCCCTTCGAGAAGTTGTGCACCCAGTGGGCCGCGATCCGGTCGATCGGATCACGCACGATGTAGATCAGGCGGGCGTCGGGCAGCGTCTCGGCCATCCGTTCCGGCACGCCCTTGTGCTGGGGGTACGCCGTGTAGTTCGGCGACGCGTCGACGCGCACGACCGCGCTCGGGTCGAGGCGCCCGCGGTACCAGTCGAGGCCCCGCGGCCAGTTCCGCTCGGCGATGAAGAAGTTCAGCTCCTTCGGCTCGGACACGGAGACCTCCGGATGCAGCCCGAGGTAGAAGTGCAGCCCGCTGGTGCCGCACTTCTGGGCGCCGATCACGATCAGGTTCGGTAACCCGCCGACGGCGCCGTCGGAGGCAGCGCTGTGCGCACCCGTGCCGCTCTTGGTGCCCGATTCCATCGCGATGAGGATACGCGGCGCGCCCGGCACCACCGGGCACTCAGCGCAGCTCGATCACCCTGCTCGGGCGTGGCCTGCGTGCCCGGATCAGCTCGATTCGGCGGTCCCTGAAGCGCGAATAGCCGTCCGCGGCCAGCTCCGGCTGCCGCTCGCCGTCGGCGGGCACGTGCTCGAACCCGACCCCTGCGGCGAGCAGCGGTGTGAAGTCCAGCCGATCGGTGATCACGAGGACCCGCTCGGGCGGCTCGCCGGCCTCCGCCAGCGCGCGCCGCACCTCGCCCTCGTATTCCGCCTCGGGAACGCCGAACGCAAGCACGATCACACGGGTGCGTGGGCGGCGGAGCCGTTGGGAGGCGACGCGCGCCAGGGTCCGCGGCACGCTCGAGGCGAAGATCCAGGCGCGGCGCGCACGCACGGCGGTGCTCGGCGCGGCGGGCTCGCCGACGGCAGCCGGCCCCCGACCCCGCTCGGCGGCCAGGCCCTCAAGCCACCGCGCCGCCTGCTCACCGCCGCGCCACTCCCCCACCCCGTCCAGCTTCGCCCGAAGGGCGGCCTGCCGCGCTGGGTTCAGGAGCTCGTCGAGCCGGGCCTCGAAGGCCGGATCCTCCGGACCGCCGACGGCGAGCCCGGTGCCCGCGCGCTCGGCGCCGCGGGCGCGCGCGGCCTGGTCGTCGGTCTGGCGGTCGATCGGCACGAACAGCGCGGGCACCCGGGCGGCGGTCAGCTCATGGAAAGCGTTGTAGCCGGCGGCCGAGACGGCGGCGTCGAAGGCGGCGAAGTGCCGGGCGATCGGATAGGTCGCCTCCAACCGGACGACCCCCTCGGGCACGTCGTCGAGCGCCGAGAGGTGCGAGGCGAGCGCGGCGGCCTGGACACCCGGCATCCGGGCCACATGCCGCAGGCCGGCGGCCGTAGCCGTTCGCACCCCGGCGCCCTGTCCGAGCTGTACCAGCACGTGCCGCTTCTCCGGATCGAGGCCGAGTGCGCGTTCGGAGTCGGCGCGCCCGTCGAGCTCCGAGCGGTCGAGCAGGACGATGGGATCGACCGCGTGCGCCTCGGACCGCCGCCCGGCCGTCGGGCCCCGGTCCGCCGCCGGTTCCAGCTCGCCGGGCTCGAGCACGGCGTCGAACAGGTGTGTGCGGTGCAGGGGCGCTGTATCGGCGTCGGGCCGCCACATCGCCCTGCGGCACCACACGAGCGCGGCTCCGGTCGAACGCAGCGCCGGCAGCAGGCGCTCGTACGGATGGGTTCCGTCGAAGACCACGACCTCCGGCGCGATCTCGGCGATCGCGACGCGCAGCCGGTCACGCGCCCGGTAGGTCCAGCTCAGGTCGGTCCCCGCCCCGGGCCGGTCGTAGGACGCGATGTACTCGACCGGGAACCCCTGGTCGCGGACCACGGGTGCAGCGGCGGAGAAGGTGATGACGAACGGCTCGACTTCCGGATCGAGGCGACGGGCGATCGCCATCGACCGGGTGAGATGGCCGAGGCCGGTCCCGTTCGAGGTGACGAACAGGATTCGCCGCGGGTCAGGCATCAGGCGACGGCGCGCTCGGAGCCCTCGGCGCGCTCGCGCTCGAGGGCGCGCCTGAGGATCGGAGCGCAGGTGATCCCGTCGCGCTCGAGCCGTTCGAGCACCTCGACGTATTCGCGCTCGACCTTCGCCTGCGCATCCGGCTCGAGGCCGCGACGCCAGCGGCCGCGGTTCGCCCGGCCGGGGTTCATCCTGCGACGCATGAAGTGGCGCATTCGCATTCCCGCGCCGACGCCCGCGAAGCTCGCGAGCTCCTCGATCGAATCCTTCCGCGCCCCGCGGGTCAGGAAGTCGTCGAGGCCCAGCTCCAGGAACGAGCCCTCCGGAATCGCCTTCGAGCCCTCGTCGATGGCGCGAATCCGGCGCTCCCACCACTCGAGGCCCTGCTTGCGGGTGCGGGGGTACACGAGCCAGCGGCGCTGCGAGACGCGTGACGCCGAGGCGTCGCGACCGTCCCTCGCCACGTGCACGAACCTCGCCTCGGGGAAGAGGCGCGCGAGGGTCGGCGCCTGCGCGACGACGTCGCAGCTCTGCTCGACGATTCCCGACGCCTCGCCGGAGCGGCCCTCCGTCGTGACCGGCCAGAGGAGGTCGAGGAAGAGCCGGCGGCACGCATCCTCGCGATCCTCGTCGAACCGGCCGTCGAAGGCCGCGAGCGCCTCGTCGAAGCGCTCGCGCGGCACGAAGCGATGGAGGCCCCGCAGACGGTCCGTCTGGAACCCCCGCCACCAGAACCCCTGCATCCGCTTCAGGAACGCGCGCTTCGAAACGTCTCCTGCGAGGAGCCCCGGGAAGCCCTCCACGTCCGTATGGAACCGGCATTCGACCGGGACGAGCCGGTAGTTGGAGTTCCGGGCGGCGAGCTTGGCGACCACGTGCGTGCCGCTGCGGCCGGTACCGCCGACGAACAGGATCGGGGCGGGGCCGTCTCGCCGCGGCTGTGGGCTTTCCGCGGCCATGGAGACGCCAAGGATAGGAGGACGCGGCCTGCGAATACCCTTGCTCGCCGCCATGGCCGAGCCCCAGCTCGACTTCCCCCATCCCATCTTCGTCGGCGGCGTCGGGCGCTCCGGGACGCACGTGATGGCCCGGCTGATCGGGGCCGGGCCGCGCTACCACAGGGTGCGCACCGAGGCCCGGTTTCACGCCTGGGAAGGCGGTCTGCCCGACCTCTGTGCCGGACACACCACGCTCGGCGAGTTCCTCGAACGCATGCGCGGCCACTGGTGGCAGCGCGGTGCCAACCAGCGCCAGGGCCTGCACCGCATCTGCGGCAGCGAGACGTTCGACGCCGCGCTCGCGCGCTTCGAGCAGCGCTTCACCGAGGCGCCCGCGGAAGCGAGCCGCGACCTGATCGAGGCGCTCCTCGGCGAGGAGGCGGGCGCGCGCGGCAAGCTCTCTTGGGTCGAGGCGACCGGAGGGACGATCGAGTACGCGGGCTTCCTACGGAGCCTCTTCCCGCGGGCCAAGTTCGTGAACATGGCCCGCGACGGGCGCGCCGTCGTCGCCGCCACGCTCAAGAAGGTCAACCTGACCGACGAGCCCTCGCGCGCGCTGGAGCGCTGGGAGGGCATGGTCCGGGCGGCCGAGTCGTCGCGGCAGGACCTGGGCGACGACAGCGTGCTCTCGGTGTTCCTCGAGGACCTCGCCGCGCACGATCGCGAAGGCTCGTTCGAGCGCCTCGCGTCGTTCCTCGAACTGGACGACCCGGCCCCGATGCGCGAGTACTTCGACGGCGAGATATCCGCGGAGCGCGCTCACGTCGGAGCCTGGCGCGAGCGGATGGCGCCGGCGGACGCCCGCTGGGTCGACCGCCACTACCGCCGCCTCGTCCGGAAGCTGCGGCGCCAGGGCCTAACCTGGGTGCCCGAGCCCGACGCCCGAACCTCATGAGCGACGCCATCACCAACACCCGCCTCGGCGACGGGAAGGCCCCCCTGGATTCGCCGAGCCCCGCATCGCGAGACTTCCCGGAGCCCGTCTTCGTGGGCGGCTCGGCGCGCAGCGGCTCCCATGCGATCGGCGGCCTGATCGGCGCACACCCCCGCTACCACCTGGTGTGGGAGTCGCGCTTTCACTGCGCGGGCGGGGGCCTGACCGATCTGCTCGAGGGCGAAACCGACCTGGACGCCTTCTGCGAGCGCCTGCTCGGCTTCTGGTGGCAGCGAGGGCTGAAGAGCGACGCAGGGCTCCACCGGGTCATCGACCGCCCGGCGCTGGAGCAGGCCGTTGCCGCGTTTCGCAGCGCGTTCACGCGGGATCGGCCAGAGGCAGCGCGCGAGCTCGTGCGGGCGATCCTCGATCCGTGTGCCGCGCGTGCGGGCAAGCCGAGCTGGGTCGACATCTCGGGTCCCAACCTGCCGAGCGCGGTGGTCCTGGCCCAGCTGTTCCCGGACGCACGGTTCATCAACATGGTCAGAGACGGCCGCGCCGTGACCGCGGCCATCCTGCGAAAGCGCGACATGAGCGACGACCGAGAGCAGGCGTTCGAGCACTGGCTGCGCCGAGTGGAGCGCTCGCACGCGGCCCTGGACGCTCTCCCGGCGGGCTCGGCGCTGACGGTCAGTCTCGAGGACCTCGCCGCGAACGACCGCGAGGCCACGTTCGATCGGCTGGTGCAATTCCTCCAGGTCGAGGATCCGAGCGGGATGCGCGACCACTTCGACAACGAGATCCGAGCGGAGCGGGCCCACATCGGCGAATGGCGGCAACGGGTCGCGCCCGCCGATGCTCGCTGGATCGACCGCCGCTACAGGCGGGAGCTGCGCCGGCTGCGCCGCGAGGGAGTCACCTGGATTCCGACGCCGGAGCGATCGGCATGAGCGCGGACTTCCCGGAGCCCGTCTTCGTGGGCGGCTCCGCCCGCAGCGGCACCCACGCGATCGGCCGGCTCCTGAACTCGCACCCGTGGTATCACCTGATCGCGGTGGAGTCGCGCTTCCACTGCGGCACCGGTGGGCTCACGGACCTGCTGAACGGCAACACCGACCTCGACGCCTACTGCGAGCGCGTCCTCGGCCAGTGGTGGCAGCGCGGCATGCAGCAGCACCGCGGCCTCCAGGTGATCATGGAGCGAGATGACCTCGAGACCGCGGTCGAGCGCTTCCGCAGCGACTTCCCGGACAGCCCCTGGGACTCCGGGCGCCGTCTGGTGCGTGAGATCCTCGACCCCAGCGCCGAGCGCGCCGGCAAGCCGGCCTGGGTCGACCTGTCCGGATCGAACATCCGCATGGCGCCGACCCTGCTGAAGCTCTTTCCCCGGGCCCGCTTCATCCACATGGTGCGCGACGGGCGCGCCGTGACCGCGGCGATCCTGAAGAAGCGCGACATGACCGACGACCTCCAGCAGGCGTTCGGCCACTGGGCCATGCGCGTCCGGCGGTCCGACGCCGCGCTGCGCCAGATGCCCGCTGACGCCGTCCTGACGATCTTCCTGGACGACCTGACGGCCCACGATCGCGACCACCAGTTCCAGCGCCTCGTCGAGTACCTCGAGCTCGACGACCCCAAGCCGATGCGCGACTACTTCGACGAGACGATCAGCCCGGAGAAGGCCCACGTCGGCGCCTGGCGCGAGCGCATGGCGCCCGCCGACGCGCGCTGGGTCGATCGCCGCTACCGGCGCCTCGTGCGCCGGCTCCGCCGCGAGGGGATCGACTGGGTGCCGGAGCCCGGCCGCCGGTGAGCGCTAATACCAGCCGCCTCAACGACGGCGGGGCTCCGCTTCGTCCTTCGGACTCCGCGTCGCAGGCCGACTTCCCGGAGCCCGTCTTCGTGGGCGGCGTCGGGCGCTCGGGCACCCACGTCATGGGCCGCCTGATCGACGCCGGCCCGCGCTACCACTGGATTCCCACGGAGGTCCGCTTCCACGCGTGGCGCGGCGGCCTGCCCGACCTGGTGGCGGGCAACACCTCGATGGACGCGTTCCTCGAGAAGATGCGGGGCCGCTGGTACGTGCGTGGCGCCAACCGCCGCAACGGCCTCAAGCGGGTGGCGACACCGGAGCAGCTGGAGGCCGCGCTGGCCGAATTCGAATCCGCCTTCGAGACCGACCCCGTCGACGCCTCCAGGCGCCTCGTCCGCCGCCTCCTCGATCCGGCCGCCCAGGAGGCCGGCAAGCAGGCGTGGGTGGAGATCACGGGGCCGGTGATCGAGTTCGCGCCGTTCCTGCTCGAGCTGTTTCCGGGCGCGAAGTTCATCAACATGGTCCGCGACGGCCGGGCGGTCGTCGCCGGGACGCTCAAGAAGGTGGACCTCACCGACGACCCGATGCTGGCGTTGGCCAAGTGGGAGGAGATGGTCAGCGCCGCGGGCGCCGCGATGCGCTCCCTGCCGGACGGCCGGGCGATCACCGTCCACCTCGACGACCTCACGGCCCACGACCGCGACCGCACGTTCGAGCGCGTGGTCGGGTTCCTGGAGATCGCGGACGCCGGCCCGATGCGCGAGTACTTCGAGCGCGAGATCTCCGCGGAGCGCGCCCACGTTGGCGCCTGGCGGCAGCGAATGGCTCCCGCCGACGCCCGCCGGGTCGACCGCCGCTACCGGCGCGTCCTGCGCAAGCTGCAGCGCGAGGGCGTGGATTGGGCCCCGGCGCCGCGCTGAGCCTACGGCTCGCGCGGGTAGAACGCGACCAGCCGGATCGGTCCGCGCGCATCGAAGCGCCCGTTCATGACGATGAAGTCGCTGAGCCCGTTTCCGTCGTGGTCGATCGCGGTCACCGACTCGCCGATCCCCTTCGAGATCTGCGGCAGCTGGAGCCGCGCGAGCCGGCGGACACTTCCGTTCGAGGCGAGCATCACGTCACGCGCGTCGCGCTGGTTGTCGGCGGGGCGCCTCGGGTCAAACTCGCTCGATCGGACGACGTAGATGTCCAGAATCTGGTCGTGGTTGACGTCGCCGAGCGCGAACGTCAGCGCCCGCTTGATCCGCTGCTCGAACTCCGGCTTGCGCTGCAGGCGGCCCTTCTTCCCGTGCAACGTCACCTGGAGGCGGTCCTTGTCGAGGGTTACCAGGTCGGGCCGGGCATCGCCGTTCACGAACCCGAGCGCAGCGTGCCGGCACTGTCCGTTCGCCCGCGCGCGCCCGGTGATGTCCTGAAACCGCTTGCCGGCCACGTTGCGGAAGATCCGGATCCCCTTCTGGCTGCACAGGAAGAGGTCCTCCCGCCCGTCCAGGTCGAAGTCCATCGCCTGAACGGCGTCGCCGCCGATCCGGCGGTTGACCCCGAATCCGGGTGCGTTCCGGAACCGCTCGCCGTCAACGTTGAGAAACAGCCGGTTCGGGCCGGGGAGCCCGTCCTTTCGTGGCTGCTGGTTCGTGACGTAGAGATCGGGGAACTCGTCGCCGTTCGCATCGACGAACGTCGCCTGCCGCCCGCGGCCGAACTCGTCGCGTACGCCCCACTCCCTGGCGTGCTCGGTGAAGGAGCCGTCCGCGTCCTGCAGCCAGAGCTCCTTGCGATTCGGCCCGATGCCGCCGTGCCTGCCGCCGGCCGCGCAGTAGAGGTCGAGATGCCCGTCCAGGTCGACGTCCGCGGCCGCGCACCCGTGGCGGTCGCGACGGCGGGGATGCGTCGTGAAGGCGTCGTCGGTGACGTCGGTGAACTCACCTCCGGTGTTGACCATCAGTCGGGGGAATGACTCGTAGTGCTTGTTGAGGAGGACGTCGTCCCAGCCGTCTGAGTTCCAGTCGGCGACGGTCGCCCCGTAGGTGTGCGAGAAGCCGCTGATGGCAGCCGCCCAGCTCGCGTTCCTGGCCTGGACGTCTAGCGTCGCCTCCGCGTGCCCGTCGGCGGCGAAGGAGGCCGCCGCCCCCAGGACTGCCGGCACCAGCCAGGCCCGGCTCCTCAGCATTGATTCCCCTGACAGTTGCGGACCTCGTCCAACCGGTCCTCGAGGTCGGCCCGCAGCCCCGAGTACTTGGGGTTCTCGTACTGGTTCTCGAGCTCGTACGGGTCGTAGCCGCTGCTGTCCGGATCGAGGTCATACAGCTCGTGGTGCGCCGTCCCGTCCACGCGCTGCTCGATCAGGATCGCCTCCGGCGTTCGAATCGCCTTGCCGACCCCGTCGTTCGAGCCGAGGTGGAAGTTCTCGAGCAGGAGATCCCGGTTCCGGAACGCGCCCGGATCGTCGACGACGTTCAGCAGCGAGACCCCGTCCGGCTCGAGCGAGTTCGGCGGGTTGACCCCCGTGGCGTCGTAGATCGTGGGCGCGAGGTCGATGTTGCCGACGAGCTGCTTGCGGTCGGCCCCGCGGTTGACGCCCGGACCGCGCATGACCAAGGGCACCTGTGCGCTCTCCTCGTAGAGCAGACGCTTGCGCTCCAGGCGGTGTTCGCCCAGCAGGAAGCCGTTGTCCGAGGTGAAGATGAAGAGGGTGTTCCGCAGCTCGTTCCGGCGGCGGAGCTCGGCGAGGAGGCCGGTGACCAGGTCGTCCACGGACAGCAGGCTCTCGAGGCGACCCCGGTAGCGGTCGCGCAGCTCCCGGCGGCCCTTGCCCTTGATCCTCGGCACTCTGGAGGAACTCGCGGCTTGTCCGAGACGTCGGCCTCGTTGAACGACGGGACGTCGGGGACGCCGAGGGACTCGAACGTGCCCACGTGGCGCTTCGCCGGGCGGGGGTTGCGATCCGCGAACCCGCGCCCCGGCTCGCCGTGTGGAGCGTTCGTGCCGACCATCAGGAAGAAGGGTGGCTTGTTCCTGCCGCTGCGCTGGCGGATGAAGTCCGCGCCGAGCTTCCGAAGCACATCGGTCTGGTAGTCGCGGGGCTCGCGCCCGAACTTGCGGAGGCTCCCGTTCGCGTTGATCGACCACTCGTACTGGCCCGCGTCGACCATCCCGAACCAGCGGTTCCAGCCCGGTGGGATCGCGGCCTCGGGGTCCTCGCGCGCCAGCGGGGGATAGCCGTTCAGGTACTTGCCGATGTACCCGGTCCGGTAGCCCGCCTCCTCGAGCGCGGTCGCGAGGGTCACGGACTCGTCGAACGCATGGACTCCCCCCTCGGGCCCGCCGTTGTCGAGGACGCCGTGGTTGTGCGGGTACTGGCCGGTCAGGAGCGTCGCGCGCGAGGGGCAGCACAGCGGATAGACCGCGAAGGCGTTCTTGAAGGTCGCTCCACGATTGCCCAGCTTGCGCTTGACGCCCTTCATGACCTTGAGCGAGGCGGCGTCCTGGTCGTCGGTGAAAACCAACACCACGTTCGGCGGGTCGCCCGGGCCGGCCGCCGCTGCGTCGCCGCCGGCATTCAAGGTCCCAATGGCTGCCACGAATGCGGCGAGCGCGGCCGCGGCCGCGAGTCGTGCCCTGCCGGGCACCACCGATGTTCGGTGTCCTCCCACTAACCCAAACTCAGGGTAGCGGGTGGCCCCGGGGGTGCCGGGTGCCGGAGTCTCTTGGCGGCTCCGGTGCCGGTCACTCGCTCAGCACTCGACTCGCCCGGCGCAGTTACGCAGCGTGCGCAGGTCGCGCGCAAGCGACTGCTTGCGCCGGCGGACGGCCTGCTTCTTGCTCGCGTGCAGCGACTTCATCTGGTAGGGGTCGCGCCGCAGGTCGTACAGCTCCTCACCCGCCGTGTGCTTGATGTAGACCCAGCCGCGGGTCCGGATCGCGCGCGAGCCATGGATGCCGTTCTCCAGCAGCATCACGCGATCCCGCGCCCGGGAGCGATCAGCCGCCAGCGGCTGCAACGGCCGCCCGTCGATCTTGTGACCGGCGTGTTCGGCCCCGGCAGCGGTCAGGATCGTCGGGGCCAGGTCAACGTTCGCAGTGTTCTGGCGTGCGACCGTTCCCGGCTTGAAACCGGGGCCGCGAACCATCATCGGCACGCGCACGGACTCTTCCCAGAGTTCGCGCTTGCCGCGATGGAACCGGTGTTGGCCCTGTAGGAAGCCGTTGTCGGAAGTGAAGACGAACACCGTGTTTTCGAGCTCACCACCGTTGTCGAGCGCCGCGACGAGGCGCGCGACAAGCTCGTCCACCGCGAGCAGGGAGGCCAGCCGGTCACGGTAACGGTCGCGGATTCTGCCGATCACCTCCTTGGTGAGCGGCGAACGGCGCAGGAACTCGGGCTTGTCGCTGATGTTCCGCTCGTTGAAGGAGGGTGGCTTCGGCAAACGCTCGTCCTCGAAGGCGTCGAAGTGGCGCGGCGCCGGCCGCGGATTGCGCGGCAGCGGCTGCGACACGCTCTCGCTGTGTGGGGCGACCGGATCGACCTGGAGATAGAAGGGTTGGGAACGGTCGATACGCCGGTCGATGAAGTCCTCGGAAAGGCCTGCGAGCACGTCGGTCATGTAGTCCTGGGGATCGTCTCCGTACTGCACGGGGTCCCCGTTCTGGTTCAGCCGGTAGTCGTAGGAGCGCTCCGTTTCGCCCTGCACGGTCGTGTACCACTCGTCCCAGCCCGGCGGGATCTCGTTGATCGGGGTGCCGTTCATGTACTTGCCGACATGCGCTGTGGCATAACCCGCGCGGTCAAGCCAGACCGGGAGGGTCTCCGAATGGTCGAGCGAGGCAAAGCCTCCGTGGTTCGCTGCGTTGTTCGAAAGGACGCCGTGGTTATGGCTGTGCTGCCCCGTCAGCAGGGTCGCACGCGACGGGCAGCAGACCGGGTGCGCCGCGAAGTGATTCTTGAAGGTCGTACCTTGATCGCCGACCAGCGCGCGGGTCAGCTCCATCGCCCGCATCGTCGACAGGTCCTGGTCGTCGGTCTGCACAATCACGATGTTGGGGGCATCGCCGGCGGCGTGCGCCGGGTGGTGAGTGGGAAAGCTGGTGAGTACGCAGGCTGCCGCAACGCAGGCTGCCCACGCGACCCGGGCTCGACTCGAGATCGGGGGGGTCCTTCTCGAAAAGATCAAGTTGCGCCGGCGGCAGCCCGCCGACCGGTTGCTTCGGCTGCCAGGAACTCCAGCGTGCGCTCGGTGACGAGCTCGGGCGCCTCCTCCGGGAGGAGGTGCCCGACCTTCGGGACTGCTTCGATCGTCATGTCGTCGGCGTACTGCTCATGTCCTTCGAAGAACACGCCGGGAAGCAAAGGGTCGCGCTCTCCGTGAAGAACAAGTGTCGGAGTTGTGAGCCGCTGCTTGCGGTAGCGGCCCGCGAGAACCGGTCCGATCTCGCGCAGGAGGAACTCGCGGTAGAGCAGGCTGGCGGCGCGCGCGCGGGTTGACGCGCGCAGGTCGCGCCCGTAGAGGCGCTGGACGTCGTTGCGGATGTGCTCACGGTTGCGCGACCAGCGCCGGACCTTCCTGGCCACGAAGCTCGGGCGGCGCATCAGGCGCGGGCCGAGCGGCGAGGCGATCGGCACCTGGTAGGCGAGCCGGCGGACGTTCCAGGTGCCGCGCAGGCTGGGCTTCGAGAAGGGCGGCGGGGTCGAGAGCGCGACCAGGCGCTCGACCAGCTCGGGGCGGCGGATGGCGAGCAGGTAGCCGATCCAGCCGCCCCAGTCGTGCCCGACGATCCGCGCCCGGTCGATCTCGAGCGCGCCCATCACGTTCGCGACGTCGTCGGCCATCGTCTCCTTGTCGAGGCCCTCCCAGGCGATGTCGGTCCAGCCGAAGCCGCGCAGGTCCATCGCGAGCACCCGGTAGTGCTTCGCGAGCTCCGGGATCACGAGCCGCCAGCAGTACCAGTGCTGGGGCCAGCCGTGCAGGAGCAGCAGCGGCTCACCCTCGCCGGCCTCGGCGACGTGGAAGTTGAGGCCGCCAGCGGCCTGAAACCGATGGCGAACGCCATCAACTTGTGGCATCTCGTGGGCCACGGAGGAGGCGTGATGTTAGCGATGGCGCCGGATCACGCCGGCGCTATCGTCTCCCGTCGCCATGGCCGGCGGCCTGCCCGATTTCGTGATCATCGGCTCGCAGAAATGCGGGACCACCGCCCTGCACGCGTACCTCGCGCGGCACCCGCAGATCTCGATGTCGAGGCCCAAGGAGCTCGATTTCTTCATCCAGGAGTTCAACTGGAAGACCGCGGCGTCGATTGGTACCGGGCGCGGATCGACAACGAGGCGCCGGTCCTGGGCGAGTCATCCCCCAACTACACGGCGTATCCCAAGCTGAAGGG
This sequence comes from uncultured bacterium, assembly GCA_963734015.1. Taxonomy (GTDB): domain Bacteria; phylum Actinomycetota; class Thermoleophilia; order Solirubrobacterales; family 70-9; genus JALZKA01. The sequence goes on along the minus strand of CAVTFG010000015.1, from coordinate 27,484 downwards.
CGTTCCCGAGCGCATGGCGGGCCTGATCCCGGACGCGAGGCTGATCTTCATGGTCCGCGATCCGATCGACCGGGTGCGAGCCGGATACCTGCACCGGTACTCGAACCGGGCCGAGAGTCGGCCGATGCGCGAGGCCGTCCTCGCCCCGGGCGAGACGTACGTCTCGAGGTCGCAGTACTACCTCCAGCTCTCGCAGTTCCTCGAGCACTATCCGATGGAGCGCATCCTGCTCCTCGACCAGGATGAGCTGCTGAACGACCGCCGCCCGACGATGGAGCGGGTCTACGGGTTCCTCGGCGTCGACGAGGGCTTCTGGCGCAAGACGTTCAACGAGCCGCGGCTCGAGTCCGCGCGCCGCGGGCGCCGGACCCGGCTCGGGGTTCGTCGCCTCGAAGCGGCTCCCGCCGCGAACCTGGCGGAGGGTCAAGCATCGCCGGCTGTTCTCGACGCCGTACGAGAAGCCCGAGATCGACGACTCCTTCCGCGCGGAGCTCGAGGACATCCTCCGTGACGACGTCGCGGCCTTCCGCGAGCTTACGGGCCGGCGCTTCGAGAGCTGGTCGATCTAGCGAGGCGGAGCCGGAGGGCGAAGCCGAGCCCCGGCGTTGTTGAGCCGGCTTATCTAGCCCGGTTTGGCCTCGTCGAGGCGGGATTCGGCCCGCTCGGCGGCACGGCGCTCGTCGCGCGCCCTGAGCCGTTCGGCGAGCGTGCGCTTGGCGAGGAGCGACGCGCGGTCGTCGAGGTCGTCCGCGCGGGCCCGGAACCGCAGGTGTGCGTTGCGCTCGTGATCGAGGTCGGTGGCGGCGGCGAGCGGCCCGTGCTCCGTCACCTGCGGCTCGTCGACTCCGTGTCGCCGCGTGGAAATCTCCACCCCGCTCAGCCAGCGCTCACCGAACAGGCGGCCGAGCAGCGCCTCGGGATCCTCGCCCGTCTCGGCCGCGAGCCGCCGGGCGCGCCGCCACGCCGCGGTCGCCACGACCTCGATCATGGCGTCCTCGGGCGCGGCGCCCGGCACCGTCACGTGCAGGGCGCCCGCGTCCTCGCCAAGCGCGAGTTCGTGCAGGTCCGCAAGCGTGCGCGGATCGAGCGCCGCAGCCGGCGGAACGGTGACCTGGAACGGCACGTCGCACGCCTCGTCGAGCGAGGTTCCCTCGAGAGATGCGCGGGGATCCCCGGCCACGGCTTCGGCGATCGCCTGGTGCGCCGGGTGGCCGTCGTCGGCCTGCACCCGGAGCTCGAGGTCGCCGAGCCGCCCGCCCAGGGCGCCGGCGATCGTCGCGACCGCCTCATCGGCCTGGGTCGTTTCGTCCACACGCAGGTTCACGACGATCGCGGGGCGGGCATGGCGGCGGGCCGACCCCGGCTCGCGAAACGGTGGCAGCGCCACGAGCGCCGCGGCCTCGGGAAGCTCGAGCTCCAGCATGGTGCCGGACTGCACCGCGTGGGCGACGCTGCGCGCGAGACCGCCGGGGGCGCCTCGGGCCCGTGCGGCGGGCTCGACCGTGAACAAGGCGCCGGCGCAATGCAGGCGGTACAGGAGGTCCAGCCGCCACAGCTCCGGGGCGGCCGTGCCGCGGCCGCCCGCTTCGTCATAGAGCTCGCGGCTGACCGCGATCGTGCCGTCGGCCGCGGCGAGGTGGTACCCGCCGCCGAGATCCGTGAGGTCGCGCGTCAGGTCGCGGACAAGGCCCAGCTGGGCGTCGGCCTCGGCGTGCGCCGGAGCCACGGGGCCGAGGCTCACCACGTCGCCGGCCACGTGGTGCCAGCGGGCGTGCGCCTCGGCGAACTCGGGCGCGGGCACCGCCCCGGGCGGGACCACGATCACGACGTCGCCCTCAGGCTCGCCCCCGGCGGGGACGTCGATCAACTGCGCCGGGTAGGTCTGAGCGGCGAGTGCGCCGGTGCCGGCATCGCCGTCGAGCAGCATGGAGACGCGCGCCTGCGCCTCGAGCTCACCGAGCTCCGCAACCTCGATGTCGCGCCACAGGGCCTGGGTGACCTCGGCCGGGGGTGCCTTCACCGCGCTGACTCTATTTGGAACCGTTCTAGAGTTTCCGCCCGTGAGCGAGACCGTGACCCACGCGCGACGGCTGATGCTGGGCGAGCCCCTGCCCCTGCGGATCGGCTACACCGGCCCTCGAAGCCGCGAGTTCCTGGACGGCGCCGTGACGGCCGTGGCGGCAGACCCCGGCGCGGTCGAAGGGCTCGACGCGCTGGTGCTCGAGCCGGACGCACCGGGGCTCGACTCCGTGGCGGACGCCGCACGGGCCGCCGGCACCCCGGTCGTGGCGCTCGGCGCCGACAGCTGGGCGCCGCCGCTCGACCCCTCCTCGTTCAACCCCACCGGCTTCCGCGACGCCGGCGTTGCCGGGTCTGGCGGCCGTGATCACCCGCACCGGCGGGAGGTTCGAGCCCGGATTCGAGCTGATCGCGACGGCGGCACGCGGCGAGCCGGTCACGGTGCTCGCTCCCGAGGGAGCCGAGCTGCCGCCGCTGCCGGCCGGTGCCAGGCGGGCCGGCCTTGGGCCGCAGATCGATGCGGGTCACGTCGTGCGCCGGGCCCAGGAGCATCTCGGCGTCCTCGACCACCCCGCCTTCCACGCCTCCGAGTTCGAGCGCGCGGGCTGGATCGCGAAGCTCTGCGCGGCCGGGGTCCCGGTCTGTGCCGAGGAGATCTCCGAATCGCTCGCCGAGCTGCTCGGTGAGGAGCTGACCGCCCTCCTGCGCCCCCTGCGGGCCCGCGACCTGGCCGACCTCGACCTCCGCGAGCGGGCCTCGGTCGCGCTCAGGCGAGCGGCGCTTCGCGAGCACTCGGCGGTCGCCCGCTGGCGCCAGATCGCCGCCGCGCTCGGGATCGAGGTCCCGGGCCGGCCGATGGTCTCGGTGATCCTCTCGACCCGCCGGGAGAGCTGGATCGAGCACGGGATCGCCCAGGTGGCAAGGCAGAACTACGAGCCGCGCGAGCTCGTCGTCTGCCTGCACGGCGACGAGTTCGCGCCCGGGACCTCGGAGCGGGTCCGCTCGCTCTACCCCGGGGAGTGCCAGGTGATCCGGGTCGACGGCGAGCTCACCCTGGGCGACGCGCTCAACGCCGGGGTCGAGACCGCCAACGGCGAGCTCGTGACGAAGATGGACGACGACGACTACTACTCGACCGAGCACCTCTGGGACCTGGTCCTGGCGCTCGAGTACTCGGGGGCGGACCTGGTGGGGAAGGGCGCCGAGTTCGTGTACCTGCAGTGGATCGATCTGACGATGCGCAGGTTCATGGGCGATGGTGAGTCCGACCATCCGCGGCTCGCCGGCGGGGCGATGATGGCTCGCAAGGCGCCCCTCCAGGAGATCGGCGGCTGGCCGTCGCGATCGCGCGGCGAGGACACCTGGATCGTTCGCAACTTCAAGAAGGCCGGGCGCGGCACGTATCGCACCCACGGCTTCGGCTACATCCTGAACCGCCACGGCCAGGGCCATACCTGGAACACGTACGTGGACTACTTCCTGATCCAGTCACAGCGCGAATGGCGCGGGCTGCGTTTCGACGAGACGGCGATCGAGCCGTAGTGGTGTGCTCGGGCGTCAGTTCTCGAGCTTGCGGGAGCGGACGCGATCGACCGCGTAGCGCCGGGCGCGGCGCACGAACGAGCGGGCTGACCGTGTCGCGGATGCCGCGGCCGCGGGCAGGCCGGCGGCCCGCCGCGCGACGTTGCGCGAGCGCCAGCGGACCCACTCGCCGGCACCGGTGGCACCGAGACGCTGCTCGGCGAGCCGCAGGCGGGCGCGTTCGTGGCGGGTCTGCAGCCGCTCGCGCGAGAGGCGGTGAGCGTTGCGGTCCGTACGGGCGCGCATCGTCGCCGAGCGCGCGCGGTGGCGCAGGTGCTCGGCGCGCTCGGACGCGAGGTCGCCCTTCGGGGGCAGGCCCGTCTCGCCGCGCGAAGCGGTGGACCGCAGGCCGACCGTGGCCGGGCGGAGGGTCCTGGTACCGGACCCGCTTCCCCGGGCGCGGAGCTTGCCGTGTCCGCCGAGCGCAGCCAGGCCGGCCCAGCGGCCCGGCATCGCGACCTCGACCGAACCCGCTCCCCCCTCATCGAGCTGCGCCGCGATCGCGGCCAGGGTCCGGGGCTCGGGGCGGGCACGGGCCGGCATCTCGAACGCGATCCGCGCCGATGGCGCCTCGGCTCCGATCACGACGCGCGCGTCCGAGCCGCAGAGCGCCTGCAGGGAGTCGCTGCGCGGGTCGTCCGGCGACAGGTCGATCCAGACGGCCAAACCGGGAAAGTCCGATCGAAGCGCCGCATCCACGGCGCCGAGGACGACGTCCGCGGGCGCGCGCCCTGGCTCGATCACGACGATCCCGGTCGGCTGAGTGGGGTCTTCCGGTGTTGCCTGCATCGAATGCGGGATCGTAACCTTCGCGAGCCTCATGGAGCCGACGACGACAGCCACCCGCGAGCAAGCGCCGAGCGGCCGGTCGCTGCCGGCACGGCCGCTCCCGCTCACGGTCGGCTTCGCTGGCGAGGCCATCACCGGCGGGCTTTCGTCAGCGGTCGCGCCCGTCCCGCTCGGCCAACGCCATCGGGGGCACCGCTCGGACAGGGTGCACAGCATCGAGGCGCTCGACGCCCTCGTCGTCGACCGCCCGGGGCATGGGCTGGACGGCGCGGGTCTGCGCGGGCTTTGCGAGTCGGCGCGCTCGCACGGCGTTCCCGTGGTCGGCCTTCGCCGCGACGGGGATGAGCCCGCCTGGGCCGGGCTGGCCGACGTCGAGACCGGCCTGCCGGGATCGGCCGCCGGCCTCACCGCAGCGCCGGCCGTGGACATCTCGACGTTCAACCCGGATCCATTCGCGGCCGCCGGGGTCGCCGGCTTTCTCGCCGCGCTCGACGACGACGTTTCGTCCGCGAGCCTCGAGCCGTCCTTCGCGATGCTTCGCGGCGCCGCCCGCTTCGACCCGGTCTCGCTTCGCACCCCTGCCGAGCTGATCGATCTCAAGCTTCCCAACGGCGTCGTCACGGGCCGTGACCTGGACGCCCACGACGAGCTGCTCGAGGTACTGCACCGCCGCCTGGGCGTCCTCGACCACCCCGCCTTCCACGCCTCCGAGTTCGAGCGCGCGGGCTGGATCGCGAAGCTCTGCGCGGCCGGGGTCCCGGTCTGCGCCGAGGAGATCTCCGAATCGCTCGCCGAGCTGCTCGGTGAGGAGCTGACCGCCCTCCTGCGCCCCCTGCGGGCCCGCGACCTGGCCGACCTCGACCTCCGCGAGCGGGCCTCGGTCGCGCTCAGGCGAGCGGCGCTTCGCGAGCACTCGGCGGTCGCCCGCTGGCGCCAGATCGCCGCCGCGCTCGGGATCGAGGTCCCGGGCCGGCCGATGGTCTCGGTGATCCTCTCGACCCGCCGGGAGAGCTGGATCGAGCACGGGATCGCCCAGGTGGCAAGGCAGAACTACGAGCCGCGCGAGCTCGTCGTCTGCCTGCACGGCGACGAGTTCGCGCCCGGGACCTCGGAGCGGGTCCGCTCGCTCTACCCCGGGGAGTGCCAGGTGATCCGGGTCGACGGCGAGCTCACCCTGGGCGACGCGCTCAACGCCGGGGTCGAGACCGCCAACGGCGAGCTCGTGACGAAGATGGACGACGACGACTACTACTCGACCGAGCACCTCTGGGACCTGGTCCTGGCGCTCGAGTACTCGGGGGCGGACCTGGTGGGGAAGGCGGCGGAGTTCGTCTACCTCGAGGAGATCGACGTCACCCTCCGTCAGATCTCACAGGACGTCGACACCAGGATGGCGGGCGGCGGGATGATGGCGGTCAAGGAGCCCCTCCAGGCAGTGGGCGGCTGGCCGCAGCGCTCGCGCGGCGAGGACCTCCACCTGATCCGCCGGTTCACGGGCGCCGGCCGGCCGATCCGCCGCATCCCACCTCACGGCTACATCCTCAACCGCCACGGCGTCGACCACACCTGGCGCCCCCAGGTCGACTACTTCCTCTTCCGCTCCGACCGCCAATGGCGCGGCCTCGGCTTCGACGTCACGGCGATCGACAAGCCGACCGATCCGTATTCGCGGCTTCCCCCCGCTGGTCGGGAAATGGGCTAGTGCCGGCCGATTCGCCGGTGGTCGTGCTCGGCGTCTCCCGGAGCGGCACGACGCTGCTCAAGCACATGCTCGACCGGCACCCGCGGCTGGCGATCCCCACCGAGTCGTATTTCCTCCCGCAGCTCTGGGACCGCCATCGCGACCGGCCCGATCGCGAAGCGTTCCTGGCCGACATCGAGCGGCTCCCACGGATCAAGGAGTGGGGCGTGTCCCGTGCCGACGTCGAGCGACGCCTGCCCGCCGAACCGACGTTTCCGGAGGCGATCCAGGCCTTGTATCGCTCGTACGCGGAGGCCCGCGGAAAGTCCCGCTTTGGCGACAAGACCCCCTCGTACATGGAGCGGCTCGACGTGCTCGAGCACGCGTTCCCCAACGCCCGCTACCTCCACCTGGTCCGCGACGGCAGGGACGCCGCGCTCTCGTTCCTCGCCATGACCCGCAAGCCGCGCTTCAACCTGGCCCGACCGCGCAGCGTCGGATCGTTCGCGTTCCAATGGCGCCGCGAGGTGAAGGGAGCGCGGCGCTTCGGCCGCGATCGCGCGGCGGGCCGCTATCACGAGATCCGCTACGAGGACCTCGTGAGCGAGCCTGAGCGGAGGCTGACCGAGGCCTGCGAGTTCCTCGGGCTCGACTTCGATCCCGCGATGATGGAGTACCAGCGCGAGGCCGGGACCGAGACCCTGCGCGACCATCCGCGCCTCGCCGAGGTTCCCACCCCGGGCGTCCGGAGCTGGCGGGACCAGATGGAGCCGGACCAGGTCGTGATGTTCGAGGCGATGGCCGGCGACACGCTCGCCGAATTCGGATATGACCGCGCGCACCCGACCCCGTCCGCAGGTGTGCGCGCACGCGTCGCGCTCCTGCGACCCGCGCTCGCGATCCGGACCGCGCTCTGGGGCGGCACGCTCGTGCTCGTCCGCCGGAGCCCGATCTGGCGCCTCCGCCAGGTGCACATCCGCCGGACGTTCGAGGAGGGATCGCCGTAGCCGTCGCTACCCGACCGGGTAGCCCAGCTCGCGCAGGCGGTCACCCGCGATCGACTTCGAAGGTTGCGATGTCCTCCGCGCTCATCTGCTCGCGCCAGCGGTCGATGCGAGTCGGGTCGGGCGGGCGCTTGAGGTTCTCCATGATCTTCATCCGCTCCTCGGTCGAGACGATGCGGCCGTCCGGCGCGACTTCCTCGGGCGGCGTTTCGACCGCGATCCGCTCGTCGACGTTCTCGTAGTAGCGGACCATCCGTTCGTCGAACGGCACGTCGATGAACTCGGCGATCTTCCGGAGATTCGGCTCGGGGTCGCGGACCAGGTCTTCGTAGATGATCTCCTGGTAGTAGAGGAGGTCCTGAGCCTGCTCGCGGGCCTCGTCGAGCCGGGCGACCCAGAACTCGGCGCATTCGTCGATCGTGTCCGGGCCGAACCAGAGGTCCTTGATCGAAAGCGCGACCGCCCGCCCGTCACGGATCAGGTGGATGAAGCGGGCCTCCGGCAGGACCTTCTGGATCACGTCCATCTTGCGGACGTAGAACGGGGTCTTGTCGCCCCAGCGCGGCTTGTCGATCTTCTCCGCGTACATCTCGTAGAAGACCCGCACCCCGGCGCCGAGCTGCTTCGGGTTGCGCTCGCGCACACGCGCCGCAAACTCGTCGGCGTCGAGGTGAAAGTCGGGCCAGCGCTTGTGGCCCGTGACCGACTCGATGAACGCCTCGACCTGATCCTCGCCGGGCTTGCGCTTCGCCGCCCGCCAGGTCTTCTGCGCCTTGGTGATGAAGTACGTCTCGGGCGGGATCGCGAGGTCCGGGTGCGCGTCCAGCATCAGCCGCAGCATCGTCGTGCCGGAGCGCGGCGCGCCGACGACGAAGGGGGCCGGAGCGCGATCTGAGGCGTCGCTCCCGGAGCCTGAGAGGGCGTTCTTGAGCTTCTGCAAGCGCGACACGGCGGGCAAGTGTAGGAGCTAACTCTCCGGTCCCGACCGCGTGTAGTGGTCCACGTACCGGCCGCACGCCTCGTCCAGAGGGGCGATCCGAGCCGGGATCTCCGAGCTCAGGGCCACGCGACCGAGCCAGACACGCCGCTCGACACCAAGCGCGTCCTGCAGGCCGCTCGGCTCGCTCGCCTCCACCTCGATCTCAACAGGCCCGCCGCCGATCGCCACCTCGCCGGCCGGCCAGAATGCGCCCCGCCCCGCGCCAGTGAGGTAGAAGCCCTCGAGAGACGCGGGCAGCTCAGCCACCTCCTCCCCGTCGATTCTCACCGTGAGCGGCACCTGCGAGTGGTATTGGAGCGACAGCCGCCAGTCGCCAGCCGGCGCGTCCAGCGTCTGGGTCGCGGTCGCCGGCGAGTCGAGCAGGAAGCCGGGCGACCAGTCCGTCTGCTCCCCGGTCACGGGATCCTGGAGGACGATGGACGTTCCATCCTCGGCGACGACGTCGGCGTGCTCCGACTCGCAGTCGAGCAGTGCGCCCGGGTTGCCGTCGTCCGGCGAGACCCCGCCCTCCTCGGGAAGGATCTCGTAGTCACTGCTCTGGCCCTTGCGCCTCCACAGCACGTAGTCGCCCTCGCGTGCGACCTCCTCCCAGTTCGGCGGCGGAGTGGACTGGTACCCGGAGTGCGGTAGTGATCGCGAACTCCTGGCGGTTCAGCTTGAGGGAGTCGAGATTGTCGAAGTCGAGCTGTTGCCCCTGCTGCCAGGTCTTGGCCGACCGCCCGCCGATCTCGGCCGGCACGTATCCGCCCGGGCTCCGGGCGAGCGTGCCGCGCAGGTAGTAGCCCGCGAATCGGTCGACGCCGAGGAACACCACGTCGTCGTCGGGGCCGATGCGCTCGGCCAGGACCTCGAGGTCGCGCTGGCGCTCGTCGAAGCCCACGGGGGCGGCGCGGAGCGCCAGGAAGGTCGAGCCGAGCGCGAGCGCCGCGAAGAGGCTGCCCACGGCGAGGCGGAGCAGGTGCGCGTTGCCCCGCTCGCCCGGGCCGAGCAACCACCGCAACGTCACCAGCATCACCAGCGGCGCCAGGACGGCCAGCGCCTTGGCCTCGACGTGGATCTGGGCAAAGAGCCTGGAAAGCACGTACACGAAGGCAGCGGCCGCGAGGGTCGCCACGAACGCCCATTCGCGCCGGCGGAACAGTCCGATCACGGCGGCGAGGGCGCAGAGCCCGGCGAAGCCCGCCGCCAGGAACGCCCCGTCCACCTCGCCGCGGACGATCCGGAAGTCGCCCTCGGGCCAGATGCCGAGGGCCTCGCCCGGGAAGACCGGCGAGGAGAGCCGCCCGCTCGACTCCTGGACGTCGTCGATCTTCTCGATGAAGCCGCTTGCGGGCCCGAGCGCGATGGCCGCGAGGGCGATCAGGGCGATGGCGCCGGCGATCAGCAGGCGGCGGTGGCGGCCCGCGGTCTCGCGGACGTCCGCCATCGTCACCGTGGATTCGAAGCCGAGCCAGAGGATCGCCCAGACCGGAATCGCGATCGCGAACCACGCCGCCCCGGGCACCGAGAAGGTGAACACCGACGCCGCCGCCAGAAGCGCCAGGACGGCGACGACGGCGCGGGCGGGCGGGACCTCGCGCTCCTCGTCGCTCCTTCGCGTGGCGAGATGCAGCGTCACGGCCAGTCCGACGACGAACAGTGCCATCGCCGTCTCCTTGAACCCTGACTGGGCGAGGAACGAGGCTCCCAGGAACGGCAGGCCGGTCAACACCGCGGCCAGGCCGCGCCGCCAGGGTGGCAGCGCCACCAGGGCGGTGAGCGCAACGAGCGCGGTCAGCGCCGGGATCGCGACCAGGAGTCCGTTGAACACGTCCACGAGGTCGATCCCGGTGCCCTCCGACACGGCCGCGGCGAGCGCCTGCGGGCCTACCGGGTAGCCGAACTCGACCGCCTGGGGTTGCGGGCCGAAGCCGTCGGCGAGCCAGTCGGCCCAGTAGAGCTGCGCGGCCTGGTCGTTCGTGTAGATGCCCTCGCCGAGCACGCCCGTCCGCTCGTTGAACAGGAACGGCAGGCACGCAAGCGCGATCGCAACCGGCACGACGATCAACGCGACACGATGCTGTGCCTTCGGGGCGTCCGCCGGCCGGGCGGACGATTCGGGCACCGCACGCCGGGTTACGACCGCGCACGCGATCGTCAGCAGCGCGAGCAGGATCGCCGCGGTCAGGCCCCGCCCCGGAAGGCGGACGAGGAACGGCGCGAGCACGACCAGCACGGCGAGGCCGACGGCGCCGGCGAGCCACTCGGGGCGCCGCCAGCCCGCGAGGAGCATCGCCGTCCGCCCGACGACAACGGAGGCGATCACGATCAGGAGCGCGCTGACGAGGATCCCCAGCACTACGACCCCGCTCCGGGCGGCGGCTGGTTCGCGAGCGACCCGGGCTGCACGGAATCGCCGTCCAGCTCGTCGGGCTCGAGGTCCGGCAGGTCGCCGCAGGCCCCCGGGTCGAGCGGCTCGTTCACCCGGAAGAAACTGACCGGGCCGTCGCGCAGGACCTCCTCGGTGCCGGGGTCCTCGCGGGTCCAGAGCCCCTCCTTGGTGTCGGTGAGGCCGCCGGGCAGATACGGGTCGTACATCGTCACCACGTAGTCGTACTCGCCCGCGTTGACCTCCTCGCGCCAGGTCTCGCAGTCCGGGATCCGCAGGTAGGCCCCGTCCTCGCCCTCGATGCCGAGCCACTGCACATGGTTCGAGAGGTCGGTGCCGGAGAACGCGTACTGGTTGAAGACGCCGCGCACGCCGGAGATCGCGATCCGCGCGTCGCGCAGGTCCTGCGCCTTGCAGACGACCTCGGCGATGTTGAGCTCCGCGCTCAGGTGCGTGTAGCGGCGCTCGAGGTAGTGGCGCTGGAGGACGAAGCCCGCGACCAGCGCACCGAGCGCCACCAGCGCGGCGATCGCGAATGTCGAGCGGGGCGTCGCCGCGGGACCGAGCCGGCCGCGCGAGACAAGCCAGGCGGCAATTCCGAACGCGGCGAGCACAAGCAGGCCCGTCGCGATCCCGCCCTTCGTGTGGCCGCCCTCGGGCCACTGGACGATGGTGAGCGTGGTCAGCAGCGCCAGCCCGCCCAGTGCCGCGAGCGTGATCGTGCGGCCACGCTCGGTCGCGCGCAGAGCTGGGAGGCAGGGCAGGATCGCCAGTCCGATCGCGACGGCCGGCGCCAGATAGCGGATGTTCCACTCGAAGGCGATCGGCTCGCCCTCCTCCCCCCCGGCGGTAAGCGGGGTGAAGACGTAGGCGATCGCGGTCAGCAGGGCGACCGCGCCCAGGGCGCGCAGGACCGGCTCCCGCCCCTTCCAGAGCGCGTAGGCGCCGCCCGCGACGGTCCCGAAAACCACGAGCGGCCAGAGCGGTCCCAGCTCCTCCGCGAGGTACTTGAAGAACCAGTCCGTCCAGACGTCGAAGTCGTTCCAGTAGTGGGCGACCGAGTTGCCCGGGCGCAGCTCGAACGCCCGCTCCGGCGAGGGCAGATCCAGCGGCCCCCACTTCGTGAACGGGAGCGGATTGCCGACGTGGACGAGGTTCCGCAGGTACCAGTAGCCGCCCGCGAGCAGCATCGGGAGCGACCACGAGGCCGTCGCCCGCAGGCGTTCGCCGCGCGGCGCGATCACGATCACCGCGATCGTCAGCAGAGCCACGGGCGCGAGGAACGACAGCTTCGTCCCGGCGGCCAATCCCGCCGCCAACCCGGCCACCGCCAACGCCCCAAGCCCAATCGAGCGACCCGAACCCTCGCCCTGACGACTGACGACTGACGACTGACGACTTGCGTAGCCGTTCACCAGCAGGGCGGCCGCGCACAGCAGCGCCGCCACCCCCACGATGTCGTTCAGCGCCTCGCCCGCCTGGAAGTCGGTCATCGTCTCGGCGCCGAGCACCACGGCCGCGCCGAGCAGCGCCTGCGGCGCTACGCCGTACGGCCGCCCGATCGACCACCCCGCCAGCAACCCCAATCCAAGGAAGCCGAGGTTGAGCAGCGGCGAGAGGAAGTCGCGCGTGAAAGCGAGGATCGGGATCGCGTGGAAGACCTCGGAGTTCCCCGGATAGAAGCTCGCGAAGAAGATCGGGTCGAAGAAGTCAAGGTCGCCCAGCGAGCCGGTCTCGACGAACCGGGACGCGAGCGGCATGTGGTACCAGAGCGAGTCGGCGCGGCCCATGCCGCCGGCGATGCCGGTGAGCGTCGGGATCGCCCAGCCCGCGAAGACGGCCGCGGTGACGACCGCGACGACGTACATCCCGTATCGGTGGCCCGCCGGCGCGGGCGGCGTCTCGCCTGCGCGGGCGGGTACCAGCAGCGCGCCCGCGGCCGCCAGGACGCACGCGATCGGGTAGGCGGCTTCCGTGAACAGGCCGAACGTGCCGAGGACCTGGGCGATCACGATCGCCAGGGTCAGGCCGATGACGACCTCGGCGACCAGCGCCGGGGGTCCCGACCAGCCGCCCAGCAGCGCGCGGCGCACGCGGACCGACGCGTAGCCCAGAGCCAGCAGCACGACCGCCAGCCAGGCAGCGCCGGCGAGATAGTCGAGGACGCCGAGGGTGCGGTCGTATGAGGCGAAGTCGGCGCTCATCGGCCGCGCCTACGCCGAGACGTCAGCCGTCGCGCTCGCAGCCCTCGGGCGGGCAAATCACGACCGACCGCTCGTCGGGCGTGACCATGCCCTGCATCCGGGCGCCGCGCTCCGCCGCGTCGGACACCTCCAGGGTCGCCGCCCGCTCCTGAAGCTCGCGGTTCTCGACCTTCAGCTCGGCGAGCTGCTCGCTCTCGGCGCCGGAGTCGCGCCAGGCGTCGATGAAGTTCACGACCGGATTCACGTAGAGGACGAGGATCGCGAACAGCACGAGCACAAGGGAGATCCGGCCCAGCCGCTCCCAGTCCACGCGCGAACGCGGCCGTCCCGCCGTCCGCCTGCGCGGTGCGACTCGGTATGCGCGAGAGCTCACGCATCATCGCTTCAACGCCCGAGGCGCCTTACCTTCCGGCGAAAGCCGATTTGCCCAGGTAGCGGGCGCCGTGCCCGAGCTCTTCCTCGATCCGGAGCAGCTGGTTGTACTTGGCGACGCGATCGGACCGCGACGGCGCTCCGGTCTTGATCTGGCCGACACCGGTCGCCACCGCGAGGTCGGCGATCGTGGTGTCCTCGGTCTCGCCCGAGCGGTGCGACATGACCGCCGTGTAGCCGGCCTCGCGCGCGATCCTGATCGCCTCGAGCGTTTCGGTGAGCGTCCCGATCTGGTTCACCTTGATGAGGATCGAGTTGGCGACGCCTGAGTCGATGCCGCGCTGAAGCCGCTCGGGGTTGGTGACGAACAGGTCGTCGCCGACGAGCTGGCACGTGGATCCGATGCGATCCGTCAGCCCCTTCCACCCGTCCCAGTCCTCCTCGTCCATCCCATCCTCGATCGAGACGATCGGGAAGCGCTCACACGCGCTCTGCCAGTACGCGGCGAGCTCGTCCGCCGCTCAGCGTGCGGTTCTCGTGCTCGAGCACGTAGCCGCCGTCCGAGTAGATCTCGCTCGTGGCCGGGTCGAGGGCGATGAAGACGTCCTCGCCCGGGGCGTACCCGGCGGCCTCGATCGCCGCGACCAGCGCCTCCAGCGCCGCTTCGTTCGACTCCAGGTCGGGCGCGAACCCGCCCTCGTCGCCGACGGCGGTGGCAAGCCCCTGCTCGCTCAGCGTCCGCTTCAGCGCGTGGAAGACCTCGGTCCCGACCCGCAGTCCCTCGGCGAAGCTCGGCGCGCCGGCCGGGACGACCATGAACTCCTGGAAGTCGACCGAGTTGTCCGCGTGTGCACCGCCGTTCAGGACGTTCATCATCGGCACCGGCAGCAACGTGGGGTCCGATTCGCCCGCCAGGCCTGCGACGTAGCGGTAGAGCGGCAAGCCGGCGTCGGCGGCCGACGCGTGAGCGGCCGCCAGGGACACGCCGAGGATTGCGTTGGCGCCCAGTCGCGACTTGTTCGGGGTGCCGTCCAGGTCGATCATCGCGTTGTCGAGCGCGGCCTGGTCGGCGGCGTCGGCGCCCTCGAGCGCCTTGGCGAGATCGCGGTTCGCGTGGGCGACGGCTCGCGTCACGCCCTTCCCGGCCCACTTGTCGCCGCCGTCCCGAAGCTCGGCCGCCTCGAACTCACCGGTCGAAGCACCGGACGGCACGGCGGCGCGGCCGCTGGCCCCCGTGGCGAGCGCGACCTCGACCTCGACCGTCGGGTTGCCCCGCGAATCGAGGATCTGGCGCGCGTGGATGCGTTCGATCTGGGCCATCGTTCAGGCGACTGATGAGGGGAGAAGCGGGCGGGTCATTCTGGCAGGACGGCTCTCCGTGCCGCCGCCCGCACCGCGAGCTCGGGGTCGACTCCCAGGCGGCGCCCGATGCGCACCAGCTCCAGCAGCAGGTCGCCCAGCCACGCCTCGGCCCGCTCGCGCGCTTCGTCGTCCGGGATGCGGGTGCCACCGGCGTCGGAACCAGCTGCCTCAACAACGGCAGAACCTCGTCTTCGGGCTTCGCCCTCCGCCTCGGAGTCGGCGCGCCGCAGGAGCTTCCGCGCGTACAGCAGTCCGGGCAGGTTCTCCGGAACGTCGCCGAACGGGTCGTCGGCGCCCCGGCCCTCCACCTCGCGCTTGATTCGGTCCCAGTTCGCCAGCACCTCGCGCCCGGTTTCGGGATCCGTGCCGGCGAGGAGCTCGCGCGCCTCGCTTTCCTCGAACACGTGCGGATGGCGCCGGATCAGCTTCGCGGTCATGCCCTCGGCGACGCGCGCGAGGTCGCCGGCGCCGCGCTCCTCGAGGAGCAGCGCGAGGAAGTGGACCTGGAAGAGCACGTCGCCGAGCTCGTCGAGGAGCTTCTCGTCGTCGCCCTCCGCGGCGGCGTCGGCGAGCTCGTACGCCTCCTCGACCGTGTGCGGCACGATCGAGCGCTCGTCCTGCTCGCGGTCCCACGGGCACTCGACGCGCAGGCGGCGGGTGATCTCGTCCAGCCGGGCGAGTGCGGGAGCGGCGTCGCCGCCGCTCATGTCACGGGGCGGCCGGAGGCGGCCCGCCCTGGGGCGTGCCGGGCGGCGCGGCGGGAGGCGCGGTGCCCGGCGGCGCCGCGGTGCCGGGCGGAACCGTTCCCGGAGGTGCGCCCGGGATCGTTTGCGTGCCAGGCGGAAGCGCGGGGACCGGCGGCGCCAGGCCCTGCGGGCCCTGCGGAAGGCCGGTGGCCGCCGAATCCCCGGCCTGAGAAGGCGGGACCGGCCGGAACGAGGGAACGGGCGCCGGGCAGCCCTCGGTCGGCTCGCCGGTGACCGGATCGACGGCCTGCTCCTCGCCGTCATCGTCGCCCTGGCAGGCGTCGGGCGGTGCCGGAGCGTTGCTGCAGCGGTCGATCGCGTAGTCCTCGTTGCAGACCGTCAGCGCCCGCCACTTCTCGAGGAAGTCGGTCTGGAACGCCGCGGCGGTTTCCTGCTGCTGCTGGCTGGCGAGGGTCTGCACGATCTGCCCGCTCGTCTGCTCGTCCAGCGGCTGGGTGGACGCCTCGTTGATCGCATCGACCTGGAGGACGTAGAAGCCGGCGTCGGTCTGGATCGGGCCGACCAGCTCGCCCTCCGGCGCGCTGAAGATCGCCTCGTCCAGCTGCGGCTCGCTCTGGCCCTCGGCGACGCCCTGGCGGAGGCCGCCCAGGTCGGCGGTGGCCTCATCGGTCGAGAACTCCTTCGCGACCTGCTTCCAGCTGGCCGGCGAGTCGTCCTCGGAGAGCTGGTCGTACGCCTCCTGGGCGTCGGCCTCGTCCTGCGTCAGGATCGTGCGGACGTCACGGGTCTCGGGCGTCTGGAACTGCTCGATGTTCTCGTTGTAGAAGTTCTCGACCTCCTCGTCGGGGATGTCCGGGGGCTCGGTGCCGACGATGTCCTCCTGGATGCGCTGCGAGAGCAGCTGCAGTCGCACCCGCTCGCGCGCATCCTCATCGGAGAAGGCGGACTGCTCGAGGAACCGGTCGAACTGCTTCTGTCCGCCGAACTGGTCGTTGATGATCGTCTCGAGCTCCTGGTCGATCTCGCGGTCGGAGACCTCGATGCCCAGGCTCTCCGCCTCGCCCGCTACCCAGCGGGAGAGCAGGAGGTCGGCCATCGCCGTCTCCAGCAGCGCGTCGTACTGAGGCGTGCCCGCCGGCGGGACCTCCTGTACCTGCTGGCGGGCGGCGGCCTGTTCGAGCGCGAGGTCGAACTCGTCCTGCGTGATCTCGCCGTCCGGCGCCTCGTCGACGAACGCGACGAGGTCGTCCTCCGGCAGGGAGGGCTTGCCGATCCCGCTCGTCGCGGCGACCAGCACGATGACGCCGGCGAGCAGCACGGCGAACGCGATTCCAGCTGTCCTCTTCGACCCTGTAGGCATCGGCGCGGAAACCTATCGGGATTCGACCAGTGCAGGCTCAGCGCCGGATAAAGACTCGACCAGCCCGAGGAGCGCGGCCAGGCGTGGAGCGGGCTCGTCGGGCACCCGCAGCGAGAGCGTCCGCTTCGACGTTTCGTACATCGCCTCGGGGATTCGCTCCCGGATCGCGCCCACGCGCTCCGCGTCCAGGTCCACGGGCGAGATCGACAGGCGGCCGCCGCGGACCTCGGCGACCCGGCCACCCTGGCGCCCGATCTCGATGCGTGCCCGCTGCAGCTCCAGGAGGGCCTCGACGGGCTCGGGCACCGGGCCGAAACGGTCGCGGAGCTCCTCGCGGAGCGCGCGCAGCTCGCCGGGCTCGCGGGCGGCGGCGATCCTGCGGTGGAGCTCGATCTTCGCCGCCTCGAACGGGATGAAGTCCGAGGGCACGTAGGCCGAGACGTCCACGTCGACGCGGACCTGGGCCTCCGGCGCCCCCTCCTCGCCCCCGGCGCGCATCGCCTCGGTGGCCTCCTCGAGCATCGAGAGGTAGAGCTCGAAGCCGATCGCGGCGACGTGGCCGGACTGCTCGTCGCCCAGGAGGTCGCCCGCTCCCCGGAGCTCGAGGTCGCGCATCGCGATCGCGAAGCCGGACCCGAGCTCCGTGTGGTCCGAGAGCGTCGCGAGCCTCGCGCCGGCCTCGGCGGAGAGCGCCTCGGAGGTGGGGTGCAGCATGTAGGCGAAGGCGCGCTCGCGGGAGCGTCCCACGCGGCCGCGGATCTGGTAGGCCTGCGCGAGACCCAGCAGGTCCGCGCGCTCGACGATCAGCGTGTTTGCCTGCGGGATGTCGAGCCCGGACTCGATGATCGTCGTGGCGACGAGGCAGTCCGCGTCGCCGCGCAGGAACTCGAGCATCGTCCGCTCGAGCTCGCCGGTGTCCATCTGGCCGTGGGCTTCGGCATAGCTCACTCCGGGCGTCAGCGCGCGCAGGCGCTCGGCGGTCTCGTTGATCGTCTCGATGCGGTTGTGGAGGAAGAACACCTGGCCCTCGCGCCCGACCTCGCGCTTGATCGCCTTCGCCACCAGCTCCTCGTCGTAGGGGCCGACGTAGGTCCGGATCGGCCGGCGGCCCTCGGGCGGGGTCTCGATCACGGAGATGTCGCGCAAGCCGGCGAGGCTCATCTGCAGCGTCCTGGGGATCGGTGTGGCCGACAGCGAGAGCACGTCCACGCGCAGCTTGAGCTGGCGCAGGAGCTCCTTCTGCTTGACGCCGAAGCGCTGCTCCTCGTCGACGATCAGGAGGCCCAGGTCCTTCGCCCGCACGTCGCGCGAGAGCAGGCGGTGAGTCCCGATCAGGACGTCCACCTTGCCCTCGGCGAAGGCATTGAGCGTGGCCTTCACCTCCGCGGGCTTGCGGAGGCGCGAGACCACCTGGACCTCGAACGGAAGCTCCGCGAACCGCTCGCGGAAGGTGCCCAGGTGCTGCTGGGCGAGCACCGTCGTCGGGACCAGCATCATCACCTGCTTGCCCTCGCCCGCGGCCTTGACGGCGGCGCGCAGGGCGACCTCGGTCTTGCCGTAACCGACGTCGCCGCAGATCAGGCGGTCCATCGGCCGGTCGGCCTCCATGTCGGAGCGCGTGGCCTCGATCGCCTCGAGCTGGTCGGCCGTCTCGCGGTAGGGAAACGCCTGCTCGAGCTGCAGCGACCACTCGCCGTCCGGCCCGAAGGCGAAGCCCTTGCGGGCGGCGCGCTCGGCGTAGAGGTTCAGGAGCTCGCCGGCGAGCTCGCGGGCCGCGCGACGGGCGCGAGCCTTGATCGAGTCCCAGCGCTTCGAGCCGAGCGCCGAGAGCTGCGGCGCCTCCCCTCCCACGCCGACGTACCGCGTGATCTTCGCGAGCTGCTCGGTGGGGGCGAAGACTCGGTCCTCGTTCCGATACTCGAGCTCGAGGTAGTCGCGGGTGACCCCGGCGACGGTCTTGGTCTCGAACCCGGCAAAGCGGGCGATCCCGTGGTCCGCGTGTACCACGTGGTCGCCGACCGCGAGATCGGCCATCGACGCGAGCGAGCCGCGCACCACCGGCTCGGCGGCCCGCCGGCGGTGGACCAGCTTGCGCCACGGGTAGACCGCGAGCTTCAGCGACGGCGCAACGAACCCCTCGCCCACCCGCGCCTCGGCGAAATGGACGGCCGGGTCGGCCGGCAGGACGGCTCCGAGGAGGTGGGCTTCGAGCCGCTGGAGGTTGAAGCGCGCGCGCTCCGCCTCGCCGCGGTGGTCGAAGGCGACGACGACGCGGTAACCGGAGCGCAGCTCGCGCTCGAGCTGCGGCTCGGCCTCGCCGATCGAGCGCGCCGCGGACGCGGGCGCCTGGGCGCGGATCGAGATCCCCTCGTCGTCCGTTGAAATGGAACGCAGGCTGAGGCGAGCGCGGGCGGCGAGGGGCTCGGCGATGTCCACGTAGAGCCGGCGGGCGTCATCCGTGTGCATCGCCGCGGTGACGTCCTCCCAGTGGGCGCGCAGCGACGGCTCGAGCTCCTCGGCCGCGGCGATCACGAACGCGGCGTCATTGCCGATCGCGTCGAGCGGCGCCTTGAACGAGTCGATCGGGAGGAGCTCCGCCAGGTCCGGCCGCTCGCCGTCCTCCAGCGTCGCCTCGGCCAGCAGGCGGTGTTCCAAAGCGAGCTCGGCCGCGGGGCTCAGCTCGACCCGTTCGACATCGCCCAGGGATCGCTGGGTGAAGGTCGAGAACCACCGCATCGACTCGATCTCGTCGCCGAACAGCTCCAGGCGGGCGGCGCGCTCCTCGGTGGCCGGGAACACGTCCAGGATGTCGCCGCGGATCGCGAACTGCCCGCGCTCCTCCACCTGGTCGACGCGCTCGTAGCCGGCCTCGGCCAGCATCTCCGCGGCGAGGGAGAGGTCCACCTCCTCCCCGATGGCGAGGACGGCGCCCTCGGGGCGCAGCGACGCGTCCGGAACGGTCTCGGCGAGCGCGATGGCGCTGGCGACGACTACGGGTGGCTCGTCGGCGTCGGCCGCGGTGAGCGCGTCCAGGGCCGCGATCCGCAGGCCCACGAGGTGCGGCGGCGGCGCGATGTGCGAGGCGTAGCCCGTCCCGCGGGACGGGTAGTAGTTGACGCGCCGCGGCGCCAGGTAAGCGCTCAGCTCGCGGGCGAGGTCGCGGGCGCCGACGTCGTCGGGGGCGACGACCACGACGGGTGATCCGCCGAGCGCCTCCGGATCGTCGGCGAGGGCGGCGATCAGGTACGGCTGGAGGGCCGGCGAGGCGTGAGCGGAGCCCCCATCCGGCGCCGTTGCGGCAGCCGCGAGCGCGCGAAATGAATCATCCGCGTGGGCAAGCTCGAGCAACGGCCGCAATGTCACGGACGCATGAGGCTAGCCGGGCGCCCTCGGCGTCGATCTGATGCAGGATGCGCTCGAGGGGTGAGCGCGGGCTGCGTCAGTTCGCTACGGGAGGCCCGGGCCTGAGCGCTGCCACTCGACCTGGCCCTCGCCCTCGGCGGCGCTGCGCTCGACGACGCCGTCCCATTCGTGCAGCATCGCCTTCAGTCGGGCGACCGCCTCGGGCGGGTGGGCCGCGCACGCGGTCGCGAGCTCGATCGCGACGTTCTCGGTGCGGGCGGCGGGCGCGACCTTGTGGACGAGGCCCCAGCGGAGCGCCTCGTCCGCCGCGATCTCCTTCGACGTGAGGAGCAGGTACTTCGCGACCGCGAGGCCGCAGAGGCTGACCAGGCGGGCGGGGCCGACCGGGACGCCGAGTGCCGCGCCGGGGAAGCGCAGGCGCAGGTTCGAGCCGCCGACCCTGATGTCGCAGGCGACGGCGATCTCGGCACCGCCGCCTACCGTGGCGCCGTGGCAGGCGGCGACGGTCGGCTTCGGGAACGCGGTCAGCTGGTCGTAGAGGTCGGCGAAGAGCTGCATCCGCCTGACCTTCCCGTCGTCGTCCAGCTCCTCGCTGATGTCCGCGCCGGCGGACAGGCCGAGGTGGTCGGTGGAGGAGATGACGAGCGCGCGAACCTCGTCGTCGTCGCGAGCGCTTGCCAGGTGCCCCAGCATCTCCTCGAGGATCTGGGTGTTGATCGCGTTCCGTGCCGCGGGGCGGTCGAAGCGGAAGACGGCGACGCCGTCGTTGACCTCGTAGGTCGTGAGCTCACTCATCGGGATCGCCGGACGCTAGCCGCTCTACCAACCGCTCGGCCTCGTCGGCCGCCGCCGAGATCAGCGCTTGGACATCGGCGTCCGGCTCCGAGAAGCGGCCGAGCACCCAGGCGGAGACGACCTCCGGGTCGGTGGAGTCCGGCCGTCCCACGCCGACCCTGACGCGCCAGAAATCGCCGCTGCCCAGGCCGCGGTGCAGCGCCTTCATGCCGTTGTGGCCGGCGGTGCCGCCGCCGAGCTTGGAGCGGACCTCGCCGAACGGCAGGTCGATCTCGTCGTAGACGACGACGATCCGCTCGAGCGGGACGCGCAGCTGGCCCCGCGCGGGGCCGACCGAGTTCCCGGACTCGTTCATGAAGGTCTGCGGCAGCAGAGCCGCGACGCGCGGGCCCCCGGGGCGGATCCGGCCCTCGGTCAGGAGCCCGCGAAACTTCTCCTTGGCCTTCGGCAGCTCCCAGCGCCGCGTCAGCTCGGCCACGACCTCGAAGCCGAGGTTGTGGCGGGTCTTCGCGTACTTCGTGCCGGGGTTCCCCAAGCCCACGACCAGGATGCGGTCGCCAACATCACTGCCCATCGGCTCCTCCGCTTCGCGTCCGGGGCCGATGGGGTCCGCGGCAGGACGACCCCGCCGGCGTAGGAAGCGCAGGCTTACTCCTCGGAGTCGGAGTCGCCGCCGCCGTCGCCGGCTTCGGCCTCGCCCTCTTCGCCCTCGGCCTCGCCCTCGGGCGCCTCGATCGGCTCGCCGTCCTCGCCGACGAGCTCGGCCTCTTCCTCGACCTCGGGCTCGGGCTCCTCCTCGACGCGCGGCGGGTTGAGGGTCGCGATCGTGACCTCCTCGGCCTCGATGCCCTCGCCGAGCGCGAAGGTGACGCCCTCGGGCGCGATGACGGAGTCGAGCTGCAGGGTGTCGCCGATGACCATGCCCGACACGTCGACGGCGATCGACTCGGGGATGTCGGTCGGCAGTGCCTCGACGTTGATCTCGTGCGTGATGTGCTCCATCACGCCGCCCTCCTTGACGCCGGGGGCCTCCTCGATGCCGAGCAGCTCGATCGTGACCTCGGACTGGATCGCCTGGTCGAGGCGGACGACCTGGAGGTCGAGGTGAAGCAGCTCGCCGCGCACCGGATGCCGCTGCTGCTCCTTGACCACGACCGGCTCGGCCTTGCCGCCGTCGAAGGTCAGGTCGAGCAGCGCACCGCCCGCGGAGAGCGCGTTACGCGCCTCGCGCTCGGGCACGCTGAACGCGCGCGCCTCCGAGCCGCCCGCGTACACGACGCCGGGAACTAGCCCGTCGCGGCGCAGGCGGCGGGCCGTCCGCGAGCCGAATTCGGTGCGTTCGGCGACCTCGAGTGTGGAGCGATCTGAAGCCATAAAGCGACGCCCGAGGATACAAGCCTCCCGCCTGTCTCCAAGGTCGGCGGCGTTCCCTAGGGTTCGGAACCGTGGGTGACGAGGGGAAGATCCCCAAGGGGCGCGTGCGGCGCTCCGCGAAGCTGGGCTCGGCGCTCGGCGTCCAGGGCGCGCGCTACGCGGGCACGCGGGCGGCGAGCGTCGCGCGCACGAAGGAGGGCGCCGAGGAGAAGCTCGAGGCCCGGCACCTGGAGACGGCGATCAGGATGGCGTCGGTACTCGGCGAGATGAAGGGCGCCGCGATGAAGCTCGGCCAGCTCGCCTCGTTCGTGGACAGCGAGTTCCTGCCCGAGGAGTACCGCGAGCTCTACCAGGAGCAGATGGCGAAGCTCCGCAGCTCGGCCGAGCCGATGCCGTGGGAGAAGGTCGAGCAGGTCCTGGACGACGAGTACGAGGGCGAGCGGGTGGCCGACATCTTCGCCTCGTTCGAGGAGGAGGCGTTCGCAGCCGCCTCGATCGGCCAGGTGCACCGCGCGGAGACGATCGACGGCAAGCGCGTCGCGGTCAAGGTCCAGTACCCCGGGATCGCCGAGGCCCTCGAGGCGGATCTCGCGAACATGGGGACGATCGTGCGGCTGGCGAAAGCGCTCGCTCCCGGTCTCGACCCGAAGGCGATCGCCAAGGAGCTCCGCGAGCGCGTGCTCGAGGAGCTCGACTACGAGCACGAGGCCGACAACCAGCGGAGCTTCAGCCGCGCCTATCGCGGCCATCCGTTCATCTACGTGCCGGACGTTTTGACGCGTCTCTCGCGCCGGCGGGTCCTGGTCACGGAGTACGTGGAGGGCAGGGACTTCGAGGCCGTGAAGGAGCTGGATGCGCCGACGCGCAGCCGCTTCGGCGAAATCGTGTTCCGCTTCGCGTTCGGCTCGATCTACCACCTGCAGCACTTCAACGCCGACACCCACCCGGGCAACTACCTCCTGATGGAGGACGGGCGGGTCGCGTTCCTCGACTTCGGCATGACCAAGCGGCTCGACATCGAGCAGATCGAGCTCGAGCAGATCGCGGTGGACGCCGCGGCCCGCAAGGACCCGGAGGGCCTGCGGGTGGCGCTCGCCGACCTCGGCTTCGTCAAGCATCCGACCACGCTCGACGCCGAACGCCTGATGGACGCGGTGATGATCGTCGGCGGCTGGTATCTCGAGGACCGCGAGTACGAGGTGTCGACCAGGCGAGTCGCGAAGGTGATCGAGATCACCACCGACCCGCGCTCCGATTACTTCTCGCTCCTGCGCCGTGAGTCGGTGCCCGCCGACGAGCTGATGGGCCGGCGCATGGAGACGGGCGTGCTCGCCTGCCTTGCCCAGCTCGGCGCGAAGCGGAACTGGCACCGGATCATGCGCGAGTGGGTCTACGCCGACCCGCCGGCCACCGAACTCGGCGAGCAGGAATGGGCGTACTTCGAGGAGCGCGGAGTGAAGCGCGTGCCGGGCTACGCCGGCCGCGCCTGAAACAGCCGGGGGTCGTTCGAGCAGATCCCGTCGGCGCCGAGCTCGATGAGCGCGTCGATGCGGGCCGGCTCGTCGACCGTCCAGCAGATCAGCGTGCAGCCCGCGTCGTGCGCAGCGTCGGCGACCGAGCGGGAGGCAAGCGAGTGATAGAGCCAGATCGCCTCGACGCCCAGGCGCGGAGCGTGGCGGCGCAGCAGTGAGGGGAGGCGGGCGCGCATCGTCGCGATCCCGGCTGCCACGAGCGGGCGGGCGAGACGGCTGCGGGTCCAGTCGCGCCCGACCTTCGGCAGCGTCCAGCCGCGGCTCAGCTCCGGCTCGAGGTCGCCGAGCGCGTGGATCGAGCGGACCTCCATCGTCGAGGTCATAGAGCGTCCGAGGAGGTCGCGCTCGCGCAGCGCGGCCGCGACCTCGTCCTCGCGCCCGGAGAGCTTCAGGTCGAGGTCGATCGCAACCTGGTCGAGGGGCGGCTCGAGGAAGGCGTCGAGCGCCTCGGCGAGGGTAAGCGGCGTGCGGCGGCGGGCGTCGGCCCAGTCGTGGGCGATGACCAGCGGCCCGGTGCCGCGAGCCGGGCCGGCGGGCGCGGTGCGCCACTCGGAGCCGTCGGCGAAGTCGGATTCGGGACGCAGAACGTCGAACTCGATCACGTCGACGCCGACGGCGACCGCGGCGCGGAAGCTCTCGAGCGTGTTGCCGGGCACGATCCCGTCCGCCCCCTTGTGGCCTACCCGGATCACGGCCCGGAGCCTATGGATAGGTTGACGCGGTGGGGTACCTGAGCGACATCGCGCGGCGCCGGATCGCCGCACTGCTGCTCGTCCTGGGCATCGTGGTCGCCGTCCTGGCGGTCACGGACACGTGGCCGTTCGACGACGAGCCGACCGCGGAGGACGCGGGCCCAGGCGACCGTCGAGAGCTTCTACGCCGCGGCGGCCGACGGCGACTTTGCGACCTACTGCTCGCTCCTCACGCCCGGCGCGCGGGACCGTGTCCGCGTCAACGCCGCGCGGCTCCTGGAGGAGGCGGGGCAGCTCAAGTGCGAGGAGATCCTGGCGGTGGCCGAGGAGGAGTTCGCCGGCGTCACCGTGCGGATCCGCGACGTCAGCGTGATCGGCCCTCAGGCGCGGGTCGAAGCCGACGTGAAGATCCCCGACACGCCGGGCGTCGAGTCGCGCACGATGTTCCTGGAGCGCGACGACGCCGGCCAGTGGCGCGTCTCCGACCCGGGGTAACGGACATCGTCGGCAGCCAGGTCGGCGGGGTCAGGTCTCGTTCGCTCGCGGGTCGGATGCCGATCACCAGGGCGCCGAGGGGCAGCGATCCGCCTGCCGCTCATAGGATCACCTGCACTTGAACTCGCCCGATGCAGAACCCGAGGCTCCGCCGCGACCCGCCTGGCTTCGCGACGCCGAGCGAGTCGACGTTGCCGTCTACGCAGCGATCGCTCGCACGCCGACGCCCGCGCTCGACGCTGCAATGACCCGTCTCACCCGCGCTGCGGATTACTCGCGCCTGTGGCTCGCGACCGCGGCGATCATGGCGACCGCCGGAGGGTGGCGGGGCCGGCGCGCCGCTTCGAGCGGCCTGGCGTCCGTCGGGGTGACGGCTGCCGTCGTGAATCTCGCCCTGAAGCCCCTCGGGGGGCGCCGGCGGCCTGACCGCGTCGCCGAGCAGGTTCCTCTGGCACGGCAGACAAGAATGCCGGTCTCGACCTCGTTCCCTTCGGGTCACTCGGCGACTGCCTTCGCGTTCGCAACCGGGGTCGGTCATGTGCTGCCGACGGCCTCGATACCGCTGCAGGGCCTGGCCGCGCTCGTCGCCTACTCGCGCATCCACACCGGGGTGCACTACCCGGGCGACGTCCTCGCCGGGGCGCTCTCCGGGACGATTCTCGCCCGGCTGACCGCACATGCGCTCGACCGCTGACATCAGACGAGACACCCCTCGCTGTGTAGCCCGCAGCATGAAGAGATTCAACACGACCACGCCCGGGGGGCGTAGGCTCGGTGCTGCATGGCAAGCGTTGCAACTGAAGCCGCGCCTCGCCCTCGGACGAGCGGCTCCCCAGAGGAACGCGCCGCCGCCGGCAAGGCGGCGCGGGAGAAAGTTCCGCGCTCGAGCCACGGCGAATGGAAGCCGGCAGCGCGCCGGCGAGACCCGGTCAAGGTTCTCGAGGACCAGGCCAAGAGCCGCGTACCGGAGCTCGTGCCGATCCGCTACGGGCGGATGCTGGCCTCGCCCTTCACGTTCTTTCGCGGCGCCGCAGCGATCATGGCCATGGACCTCGCGAAGACACCCCAGTCCGGGTTGCGTGTCCAGGCATGCGGCGACGCGCACCTCTCGAACTTCGGTCTCTTCGCCGCACCGGATCGCAGTCTGGTGTTGGACGTCAACGACTTCGACGAGACCCTTCCGGGGCCCTGGGAGTGGGATCGTAAAGCGCCTCGCAGCGAGTTTCGCGATCGCCGGGCGCGATCGCGACTTCACCCCGAAGCAGACCCGCGCCGCGGTGCTCAGCACGGCCCGCCCTTACCGCGAGGCGATGCGCGAGTTCGCCGCGATGCGGAACCTCGACGTCTGGTACGCGCGCCTCGACGTCGAGGCCCTCCTCGCCGACCTGGCCAAGGTCGCCGACCGCAAGCAGATGAAGGTCGTGCACGAAGAACGTCGCGAAGGCCGGAAAGAAGAACAGCATGAAGGCCTTCGATCGCCTCGTCCGGGTGGTCGACGGCGAGCCGCGGATCATCAGCGATCCGCCGCTTCTGGTCCCCGCCCGGGAGCTCGTTTCCGACGATCAGGCCCGAGGAGCTCGAGGAGCGGATCTCCTCGAGATGCTCGGCCGTTACCGCGAAAGCCTCAAAGGCGACCGTCGCCACCTACTCGACAGCTACCGTTTCGTCGAGATGGCCCGCAAGGTGGTCGGGGTCGGCAGCGTCGGGACCCGGGCCTGGGTGGTGTTGATGATGGGCCGCGACGGGCAGGATCCGCTCTTCCTGCAGGCCAAGGAGGCCGAGGCCTCGGTGCTCGAGCCCTACGTCGGCGAGAGCGAGTTCGGAAACCACGGCGAGCGCGTGGTCGAGGGCCAGTGGCTGATGCAGGCCTCGAGCGACATCCTTCTCGGCTGGCTCCCGGCCCTCGGGCATCGACGGCGCCAAACGAGACTTCTACGTGCGCCAGCTCTGGGACGGCAAGCGATCGGTCGACGTCGAGACCCTGCCGCCGGAGGGGCTCGGATCTACGGTCGGGTCTGCGGCTGGGCGCTTGGCCAGGGCCCACGCGCGGTCCGGCGACCCGATTGCGATCGGGTGCCTATCTCGGCAAGGGCGACGAGCTTCGACCGAGGCGATCGCCGAGTTCTCCGAACGCTACGCCGACCAGAACGAGCTGGACTACTGCGCGCTCGCCGACGCCGGCAAATCGGGGCGCATCGACGTGGAGACCGACCTCGACCAGTAGTCCGGCTCCGACCCGGGGTAGCGGAGCTGGGCGTTCCGACCGAGGAGAGCAGCATCGTACGTCGAACGGAAGCGACGGATGGCTGTATTCGTGCCGGCGGCTCAACTGGACATTGAAACTCGCACCGAGGAGGGGCACTGGCTGGTCGAGGTGCGAGGCGACATAGACCTCTCGAACGTGGACGCACTCGAAGCCGAGTTGGATCGGCTGTCCACTCGGGCAATCGTTCTTGATCTGAGCCAGGTGGACTTCATCGACTGCTCCGGAGTTGCTCTCTTGTTTCGCACCGCGGGACGGCTCACCGTGGGAGCGGTCTCGTCGGCAGTGGAGCGGGTGCTTCGCCCCTGCGGCGTTGAGATGGACCTTCGGTCCAGCTCCTAAGCGCAGCATCGAGCCCGTCCCTCCTCGCCCCGCGTGATAACGACCCCTTCTTGCGGGTATATGACGCCTTGGGTCACCGGGGGTTTCAAGGACTGGTGACCCACGTCCAGGGCGCACAAGGGCCGACAACCCATCTCCCCCCTTTGGGTTGCCGGCACTGCGCCCTGGAGTATCGCTAGAA
>CAVTFG010000014.1:0-285451 GCA_963734015.1 uncultured bacterium | reverse complement strand
GACCGAGTTCATGCAAGACGTTCGGAACATGCTCGGCGAGGCGTGGGGGGACCGTGCCGGCCATCGTGATGGTGGTCTTGCCCTCTCCTGCGTCGGCAAATGTCGCGGTGACTGCGTGAACCTCCCGCTCAGCGAGAAGGGCTAGGCACCCGATCGGGAAGAAGATGATCGCGACCACGATCTGCCAGGTCTTGAAGCGCCGCTCGTGTAGGTGATTCCGGACGAGGTTGGCGCGAGCGGCTTCCAGCCTGCGGCCCCGAACCAATCCGCAAACGTTCCGTAGTAGCGGGCCAGTAACCCCTGCGGGTTGCCCGGTACTGTCGCGGAGGCCTGGACGACGGCACGCTCACTCCTCGGGACGGCACGCTCACTCCTCGGGACGGCACGCTCACTCCTCGGTTCAAAGGCGTAGCCGCAATCAGGACACTTCCGAGCGTTGTTCGTGAGCGAGGACGAGCAGCTTGGGCAGAGCTTCATGCGCGAGAGCTTTACTCCGTCGGCCTTCGGCAGCGACCGTCGCTGCTCGGTCCACTGCTCCCCATCCCAACGACGGTCCTGCTCGGGATTCTCTGGGTCCGGATACCAGCCCGCTACTGCCTGTGTGTTACTCACGTTGCTGCTCCCATCTGTTCGTTGATTCGAATGCAGCGGGCCCGGCCCCGAAGGCCAGGCCCGCTGTGTCAATCGTTGACGTCTTCGACCCGCGGCTTGGATCTGATCGGGCTACGTAGGCGGTCACCTTCGCCGGCCCGTAGACCATTGGCCTGGTCGCTGCCGATGGCTACCCGATCTTCGTCCACTCCCCGCAGCCGTCCGTCTCGAAGAAGGCCGAGTCGATCTGCACGGTCGGGTTCTTGCCGAGGCCGTTGTTCTGGATGTCGTTGGTGTTCGCCGACCCCAGAGTCGCCCAGTAGCAAAGCCCGCCGCCGGGGGCGCGATAAAGGCCCGGCTCGAAGTCGCGGCCGGACTGCCAGATCCCGTCCGGGATTGTGTTCGCCTCGAGATTCTGCTCGGCAGCGGCAACGTCCTGCTCGCGAGAGGCCAGGTCACCCGCCTGAGCCGCAAGCTCCTCCTCCTGGGCAGCGAGGTCGTCCTTCTGCTCCTGGACCTCATCTACTTTCGCCTGCAGTGGCTCCAACGCGTCGCGGGCCTCAGCTGCGTCCGCCTTTGCCTCGTCCGTCGCATCGTTGGCCGCTTCGAGATCGTCCTCGGTCGCCTCCAGGTCGGCTTCGAGCGACGCGACCTGATCCTCAAGCTCGGTCACCTCGTTCGTCGGTCCCGCGGCCCCAGCGGCCGTACCAAGGACCAAAGCCAACACGGCCGTTAGCACGACGGCCAGTACGGGCCGACTACTGATGAATGCACGAATTCGGGTCACTTCTCTACCTCTTGGTTTCTGTTCTGATTGGTCATCGGGCGGGATTGCCCGAGGCCCGGATCGTGGTTAGCAATCCGGGACTCCGACCCTCCCCAGGGATTCGCGGCGCTGAGAGCACCCGGTCGGAGGACCGAGAGCTCCGCGTTCTCCGGCAGCGTTAGCAGCCGTACTTCTCCGCCAGGATTGGCACGATGCTCTCCGCGAGGTGGGCTCTGCTTACAGACGGTGTAGTTCGCCTTTACGACGATTCCGAACAGCGTGTCGTTGTTCGAAACGTCGGGCTTGAAGCCGGCGCTCTTCAACGCGCTCTCAGCCTTCGGCAGCGTCAGCCCGACCACGTCAGGCGCCTCTGCGGACTCTTCCTCCGGCTCCGGCGCAGTCTCTGGCTCTTCCTCCGGCTCCGGCGCAGTCTCTGGCTCCGGCTGGGAAGGCTCGGAGTTCGCCTGCTCCGTCTGCTCCTCTAGCTCCTGCTCGAGCTCAGCAACCTGTTCTTGGGCTTCCTCGGCCACGGCTTGCGCCTCTTCGGCTGCTGCCACCTCAACGGCTGGCTGGGCCGAGTCCTCCTCAGCATCACCGCATGCCGCAACGCCGAACGCGGCGACCGGTATGGCGGCGACTGCCAGCCAATACTTCATTTTCGCTTTCTTGAACATGCTCTCCTAGCTGTTGGTTGATTGCTCCGCAGGGGTGGACGCAGCGCAAGAGGTGCTCGCCGACGCTCTCTATCTCCGTTAACCCCCGACCCTGTCACGGGATGCGTGCTCCGTCGGCGCTCTCGCGTCTGAGCTTGTATCATAGTGACTGTAAATACACAAGGGAATGCATATGTTACAAACGAAGATACCGCACGCATACCACAAAGCGGCCAGGGTCAGTCGCGCCGGTCGGATAGAACTGCGGGCATGAAGGCCGAGGAGATCGCGCGTCCCCTGCTCCCCTGGCTCGGGCGCGCCTGTCGCGAGGCGCGAGAGGACAAGAACGTCGTCCAGGTCAAGATCGCGGCGGCGATCGAGGTAAACCAGGCGACGATCGCGCGGTTTGAGGACGGCACCGCGTGGCCGCGGCGCCCCGAGGAGGTCCTGATGGCCTACGCGCGCGAGCTCGACATGGACGTGCGGCTGTTCTGGCTTCACGCCTTCGTCCTGTGGCTCGAGAACGATCCGGTCCTGGACGAGGAGAGCCAGGAGCAGATTCGGGCCGCGCTCAAGCGGCTGAAGATCTAGGGCGGCGGGTCGCGCCACCCCCGCTCGGCTCGGGTTATGAGCCCGGCGTCGCCGCGCGCTCGACCCGCCGCGCCACCTCGCGCAGGTGCTCGCGGAGCTCCGGCGGCCCCTCGGTGACCTCGAAGTCGAGGCCGAGCATTGTCAGCCGCATCGCCAGCCAGTGGAGGTCGTCGTCGCCCGTCCGGTACTCGCAGGTCGCGTCGTCGACCGGCTCGAACTCGCCCCACGAGAAGCGGCGGCGGGCCTCCTCGGCGGAGGCGTGGACCCGGATCACCGCCTCGTAGCGGTGCGGCCGTCGCGCGGATGCTCTCGGTGACGTAGGCGGCGGCGTCCTTCGCCGGCAGCTTGCGCGCGGTGAATCGCACGCCCATCGACGCCGGGCGCTCGAGCCGGTCGACGCGGAACGTCCGCCAGTCCTCGCGCTTCCGGTCCCAGGCGACCAGGTACCAGCGGCGGCCGAGGTTGACGACGGAGTGCGGCTCGACCTCGCGGCGCGACTCGGCGCCGTCGCGGCCGGTGTAGGCGAAGCGCAGGCACTCGAGATCGCGGCAGCAGGCGGCGAGGGTGGTCAGGTCCTGCGGGTCGACGGTCGGGCCGCCGCCGGGCATCGTGATCGTCGCCTGCCCGAGCGCCGCGACCCGGCGGCGAAGGCGAGAGGGCAGGACCTGCTCGAGCTTCACCAGGGCGCGGACCGCCGCCTCCTCGATCCCGGTCACCGACGCCTTCGCCGCGGTGCGCAGGCCGACCGCGATCGCGATCGCCTCGTCGTCGTCGAGCAGGAGCGGCGGCATCGCGGTGCCGGCGCGCAGCGTGTAGCCGCCGGCGGGCCCGGTCAGCGACTCGACCGGGTAGCCGAGGTCGCGGAGCCGCTCGACGTCGCGGCGGATCGTGCGGCCGGAGACCTCGAGCCGGCTCGCCAGCTCGGCGCCGGGCCAGTCGCGCCGCGCCTGGAGCAGCGAGAGCAGGGTGAGAAGCCGGCTGGAGGTCTCGTTCATGCGAGTTCCATCCTCCTCGATATTGAGGACAGATCCTGACCTAAACCGATCGTACGGTCCGGCGGTCTCAGGAACCGAACGAAGGAGCGACGATGGCTGACCGAGACGGATATCCCGCGGGCGTCCCCTGCTGGGTGGACAGCGGGCGGGTGAGCGCCCAGGCCGCGAAGGACTTCTACGGCGGGCTCTTCGGCTGGGAGTTCGAGAACCGCTCGCCGGAGGGCTTTCCCCCTTACTTCGGCGCCCAGCTGGGCGGTCGCGACGTCGCCGCGATCGGCGAGCAGGCCGAGCAGCTCGACCCGCCCGTATGGAACACCTACGTCTGGGTCGAGAACGCGGACGCGACGGCGGCGAAGGCGGTTGCCGCGGGAGGCAAGGTCGAGATGGCCCCGGTCGACGCCGGGCAGGCCGGCCGGTTCGCGGCGCTGTCCGATCCGACGGGCGCCGGGTTCTGCGTCTGGCAGGCGAACCAGCACCGCGGAGCGGTGGCGGTGAACGAGCCCGGCGCTTGGGTCTCGAGCGAGCTGAACACGCCCGACGTCGACACCGCGATGGCGTTCTACGGGACGCTCTTCGGCTGGGAGGCCGACGATCCCAGCGAGGAAGGCCACGCGACGATCCGCAAGCCCGGCTACGGCGACTACCTCGAGGAGCTCACGCCGGGACTCCGGAAGATGCACGCCGACGTCGGCGCTCCGAAGGACTTCGCGGACGTCGTCGGCTGGCTCACCCCGATCACCGACTCGACCCCCGCGCATTGGAGCGTCACCTTCTCGGTCGCCGACGCGGACGCGACCGCCGCCAGGGCCGAGGAGCTCGGCGGCGAGGTCGTGAAGCCGGTCGTCGCCAGCGAGTGGTCACGGGACGGAGTCCTCGCCGACCCCGACGGCGCGGTGTTCACGATCGGTCAGTTCACGCCGCCGGAGTGAGCGGGTCGTGTTCGCGGAGCCAAGGCCGTACGTGGTCGTCCACGTCGCCGTCTCGCTCGACGGCGCGACCGGCGGGTTCGAGCCCGGACGTCGGCGCGTTCTACGAGCTCGCGAACGCGTTCGACGAGGACGTGACGCTGGTGGGCGCGGACACGATCCTCGCCCAGGAGGAGGCGCTGGCCGGCGCGCCGCGGCCGGGGCCGACCGACGGCGCGCCGCTGCTCGCGGTCGTGGACAGCCGCGGCCGGGTGAGCGAGTGGGAGGCGCTTCGCGACTGCGGCCACTGGTCGGACGTGGTCGCGCTCCGCGCCGCGGAGACGCCCGAGGGCGCCGCGACGGCGCCGCGCGAGCTCGCGACCGAGGGCGAGTGCGTCGACCTCGGCGCGGCGCTCGCCGAGCTGGGGCGCGACGGTGCCCACACGGTCCGCGTCGACAGCGGCGGCGCGCTGAACGGGGCGCTCCTGGGGCGCCGCCTCGTCGACGAGGTCAGCCTGCTCGTCCATCCGGTCATCGCGGGCAACGGCTCGGCGGCCTGGCACGGCCCGCACCCGCCGCGCCCGGCGACCCTCGAGCCGATCGCGAGCGAGCGCCTCGACGCCGGCGGCCTGGTGTGGCTCCGCTACCGGATCACCGGGGATCGATAGGTTCCCGGCCATGGCAACCGTCACCCCGATCGACGAGATCCGGCTCAGCGACTCCGCCGCCCTGTTCGAGGGCAAGGAGCAGATCGGGATCTCGAGCTTCATCGTCGAGTACCCGCGCGGGAGGGGGCCGGACCTGCACTTCCACCCCTACCCCGAGGCGTTCGTGGTCCTCGACGGCACCGCGGTGTTCACCGCCGGCGACGAGGAGCTGACCGTCCCGGGCGGCAACGTCGTCGTGGTCCCGGCCGAGACGCCTCACGGCTTCAAGAACCCGGCCGACGAGACGCTGCGGGTGGTCAGCATCCACCCGAACCCGACGGTCGAGCAGACCAACCTCTAGCCGGTGGGCTCGACCGGCGAGCAGATCGCCGCGGTCAACGGCGTCGAGCTCTGCTGGGAGGGTTTCGGCGAGCGCTCCGACCCGCCGCTCCTGCTCGCGCATGGCGCCGGCGACTCGATGGTCGCCTGGCGTGAGGGGCTCTGCGAGCGGCTAGCCGAGGGCGGGCGGTTCGTCGTCCGCTACGACAGCCGCGACGCGGGCCGGTCCACCACGTACGAGCCGGGCGCGCCGCAGTACGACGAGCAGGACCTGGTCGCGGACGCGGTCGCGCTGATCGACGAGCTCGGCTTCGAACGGGTCCACTTCGCCGGCCTCTCGGGGGGCGGCGCGTTCGCGCAGGTGCTGGCGATCAACCACCCGGAGAAGGTCGCGACTCTCACCCTGCTCTCGACCACTCCGGGCGAGCCCGGGCCCGAGACCGCCGACCTGCCCGGGGTGGACAAACGCGTCGAGGGCGTCTTCAGCGGCGGGCATCCCGAGCCCGACTGGGCCGACCGCGACGCGGTCGTCGACTACCTGGTCGAGCTCGAGCGCAAGTTCGCGGGCGCCGGCGGGTTCGACGCGGACGCGCAGCGCGAGTATGCGGGCCGCGTGTTCGACCGGACCGACAACCTCGCGGCGATGCTGACCAACCCGTTCCTGACCGAGTCCGATCCCTGGCGAAAGCGCCTCGAGGGAGATCACCGCCCCCACCCTCGTGATCCACGGCGACGACGACCCGCTGTTCCCGCTCGAGCACGGCCAGGCGCTCGCGCGGGAGATCCCGAACGCCGAGCTGCTGGTGCTCGCGGGCGTCGGGCACGAGTACCCGCCGCCGCGCACGACACCCTCGCGGCGATACTCACCAACCCGTTCCTGACCGGGTCCGATCCCTGGCGAAAGCGCCTCAGGAGATCACCGCCCCCACGCTCGTGATCCACGGCGACGACGATCCGCTCTTCCCGCTCGAGCACGGCCAGGCGCTCGCGCGGGAGATCCCGAACGCCGAGCTGCTGGTGCTCGCGGGCGTCGGGCACGAGTACCCGCCGCCACGCACGTGGGACACGGTCGTCCCCGCGATCCTCAGCCACACCGCGAGCTGAGCCGGCCTACCGAGCGGTCTGCCGCCGCTGCCTCGTCACGGCATCGATCGTCACCGCGAGCAGCAGGACAGCGCCGGTGATCATGAACTTGATGTCGGAGTCGAGGGCGAGCAGGTCCATGCCGTTCGAGATCGAGCCGATCACGATCGCGCCGAGCATCGCCGACCAGATGAAGCCGCGGCCGCCGAACAGCGAGGTCCCGGCGATCACCGGGCCCGCGATCGCGAGCAGCAGGGTGTCGCCCGAGCCCGACTGCTGGTTGACCGACAGGAGGCGCGAAGCCGCGAGCACGCCGCCGGCCGCCGCCAGGGTCGAGGCGAGCGCGAAGACCGACATCTTGATCCGATTCACGCGGATGCCGGCGCGGCGGGCAGCCTCCTCGTTGCCGCCGACGGCGAACACGTGGCGGCCCCAGCGGGTGCGCTCGGTCAGGAACGTGAAGATCACCATCAGCGCGACGACGATCACCGCCGCGAGCGGCACGCCGCGGTCGCCGTTCAGGATCACGACGGCGATGATGATCGCCGCGGCGACCAGGGCGATCCGGATGACCATGAGCGGGAACGCCTCGGCCTCGAGGTCCGCGGTCACCCGCGAGCGCCTTCGCAGAAACTGGCTGGCCGCGTAGGCGGCGATCGCGGCGGCCGCGAGGAACCAGCCGACGGCCGGGTCGAAGAAGGTCGAGGTGAGGTCGGTGATGATCGAGTCGGGCAGGTTCACCGAGCCCGTGTCGCCGAGCACAAGGAGCTGCATGCCCTGCCACCCGAGCAGGCCGGCGAGCGTGACCACGAACGACGGGATTCCGAAGGTCGTGACCATGAAGCCGTTGAACAGGCCGATCGCCGTGCCGACCAGGAGCCCGAGGACGATCGCGAGCACCGGGTCGAGACCCTCGTTCACCGAGGTCACGGCCATCACCGCGGCGGCGAGGCCCGAGACGGCGCCGACCGAGAGGTCGATCTCGCCGAGCAGCAGCACCAAGACGACGCCGATCGAGATCGTCGCGACCGCGGCGATCTGCAGCGTCAGGTTCGAGAGGTTGACGGCCGAGAGAAACCGGTCGTTCGCGATCTGGAAGATCGTCCAGATGACCGCGATGCCGAAGAGGACCCGCAGCGATCCGAGCTCGCCGCGCGCCAGGCGGCGCAACATCGCGCCGGGCGAGAAGGCCTCGCGGACCTCCGCCTCGGCGGGAGGCGTGGCGGTGGTCATACCAGCGGCCTCAACAACGGCCGGATTCGGCTTCGCCTGCGGCTCCGCCTCATAGCGGCGCCTCCTCGGTCGGCCGCTCTCCGTTGCCGAACTCGGCGCCGGTGATCGCGGCGACGATTTCCTCCTGCGAAGAGTCGCCGATCGTGTAGTTGCCGGCGACCCGGCCCAACCTGAGCACGGTGACCCGGTCAGCCACCGCGAAGACGTCCGCGAGGTTGTGGGAGATGATGATCACCCCGAGGCCGCGGTCGCGAAGCCGCTGGATCAGCTCGAGGATGTGCTTCGTCTGCACGACGCCGAGCGCCGCGGTCGGCTCGTCCAGCAATACCATCTTCGGCTCGCCGAGCAGCGAGCGCGCGATCGCGATCGCCTGGCGCTGGCCGCCTGAAAGTCGTTCGACCTCGGTACGCACGCTGCGGATCGTGGTGACGCCGAGCGACGCCAAGAGCTCCTCGGTCTTCTGCTCCATCGCGGTCTCGTCGAGCACGTGGGGGCCGCCGTCGGCGACCTCCTGCCCGAGGAACAGGTTGGCGACGATGTCGAGGTTCTCGCAGAGCGCGAGGTCCTGATAGACGGTCGCGATGCCGAGCCCCGTCGCGGCCTGCGGCGAATTGAGCGAGACCTCGCGGCCCTCGAACGAGGTCATCCCCTCGTCCGCCGGCTGCACCCCCGCGATCGCCTTGATGAGGGTCGACTTGCCGGCGCCGTTGTCGCCGACGAGGCCGACCACCTCGCCGGGCCGGACCTCCATGTCGACTTCCTTCAGGGCATCGACTGGGCCGAAGCTCTTCGAGATGCCCTTCAGCGCGAGGAGAGGCTCAGAGAGAGGCTTGCCCCCACTTGGTGTTGTGGTGGATTCCATGCTCACCTCTCCTCGCGCATCAGGGTAACTTCGCCGGCGGCTAGTTGATGCCGGCGTCCTTGCACGCCTGGGCGTACTGCCCGGCGCAGATCTCGTTAACCGGGTAGACGTCGTCGGCGATGATCGTGTCCTGGATGTTGTCGATGGTCACCGGGACCGTCTCGATCAGGGCCGTCGGAACCTCCTCGGTCCCATTGTCGAACGAGCCCGAGACCATGTCGGCGGGCACTTCCTCGCCGTTCGCGACCATCACGGCCAGCTCGGCCGCGGTCTCCGCCAGCGGCTGAATCGGCTTGTAGACGGTCATGAACTGCTCGCCGGCGATGATCCGCTGGACGGCGGTCAGCTCGGCGTCCTGGCCGGTGACCGGGATCTGCTTCGGATCCATGCCGTTGGCCTTCATCGCTGCGATCGCGCCACCCGCGGTGCCGTCGTTCGCGGCGTAGACGCCCTTGATCTCGTTCGCGCCGGTCGCCGTGATCGCCTGCTCCATCTCGCGCTGGGCGTTCTCCGGCAGCCAGTCGGGCGTGTCGTACTCCTGTGCGATCTCGACGCCCTCCTGCTCGAACACCTCGGTCGAGCCCTGGCTGAACAGGGTCGCGTTGTTGTCCTTCGGGTCGCCGTTGATCTTCACGATCGGACCCGTGTCGTTGCCGTCCTCGACGAGCCTCTCCGTCAGGGCGGTGCCCTGCTGGCGGCCGACCTCGAGGCTGTCGAACGCGACGTAGTAGTCGAGGTCCGGCGTGTCCAGGATCAGCCGGTCGTACGAGATGACCGGGATGTCGGCCTGGGCCGCCCGCGTCGCGAGCGCGCCGGCCGTGGTCGAGTCGACCGGGTCGAGGACCATCACGTCGACGCCCTGGGTGACCGCGGCCTCGACCTGTGACTGCTGCTTGGCCGGATCCTGGTCGGCGTTCTGGTACTCGACGGTGCAGTCCGGGCAGAGCTCCGCGACCTTGGCCTCGAACAGAGGCTTGTCGAGCGCCTCATAGCGAGCCGTCTGCGTCTCGGGCAGCAGGAACGCGATCGTGCCGCCTCCGCCTGAGGCCTCCTCGCCTCCGTCGTCGTCGTCATCGTCGCCGCAGGCGCCGATCGCCAGCGCTGCAAACAGCGCGGCGAGGGCCACCAGCAGCGAGCGCATCTGCGTCTGCGTCATGGGGGACTCCCTTCGGTTGTGGGTGTGTTTGTTTCTGGATCAAAGCTCATGCCGCCTCGCTCAGGCCCGGCGCCGCGAAGCGCTCGGACTCGTGCATCACCAGGGCGAGCGCGCCGAGCATCTCCGCCCGCTCGCCGAGCACTCCGCCGACGATCTCGGTGTCCGCCGCGGCGCTGGGCAGGGCGTTCCGCTTGACGACCTCGCGGATCGGATCGAGCAGGACGTCGCCCGACAGCGAGAGATCGCCGCCGATCACGACGCACTCGGGGTTGGCGATGTTGCAGAGGTTCGCGACGGCGACGCCGATCGCCCGCCCCGCGTCGCCGATCAGCCGGTGCGTGGCGGCGTCGCCCGCGTCGGAGAGCTCGAGCATCCGCCGGGTCGAGATCTCCTCGTGGCGGCTGAACGAGAGCTGGCTCGCCACGGCACGCACGGACGCGAGCGTCTCCAGGCAGCCGCGGTTGCCGCAGCGGCAGACCGGCCCGTCCGAGTCGATCACGGTGTGTCCGATCTCGCCGGCGGTCCCGCCCACCCCGTGGGTCAGGCGCCCGCCCGAGATCAGCCCGCCGCCGATGCCGGAGGAGACCTTGAGGTAGGCGACCTCGGTGCGGCCCTTCGCCGCACCCCAGGTCAGCTCGGCGAGGGCGCCGAGGTTCGCGTCGTTCTCGACCGCCACCGGCAGGCCGAGCCTGGCGCTGGCCTCGGCCGCGGCGTCGATGCCGACCCAGCCCGGGAGGATCGAGGAGTCCTGGACCGTCCCGGTCGCGCGGTTGATCGGCGCCGGCAGGCCCATCACCGCGCCGATCACGCGGCCGCGGTCGACGTTCGCCTCCTCCAGCACCTGGTCGACGAACCCGGCCGCCGTCTTGAGGCCGTCGGTCGCGGAGTGGTCGACGTCCAGCTCGCGCCACGTCTCGGCGAGCACGGTGTGGGAGAGGTCGGAGACCGCGACCCGCAGGTGGCGGTGGCCGAAGTCGATCGCCAGCGCGAGGCCCGCCGAGCTGTCGAGCGCGACCATCACGCCGGGGCGGCCGGCATGCGCCTCGCCCTCGGGCTGCCCGTCGCGCTCGATCGCGAGCCCCGAGTGGATCAGGTCGCCGACGATCGTCGAGATCGTCGAGCGCGACAGCTCCGTCGCCCGCGCGAGCTCGGCCCGGCTCGCCACGCCCCGCTCACGCAGCGCGTCGATCACGCGCCGCCGGTTGCCCTCCCGAAGGGATGCTAGTGAGCCGCTCCTCGTCGAGCTCATCTGCTGCGAATCCATTCCACACCCACCCGGGTTTGTCAAGGCTTAGACCAAAGACTTGCCGAAACCGCGTGATTTATGTGCGATTCCTGGTCATTCTCAGGCAGGGCTCATGAAATTCACGTTAAGGGAACGTGCACAGGTTGACGAACTCAATCCCGTCGGCCGCGAGCTCCGTAGAACCTGTCATGAGGCTCTCTCCCAAGCACGCCGTGGTCCTGTTCCTCGCGATCGGCGCCCTGGCGCTCGCCGCCTGCGGCGACTCGGACGATGACGGTGAGGCCACGGCCGCCGCCTCCGACGCCGCTGTCACGGTCGCGAGCGTCGACGGCAGCGACGTCCTCGCCGACGCGGACGGGCGCACCCTCTACACCGCCGACGTCGAGGCGGACGGAGAGATCCTCTGCACGCGCGGCTGCGAGGCGATCTGGGACCCGGCGCTCGGCTCGGACGCCGACGCGCAGACGGCCGCGGATGAGACCGGCGCCGAGATCGGCGTCGTCGAGCGCCCCAACGGCAACTCGCAGCTGGCGCTGGACGGCGCGCCGCTCTACGCCTTCACCGAGGAGAGCCCGGGCGAGCTGACCGGCGACGGGTTCGCCGACGAGTTCGAGGGCACCGCCTTCGTGTGGTCGGTGGCGACCGCCCCCGGCGCGGCGGCGCCGGCCTCCGACGAGGGCGGCTCGGGCGGCGGCTACGGCGGCTACTGACCGACGCCGGCCATTACCCTCCACGGAGAGAGATGCGGTGGGGAATCGGAATCGCGGCGGCCGCGGTCGCTCTATCGGCGCCGGCGGCGGCGGACGCCGCCGAGCTGCGGCTCGGGATGTCGTTCAAGTACCTGACCAACGCGCCCCACGTGACCGAGCCGCTCACCGCCTCGGCCCCGTCGCTCGACATCGCCTCGCTCAACCTGCGCTGGAGCACCGTGCAGCGCAGCTGCCGGGCGATCCGGCGCGGTGAGTTCGTGTGGGGCCGGCCCGACCAGGCGATGCATGCCGCCCGCGACCTCGGCCTGCCCGTCTCGCTGACGCTGACTCACGGCCCGAACTGCACCTCGAAGGGCGGCGGGATGCAGCCGACGGGCAAGTGGGTGAGGAAGTGGGTCAAGTTCGCACGCGCCGCGGCGGTGAGGTATGGCTCCGATCCGGTCGTCGAGTTCGAGATCCTGAGCGAGCCGAACCTGCACCGCTTCGGCGGGCCGCCGCAGGGCTACGTCCGGCTCTTCCTGGCCGCCGAGCGGGCGATCCGCGGCGCGGACGGCTCGGTGCGGACGCTGGTGGGCGGCCTGGGGTTCTGCTGCGGGCCGCACCTCTTCGTGAAGCAGATCTACAAGTCGAAGGCGATGCGAAAGCACGGCCGCCACCTCGGCGCCCACACCTATGCGCCGAGCGCGAAGACCGCGATCAAGCGCCTGCGCATGGTGCGCCGCGCGCTGCCGAAGGGCGCCGACATCACGATCACCGAGACGGGCTGGAGCACCTGCCCGAGGCCGACGAACACGCCGCAGGGCAAGTGCGTGCGGCCCGCCCGGCAGGCCGGCCAGATGCGGGCCTACATCGATCTGCTCGAACGCAACCGCCGGAGCCTCGACGTCCGCGGCTTCTACTGGTTCCAGGCGATGGACTTCTCCGAGCCCGGGACGGTGGCCGGCTGCCGCGACTCGCCGAAGCACTTCTACGGGATCTGGACCCGCGCGGGCCAGCCCAAGCCCTCGCACGCGGTCTGGGAGGCGGCCGCCGGCGCCGATCTCGATCAGGTCGTCCCTCCGAACCCGATGAACCGCCCCTGCCGCGAATAGCCGAATTGGCGGTTTAACGGGTCCCAAAGCCGGATATTTGCGCTGTCGGCTCCTCATCCGGGGGCCGTTCAACCGTGGCTTCGCGCCCAGAAGGCGTGACCACACGACGAGAGGGAGCAGGGATGAAGATCCGTCACCTGTTTGCCGGCGTGCTCGCGGCGCTGTTCGCGATCGCCCCGGCGGCCTCGGCCGACTCCTTCGACGAATCGAAGAAGTTGCGCCGGGCAGTAACGCTGGATGGAATCCTCCAGCACGAGCGTAAGCTCCAGCGGATCGCCGACGCCCATCAGGGCAATCGCGCGGCGGCGACCATTGGGTACGACGCGTCCGTCGAGTACGTGGCCGACACCCTTGACGAGGCCGGTTACCGCGTGCGCCTCAAGCCGTTCGACTTCCCGACCTGGGAGGAGAACTCGACCCCGATCCTCGAGCAGACGAGCCCGAACGAGGTCTCGTACGTTGCGGGAACGCAAGCCGACGACGACGATCCCGCCGTCGACTTCATCACGTTCGCGTTCTCGAGCTCGGGCGACGTGGAGGCGCCGGTGGTGCCCACCAACGACATCGTGATCCCGAGCGCGGCGGCCGACACGTCGAACTCGGGCTGCGAGCCGGAGGACTACCCGGCCGAGACCGAGGGCGCGATCTCGCTGATCCAGCGTGGCACGTGCCCGTTCGTCCAGAAGCTGGACCAGGCGCTTCAGGCCGGAGCGGTGGGAGTGATTCTCTTCAACGAGGGCGACTCGCCGGGCCGCACGAACGTGATCGCGCGTGGTGCGGAGCCGTACTACCCGATTCCCGCCGTTGGCGCGGACTTCGGGCTGGGCCAGGAGCTGTTCGACCTGTACGAGGCCGGTGAGGACCCGACCGTCCGGATTGTCGTCGACGCGAGCACGATCGCCCGCCGCCAGGACAACGTGATCGCGTCGAGCCGGCGCGGCGACCGTGACAAGAAGGTCGTCGTGGGCGGACACCTCGATTCGGTTCCCGCGGGTCCCGGTATCAACGACAACGGCTCCGGAGTCTCGTCGATCCTCGAGATCGCCGAGCAGATGGCGAAGCTCAACCTGAAGCCGCGGAACCAGCTTCAGTTTGCGTTCTGGGGCGCCGAGGAGTCCGGCCTGATCGGGTCGGACCAGTACGTCGCGCAGCTCACCGACGAGGAGCGCGAGGACATCATGCTGAACCTCAACTTCGACATGCTGGCCTCGCCCAATTTCGCCCGTCTCGTCTACGACGGCAACACGGACGAAACGGATCCCCCGCCCGGCGGCGCGCCGCCCGGCTCGGGAGCGATCGAGCGCGTGTTCCTCAACTATTTCGAGGACAAGGGGCTGCCCACGCAGCCGACCGCGTTCGACGGGCGCTCGGACTACGGGCCGTTCATCGCGCAGGGGATCCCTGCCGGTGGCCTGTTCTCGGGCGCCGAGGACCCGAAGACCGCCGAGCAGGTGGATCTCTTCGGGGGCCTGATCGACGAGCAGCTCGACCCGTGCTACCACGATGTCTGCGACACATATGAGTCGATGACCATGTTCCCGCCCGGGCTCGAAGCCCTGGACGGCAACGGGCTGGTCTCGTTGAACCAGATGTCCGACGCGGCCGCGCACACGGCGTGGCACTACGGGCGCAACTCGCTCAAGCCGAAGGCGACGCGGAACAACGTTCCGAACCGCCTGCGGGCCTACCGCCTCGACTACAAGGGGCCGGAAGGACAGAACTGAGCACGTAGCTCAGACCCGTGCGAACGAGGGGCGGCGTCAGCGGGCGCCGCCCCTCTTCGTCTTCCATCCAGCGATGAGTTTCCGGCCGGCTGCCGGTCTTAGTCGGTGGAACGCGAACGGATGGGAGAACCCCGATGCAGACAGTGACTTCAAACGACGGCACGACGATCGCCTACGACAGGTACGGCTCGGGACCGACGGTGATCCTGATCGGCGGCGCCATGAGCTATCGCAAGTTCTCGAAGATGGAGGAGATCGCGAAGAAGCTCGCGGCCGCCGGCGCAACGGTGGTGAACTACGACCGCCGCGGGCGCGGCGACTCGACCGAGGCCACCCCGTTCGCCCACGAGACCGCGCTCGAGCGCGAGATCGAGGACATCGCGGCGATCATCGAGGCCGAGGGCGGCACGGCGTCGCTCTGGGGCTGGTCGTCGGGCGGCGCGCTGGCGCTGCGCGCGGCGGCGGCGCTGGACGGCGTCGAGCGCGTGTCGGTCTACGAGATCCCATTCATCGTCGACCCGGACCACGAATACCCCACCCCGGACTACGAGGCGCGCCTCGACGAGCTGGTCGCGGCCGGCGACCGCGGCGGCGCCGCGAAGCACTTCATGCGCAGCGCGATCGGCCTCCCGGCCCCGTTCGTGTTCGCGATGCAGCTGATGCCGATCTGGAAGGGCCTCAAGGCGACGGCGAACACCCTTCCCTACGACTGGGAGGCGCTCGACGGCAGGAACACGATGTACGGCGCGCCGCTGAGCGTCGAGGAGTTCGCCGCGGTCGACATGCCCGCCCAGGTCGTCGCCGGCGACAAGAGCGACAAGGTCCTGCGCCAGAGCTCGAAGGCGCTCGCGCGCGTCCTGCCGGACTCCCAGCACACCGAGCTCGCCGGCGTGAGCCACAACGTCAAGGTCGACGCGCTGATCCCCGAGATCGCTCCCTTCCTCACCGGCGAGCGGGGCCGGGCGAGCCGCGCGGCGGGCACGCTCGCAACGCGTGTAAGACACTGTGAGCCACCTCGACGACGAAGGAGCCGCCACATGAGCCCCAGCAACGGGTCCCTGATCACCGGGACC
Source organism: uncultured bacterium (assembly GCA_963734015.1). Classification (GTDB taxonomy): domain Bacteria; phylum Actinomycetota; class Thermoleophilia; order Solirubrobacterales; family 70-9; genus JALZKA01. The sequence goes on along the minus strand of CAVTFG010000014.1, from coordinate 269,786 downwards.
GACTTCATCATGGTCCCCACCGAGGACATCGACGCCTCGGTCGACTTCTACGAGAACACGCTCGGGCTCGAGCGTTCGAAGCAGTGGGGCGACATGCCCGCCTGGGAGTTCGAGACCGGCAACCTGACGATCGCCGTGATGCAGCCCACCGCGTTCGGGCAGGAGTTCAAGCCACACTCGCTGCCGATCGAGCTGCACGTCGACGACTTCGACGCGGCCAAGACCGAGCTCGAGTCGCGTGGCGTGACGTTCGAGGGCGAGACCCTCGACTCAGGCGTCTGCTACCAGGCGTTCTTCAGCGACCCGGCAGGCAACTCACTGGCGATCCACCACCGCTACGCGCCGAAGTAGGCGGGCCGAAACCCGGCCGCGATCGCCCGGGCCGTCGAGCGCGGGGTCAGGACCTCGGCCTCGCGGCCCGGATCCAGAGGCGCCGCGGGGCCGTAGCCGGAGAACGACCAGGGCCGGAGGGCGCCGGCCCGGACCAGGTGCGGGGTGCGGTCGATCGCGACCATCGCGCCGTCCGGCAGATCGCCGAGCGGTGACCGCCATGTCGCATGAGCGCCGTCGGGGGCGAGGCGCTCGGCGTGGAGCGCCGCGTCGAGCTCGGTCGCGGACGACCGGGTCGGCGCTCCACGCGGCGCGGAACTCGTTGAAGCGGCCACGCATGCACTCGGCGCACGGGCGGTGGCCGGTGGCGAGGGCCGTCGCCTCGTCGAGGAAGAAGAGCTCGGTGTAGCGGCCGGGCTGCAGGAGCTCGCGCTTGCGGCCCTTGAACTCGAGCCGGCAGTAGATCCAGCGGCGGAGCGCGTGGCGCCGGACGATCGAGCCGTCGTCCGCATGCAGGACGCCGCGGTTGCCGAAGAGGGTGCCGCGCGCCGGGTCGGCGATCAGGTTGCCGAACGGGTCGACGCGGTTCTGGCGCGGCACGCCTAGCCGAACGTCCAGAGCTTGTTGCCGACGAAGTTGACCGGCATCGCCACGGCGACCGCGATCGCCTGGGCGGGAAGCTCGCTGAGGTCGACGCCGCTGACCAGCGCCTCGAGGACGACGAGGTTGACGCCGAGGCCGATCAGGCTGACGATCATGAACCGCGCGCCCTGGTGGGCCGGGTGGCGGCCGGGCGCCTCGGCGCGGAACGTCCAGAGCCGGTTCCAGACGAAGTTGTTGGTGACGGCCACGAGGAACGCGCCGATGGCGGCGGGGATGTGGTGCAGGTCGGCGAGCTCGGTGAGCAGCGCGAAGGCGATGAGGTTGACGACGTAGCCTGAGCCGCCGACCAGCCCGAAGCGGAACAGCTGGGCCCAGTTCTCCGGCTTGCGGGTGCCGCGGCCGACGCGGCGCGCGACGTCGCCCGCGCTCGGGCGCTCCGCCTGGGCGGCGTCGTCGCTCACGCCGTGGCCCCATGGCGCTTGCGGTCTGGGGAGGCCGTTACCTGCGGGCCGTCGCCGAGGCCGAAGTGGGCCGCGGACCAGCTCGGCCACGTCGCAAAGGCGCCACTGGTCGCGCAGCTGGGCGGTGCCCGGGTCGAGACCGACGAGCAGCAGCGGGCACAGCGAGTCGCCGGCGAGCAGCGAGCCGTGGCTGCCGCCGCCCGCGTGCGAGGTGCCGCCCCAGTCGACGCACTCCCAGCCCTCCTTCAGCGAGACGAGGACGTCGCCGGCGTGGGGTCCGGTCAGCGCCGACCAGAGCCGGCCGAGGGCGTCCGGGTACTCGTCGCTGGTCAGCGCGCCGTCGCGGCGCTCCAGCGCGAGCGCGCCGAGGTCGCCGGTCAGGTGCCAGCGCCGCCCGCGCCGGTCGTGCGAGCGGCCGCCGGGCCGGAATCGAAGCTCGCGGCCGCCCCTCTCGACCACTGCCTCGACCCGCTCGTCGCCCGCCGCCGGGGAGCCGGCGTCCTGGCGTACGATCGCCGAACCGTCGGCGCGCGCGAGCCAGGCGACGATGTCGGTGCCGGTCATGTCGCGCAGGCGAGCGCGGACGTCGGCGTGGCAGGCGGCGCGGCGGTGCTCGTCGACGAGCACGTAGACCTGGGCCGCGCGGGCCGTGGGCGAGACGGCGAGCTCCGCGGTCTCGGGCGCGTCGGACGAGGGCTGCAGGACACGCCATTCCTTCCCGAGCTCGGCGGCGATCTCGTAGGGGTGCTCGACGTCGGTCTGCCCGTGGTCGGACATCAGGATCACGGCGTGCGAGGCGAGGAACTCGTCGATCCCGCCGCAGGCCTCGACGAGCTCGCCGAAGCATTCGTCGGCGTGGGCGATCGACGCCGGCATCGCGTCGGGGCCGAACCGGTGCGAGTGGTAGTCGTTGTCCGGGAGGCTGAAGAGCAGGAAGTCGTAGGCATCGTCGGCCACCAGCTCCTTCGAGACGCAGGCGGTGTAGTCGTCGCGGGTGCCCGGGCGGGCGAGGGTGGGCTTGCAGGGCACCGGCCGGCTGCCGAACAGCTCGCCGTAGAAGAACTCGTTCGGGCCGTAGACCGCGTGGCGGAAGCCCGCGGCGACGGCGCCGCGCCGGAGGAGGCCGTCGAGCCCCAGCTCGTGACGGGTGCGCCCGCGGTAGATCAGGAACGGCGTGCAGGCCGTGCGGACCCCGGCGTCGCCCAGCGACTCGAAGAAGGTCTCCACCTCCGGCGAGAGGTGGGCCATGTTCATGTTGTAGACGATGTCGTAGGTCGCCCGGAACAGGCCGAACGCCCGCGTCGCCTCGAACGAAGAGCCGTACTCGACGTAGCGACGCTCGACCCGGTGGAACCAGTTCATCCCGCTGATGAAGTGACGGTCGGCCGTTGCGCCGGTCGCGATCTCCGAGGTGCAGACCGGGGTGACCGAGGGGAAGGCCGAGACGCAATCCGGGATCAGCTCGCCGCGCGCGAGGAGCGCGCCGAAGTAGGGCGCCTTGCCCTCCGCGACGGTCTCCTCGAGCTTGTCGGTTCGCAGGGAGTCGACGAAGACGAGGCAGAGCTTGCGCTGCCCGGCGTCTGCCATCACCGGAGGGAGCGGAGCCCTTCGTACTTCTCGCCCGCCTGGCCGCGGCGGGTGGCCCAGAGCCAGACGATCGCCACGAGGGCGACCACGGAGATCAAGGCGACCGGGCCGAGCAGCGAGAGGGCCGCCAGGACGATCGCGAAGAGCGCGATGAACAGCGCGATGCCGCCGGCGCCCCCCTCCCCCGCGCGCGACTGCGCGGCGACGGCGACGTCGCGCGCTGTCATGTAGGCGAACTCCGCCGCGAGCGCGCCGATCACCCAGCCCGGCCAGGCCGGATGGTCCTCGGCCGACAGCGACATCCCGAACAGCACGGCGCCCGCGCCGGCCGCGAACACGGCGAGCACGGTGCCGGCCTGGCCCCTGACGCCGGGCGCGCCGAGCAGGGCGCCGACGGCGAGCGCCAAGCCGAGCCCCTGGCAGCCTGCTTCGAGGAGGTCCATTCGACCGGCAAGGCTAGTCGGTCAAATTACCCCGGCCGAGCCAAACCACCTTTTGGTTGCGAGTATCTCACCGGCGGATCAACGAGACCTCCCCTCTCTATCGCACTTCCAGGGCGCGACCCACACAACCACGACCAGGCAATCCCCGAGGACATCAGCCACGCAACCAACAGCGCCCCTCTCTAGACGCGCCGGGGCACCTCCACGTGTGCTACGACCACATCTACTCCCACCCGGTCACACAACCAGAGACTTCCCGACCCCCTGTAAGATCACCACTTGCCGCGCTCGCCGACCTGCGCGACTAATCCGCGAGCTCATCTCGCCTGCGCTCGGCTTCCGTGAGGGCGGCGATGTCCTCGAGGTCTTGTCGGCCGCCCGGCCTCGCGCTTCATCGCAATGAGATCGTCCTTGCCGATCACCCTCACCCGCAGGCCGTCGAGCGTGATCTCGAGCGACGCCTCGTCGAGCGATCGGAAGCGCTTCAAGTCCGGCCGACTGCCGTTGAACAGGTCGAGCGCTCCGTGGCGGGTAACGAGGAAGTAGTTCCCCAAGGCAAGGCTCTCCGGATGTGAGAGATCGAGCGGAAGCCGGTTGCCGCGATCGTCCACCGCGGCCGCATCCATCTCCCTGAGCGCCGCGGCGAGACGTGTCATGTTCGCCTGGTCCGGACTCGGGACGATGTCCACGTCGAGCGTGATCCGGACGTAGCCGTGCGCCTGAACGGCCATCCCGCCGGCCAACAGGAACCGCACGCCGTGCTCGACAAGGGAGCGGATTATCGGTGCCGGGTCGGCTTGTGGGCGGCCCAGTTGGTCAACGGGCTCGTTCAACGGCCCGTCTCAGATCACGCCCGAACCGGGCCGCGTTGGCAGCGCTCGCCACACGAGTCGACGGGTCGCCGTAGCGGGCCTCCTCGAGGAGCCTCCTCGGCTCCTCGTCGGTGATGGGAGAGAGGCTCGAGCTCGACCGTCGGCTGCCAGCCCATGCTCTGCATGATCGCCTCGAAGCGCTCGAAATCCGGCTCCTCCAGCCCGCGCTCGATCCGGCTGATCGCGGCCTGCGTGGTCCCGGCGCGCCTCGCCAGCGCCCGCTGGCTCAGACTCGACCGTGTCCGGGCGGAGCGGATCTGATCACCGAGTTGCGACATGAGCCCATGATATCGGATCCGATATCAGACACAGATCGTGCGCTCGGCGTTCTCGACCAGGACGGTCGCCGGTCTTCGTCGGCCGAGAGCCGGCGGCCCGTGTAGAGCAGGTCGAATGCATCGAAGCTGGTGGCGATCCACAGAACGTGCGCGGCCTCAGCGATCTTGATCCCGGGCCGCAGCTGCTTCTGGCGCGAGAGCCTGCGCGCGAGCCAGGCCATCCCCTCGGCCCGCTGTCTCCTCGATCCGGCCGATCGCCCCGCCGACCGCCTCGGGCTCGAGCTCCTGCATCGAGTGGAGCGCGCGGAAGACGTCGCGGTACGGCCGCGAACATCTGCGCCCCGGCGCGGATCCCCCCGCGAAGGGTGTCCCTAGGGTCCGGGACCCTGATCGCCTCGAGCAGCCGCGGGTACCCCGCGCGATCGTAGACCTCCTCGGCCACCGCGTCGAAGAGGCCCGGCGCGCGAGCCGAAGATGAGATACACGGTCGAGCGCGAGACGCCGGCTCGCTTCGCGACGGCGTCGACGCTCACCCGCTTCGCCGGCGCCTTCCTGAGCCGGTCGATCACCGCGTCCATGATCCGCTGCCGGGTTTCCGCGGCCGCCTCGGCTCGCGCCTTCTGCTCGTACGCGCGGGTCACGTTGTGTGAACCCTATCACTTTCACTTGACAGGCTGTCCGGCGAATGTATACTGCCGCAATCGCAAGACACTACTGTCCGATGAAAGGCGAGGGAATGGAATGGCAATGGATGCTCAGGAGATCGATGTACTGGTGGTGGGCGCTGGCCCGGCGGGTCTGACCGCGGCCGCGACCCTCAGGCGACTACGGGGCCGAGGTGCTCGCGTCGTCGAGCGCAAGCACCGGCTCTCGTCCCATCCGCGGGCGACCGTCGTCAGCACGCGGTCGATGGAGCTGCTGCGTTCGTGGGGCCTCGAGGACGAGATCCTCGCCGGCGGCGCCGACGTCGAGTGGCGCGCGCGTCTGTCGCCCGGACCCTGGCCGACGCGGATCGCGGCGAGGTGGCCGCCCTCGGGCTGCCGACGAAGGACCAGGCCGCCGTGATCAGCCCGACCGCGCCGCTCTGCGCTCCGCAGAGCCACACCGAAGTCCGTGCTCCTCGGACACGCCCGCTCGCTCGGAGCCGAGGTGGAGTTTCGCGCACGGAAGCTCGTGCGCCTCGACGTAGACGACCAGCGGCGCCGAGGCCCTGGTCCGCACGGCGATCGACGCGTCGTCGTCAACGCGCGCTACGTGATCGGCGCCGACGGCGCACGCAGCGTGGTCCGCAGCGCGCTCGGCGATCGAGATGGAGCGGGCCGGGCGTGGTCCCGGGCCGTCTCGCGTCAGCGCCGCGTTCACCGCACCGCTCTGGGACATCGTCGGCGAACCTCGCTACGGCCTCTACCCCATCGTCCATCCCGAGGTGTCGAGCGTCTTCGTGCCTTCGGGCCGAGGGTGACGAGTGGCTCTTCGGGGTCGACGCGGCGACCTGCTGGCCCGGCTCGGACGAGGCGGAGATGACACGCCTGATCAGGATCGCGGCGGGCGTCCCGATCTCGAGCCGCGGATCCAGAGGATCACCACGTTCAAGTTCGCGGCGGAGATCGCGGACCGTTTCGCGGACGGCGGGCGGTTTCCTGATCGGCGACGCGGCGCACCGGGTCAGCCCGCGGGGCGGCACCGGGATGAACAGCGCGATCGCCGACGGGCACGACCTCGGCTGGAAGCTCGGCTGGGTGCTTAGCGGCTGGGCCGGCGAGGACCTGCTCGACACCTACGAGACGGAGCGGCGCCCGGTCGTCGGCCCACAACCTCGAGCGCTCCGTCGACGAGCGAGGCTCCTACCGCGACGTCCTCGACGAGATCCACGTCGACCTCGGGGGGCGGATCCACGCACCTGTGGGTGGAGACCGGAGGGGCGGCTGGGTCTCGACGCTCGACCTCGTCAGCGACGGGTTGACGCTGTTCACCGGCCCGGGCGGCACCGTCGAGACCCCGGCGACGGCCGACGGCGGCGCGCCGGTCATCGTTCAGGAGTTGCCCGCCATGACCGCGCGAGCACTCGGGATCAAGCCCGGTGGGCTCGCTCCTGGTGCGGCCGAGCGGCGTGCCCGCGCCGGACCGCAGCGGAGGTTGCCGTGGCCGCGGCGTGAGGGCCGGCGGGCGTACAATCGCGCCTCGTGGGGGATGCGATCCCGACATTCGAGGACAACGTCGAGGCGACGGCGGCCTGGGACGGACCGCTGTTCGACATCTGGCTGCACTATCGCCCGCTGATCGAGGAGTCGCTCGGGCCGCACGGCGAGGCGGCGCTGGCGCTGCATCCCCCGCCCCCCGGAGGCCGGTGCCTCGACATCGGATGCGGGCTCGGCGACACCACCTTCCGGATGGCCGAGCTGGTCGGACCCGAGGGGCGCTCGCACGGCGTCGACGTGGCGCCGCGGATGATCGAGGTCGCACAGCAGGACCTCGAGCGCGCCGGCACGGCCAACGTCAGCTTCGCCGTCGCTGACGTCGAGAGCGACGACCTCGGCGGCACCTACGACTACGCGTTCGGCCGCTGCGGCACGATGTTCTTCGCCAATCCCGTGCCGGCCTTCCGCAACGTCCGCTCGCAGCTCGCTCCCGGTGGCCTGCTGAACATCGTGGTCTGGCGGCGCAAGCTCGACAACGACTGGCTGCACAAGGCGGAGCTGATCGTCAAGAAGTACCTGGACAAGCCCGATGAGACCGACGAGCCGACCTGCGGCCCGGGGCCGTTCGCGATGGCGAACGCCGACACGGTCAGCGACATGGTCAAGTTCGGCGGCTACGAGGACATCCGCCTCGCGCGCTGCGACCTGCCGTACAAGATGGGCGACGATCTCGACCAGGCGGTCACGTTCAACATGGCGATCGGCCCCGCGGCCGAGGTCCTCCGCCTCTGGGGCGACCGGGTCGGCGACATCCGGCCGACGATCGAGGCCGAGCTGTACGAGGGGCTCGAGGAGTTCGTGACCGAGGACGGCTCGGTCGTGGGGCCTTCGTCGACCTGGATCGTCACCGGGCGGGCGCCCGGCTGATCAGCCCGTCGTGACGAGCTGGTCGGCCAGCTCTGAGCGGCAGTAGAGCACCGCGCGGCCGTTGCGGCGGGCGGTGACGAAGCCGGAGTCCTTGAGCACCGAGAGGTGCTGGGAGACGCCGCCGGGCGTCATGTCGAGCCGCTGCGCGAGGTCGGTCGTGGTGCGCGGAGCCGAGAGGTCGGCGAGGAGCGCCGCGCGGCTTCGGCCCACGACCTTGGCGAGCGCCTCCGGGGCCTGCTCCGCCTCCTCCCAGAGCAGCGCGACGCCGCGGGCCGGGTAGATCACGGTCGGCTGCCACGGCTCCTCGGTCATCGCCGACGTCTTGTGCGGCGAGAAGGCCGTTGGGACGAGAACGAGGCCGCGGCCGGCGAGATCGAGGTTCGGCACCGCGCACGTGCACTGGATCGTGAGGACCTCGCCACCCCATTTCACCTCGCCGTGCAGGTCGGAGAACAGGAGGTCGAGCCCGCCCTCGGCCTGGCGGCGTGAGCGATAGAGGATGTCGGCCTCGAGCAGGGACTGGATTCGCGGCCAGTCGGGCTCCATCGCCACCCGCCAGAACTCCTCGAGCACGTCGGCGAGCCGCTGGACCGATTCGGCGGGATCGTCGAGATAGGGCTGGAGCGTGTCGCGCGGGCTGCCGTCCTCGATCAGGAGGTTGACGTCATGTCGAACCAGGTCCGGCGAGGTGGCGCGAATGAGCTCGAGCTCGTCCTCGAAGCTCATCAGCGGACTGATCGGCGGCGGGGTCAGGAAGTCGGCGATGTAGCCCTTGCGCGGGAGGAGCGCCAGCGGGAGCGATAGATCCATCTCCTTCAGGTGCGGGCGAATGCGCTTGACCCACGGTAGGTGGAGCGACCCGACGCTCGGGTCCCGTAGCGCGCGGATCGCTGCGGCGGTTTCCCACAGCGGCGAGATCGCGAATCGAGTGCGGGCCAGATCCTCGGGGCGGAAGATGTACTCGATCATTTAGAACACGCTAAATCATTTCACAGCTAAATGCAAGTGCGAGAAAGTCATTCATAGAGCCAAGGCGTGCAGAAAGGAGCCACGATGTATCCCTCGTCATTCGCACATCTGAAGAACGACTACTCCCTCCCCACCGGCGAGGTCGTGGCGCCCAACGCGCGCCGCAAGGGCCTCCGCCGAGGCTTCCGGGCATGGCGCCCGGCGGTCGCCCTGGGACTGCGTAGCGCTCGCCCTCGCACGGCCGGCCCCGGTTACCAGCCTTGCGAGTGACCTAAAGCGCACGCTCCGCTCGGACCGGGTTCCGCCACACTGCCCCTGTGGCGGAGCCCTCCGAGCCCCACTCAGACCCCGCGCGCGGGGAACCGGCGCCCGCGCGGCACCGGCGCGCCCACACCACGGCGCGCGACCTCGAGCGCTACGCCGGGCTCTTCGCCGCCAGGACCCGGGTCATGCGCTCCTCCGCCATGCGCGACCTGATGGAGATCACCGCGCGGCCCGAGGTGATCTCGCTCGCCGGCGGCCTGCCCGACACGTCCACGTTCCCGCCCGAGTCCTTCGCCGCGCAGATGACCCGCATCGCGCAGGAGTCCTCGGCCGAGGCGCTCCAATACGGCCCGACCGAGGGCTTCGACCGAACCAAGCGCTGCATCCGCGAGGTGATGCGCGCCGAGGCCATGGACCCGGACCTCGACGACATCATCGTGACCACCGGCGGCCAGCAGGCGATCGACCTCGTGGCCAAGACCCTGGTCGATCCCGGCGACGTGGTGATCTGCGAGGCGCCAACCTACCCCGGGGCGGTCCCCGTCTTCAGCTCGTACGAGGCAGAGACGCTCCAGGTCGCGATGGACTCCGACGGCATGCGGGTCGATGAGCTCGAGCGGATGCTCGACGCCCTGGCCGCCGAGGGTCGCCGGCCGAAGTTCATCTACAGCGTCCCCACCTTCCAGAACCCGGCCGGACAGACCCTGTCCCGCGAGCGGCGGCACCGGCTGGTGGAGATCGTCCGCGAGCGCGAGCTGCTGCTGCTCGAGGACAACCCGTACGGGCTGCTGCGCTACGAGGGCGATCCGCTCGAGTCGCTCTACAAGCTCGACGGCGGCGACTACGTCCTCTACCTCGGGACGTTCTCCAAGATCCTCTCCCCCGGCATCCGCCTCGGTTGGCTCTGCGCCCCGCCGCCGGTGATGGCCAAGGTCGTGCTCGGCAAGCAGGCGTCCGACCTCTGCACCTCCACCCTCAGCCAGTACTTCGTCGACGAGTACTTCGGCGAGGGCCGCTGGCGCGAGTACATCGCATCGCTGTGCGACGTCTACCGTGGCCGCCGCGACGCGATGCTGGGCGCGCTCGAGGAGTACTTCCCGGCCGAGGCCACCTGGTCGCACCCCGAGGGCGGCCTCTTCCTCTGGGCGACGCTGCCCGACTACATCGACACGACCGACCTGCTCGCGCGCGCGCTGCGCGAGAACGTCGCGTTCGTCCCCGGGGCGGCGGCGTTCGTCGACGGGCGCGGCGGCAGCTCGATGCGGCTCAACTTCTCGGCGTCGGGCGAGGAGGAGATCCGTGAGGGGGTCAAGCGGATCGGGCGGGTCGTGAATGAGCAGATGGAGCTCTACGGGACGATCACCCGCGAGCATCGCATCCCCCCGCCGGTCGAGGAACCGGGCGGCGACGTGGTCCCGATGCGCCGGCGGGAGGGACGATGAAGGTCGCGGTGTTGAAGGGTGGGCGGTCACTCGAACGGCAGGTTTCGCTGCGGAGCGGGGCGCGGGTCGAGGACGCCCTCGCTGACCGGCACGAGGTCGTGACCATCGACGCGGGCGACGACCTCGTCCGCCGGCTGAAGGACGAGCGGCCCGACGCGGCGTTCATCGCGCTCCACGGCGCCGACGGCGAGGACGGGACGATCCAGGAGCTGCTCGAGATCCTCCGGATCCCCTACACGGGGCCGGGCGTGAGCGCGGCGCGGCGCTCGATGGACAAGGTGGCGACCAAGCAGGAGCTCCGCCACAGCGGCATCCCCACCCCCGACTGGGTTTCGTTCTCGCAGACCGCGTTCGCCGAGCTGGGAGCAGCCGACGCCCTGGAGGAGATCGAGGAGCGCCTGGGGTTCCCGCTGGTCGTGAAGCCGGCCAGGGGAGGCTCGGCGCTGGGCGTGCGCTTCGCCGCCGCCCGCGGCGACGTCCCCCAGGCGATCGTCTCGGCGCTCTCCTACGACGACCGCGTCCTGCTCGAGCAGCACGTCGACGGGCGCGAGCTTGCCGTGGCGATGCTCGACGGAGAGGCGCTCCCGGTTGTCGAGATCCGCCCCCGCGACGAGGACCGCTACTCCTACGACGCCCGCTACGAGATCGGGCGCACCGACTTCATCTGCCCGGCCGAGCTCGCGGAAATCGACGAGCTTGCGGTGCGCGATGCCGCGACGCGCACCTGGGACGCCCTGTCCTGCGAGGGCTTCGTACGCGTCGACCTGATGCTCGGCGCGAGCGGGCCGCAGGTGCTCGAGGTGAACGCGGTCCCCGGGCTGACCGACACCTCGCTGTTCCCGATGGCGGCCGAGGCCGCCGGGCTCGGCTTCGAGGATCTCTGCGAGCGGATCGTCGCGCTCGCCGGGAGCAGGGCGGTGGCCCGGTGACGAACCGGCCGAACTGGGGACGGATCGCGACCTTCTCGCTGATCAGCACGATCGTGATCGCGGCCGTCCTCTACTTCGCGATCCCCGACAGCCGCTGGATCGCAGGCGCCGTCCTCGCGCTCGGGGTGATCGAGGCCGCGCTCCTGCTGCTCGTGATGCCGCGCCTCAGCGGGGCCGAGGAGGACGTGCCGATCCGCGACGGCGACTGGGGCGTACCCCCTCCGTCCGGGCCCGCGGACCCGATGGACGACTAGCGCGCGGCCGGCCGCGGCGACGGCGCCGAGCATCGCGTCGATCGCCTCGTCGTCGCTCAGCTGGCCCTCGCGCGTGAGCGAGTACCAGGTGCCGAAGGCCGTCGCGTGGCGGATCGCGCCGAGCGCCCTGCGACGGCGCCGGCCGCGTTCCGGACGTCCCTTCATCAGGGTGTCCACCATCGCGGCGATGCCGGCCCGGACGCGTTCGACGGTGGGCGCCATCGCCGGCGCCAGCGTCGCGTCGCGTCGCGTGTTCACGAACATCTGCTCGTCGGACCCGTACCAGGCGTAGAGGTCGGCGAGCCCCGTTCCGCAGGCGCTCGTCGGGGTCGGCGATGACGGCCCACGAACCCGCGTCGGGCGGCGGGTGCAGGGAAGCCCAATGCGCCGAGCAGGCCCCGAAGAGGTCCTCCTCGGTCGGGAAGTGGCGATAGACGGTCGCGCGCTGGACCCCGGCCTCCTCGGCCACGGAGCTGATCGTCGTCCGCGCGGGGCCGACCGAGCCGTGGAGCCGCATGGCCGCCTCGGCGATCCGCTGCCGCGTCTCGGCCTCGGCCTGGGCGCGGCGGCGCTTCGTGTAGGGGCGTGTCGTGCTTTCAGTAGGCATCGCTGTTCAATCAATCTTGACAGATCGGGACGACGTGTGTTACGTTCGCCGCACAGTAGTGTTCAACGAAATGCTCAGGAGGTAGTTCCCATGGAAGCCAGCACGGTTCAGCTCACGCGTTACGACCACACCCAGGGGCCCCGCATCGTGGGACCCGAGGACGGCAAGCTCGCGCAGCTGATGACGATCGGCGCGCGGATGATGGCCTGGACGGAGGAGACCGGGGGCGGATTCTCGCTCGTCGAGCATCCGATGCCGCCGCGGGCGCTCGCGGCGCCGGTGCACAAGCACAGCCGCGAGGACGAGTACAGCTACGTGCTCGAGGGACGCATGGGCGCCCTGCTGGGCGACGACGTCGTCTACGCCGAAGCCGGCGATCTCGCGTTCAAGCCGCGCGACCAGTGGCACACGTTCTGGAACGCGGGCGACGAGCCGTGCCGGATTCTGGAGATCATCGCGCCCGGCGGGTTCGAGCACTTCTTCGACGAGCTCGGCGAGCTCCTGAAGGAGCCCGACTTCACCCCCGAGCAGCTCGGGCCGCTCGGCGCGAAGTACGGCCTGGAGTTCCAGCCGGACAGTGTGCAGAAGCTCTGCGCCGAGCACGGGCTCGTTTTCCCCGAGTGACGCAGCGCACGCCACTCAGATCCCGGCGCGGCTAGTCTCGTCTGGCCGCGCCGGGAAGGCGTGGCGTTGGTTCACGGAGGGAGGGCTCGATGTACGCGAGCATCCGCAGGTACCGCGTCAACCCCGAGCAGCTGTGGGAGCTCATGCGGAGGGTCGACGAGGAATTCGCGCCGCTGGTCGAGGAGCTCGACGGGTTCATGAGCTACCAGGCGATCGAGTGCGAGCGCGGGACCGTGCTGAGCATCACCATCTGCCGCGACCAGGAGACGGTCGAGAGGTCGGCCGAGATCGCCGCCGAGTGGATGCGGACCGAGCTGAACGACCTCGCGCTCGCGCGGGTCGAGTCCCTCGCGGGCGAGGTGGGCGTGGGCCGTGCGGAGGCCGCCATCCTCGAGCCCGCGCACGCACCCCGCTGAACACCTTCGTTGCCACTCGGGCCAATTTGCTTTCGCGACAGAGTCGCTCACCAGAGTTAGTCCACCAGCCGCCGCTCGACCGCCCAGCGGCTGAGCTCGTGGCGGTTCGAGAGCTGGAGCTTTCGCAGCACCGCCGAGACGTGCGCCTCGACCGTCTTCACGGAGATCGAGAGCTCGAGCGCGATCTCCTTGTAGAGGTATCCGCGGGCGATCAGGCGCAGGACCTCGCGCTCGCGCAGCGTGAGCTGGTCGAGCTCGGGGTCGGCCTCGGCCTCGGGGATCTGCCCGGCGAACGCATCGAGCACGAATCCGGCGAGACGCGGCGAGAAGACGGCGTCGCCGTCCTTGACCCGGCGGATCGCGTCGGCCAGGTCGGGGCCGGAAATCGTCTTGGTCACATAGCCGCGAGCGCCCGCCCGGACGACCGAGATCACGTCCTCGGCGGCATCCGACACCGAGAGCGCGAGGAACTTCTGCGCGGGTGCGGTCTCCGCGACGCGGCGGATCACCTCCACCCCGCCCCCGCCGGGCATGTGGACGTCGAGCAGGACGACGTCGGGCTTCACCTCGGCGATCAGGCGCACGGCCTCCTCGACGGTCCCGACGTCGCCTGCCACCTCGACGAGGCCCTCCACCTCGGAGCGCACGCCGGCCCGGAACAGGCCGTGGTCGTCGACGATCACGACGGTGGGTTGCGCGGAACTCACGATCCCTCCTCAAGGTTGATCTCGAGCTCGATCTCGGTGCCGGTCTCCGCCGTCGAGCGGATCTTGGCGGTTCCGCCGGAGCGCTCCATTCGCCCGACGATCGACTCGCGGACGCCCTTGCGGTCCGCGGGAACGGCGGCCGGGTCGAAGCCCGCGCCGCGATCGCGCACGAACACCTGCGCCCGGCCGTTGCCGAGCTCGGCGTAGACCGCCACCTCGCCGGCGTCCGGAGCGAACTTCGCGGCGTTCACCATCGCCTCGCGGGCCGCGGCCACCAGCGCCTCGCCGCGTTCGCCCACGCCGGCGTCGCCGACGGCGATCACGTCGATCGGCACCCGGTGCGCCTCCTCGACCTCGACCGCCGCGTCCTCGAGCGCGGTCGCGAGGCTGGCCGCGGCCGGGCGGCGCTGCGGTGCGAAGAGCCAGTCGCGCAACTCGCGCTCCTGGCGGCGGGCGAGCTGGGCGACCTCGCGCGGGTCGTCGGCGCGCTTCTGCACCAGGGTCAGGGTCTGCAACACCGAGTCGTGCAGGTGCGCGGCCAGCTCGGCGCGCTCCTGGGAGCGGATCCGCTCGTTGCGCTCGGAGGCGAGGTTGCGGCCGAGGCGCCACCAGAACGGCGCCAGGATCAGGGCCAGCGCGAGGATCACCACCAGCACCGTGATCACGGCGTCCTGGGCGCCCTCGAGCGCGCCCGACGTCGAGAGCACGATCAGCGCCGCGCCCGCGATCAGCGCGATCCCGAAGCCGCCGCGGTAGAGGTCCGCGACGCCGGCGCTGTGCCTGCGCGGGGCCGTCCGAGGGGCGCCCGGCGCGGCGCGCAGGACCTCGCCCGTGGCCGGCGGCTCGCTCGCGGTCTCGGTCATCGCCCGGGACTGGCGCCACAGCAGGGCCGCCCCCGACGCGGCGAGGATCACGGGCCAGATCAACGCGTCGGACCACCACCAGCCGATCTCGCGCATCACCAGGAGCGCCGCCAGCGTCAGGAACCCGACCCCGGCCGCGACGCGGGTGTTGGGCGTGATGCGGGGGCGCCTGCCGGTCGCCTCGGCGGCTCCCTCCTTCGGGATCGCGATCCAGGCCAGCACGTAGGCGACGAGCGCGGCCCCGAACGTGATCACCGCGACGACGCCGAAGCAGATCCGCACCAGCAGCGGGTCGACGTCGAAACGGTTGGCGACGCCCGCGAGGACGCCGCCCAGGTAACCGTGATCGGGATCGCGACGGAGTGGCCGCTCGGGCGCGGCCGGCCCGTCGCGAGCCGGGGTATCGGCCTCAGCGCTCATCGTCGTTCAACCCGGAGAGCAGCAGGATCATCCCGATCAGCGCGGCCATCAGGGCGCCGGCCAGGCCGATCGTCAGCTCCAGCGAGCCAGCCTGGTCGAGGAGGAGAAGCCCGCCCACTGCGATCAGCCCCAATCCGGCGCCCAGCGAAACGACGTCGAGCCCTTGCCTCACCCGTTCTCCTTCGGTCGATCCTGGGTCGAGCCGGTGCCCTGCTCCCGCTCGGAGGACGCCGGCGGCTCCGGCTCGTCGGCGCACGCCTGCGCCATGGCCTCGCGCATCTGATCACGGTCGCCGTCGTCGCGGTCGCGGAACGGGCCGTGATCCCGGTCGTCGTCGATGTCCAGCTCGTCGTCGTTGACCACGAGGATGTGCCCGAGGTCCACGTCAGCGTCGAGCTCCAGGCGCGGGGTGGCCGTGGTACCGGCCAGCGGCTGGGTGTCGACGTCGAAGCCGCCCTCCTCGTCGCCGCCGACCTCGACCGCGCCGGCGCCGGCGTCGAGGTCGCCCGTGACGCACACGGACTCGGGGACCGCGACGACGGTCTGGCCGACGCCCAGGTCGGCGCGCAGCTCGACCACGGTGTCGTCCTGCCAGTCGAGCTCACGCAGGTCGATCGCCTGGCGTCCCACGCCCAGCTCGTAGCCGTCCTCGGGGATCGCCGCGATCGACGCGGGCTCGTGGGTGCGCTCGCCGACGCCGCCGTCGAACGAGACGTCGGCCGCGGCAACCGCGCTCAGCGGCACGGCGAGCGCCAGCGCCGGGACGATGAGCCAGCGCAGGCCGCCGCGGAACGCCGCGATGACGAGCAGGACGCCGATCGCGATGATCACGCCGGCGATGGCCTCGCCGCTGCCGGTCGCCCCGGCCCACGCCGCGGCGATGGCCAACACGCTGAGGCCGATGGCCGCGCAGATCGCGATCGCGATCGTCGCGACGATCCGCCCCGGGCGTGGTCGCCCCGTCGCGGTCGCGGCGCAGGAGGTAGAAGAGCGCCGCCACGATCGCGATCAGGAACAGCGGCCCGCCGAAGAACCAGGGCCCGCCGTCGAACCAGAACGGATCGCCGTCGAAGATCCCCCACGAGGCGAGGAAGATGAAGACCCCCACAGCCGCGGCGATCGCGAGCGTGCGCGAGCGCTGGATCGGGGGCTCTCCCACGGTGCCGTCGTCCTCTTCGGACGGGACGAACAACAGCAGCGCGAGGTAGGCCACCGCGCCGAGCCCGCCGAAGAAGACCGAGACGCCGAAGCCGATCCGGAAGATCAGCGAGTCGACGCCGAAGTAGTTGCCGAGCCCGCCGGCCACGCCGCCGAGCATCCGGTCCGAGCGCGAGCGCACGAGGCGCTTGCGCTCCGGTGGCTGGGGTTCGGTGGGCGGCTCCTCCTGGGGCATCTGATCGGTCGTTTCCTGGTCACTCATCGTTGCGTTCCTTCCGTAGCTTGGACGATGAGTCCAGGTTCGCGCGGGCAAGCCCGTTCGTCTATTGGGGATGACCCTGAGGGCCCCCGAGCCGCTACCCGGGGTGCGGGTCAGGTCCGAGGCAGGGCCAGGCCGGTCGCTTCGAGGCGGCCGCGCAGCACGGTGCGCTCGCCCATCTCCCACGACTCGCGCTCGCTCGGAGCGGCGCGGTCGAGCGCGGCGTCGGAGGCGATCACCCGCTCCTGGCGCTCCTTGGCGAGGTCGGACAGGCGCGCCGCCTCGTTCACCGGGTCGCCGATCACCGTGTACTCGAAGCGGTGCTCGGCGCCGACGTTGCCCGCGACCGCCCTGCCGGCCGAGACGCCGATGCCGAAGCCGATCTCGGGCACCTCGCGCTCGAGCCGCTCCGCCAGCGTCCGCGCGGCGCAAAGCGCCTGCCCGGCCGGGTCCGGGCTCGGCGCCGGAGCGCCGAACACGCAGAGGGCGGCGTCGCCCTCGAACTTGTTCACGAACCCGCCTTCGCTCTCGACCACCTCGATCACGACCCGGAAGAACTTGTTGAGGAGCCGCACCACCTCGGTCGGCGGCATCGCGAGCGACATCGAAGTAGAGCCGGTGAGGTCGACGAACAGGGCGCCGATCTCCCGCTCCTCGCCACCCAGCCGGGTTCCGTCGCGCAGCGCCGCATGCGCCACCTCCTGCCCGACCTGGCGGCCGAAGAGGTCGCGAATGCGCTCGCGGTCGCGAAGGCCCTCGGCCATGCGGTTGAAGCCTGCCTGGAGCAGGCCCACCTCGCTGGCGTCATCGATCGGCACCTTGACGTCGAGGTCGCCTCCGGCCACCCGCTCGAACGGCCTCGCGGATCGAGTTCAGCGGGATCCGCGATCGCCCGCGCCGCGACCAGGGTGGCCAGGAGGCCCACCGCCAGGGCGACCGACGCCGAGGAAGACGCATGCGGCGGCCACGGCCTCGCTGTCGACGTCGGACTTCGTGAGCGCCGACGATCCCAACCACGAGCACGCTCAGGACGGGAACGGCGGTGCCCAGGCTCCAGGCATAGAGCAGCCGGTCTCGGACGCTGGGGGCGTAGTTGCGATCCGGCTGCCGGGAGGCGAGGGCGAGCGCCGTGATCGGGCGCATCGTCCGCTCGGTGAGCAGGTAGCCGAGCGCGGAGGTCGTCTCGCCGCCGAGCCAGAAGCGCGGACGGCGATCAAGAGCGGCGGAGTCGAACGAGTGGTCGAGGTTGATCAGCCCGCCGATGAGGCCGCCGAGAAACCAGCCGACGGCCGTGAGGAGCGAGGTGAACATCGGCATCCCGAGCGTCAGCCGCTGCTCGCGCTCGGTCGGCTCGCGTCCCTCCAAGCAGCCAGCGCAATGGCGTCCCGCCGGCGCCGCTTGATGCACGATCGTCAGGAGACCCGAAGACCGACGAACGCGCCGAGCACGATCGGCCAGTGTCCTCCGACCCAGCTCGTCGCGCTCGACCGGGGCTGAAGAAGACCGCGAGCAGGAACCCGATCGCGACGAAGACCACCGCCACCCCGATCGCGTTCGCGATCCACCCGTGGATCACCAGGCGCTTCGAGACCCGGTGGAACAGGTGCTCGAACTGCGCTCCGCGAGGCGCCGCAGCGTCATGCCGGGACGGTAGCGCGGGCGCGCGGCCTCGCGAGCCGCACCCGCCCGCCACGACCGGGCATGACGGTGATGCTGCGGCGGCTCGGCGGCTCGTGGCCGTCGCCGGCGGGCTCCAGCTCATACGCGCGGAGCATCTCGCGGATCACGATCCGCATCTCCAGCATCGCGAAGCTCATTCCCAGGCAGCGCCGGCGGCCCCCGCCGAAGGGGATCCAGGTATAGGTGCCGGGCTTCTGCTCGAGGAAGCGCTCGGGCCGGAAGGCATATGGCTCGGGATAGATCTCAGGGTCGTGGTGCAGCAGGTAGGCGCAGCCGACCAGGCAGCAGCCGGTGGGGTAGTCCCAGCCGCCGACCGTGACCGGCTGCTTGACGAGCCGCGGGGCCGTATTGGGCAGGACCGGGCGGCGGCGGAGCACCTCCCGGATCGTCGCGAGCAGGTACTCCTCTTCGTCGCCGGAGCGGACCTCGTCGGTCAGCCGCGCGAGCACCGCGGGCTCGCGGCTGATTCGCTCGAACGCCCAGGCGAGGCTCGAGGCCGTGGTCTCGTGGCCGGCGACGAGCAGCGTCATCAGCTCGTCTCGAAGCTCCTGGTCGGACATCTCGGACCCGTCCTCGTGGCGGGCCTCGAGCAGCATCGCGAGCACGTCGTCGCGATCGGTGTCGGCCTCCGCCCGGCGCTCGGAGATCTGCTCGAGGATCAGCTCGTCGATCCGCTCGCGCACGTCGACGAAGCCCTTCAGCGGGCCAGCCCTGTTGAGGAGCCGCTCTTGCCGCTCAGCGCGCTCCGGGTCGCGCGGCCCCGGCACGAGCGAGATCGGCTTCTCGCTGTAGGCGAGGAGCATTCCGACGCTCTCGCGCAGGGCGTCGAGCCGCGGGCCCGGGTCGAGGCCGAAGACCGCGCGCAGGATGATCTCCAGGGTCAGGGCCTGCATGCGCGAGTGGAGCCCGATCTCACGCCCGTCCCAGCCGGCGACCGCCTCCCCGGTCACCCGCCCGACGAGGTCGGTCAACCGCTCCATCCGCTCGCCGTGGAAGGCGGGGAGCATCAGCTTGCGCTGCTCCATGTGGGCGTCGCCGTCGAGCAGGATCACCGAGTTCTTGCCGACGATCGGCTCCAGGACGCGGGCGCCCTCGCCCGGATGGAGGACGTCCGGAGGCGCCGTGTAGATCTCCTTGACTTGATCCGGGTCGGAGATCAGGACGAACGGCGGGGTGAATGGGAATTTCACCGTGAAGCGGCGCCCGTACTTCGCGCGTGACCGCTCGAGCGACGCCAGGGGGCGCGTCCACATGGCAACGCCCTGGATGAACGCCGGCGCGGATGGACCGGGAGGAAGCTTTCTCATCGGAGCGTCACCGAGCGTCCTCCGGCGACCGGGGAGGCAGTGTGACGTTCGTCACACGCCCGGGCGCCTAGTCGTCCGAGGCGAAGTCCTCGGGCGTGACCTCGTCGAGGAAGTCCTTGAACTTCTCGACGACCTCGTCCTGGTCCTCGACCTCGTGCTCGAACTCGATCGACGACTCCTCGATCACGTCGTCGGCCGCGAAGATCGGCGCCTGGCAGCGGACCGCGAGGGCGATCGCGTCCGAGGGGCGCGAGTCGATCTCGATCTCCGAGCCGTTGACCGAGATCGTGATGGAGGCATAGAACGTGTTGTCGCGAAGCTCGGTGACCGAGACGCGCTCGCATTTCGCGTCGAGCTGCTCGAGCAGGTCCATCAGCAGGTCGTGAGTCATCGGGCGTGGCGTCGAGGCGCCCTGGAGGCGCATCAGGATCGCGGCAGCCTCGGGGTGGCCGATCCAGATCGGCAGGAAGCGGTTGCCGTCGGACGTCTTCAGCAGCACGATCGGCTGCTTGCCGACCATGTCGAAGCTGACGCCGTAAATCTGCATCTGCTGCACTAGTTCGCACCCCGAGGGCTCACTCATCGGAGTATAGGTGCGGGTTTCGGGCGGCTCCGTGCCGTATGAGCGAGAATCACGGGCGTGTCGCACACGAGGCAGGAGGCCTTCATCGACGCGCCAGTCCAGCGGATCTGGGAGCTGGTCTCCGACGTGGAGCGCCATCCGGAGTGGTGGCCCCGGATCGTCGAGGTCGAATGCGAGGGGCTCAGCGAGGGGTGCACCTACCGGGAGGTGGTCAAGACGCCGTTGGGGCGTGAGCACATGAATCTGCGGGTCGAGCAACTCGAGGACTGCAAGAACCTCGCGATCCGCTGCCTCAACACCGGCACGTTCGTTCGCTTCGAGCTGACCGAGGCGCAGAGCGGCACCTTCGTCGCGGGCGAGATGGGGATGGACCCGATGGGCGTGAGCTATCGCGTCTTCGACGTGGTCGCCGGGCGCCGATACTTCACGAGCTGGATGACCCAGACGTTCGCGGCGCTCGAGCGGGCGGCGAGCTCCGAGGCCCCTCCACGCGAACGTCGGGAAGCCAGCTGAGCCAGCTCGGCAAATACCAGTTGCGATCGCCGAGCAGCTCCATCGCGGCCGGCAGGAGGACCAGGCGGACGAGGGTTGCGTCGAGCAGCAGAGCGACCGCCACGCCGAATCCCATCTGCTGGAACATCACCAGGTCGCCGCGGGCGAAGCCGCTGAAGACGGCGATGATGATCAGCGCGGCGCCGGTGATGATCCGGCCGGTCGAGCCGACGCCGTAGGCGATCGCCTCGCTGTTGTCGCCGGTCTGGCTGTAGCGCTCACGGATTCTGCTCAGCAGGAACACGTGGTAGTCCATCGACAGCCCGAACAGCACCGCGAACAGGAACAGCGGCACCCACGCCTCGATCGTGTCGACCTGGGGGAAGCCGAAGAGCTCGTTGCCGAACCCCTCCTGGAAGACGAGGACGAGCAGGCCGTAGGCGGCCCCGACCGACAGCAGGTTCGCCGCGATCGCCTTCGCCGCGACCACGAGAGAGCGGAACGCGATCGTGAGCAGCACGAAGCTGAGCCCGAGGACGAAGGCGAACACCGCCGGGAGCCAGCTGGTCATCGTGTCCGATTCGTCGATTCCCTCGGCCGTGTCGCCCGCTACGAGAACCTCCGGCCCGCCTTCGCCGAACGCCGCGGGGATTTGCTCCGCGCGAAGCTCGCGCACGGCATCGACCGCGTCGTCGTCGAGCGCGTCGCCCCGGATCGGCACCGTCAGCACCGTCAACTCGGGGCCCCGTTCCACCGATGCGTCCGCCAACCCGAGCACCTCGTCGAGGGCTCGCCGGAGCGGAGCCGCTCGATCCCGGCGGCGACTGCCGGGGAGTCGCCGTCGGCCGCGATCACCACCTCGACCGGGGCCGTGGTCTCGCCCGGGAACTCGGCGTTGAGCGCCTCGTAGCCCTGCTTCGCGGCGAGGCGGTCGGGCAGTGTGCTCACACCGGCCTCGCCGGAGCGCAGGGCCAGGATCGGCGTGGCCATCACGAGGAGCGCTGCGGTCGAGAGCACGAGGCTGACCACGGGCCGCCTCATCACCGCGCGGACCACACGTGACCAGAACGGGCTCTCCTCGCGGGTCGCCATCCGTCCGAACACCGGCAGGCGCCAGGCATTCACGCGGTCGCCCAGCAGGCCGAGCAGCGCCGGCAGGAGCGTGAGCGCCGTCGCCACCGACGTGATGCCGACGGTTATCGCACCCGTGGCGAGGCTGCGCATGATCGTGCTCGGCACGAGCAGCAGCCCGACCATCGCGAGGGTGAACGCGATGCCGCTGAACAGCACCGCACGGCTGGCGGTGGCGCCAACGGCGCCAATCGCGTCCAGCCTCTCGCGCCCGTGCGAGCGCTCTTCGCGATAGCGGGAGAGGACGAACAGCGAGTAGTCGATCCCCAGGGCGAGCCCCATCCCGGTGAGCATGTTCGTGGCGAACACCGAGAGCGGGAAGGCCTGCCCGACGATTGCGACGAGCGCCAGCGCCACGGCGATGGAGACCAGCGCCATCAGCATCGGGATCACGCCCGCGAGGACGGAGCCGAAGACGATCAGGAGAACGATCAGCGCCGCCGGCAGCCCGAACTTGAGCTCGCCGTTCTTGAGGTCCTCCCCGGCGAGCGTCGAGAAGTCGGCGTCGAGCGTCTCCTCGCCGGTGATCGCCGCCTCGAGCCCGCCGCGGCCGTTGGTCGCCTCGACGGCTTCCACCACATCCTCGATCGAGTCCTCTGCGTCCGGGCCGAGCGCGACCAGCATCGCGGTGGCGTCTCGGTCGGCCGAGACCAGCCGCTCGGAGCCCGTGTCGTAGAACGTCGTCACCTCGGTTGCGCCCGCCCGGCGCAGGTCGGCTGCGAGCGCGACGGCGCCGGCCCTGAAGCCGGGATCCGCGACCGTCGCGGTATCGGAGCGCAGAACGACGACTTCGCTGGCGTCGACCCCGCCGGAGGATCCCCCCGCGGGCTGGCGCGCGGCACGCAACTCGTCCGCGCGTCGCGACTCGGTGTCGCTCGTGACCTCCTCGTCGCCCGAGAGCGCATCGCCCAGGAACGCCGCGTTGATCCCACCCGCAGCGATCACGAGGATGGCCCAGCTCGCGAGGACGAGCCAGGGGCGGCGGCTGCACCGCGCGGTCAGTCGCTCGATCATTCTGCGACTCCAATCACTCGTTCATGACTAAGACCCACCGGACGGCGGGAATTCAGCGGTCGGGCGATGGAATAAGAATCAGCAGCGCGATGTTCGACCATGTGACGATCCGAGTCAGGGAGCGCGAGGAATCGGCTCGGTTCTACGACACCGTGCTCGGCGTGCTCGGGATCCCCGCCGGCGATGTGGGAGACGCCTTCACCGAGTGGGACGACTTCTCGATCGCCCAAGCGGACGGCGACCGTCCCCCGACGAGCGGGCTCCACGCCGGTTTCGTGGCGCCGACGCGCGAGCACGTCGATGCCTTCTGGCGAGCGGGGACCGACGCAGGCTACGCCTCGGACGGCGAGCCCGGGGAGCGACCGGAGTACACGGCGGACTACTACGGGGCGTTCCTGCTCGATCCCGACGGCAACAGCGCGGAAGCCGTCCACCACTCCGACGTTCGACCCGGGAACTGGATCGACCATCTCTGGATCGGCGTCGAGAACCTGGACCGGGCGGCGGCGTTCTACGGCGCGTTGGGACCGCACCTCGGCATCCGCCGCGGCGCAAGCCAGGGATCGCGCCGGCCGTTCAGGGGCGCGTTCGCGACCTTCTCCCTGGTCGCCGACGGCCGCGCCCCGACCCGGAACCTCCACATGGCGTTCCCCGCTCCGAACCGCCGGACGGTGGACGGCTTCCACGCCGGCGCGCTCGCCGCGGGCTATCGCACCAACGGCGCGCCCGGCGAGCGACCCGACTACCACCCGGGCTACTACGGCGCGTTCGTGATCGACCCCGACGGCACGAACGTCGAGTCCGTGTACCACGGACGAGGTTGAGGGCAGCTTTCCCGCGGGAGGAAGTGGGCGATCGTGGATTCGAACCACGGACCTCGTCCTTATCAGAGACGCGCTCTAACCAACTGAGCTAATCGCCCGGGACCGAGCATTCTAGGAGACGCCGTGCACACGGCGGGATAGCCTCCGGACGCGATGCCGCGCCGTCCCGACATGCCGCCGCTGGACCGCGCGATGCTGGCCGACGACCCCATCGCGCAGTTCGCCGCGTGGTGGGAGCTGGCCGAGCGCGAGGTGCCGCTCTGCGACGCGATGACGCTCGCGACCGTCGACGCCGATGGTGCCCCGGACGCGCGGATGGTCCTGCTCAAGGGCTTCGGCGCGGACGGGTTCCGGTTCTTCACGAACCGCGAGTCGGCAAAGGCGCAGCAGATCGGGGCGGGCGCCCGCGCGGCGCTGATCCTCTACTGGCGCGAGGTCGACCGGCAGGTCCGGATCCGCGGCGCCGTGGAACCGCTGGACGGACGCCGAGTCCGACGCCTACTTCGCCACCCGGCCGCGGGACTCGCAGCTCGGCGCCTGGGCTTCGCCCCAGAGCCGTCCGCTTCGCGACCGGGCGGAGCTCGACGCGCGGCTCCACGAGGTGGAGGAGCGCTTCGGCGAGGGCGAGATCGCCCGCCCGCCGCACTGGGGCGGGTATCTGGTGCGCCACTCGGAGGTCGAGTTCTGGCAGGGGCAGGTCGCGCGGATGCACGACCGCTTCCGCTACACGCGCAAGGGCGACGGCTGGGCGATCGAACGGCTGGGGCCCTGATGGACGGCGTCGCCGGCGTCCTCGAGACCGCGCTCTATTACCCGCACTCGGCGCGCGACGAGGTGTTGCGCTTCTACGACGAGACGCTCGGGATGCGACGGGTCGCGGGCTGGGACGACGGGACCGCGTATCGCCTGGGCGCCGGCGTCCTGCTGCTCTTCGACCGCGACCTGGTCGCCGAGCGCGACGGGCCGGTCGCCGACCACGGCGCCGACGGCCGCGGGCATGTCTGCTTCCTCGCCGAGCCCGGCGCCTACGACGAGGTGCGCGAACGGCTCGCCGGGCGGGGCGTCGAGATCACCCACGACCACGAGTGGTCGGAGGGGCGGCGCTCGTTCTACTTCAAGGACCCGGCCGGCAACCTGCTCGAGGTCGCCGACTCGGACCTGTGGCCGTAGATCAGCCGGCTCAACAACGCCGGGGCTCGGCTTCGCCCTACGGGCTCCGCCTCACTGGCGCCGCTTCGCGAACTCGAGCAGCTCGTCGAGGTCGTCGAACCGCAGCTCGGCCTGCAGCGCGCCCCGCTTGCCGGTCGCGCGGACCCGGACGCCGTGGCCGAGCGCCGACTCGAGTGCCTCTTCGGCCTGCGCGAGCGCCGCGACCAGGTCGGGGTCGGGCACCGCCTTCAGCCTGGGCCGGCCCTTGCCGCCCTCGTTCGCGCGGCGCTCGGTCTCGCGGACCGACCAGCCGTTGCGGGCCGCGTCGCGGGCGAGCATGCGGCGGGCGTCGGCCGACTTGGCGATCAGGATCGCGCGGCCGTGGCCCTCGCTGAGCTCGCCGCTCTCGAGCAGGCCGAGCGCCTCGTCGGGCAGGTCGAGGATCCGGATCAGGTTCGAAAGCGAGGCACGGCTGCGCCCGAGGCGCTTGCCGAGCTCCTCCTTGGTCAGCCCCAGGTCCTCCACGAGCGTCGCGCAGGCACGGGCCTCGTCGACCGGGTTGAGCTGTTCGCGGGCCACGTTCTCGATCAGCGCGGTCTGCATGCGCTCGCCCTCGTCCTCGTCTCGCAGGATCACGGGAACGGTCTCCAGGCCGGCCTCGGTCGCGGCGCGCCAGCGGCGCTCGCCGGCGATGATCTCGTAGCGCCCGTCGGTGAGCGGGCGCACGATCAGCGGCTGGATCACCCCGGCGCTCCGCAGCGACTCGGCGAGGGCCGAGATCGAGTCGGCGTCGAAGCGCCGGCGCGGCTGCTCTGGATTCGGCAGGACGAGCTTGGTCGGGACCTGACGAAGGGCCGGCTCGGAGACCTCGCCGGGCTGCGGCAGGATCGCGGCCAGTCCGCGCCCCATCCCTCGCTTGTCGCTCATGGAGCCACCTCCATCCTCGGTCCGACCGGCGTATGGCGCTCGACGCGAACGCGATCCGCCTCCTCGCGGAGCGCCAGCTCGCGGGCGAGATCCTGGTACGCGCGCGATCCGCGCGAGTCCGGCGCGTGGTCGGTGACCGGCAGGCCGAAGCTCGGAGCCTCGGCAACCCGCACGCTCCGCGGGATCACGGTGTCGAACACCAGTTCGGGAAAGTGGGTTCTCAATTCGGCCTCCACGTCGTTGGCGAGGCGGGTCCTCTCGTCGTGCATGGTGATCACCACCCCGGTCAGAACCAGCGCCGGATTCAGCTCCCTGCGGGCGAGCTCGAGCGTCTCCAGGAACTGGACGAGCCCCTCCAGCGCCAGGTACTCGGCCTGCACGGGGACCACGACGCGGTCGGCCGCGGCAAGGGCGTTCACCGTCACCGGACCCAGGGACGGCGGGCAGTCGAGCAGCGTCAGGGCGAAGCGCTCGCGCACCGGGCCGAGCCGGTCGCGGAGGCGCGTCTCCATCGCGTCGAGGCGGGGCAACTCGACCGCGGCGCCCGCGAGGTCGCGGCTGGCCGGCACGACCCAGAGGTTGTCCGGGCCCGCCGGACGGGCGGCCTCGGCGACCGAGCTCGAGCCGACGAGGCAGTCGTAGGAGGAGGGCGATGCGTCCCGGTCGAGGCCGAGCGCGACGGTCGCGTTGGCCTGCTGGTCGAGGTCCACGAGCAGAACCTGGTTGCCCTGGTCGGCGACGCACGACGCCACGTTTACGGCCGTGGTGGTCTTCCCCACCCCGCCCTTCTGGTTCGCGATCGCATAGACGGCGCCCATTAACGCCCTTACCAGGGAGGCAAATTTGCTTTCGCGACAGAGTCGCTCATCAGATCCCGGCGAGCGTAGCGGGCGGGGTGGGCGGCATCCCGGCGAATAGGGTGCGGTCGTGGAGATCGTTCTCGCGCTGGTCGCCGCGTTGCTCTTCGCGGTCGGCACGGTGCTCTTGCAGAAGGCGGGGATGTCCGAGCCGGCCGGCGGCTCGGACTCCGGCTTGCTGCTGCGGATGGCGCGGAAGCCGGTGTGGCTGGCCGGGATCGTGGCCGACGGCCTGGGCTTCGTGGCGCAGGCCGCGGCGCTCAGCATCGGGCGGCTCGCCGTCGTCCAACCGCTTCTGGTGTCGAGCGTCGTCTTCGCCCTGCCGCTGGGCGCCCGCTTCACCGGCCAGCGGATCCGCCCGGCGGACGTGGGCGCTGCGGTCCTGGTCGTCGGCGCGCTCGTCGCCTTCCTCACCGTCGCCAACCCGGCCGGAGGGCGCGACGACGCGCCGCTCGCGGACTGGCTGATCGCCGGAGCGGTCGTGGGCGGGATCGCCGCGCCCCTCGTGCTCGTCGGCCGGCGCCTCTCCCCCGCCCCGAAGGCAGCGCTGATCGGCGCCGCCGCCGGGATGCTGTTCGCGCTCAGCGCGGCGCTCACCAAGGCCGTGACCGACCGGCTCGGCGAGGGCATCGGCGAGCTGCTGATCGACTGGCGGATCTACGCGCTGCTGGTGATCGGCTACATCTCGATGACGCTGAACCAGATCGCGCTCGGCACCGGAGCGCTGGCGCCGGCGATGGCAACGGCCCTCGCGCTCGACCCGATCGCCAGCGTCGTGCTGGGGACCACGCTGCTGCAGGAGTCGCTGCACGAGAGCGCGCTCGGGGTGGCCGCGATCGTGGTCGCGCTCGTCGCCGCTCTGGCGGGGATGGTGATCCTGGCGCGCGGCCAGGCCGCGGAGGCGGCGGACGTCCCGAGTCAGGCGCCGTAGGGGCGCTTCTTCGCCACCCCTGGCCGGCGCGGCAGCGCCTCGGGGGTGCGGCCGATCTTGCGGGCGGTGTGGAGATGCCGGTGCTCGTACCCCGCGCTCTCCCCCACCTCGAGGATCTTCCTGGGTGCCATCGCGAGCGATTCGCGCGCGCGCTCGAACTCCGCCTCCTCGTCGGCGTCGCGGCGGCCCTTCCAGGCAATCAGTGTGCCGCCCTCGCGCAGCAGCGGCGAGGCCAGCTCCGCGAGGGTGGCCAGCCGCCCGACCGCCCGCGCGGTGACCACGTCGTACTCCTCGCGCCCGGCGCCGGCGGCGTGCTCCTCCGAGCGGGCGTTGATCACGCGCACGTTCTCGATCCCGGCGCGCTCGCTTGCCGCGCTCATGAACTCGCACTTGCGTCCCACGGACTCGATCAGGTCGACCCGGGCGGCCGGGAGCGCAACGGCGAGGACGAAGCCCGGAAAGCCTGCACCGGAGCCGACGTCGGCGATCGCGCGAGCCGACTGGATCGTCGAGACCTGGAGGCCGGTGAGCGAGTCGGCGACGTGCGCGCGCCACGCCTCCTCCGGGTCGCGGACCGAGCTGAGCGAGCGCGGATCCTCGGCCATGAGCCGCAGCACCAACTCGAGCTTGGCGCGCGCCTCGGGCTCGAGCTCGGCGCCGATCGGTCTACTCGTCGTCTTCGCCGTTCACGAGCGGCGCGACGATCACGCACCGGTCGGGCTCGTCGCCCTCGCTGAAGGTCTCGACACCCGAGCGCTCCGCGAGGTGGTCGTGTACGACCTTGCGCTCGGTCGGAGTCATCGGCTCGAGCTCGATCTCGCGGCCGGTCTCGAGCGCGCGCTCGGCGGCCCGGTCTGCCTGGTGCTCGACCTGCTCGCGGCGGCGCTCGCGGTACCCCGCGGCGTCCACGATCACGCGCTTGCGGTCGGTTGCGCCACGCTGCGCGGCGCGGTAACAGATGAACTGCACGGCGTCGATCGTCTGGCCGCGGCGCCCGATGAGGCGGCCCACATCCTCTCCGTCGATCGTGCCCGTGATCTGCCGCTCGTCCTCCGCGACGTCGATGTCGGCTTCGAGCTCGAGCGTGTCGACGACACGCTCCAAGATCGCTCGGACCCGCTCGGCCGGCTCGGCCGGAATCGCCTCAGCACCCACGGCCGTGACTCTATAGAAAGGAATTCGCGAGGCGGGCGCGAAGCGGAAGGAGGACGACTGCGTCTATCTGCGCTTCTTCTTCTTGCGGGGAGGCTTCGGCGGCGGAGTCGTGGCCTTGACCTCCTCGACCGTCGGGATCTCCGGCGGCGGGAAGAAGAACCTGACGACCAGCTGCTGGCCGAGGGTCCAGATGTTCGTCGAGATCCAGTAGACGGCGAGCCCGGCGGGGAACGTGATCACGAACGGGGCGAACGCGAACGGGAGCACGAACATGATCGTGCGCTGCGTGCCCTCGGCGCGGCCGGCCATCACCGCGCTGGCGCCGAGCTGGGTGACGATGAACAGGATGATCAGCGCGACGAGCGCGCCGCCGGTGGCCTTCTCGGTGAGGTCGTTGATGAAGAAGAAGTCGACGGGCGGGTCGGCCAGCATCTCGTCCTTGAAGTCCTGGCCGTTCAGGAGCTGGTAGAGCGCGAAGAAGACCGGCAGCTGGAGGATCAGCGGGATGCAGGACGCCAGCGGGTTGATCTTGTTCTCCTGGTAGAACGCGATCAGCTCCCGCTGCTGGCGCTGCTTGTCGTCCTTGTAGCGCTCCTGGAGGGCCTTGATCTGCGGGGCGTACGCCTGGAGCGCACGCATCGACCGGATCTGCGAAACCGACAGCGGCAGGATCAGGATCCGGGTGGCGAACGTGAGCGCGACGATCGAGAACCCCCAGCTGAGCCCGACGTCGTTGTGGAAGAAGGTGATCACCGTGTCGGCGGCGTCGATCAGGGGCTGGAGGATGTTGGCGACGATCACGCCGGCGCTCCGGGCTCGTGGCCGTGGTCGGCGTGCGTGTGGCCCGCCGAGCGGAACAGCTTGCGGTCGGCGACCGGGTCCCAGCCGCCGTGGCTCCACGGATTGCAGCGCAGGAGCCGCCAGCCGGCGAGGATCGTGCCGCGGACGATCCCGAGCTCGCGCACGGCCTGCTCGGCATAGGCCGAGCACGTCGGCTCGTACTTACAGCGCCGGGGCAGCCCGGGCGAGATGAACCGGCTGTAGAACCGCAGCGGAGCGAGGAGGACGGTCACGAGGAGTGCCTGAACCGTGTCGAAAGCGCGTTTCACGTGTTACGCCCCGATCCCTGATTCCGCGAACAGCTCGCCGAGCGCCGACTCGACGCCGCCCGTGCCGTCACGCTCGACCAGGCCGGCCACGTCCGGGCGGGCGACGAGCACGAAGTCGTAGCCCTCGGGCAGGCGCTCGCCGAGCGCCCAGAACGCCTCGCGGAGCGCGCGCTTGACCGCGTTTCGCTCCGTTGCGCCGCCGACCTTGCGGCTGACCGAGACGCCGAGGCGGACGTCGGGCTCGCTGTCGGCGGCCTCATCGTCCTCCTCCCGCGGGAACGCGTAGAGCACCAGGAACCGGTTCGAGTGCGAGCGACCGTCCCGATAGACCCGGTCGAAGTCACCACTGCGAGAGAGCCGGCCACGCTTGCGCGCGTCCCCCATCAGGGGGAGAGGCGCTTGCGGCCCTTGCGCCTGCGTCGGCTGATCACGTCGCGGCCTGCGCGCGTGCGCATCCGCCCGCGAAACCCGTGGGTCTTCGCGCGCTTGCGCTTCTTCGGCTGCCAGGTTCGCTTCATGATTCGGAGGGGCCCGGCGGGCTATTTAACCCGCCTCAACAACGGCGGGGCTCCGCTTCGTCCTGCGGACTCCGCCTCACTATTCCGCCGCGGGCGACGGCCAGTATAGAGACACGCGACCGGCCGATCGGGGCGCCGCGGAGCGCTCCGCGCGAGGGGCGATTTCCCGGCCGAGCTTTTCGCCGCGATTTGCGGCGTGGCCCGGCGGGCGCTCCGAGGGCCGCCGCTATGGTCGGCCGCCGTGGCCCCGCGACCGATCGAAGACGACCCCGCCGCGATCTGGCGGCGCGTCAGATCGGAGCTCGAAGCCTCCCTTCCGGCGGCGACGTTCGACCTCTGGGTCGAGCCGCTCCGCGCGATCGGGTCGAGCGCCGAGACCCTCTACGTCACCGGGCCGCCACGGGTGCGAACCTGGGTCGAGCGGCGCTACCTGGACCAGCTGGAGGGCTCGCTGCGGCGTCTCGATTCCGGCCTCGAGCGCATCGTCCTGGTCGATCCCGAGCGTGGCGCCACGCCGGCCGGCCGCGCCGTGGCGCAGCCCGTGCCAATCGATCCGGCGCACACCTTCGACCGGTTCGTGATCGGTCCCGGCAGCCGGTTCGCGCACGCAGCCGCGCTGGCGGTCGCCGAGCTTCCGGGCGAGGCCTACAACCCGCTCTTCCTGCACGGTCCGCCGGGGCTCGGCAAGACGCACCTCCTCGGCGCGATCGCGGGCTACTACCGCGACCACCACCCCGAGCTCACCGTCCACTCCACCACCGCCGAGCGCTTCACCAGCGAGTTCGTCGCCGCGTTGCGCACCGAAGGGCCCGAGCGTTTCAAGGAGCGCTACCGCGGGCTCGACGCGCTGCTGATCGACGACGTCCAGGTGCTCGAAGGCAAGCCGCGCACCGAGGAGGAGTTCGTCCACACCTTCAACGCACTGTTCGCGGCCGGCAAGCAGATCGTGCTGACGAGCGACCGGCCGCCCGGGTCGCTCGAGCGCCTCGAGCAGCGCCTCCGCGACCGCTTCGAGTGGGGACTCGCCGTCGAGGTCGAGGCCCCGGACCTTCGCACCCGGATCGCCCTGCTCTGGCGTTTCGCCGGCGACGCCGTCGAACAACTGCCCGAGCCGGACGTGCTGCGGACGATCGCGACGCGCGTCCCGGGCAACGTCCGGCGGCTCGAGGGCGCCCTGACACGCGTGCTCGCCGTCTCCTCGGTCTTCGACGAGCCCCTCGCCGGCTCGGCCCTCGCCCGCGCCCTCCCGAGCCCAGCCGGCGAGCCCGGATCCTCCGGAGCCGCCGACGCGCCGACGGTCGCCTCGATCCAGCAGGCCGTGTCCGCGGTGCTCGGCGTCCCCCGCGAGGAGCTCCTGTCCAAGCGGCGCACCCCGCGCGTAACCCGCGCGCGGCAGCTCGCGATGTTCCTCGCCCGCGACCTCACGTCGCTCTCGCTCGCCCAGATCGCCCGTGAGTTCGACCGCGACCACTCGACCGTCCTCCACGCGCTCAAGGTGATCGAGCAGCGCAACGAGCCGGGCTCCGAGCTCGCGGGTGATATCCACAGTGTCCGTGCAGCCCTTGGAAAACTCGAGCTCTCGGCCGGCGCGACCGGCGACGAACCCCACACCGATCCGGGCCGTCCACAGCCGTGATCAACATCCCGTTCCCGCACCGCGCCTCGTAAAGCGGTAGGTATCCACAGACTTCAACACCCCTGATACATCTGATCTAGATAGGAACATGATCTAATGAGCGACCTTCTATGAAACTCACAGCTCCCCGCGACTCCTTCGTCACCGCCCTTCAACACGCAGGACGCGCCGTCTCGGCGCGCTCCACGCTTCCGTCGCTCGGAGGCATCCTCTTCACGGCGGAGGGCGATGCCCTGACGCTGCGCGCCACCGACATGGAGATGGGCATCGCGCTGACGCTCTCGGGCATCACGATCGAGCGTGACGGGACGGTGCTGCTTCCGGGCCGCCTCCTGGTGGACGTCGCCCGCAGCCTGCCCGCCGGCGACGTGTCGCTCGAGCTCCGGTCCGAGCAGCGCGACGTCGAGCTCACCGCCGGCGACGCCCGCTTTCATCTGAAGACCCTCCCGGCCGAGGACTTTCCGCGGCTGCCGGAGGTCGAGGGAGAGGCGGCGACGCTGCCCGCCGGCCCACTGGCCGAGACGATCGACCGGGTCGCCCGGGCGGCGTCCCGCGACGAGGTCCGGCCGATCCTGACCGGCGTGCTCGTGCAGGCCGAGGGCGGAAAGCTGACGATGGTGGCGACGGACTCGTACCGGCTCTCGGTCAAGCACACCGAGCTCGAGACTCCGCTCGCCCAGCCGCTCGACGCGAACGTTCCCGCGCGGGCGCTCCGTGAGCTGGCCCGGCTGGTGGGGACCGAGGGTCCGGAGACGGTGGACATCGACGTCTCCCGGAATCAGGCGATCTTCCGGATCGACGGCGTTGCCCTCTCGTCGCGCCTGATCGAGGGGCAGTTCCCCAGTTGGCGACAGCTGATCCCCGAGTCGTTCGAGCACGAGATCCGGCTGCCGCGCGAGGAGCTGCTCGAGGTTGCCCGGCGGGTGAGCCAGCTCGCCCAGCGCAACGCGCCGCTGCGGTTCGCGTTCTCCGAGGGCGAGCTCAAGGTCGCCGCCGAGACGCCCGACATCGGCGACGCGGCCGAGTCCCTGCCCGCGCCGTTCTCCGGCGAACCGCTGGAGATCGCGTTCAACCCGCAGTACCTCATCGAGGGCATCGAGAGCGTGGAGGGCGACGAGATCGCCGTCCAGATCTCCTCGCCCCTGCGTCCCGGGCTGCTGCGCCCGGTCGGCAACGAGGACTTCTCCTACCTCGTGATGCCGATCCGGCTGAACGTCTGAGGCGGCTGCAAACCGTCGCATGT
This sequence comes from uncultured bacterium, assembly GCA_963734015.1. Classification (GTDB taxonomy): domain Bacteria; phylum Actinomycetota; class Thermoleophilia; order Solirubrobacterales; family 70-9; genus JALZKA01. The sequence continues at coordinate 236,679 of CAVTFG010000014.1, read as the reverse complement.
CGGCGTCCTCGGTTGATCGGCTCACTCACGTACGGTCCAAGTACGCTCGCTTCGCCGATCAACCTGCGTCCTTGACCTGCTCGGTTTTCGCCGCCTCGGTGCCGCTATGAGGGTCGAGTCCCTCGCGACGCTCGGCTTTCGCAACCTCGACCAGGCCGAGCTCGAGCTGGCCGAGGGTGTGACGTTGCTTCACGGCCCGAACGGCGCCGGCAAGACGAACCTGCTGGAGGCGCTCTACATGGCGCTCGCCGGCCGCTCGTGCCGGACCAGGGCGGAGCGCGAGACGATCGCGTTCGGCGAGCCGCTGTCCCGATCGGAGGCGGTGGTCGAGGACACGGGCGAGCGACGCCGGTTCCTCTGCGCGGTGGACCGCTCGGAGGGCCGCCGGCACCTGGTGAACGGCTCCCCGGCCCCGGCCGACATGGCGGCGCTGCGTCCCGCGCTGGCGGTGTTCATGCCGGACCGGCTCGCCCTCGTCAAGGGACCGCCCGCGGCGCGCCGGTCGCACCTCGACGGGTTCGTGGCCGCGCTCCACCCGGCGCGGGCCGAGGCCCGCCGCCGCTACGCGCGGGCGCTGGCGCAGCGGAACGCGCTGGTCGGCCGGATCCGCGCCGGCAGCGCCGGGCCGGATTCGCTCGACGCGTGGGATACGGAGCTCGGCGCGGCCGGCATCGAGCTGATCGCGACGCGCTCCGCCGCCGTCGACGAGCTCGCCCCCCGATTCGCCGCGGCGGCCGGAGAGCTCGGGCTCGGCGACGACGCCGAGCTGGCGTACCGCCCGCGGAGCCAGGCGACCGACGCCGAGGAGCTCCGCGCCGAGCTCGCCGAGCGGCGGGACTCCGACCTCGCGCGCGGGTTCAGCGGCCACGGCCCCCACCTCGACGAGCTCGCGATCCGCGTCGACGGGCGCGCGGCGCGGCGCTACGCGTCGCAGGGACAGCAGCGCATGGCGCTCCTGGCGCTGCTCTTCGCCGAGCGCGACGCCCTCCTCGCCGGCGAGCGCACCCCGCCGATGCTGCTCCTCGACGACGTCACGTCCGAGCTCGACCCGGACCGGCGCGAGCGGCTCTGCGCCCGCCTCGTCGCGGGCAGCGGCCAGGCGCTGATCACGGCGACCGAGGCGGACCACCTGCCGGCCTCTTGTCCGCGAGCCGAGGTTGCCGTGCGCGACGGCGCCCTGATCCGGAGAACAAGCCGCCTCAAAAACGGCGGGGCTCGGCTTCGTCCTTCGGACTCCGCCTCACACGGCAACTCGGAGGCGGCATGAAGCGGCTCGGCTCCGGCCGGCGGGAGCGCGGCCGCGACGAACCGCACCAGCTGGCGTCGGCGCTGGAGGCGGTCCGCGCCGAGGTGGCGCCGCAAACGCTGCTGGCGTCCGTCCAGGAGACGTGGCCGCAGGTGGCCGGCGCGACCGTCGCGGCGCAGGCCGATCCGGTGTCCGAGCGCGAGGGGGTGGTCACGATCGCGTGCCGCTCGGCGACGTGGGCCCAGGAGCTCGATCTGATGCAGGGCGAGCTCCTGCCGAGGATGCGCGAAGCCCTCGCTGAAGGTCCCTTCGCGGACCGTCTCCAGGGCCTTCGGTTCACTGCCGACGCCGCCCGGACCGACGATTGAGTTCCCCGGCGCAGTTTTATGCTTATTTGCAGGGATTTTGTGACATCCGGATCGGCGTTCCGCCCTGCCGTCCTGGTATCCTTATGTGAACTTGGAAGCGACCCCGATCCGTCGGCAACACGCCCGGTTCTCGGGCCAGGCGGTCGGGGTCTCTCCTTGATCTGAAACGAGAGGACTTAGTGGCGAAAGCAACAAGCGCGGCGGGCAAGAAGGGCGCGTCGGGGAACGGCGGCAAGGCGGGGACCGACTACACCTCGGGCGAGATCACAGTCCTCCGCGGCCTCGACCCGGTCCGCAAGCGACCGGGCATGTACATCGGCTCGACCGGTCCGCGCGGCCTGCACCACCTGGTCTACGAGGTCGTCGACAACTCGGTCGACGAGGCTTTGGCCGGCCACGCCGACCACATCACCGTCACGATCCACCCGGACGAGTCGATCACGGTCGTCGACGACGGCCGCGGCATCCCGGTCGACGAGCACCCGGAGGAGAAGCGCCCCGCGGCCGAGGTCGTGCTGACCATGCTGCACGCCGGCGGCAAGTTCGGCGGCGAGGACAGCGGCTACAAGGTCTCCGGCGGCCTGCACGGCGTCGGCGTCTCGGTGGTGAACGCGCTATCGCAGTCGCTGCGGCTCGAGGTGCGCCGCGACGGCTACATCTGGACCCAGGAGTACGAGCGAGGCGAGCCCAAGTACGACCTGAAGAAGGGCAAGGCGACCAAGGAGACCGGCACCACGATCTCGTTCGCGCCCGATGCGGAGGTCTTCGAGGAGATCAACTACGACTACGACACGCTTTCCGAGCGGATGCGCGAGACCGCCTTCCTCACCCGCGGCCTGCGGATCGACCTCGTCGGACGAGCGCAGCTCGGGCCAGTCGCGACACCTTCCATTACAAGGGCGGGATCGTCGACTTCGTCCACCACCTGAACGAGAACAAGGACTCCCTTCATCGCAAGACCGTGTTTTTCGAGAACGACACCGACGACGGGGCGGTCGAGGTCGCGATGCAGTGGAACTCCTCGTACCAGGAGTCGATCTTCACCTTCGCGAACAACATCAACACCCACGAGGGCGGCTCGCACCTCTCGGGCTTCCGGTCGGCGCTGACCCGCACGATCAACGCCTACGCGCGCGAGAAGGGGCTCCTCAAGGAGAAGGACCCGAACCTCTCCGGCGAGGACGTTCGCGAGGGACTTACCGCGGTGATCTCGGTGAAGCTCGCCGAGCCGCAGTTCGAGGGCCAGACGAAGGCCAAGCTCGGCAACCCGCCGGTCGAGGGGCTCGTCAAGGAAACGGTCAACCGCAAGCTCGGCGAGTTCCTCGAGGAGAACCCGACGGACGCGCGGCGGATCGTCAGCAAGTCGGTTGACGCCGCTCGCGCCCGCGACGCGGCGCGCAAGGCGCGCGACCTCACCCGGCGCAAGTCCGCGCTCGAGAACTCGACGCTTCCGGGCAAGCTCGCCGACTGCAGCGTCAAGGACCCTCGCGACGCCGAGCTCTTCATCGTCGAGGGCGATTCGGCCGGCGGCTCCGCCAAGCAGGCCCGCGATCGCTCGACCCAGGCCGTCCTGCCCCTCCGCGGGAAGATCATCAACGTCGAGAAGAGCCGGATCGACAAGGTCCTCGCCAACAACGAGATCCAGGCGATGATCACCGCGATCGGGACCGGCGTCCACGACGAGTTCAACCTCGAGGACGCCCGCTACCACAAGCTGATCCTGGCGACGGACGCCGACGTGGACGGTGCCCACATCCGCACCCTGGCGCTCACGTTCCTCTACCGGCAGATGCCGCAGCTGATCGAGTCCGGGTACGTGTACATCGCGAAGCCGCCGCTCTACGGAATCAAGAAGGGCAAGCCAGCAGTTCTACGTCGAGAAGGAGTCCGAGCTCGAGGAATACCTGCTCCGTGACAAGCTCGACAACTTCTCGATCGCCGACGTGAGCGGCAAGTCGTCGAAGCTCACCACCGCGCGCTGGCAGCGCTTCAGCCGCAAGCTGCGCGAGTACGAGGGCTGGTCGGAGTCGCTGCGCGCCGAGCACGGGCACGAGCTGGTCACGTTCCTCGCCGAGTCGCAGATCCTCGACGCCGGCGTCGCGACCCTGGACGCGGTGCGCAAGCTGATCGAGGAGGCCGATCCCGAGGGCGAGCCATTCGAAACCGAGCTGGTCGGCGGCAGCGGTGACGAGCTCCAGATCAAGGCCACCCACCGGCGCAGCGGCCTGGCCCGCTTCCTCACGCTCAGCGCGGAGCTCTTCAACGCGCCGGAGTACCGTCGCCTCGTCGACGTCCACGCGGAGCTTCTGAAGCAGGTCGGGCAGCCGCCGTTCACGGTCACGCTGAAGAACAAGATCCGTGTGGCGGAGTCCTTCTCCGCCCTGCATCAGGCGATCGTCGACATCTCGAAGGAGGGGGTCAACCTCTCCCGCTACAAGGGTCTCGGCGAGATGAACGCCGACCAGCTGCGCGAGACCACGATGGACCCGGCCACCCGGACCCTTCAGCAGGTGACGATCGATGACGCGGCGCTCGCCGAACGCATCTTCACCGAGTTGATGGGCGACAAGGTCGAGCCGCGCAAGCGCTTCATCGAAAAGCACGCGCAGGAGGTGCGCTTCCTCGATGTCTGATCAAGGCGGCGACAGCGGCCTCGCGGCCCTGACCGGGCGCATCGAAGAGCGCGAGCTGACGCAGGAGATGCGCAGCTCGTACCTCGATTACGCGATGAGCGTGATCGTCGGCCGCGCGCTGCCCGACGTGCGCGACGGCCTGAAGCCGGTCCACCGCCGCGTCCTCTACGCGATGCACGACCTGGGCCTGCAGCCGAACCGCGGCTACCGGAAGTCCGCGTTCGTGGTCGGCGAGGTGATGGCGAAGTACCACCCACACAGCGATGCTTCGATCTACGACACGCTCGTTCGCCTCGCGCAGGACTTCGCGCTTCGCTACCCGCTCGTGGACGGCCAGGGCAACTTCGGCTCGATCGACGACGACCCGGCGGCGGCGATGCGGTACACGGAGGCCCGCCTCGCCCGCCTCGCGACGGAGATGCTCCGCGACATCGATGCGGATACCGTCGACTTCGGGCCGAACTACGACGAGACCAGCAAGGAGCCGATCGTTCTGCCGTCGCGGTTCCCGAACCTGCTGGTCAACGGCGCCACCGGCATCGCCGTCGGCATGGCGACCAACATCCCGCCGCACAATCTGACCGAGATCGCCGGGGCGACCCGCGCCTACGTCGAGAACCCGGACATCGACCTCGCCGGCCTGATGGAGCACGTGAAGGGCCCCGACTTCCCCGGCGGCGGGCTGATGAGCGCGCAGGGAATCCGCGACGCGTTCGCGTCGGGGCGCGGGAGCGTCAAGGTCCGGGCTCGCGCCCACGTCGAGCCCATCCGCGGCGGCAAGGACGCGATCGTCATCTCCGAGCTTCCCTACATGGTGAAAAAGGGCGGCGAGGGCGGCCTGATCACGAAGATCGCCGACCTCGTGCGCGAGAAGAAGATCACCGGGATCTCCGATCTGCGCGACGAGTCCGACCGCTCCGGCATGCGGATCGTGATCGAGCTGAAGCGCGGCGGCGATCCAGCGGCCGTGGTCCTCAATCAGCTCTACAAGCACACGCCGCTGCAGAACTCGTTCGGGATCAACATGGTTGCGCTCGTCGACGGCGCGCCGCGGACGCTCGGGCTGAAGGAGCTGATCGGCCACTACGTCGACCACCAGCGCGAGGTCGTCACCCGTCGCACCCAGTACGAGTTGCGCCAGGCCGAGGCCCGGGCGCACGTCCTCGAGGGCATCCTGATCGCACTCGACAACCTCGACGCGGTCATCGCGCTGATTCGCGGCTCCGCCGATCCCGAGACGGCCCGCGACGGGTTGATGGAGAAGTTCAGCCTCTCGGAGATCCAGGCGCAGGCGATCCTCGACATGCGCCTCCAGCGCCTGACCGCGCTCGAGTCCGACAAGGTGCGCGCCGAGCACAAGGAGCTGCAGGACAAGATCGCCGAGCTGCGCGCGATCCTCGGTGACCCCGCCCGGATCGATGGTGTGATCGTCGACGAGCTCGGCGAGGTAGAGCAGCGCTACGGCGACGAGCGGCGGACCGAGATCACCCATTTCGAGGGCGACCTCAACATCGAGGACGTGATCGCCGACCAGCAGATGGTCGTCTCGCTCACTCATTCGGGCTATGCGAAGCGTTTGCCGCTCGCCACCTATCGCCAGCAGCGTCGCGGCGGCATCGGCGTGATGGGGATGAATCTGAAGGAAGACGACTACATCGAGCACCTGCACATCTGCTCGACCCACGACTTCCTGCTGTTCTTCACGAACCGCGGCAAGGTCTATCGCCTCAAGGTCTACGAGCTGCCCGAGGGCGCCCGGACGGCGAAGGGCCAGGCGCTCGTCAACGTGCTGCCGCTCCGCGAGGGCGAGCGCGTGATGGCCGTGATCCCCACCCGCGATTTCAAGGAGGACAAGTTCCTCGTCTTCGCCACCGCCAAGGGCCAAATCAAGAAGACCGAGTTCCTGGCCTACAACACGAAGATCAAGGCCGACGGGATCATCGCGATCAATGTCCGCGACGACGACGAGCTGGTGCAGGTGCGACGGACCTCGGGGTCCGACGACATCCTGATGGTCTCGAAGTCCGGCCACGCCTCGCGCTTCAACGAGTCGAAGGTGCGGCCGATGGGCCGCGGCACGGGCGGCGTCAGGGGGATGAACGTCAGCGGCAAGATCGGCAAGGAGCCGAACCGCGTCCTGGCGATGGACATCGCGCGCGACGACGCCGAGCTGTTCGTCGTCACCGAGAACGGCTACGGCAAGCGCACCGCGGTCACCGAATACCCCGTGAAGGGCCGCGGGACGAAGGGCGTCCTGACGATCAAGCTGACCGAGAAGAGGGGCGGCCTGGCCGGCGCGATGATCGTCCGGGAGCACCAGGACCTGCTGTTCATCTCGCAGAACGGGATGGTCCAGCGGACGAACGCCGGCGGCATCTCGCAGATGGGCCGCGCGACGCAGGGGGTCCGCGTAATGAACATCAAGGACGACGACTGCGTGAGCGCCGTGGCGCTCGTCGTGGAGTCGACGACGAACGGCGCCGACGTCGCGATCGAGGCCGAGGAGGTCGCCGAGGCCGCGGCCGAGGGCGCTCATCCGGCGGACGCCGAGGCCGGCGCCGAAGAGGACGAGTAGCCCGACCTCCGCGTCTGCTTGAATCAGGATTACCAGAGGAAGGAGGTGGTCCTAATTCACATGCTTTACGGGACTCTGGAGGTGCCGGAGCACTAGGACGGCAGTGCGGGCCGCCTGGTGAAATCCACACCGGGCACCGGCGAGCCAAGAGGCGGGAGGTCGTCCCACCCGCTGTCAATCGAAGTTCGCTGCAATCGCACGAGCAGATCGTAGGGCCGCCTCGTCGGGCGGCCCTACGTGTTTCGCGGTTCTCCCTGCGCTACTCGAGGCCGATGCGCCGGTCGAAGCCGGCCGGGGCGTGGATGTTCAACATTCGCACCGGCGTCTCGCCGTCGTTCCGAAAGCCGTGCTCGACTCCCGGCGGGACCAGCACGAACGTGCCCGGCCCCGCCTTCACGTCCTCGCCCTCGACGACGAAGGTCAACTCGCCCTCGACGATGTAGAACGCGTCGTCCTCGCCGGCGTGGACGTGAGCCTCGAGGTCACGGCCGGCGGCGATCTCGATGATCGCGAAGTTGAAACGCGGCGTGTCCGTGGTCCGGGCGAGGAACTCGACGTTGCCGAGGACGTGCCCCTCGCCTGGGCCGACGACGATCGCCGATCCCGCCACGCTTACGCCGCAGCCAGCAGGTACTGCTCCCACGCGTCCGGGACGCGGGGGCTTGCGATGCGGATGAAGACAGTTGGGCCCGGTGGCTTCGGATGGGCGCGGAGCGGCATGCTCGCCTCCGCGGGCAGCCGATTGCCCTTGCGCCGGTTGCAGGGCGCGCAGGCGGCGACGATGTTGTCCCAGCCCGAGGTCCCGCCGCGGCTGCGCGGGACCACGTGGTCGACCGTGAGCCCGTGCGACTCGCGCCCGCAGTACTGGCAGGTGTAGGCGTCGCGGGCGAGCACGGCCTTGCGAGTGATCTTGCGGCGGTGCACGTCGCGCGGGACGCGGACGTAGCGGACCAGGCGGATCACGCAGGGCGACTCCATCACGAGGCGTTCGGAGTGCAGTGCGCCCTCGCCGTGCTCGAGCACCTCGGCGCGTTCCTTCAGGACGAGCACCGTCGCTCGGCGCATCGTGCAGACGTTGATGGGCTCGTAGCTCGCGTTGAGGACCAGGACCCGGCCGCGGGGCCGCGCGTGCTGGCGCCCACCGTGCATTCGGCCGGCGAGTGAAACGACGTTGTTCGGTACGCCGTTTACGTCCCGATGAGCCACGCGCTTCATGGCGCGAGGGATTCTAATGAGCGACATAGTCGCGAAAGCAAATTCGCCCGAGCGGTAGCGAAATTGTCTAACGGATCAGGGAAGGCGGTCTGGTGAAATCGGGTAACTGCCGAGCACGCGAACGTTCTCGGCCTTGTCGCGGAGCGCGCCGATCGCCTCGGCGACGACGGGGTCCGAGTCGGCCCCGTCGAGATCGATGAAGAACATGTAGCGGCCGAGCCCACGCCGCAGGGGCCGCGACTCGATCCGGACCAGGTTCACCTCGCGGTCGGAGAACTCGGTCAGCGCCTCGACGAGCGCCCCGGGATGGTCCGCGCCCAGCTCGGAGAAGATCAGGGTGGTCCGCCATTCGCCGTTGCCCTCGGCGCGGATCCCCTCGGGCGCGATCCAGACGAACCGGGTGACGTTGCCGTGCTCGTCCTCGACCCCGTCCCGCAGGACCACGCAGCCGTAGATCTCCGCCGCCGACGCGGCGCCGAGCGCCGCCCACGGCCGCTCCGACGAGCCGACCGTCCGCACCGCCTCGGCCGTGGAATCGGAGATCCGCAACTCCGCCTGGGGCAGCTCCTCCCGCAGGAACCGCGCGCACTGCGCGCTCGGCTGCGGGTGGCTCACCACGGCCTCGATCGCCCCGAGCTCGAGCTCCGTGCGGGCGATCAACGCATGGCGGATCGGGTGATCGTGCTCGCCCGCGATCGTCACCCTGGTCGCCTCGAAGGCGAGCGTGTCGAGCGTGGGGCGGACCGAGCCCTCGATCGCGTTCTCGAAGGGAACCAGCGCCCGGTCGACCTCGCCCGAGCCCACGGCCAGGATCGCGTCGTGGACGCTCGCGGTCGGCACGCCCTCCACCTCGACCCCGGACGTCGCGGCGCGGAGCGCGTCCTCGGAGAACGTCCCGGCGGGCCCGAGGTACGCGACACGCAGCGTCATGGGGAAAAGTGCCTTGCCAGGCGGGCGAACATGCTTTCGCGCCTTACGTCGCTCACCTATTCGAATATGACCTGGTAGGTCGCCTCGTTGTTGTCGACGATCGACTCGCCGGGCACCGGGAACACGGTGACGCTGAGGGTCAGCTCCTCGCCGGTGGGGATCTCGCCCTCGATGCTCAGGGGAACGGATGCGGTCTCCGCGGCCCGGATCTGCGGGATCGTCGCCTCGTTTTCGATCGGTTCGGTGCTGCCGAGCAGTTCGTACGAGACGAGGATGTCGCTCTCGTTGGTCGTGCCGCCGTTGAGGACCGCGACCTCGAGCTCGGTGGGCACCTCGCTGAGGGTGTTGAGCGTGTCCGGGGTGAGCGGGATGTTCCCCGGCCGCAGGACGACCGACGAAAGCTCGGTCCCCCGATCGGCGTCGCCGGCGATCCCCGTGCTGCCGGCGACCTGTGAGAGCTCGGCTGCGAGCTGGAGCTCATCCAGCCAGCGGTCGGTATCGGTCAGGAAGACGCTGCTCGGGACCTCACCGGGCAGATCCTCTTCGGCCAGCGCCTCCTCGATCCCGACCTTGGCGCGCGCATACAGCACGTCGCTGGCCAGGAACTGGCGCATGTCCAGAGCGATCTGACCGAAGGCCTCGCCCCTTCCCTCGTTGCCAAGCGCCGTCGGGATCTGCTCCACGATGCTGCTGAGGCCGTCACGGCGCAGCTCGAAGGCAAGCACCAGGTCCTCCTGAGCCTCACTGAGGTCGCCGGGGGCGTCGAGCCCCTCTGCGCGTTGCAGCAGGTCCTCGCCGGTCCCGCGGCTCGACCCGAGCTGCGCTGTGAATTCTTGCTCCGTCGTCTCGCCCGGATCCTCGAGCCTCGCGAAGAACTCGGCTGACAGCTGGTTGGAGGTGCTCACCAGCGCCGAGAGATCGCGCAGGTAGTTCTCGAAGCTGCGCTCCTTGCGGGCGTCCAGGCACCCGCGGATCGCGAACAGCAGGAGGACGAGGACCACCGCGCCGATCACGAGCGCGAACAGGCGACGCCTCATCAGGTCGCCGGTGGGCTCGCGAGGAGGGCCGCCTCCGCGGCGACGGCTCGAGGCCGGCCGGCGGCGCCGGGGCGGTGCTGGGGAGTCGTCGGCTTCGGAGAATTCCACGAAAGGTGAGCGCGGCCGAGCCACGCAGCGGCTTCAAGAAGGGGCAAGTATTACCGGAGGGGCGGTTGCAGGTTCCCGCCCGGGCAGGAAAGCGCCCCGTCGCGACGAACGCGGGTTTGAAGTGTCAGACGAGATGGTCATGGGGCGGTTCCGGATCGAGGAGCGGATCGGCTCCGGGGGAATGGGAACCGTTTACCGTGCTTTCGACGAGCGTCTTCAGCGCTTCGTCGCGGTCAAGGAGATCGAGCACGCGGGCGCCGAGCGGGTCCTCCGGGAAGCCCAGGCCGCGGCCCGCCTGAACCACCCCTCGATCGTGACGCTCTACGAGCTGGGCGAGCGCGACGGGCACGCCCTGCTCGTCAGCGAGCTGGTGGACGGATCGACGCTCGACCGGGTCGCCCGTGACGGATCGATCTCCGACCGGGACGTGGCACGGATCGGCACCGACCTCTGCGACGCGCTGGGCCACGCCCACGGGCGCGGGGTCGTCCACCGTGATGTGAAGCCCCAGAACGCGATCGTGCGGCCCTTCGACTCGGGCGGGCGCCGGGCGAAGCTGATGGATTTCGGGATCGCGGCGGTCGCCGGCGCGCCGACCCTGACCGTGACCGGGGAGGTCGTCGGCACGCTCGCCTACATGTCGCCCGAGCAGGCGGAGGGCGAGTACGCCGGTCCCGAGGCCGACGTCTACTCGCTCGGACTCAGCCTGTACGAGGCGTGGGCGGGGGAGAACCCCGTGGCGCGGCGGACCCCGGCGCAGACTGCGCGCCAGATCGGCCAGCCGGTGCCCTCGCTTGCCGAGCTGCGGCCGGATCTGCCCGAGCCCCTCGTGACCCAGATCGACGCCTGCCTGGACGCCGACCCCCGCAACCGTCCCTCGCTCGACCGCCTCCACCGGGTGCTCGACAGGACCGCGCTCGAGCTCGACGACGAGAGCGCCGTCCCGGCTCCGGACGGGGTGGACGTCGCCCTGCCCAGGCGTTCCATGCCGAGGATCGCGGCGCTGGTCGGAGTTGGCGTCGCGCTGGCGGCGCTGGCCGGCCCGATCGGGCTGCCGGGCGCCGCCCTCGTCGCGACCCTGCTCCTGCTCCCGGCCCTGCTGCTCGTGCCGAACCCGCTCCTCGCCCTGCTCCCGCTCGCCGCGATCCCGCTGGGCGCGATCGGCGCCCTCGCCGCCGCGCCCGCCCTGATCGCGCTCCTTGCCGGGCGGGCTCGCGAGCGCGCGCTCCTCGGCGGCATCGCGTTCAGCGCCTACCTGGCCGGCGCCATCGGCCTCGATGCCGGATCCCGGCTCGGGATCGCCGCCCCCGCCCCCGATGGATGGGAGAGCTCGGCCCAGACCGCTCTCAGCGACGTGGTCGCACCGCTGGTCGAGCCGGCGGCGCTGCTCGGCGTCGGCGTCCTTGCGGCGGCGACGGTCGTGCTCGGGCTCCTGCTTCGCGCGCACCCGGCGCTGGCCCTGATCGGCGCGATGATCTGGTCCGCAGCGCTGGCCGCCGGCCTCGAGGCCGTGGGCAACGGTGCCCAGGGGCGCAACGCCAGCATCGTCGTGGGAGCGGCGGCCCTCGCGGTCGCGATCGAGGCTGCCCGCCGCCAGCGCGAGCACAAGCCGCGCTCGCAGCCACTCGCAAGCGCGCAACCGGCGCTTCACGGCCAGGGCTAGAACCGCACTCTCCCCTAGGATTCCCCCCCAACGCGGCCAGTCCCGGGGCGCTCCAGCGTGCCCAACCGCGTCGTCCAAGGAGAGTCACCATCAGCGTCCTTCGAAACCTCGAAGCACGAATCGAGAACCTCGTCGAGGGCGTGTTCTCGCGTGCCTTCTCGTCGCAGGTCCAGCCGGTCGAGATCGCGCGCAAGCTCGCGAAGGAGATGGACGCCCATCGCACGACCTCGGTCGCGCGCGTCTACGTGCCGAACCAGTACACGGTCTGGCTTGGGACCGAGGACCGCGAGCGCCTCGAGGGCTACGAGCAATCGCTCGCGCAGGAGCTTTCCGCGTACCTGCTGGAGCACGCCCGCCGCCACGACTACGCGCTCCTTACGCGGCCCGAGGTCGAGCTGGAATCGGACGAGCGCCTGCGGCTCGGCGAGTTCGGGATCCAGACCAGGCTGGTGAAGCCGCCGCAGAAGCAGGGCGAGGCACCCTCGCAGGGCGAGCAGGGCCACACGATGGTCTACTCGGTGCCGCCGAAGCAGCAGAAGTCGCCGCGCGGGGCCCAGAAGAAGACCGCCCACGTCCGTGAGACCAAGGCGATCGTTTCGCTCGACGACCGCCGGTACGTCCTGGACGGGCCGGTCGCCGTGCTGGGCCGCTCGCGCGAGTGCGACTGCGTCCTGGCCGACCCCAACGTCTCGCGCCGTCACGCGGAGCTGACGCGGGGCCAGTCGGGCGATTGGTCGATCGCCGACCTCGGCTCGACCAACGGCATCAAGGTCAACGGCCGCCAGGTCGACTCGGCGCGGCTGACCCCCGGGGACCAGATCCAGATCGGCACGACCTACTTCACCTTCGACATCGAGGCTTAGTTGCCCCGCGACCCCCGGACCTTGAACTGATGGAAACCGAGCCGATCGCCGTCGGGCTCAAGTTCGGCTTCCTGGCCGTGCTCTACCTGTTCCTGCTCTGGGTGGCGCGCAGCGCGATGAAGGAACTGAAGCGCACCGCCCAGCCGGCGCCCGAGGCCACCGGCTTCCACCAGGCGGCAGGTCCCGGCGGTCGCGCCCCGTCCACCGACGCGTGGCTGGTCGTGGTCAAGGGCGGCGGGCTCGAACCGGGCGAGCGCCTCGACCTGTTCGGGGGCCTCTCGATCGGCCGGGGCGCCGAGGCGGACGTGCGGATCGAGGACCGGTTCGCCTCTGGAATCCATTGCCGCGTCTACTCGCGCGGCCCGTCCTACTACGTCGAGGACATGAACTCCACGAACGGGACGTTCCTGAACGGGGGGCAGCTCCGAGGGGAATCCGTGCTCAGCGACCTCGACGAGGTCCGGATCGGCGACACGGAGTTTCGTTTCGAGCTTGACGTTCCCGAAGGTGTCTGATGAGCGACGTTAGGCGCGCAACCAGCTTTGCCCCCCCGGTAGGGGAGTACTCCTGAGCAATGACCCTGCGCGTCGCCGAGCAGTCCTACCGCACCGACACCGGGCGTTCCCGCACGGCCAACGAGGACTCGTACTTCGCGCGTTCCCCGCTCTTCGCGGTCGCGGACGGGATGGGGGGCGCCCAGGCCGGCGAGGTGGCATCGAGGATGGCCGCGGAGGCGTTCGAGCCGGCCGAGCGCCGCAGCGAATCGCCCGAGGCCTTCCTGCGCTCGATCGCGGAGGACGCGAACACCCAGATCCACTCCCTTGCACAGCACGACGCCTCGCGCTCCGGCATGGGCACCACGCTCACCTCCGCCCTCGTGGAGGGCGACGACGTCGCGATCGGTCATGTGGGCGACAGCCGGGCGTATCGCCTCCGTGACGGCGAGCTGAGCCTTTTGACCTCGGACCATTCGCTGGTCGAGGAGCTCCGCCGCCAGGGCCGCCTGACCGACGAGCAGGCCGAGGACCATCCGCAGCGATCGATCATCACCCGCGCGCTCGGACCCGAGCCCGAGGTGGAGGTCGACACGATGACCTACTCCGCCCGGCCGGGGGACATCTACCTGATCTGCTCCGACGGGCTGACGACGATGATCCGTGAGGAGCGGGTCCGTCAGATCCTCGTCGAGTCGCCGAGCCTGGACGACGCCACCGAGCGGCTCGTCAGCGAGGCGAACGAGGCGGGCGGGCGCGACAACATCACCGTGGTCGCCTTCCGGCTCGAGGAGGGCGAGGCGGTGGAGGAGCCCGAGCCCGACGCGACCCTGGTCGGCCCGACGGCGGCCGCGGCCGGGCTGAGCGGCGAGCGGGTCCGGGAGGAAGCCGAGCGGAGCCGGGCGAGCCTCGGCGGGGCGGCGTCCGTCCCCGAGCGCCGGCGCGAGCACGCCAAGCCGAGGCGGTCGCGCACGGCGCTGAAGGTCCTGGCCGCGGTCGTGATCCTGGCGGGCGTCGCGATCGCCGCCGTGCTCGGAGCGCGGCAGATCTACTTCCTCGGGACCGACGAGGGCGGCCGCCTGGCCCTCTACCGCGGCCTGCCCTACGAGCTCCCGCTCGACATCTCGCTCTACAACGAGGTGCTCTCCTCACCTACGCAGGTCGAGTCCCTCCCCGAGGATCGCCGCGACGAGGCGACGAACCACAATCTGCGCTCGCGGGAGGATGCCGAGGACCTGCTCGACGACCTCGAGCAGGAGGCGCGGGAGCTGACCGCGCCGGAGCCGGAGCCGGAACCGAGCCCCGGCGGCGACGGGGGTGGGGGCGGCAACCAGGCCGGTAGCGGAGGCGGAGGCGGCAACGGGAGCGGTGGGGGCTCGCAGGCAGGGCCATGAGCGCCCGCAACCGTGAGCTGTTCGCGCTGATCCCGGTCGCGCTGCTGGTCACCGCGGGCTTCGCGGCGGTCTTCGCGGAGGGCTCGGACGAGATCACCGACGCCAGCCTGATCTACGGCGGCTACTTCCTCGCGATCTGCGTGGCGACCCACATCTTCCTGAGGGTCGCCCTGCCGAACGCCGACGCCTACCTGTTCCCGCTGTGCGCCGCGCTGGCGGCGATCGGGCTCGTCGTGCTCTACCGGATCGACGAGACCCTCGCGGTCGAGCAGGCGACCGTGTTCCTGCTCGGGCTGGGCGCGTTCGCGGCCACCATCGTGTTCCTGCGCGACTACCACGTGCTCGAGCGCTACCGCTACCTGATCGCCGTGGGCTCGCTCGCGCTCCTGCTGGCGCCGCGCCTGCCGGGGATCGGATCCCAGGTGAACGGCGCCTACCTCGCGGTGGACCTCGGCCCGCTCTCGTTCCAGCCCGCCGAGATCGCGAAGATCGGCGTGGTCATCTTCCTGGCCAGCTACCTGAACGAGAAGCGCGAGCTCTTCTCGGTCGCGGCACGGCGCATCGCGGGCCTCACGATCCCGCCGCTGAAGCACTTCGGCCCGCTGCTGGTCGTCTGGGGCGCCGCGATGGTGATGCTCGTCTTCATCCGCGACCTCGGCAGCTCGCTGATGTTCTTCGGCGCCTTCCTGGCCCTGCTCTACGTCGCCACCAACCGCTTCTCCTACGTGCTGGCCGGCCTGGCCATGTTCCTCGTCGGCGCCGCGTTCTTCGCCAGCTCCGGCCCCGGCCACGTCCAGGACCGGATCGACATCTGGACGAACACGTTCGACCCGAACCCGTGCGACCTGACGGAGCGCCAGGTCGAGAGCGGCCAGGACTGCGGGGTGGGCCAGATACGCCAATCGCTCTACACGCAGGGGGAGGGCGGGCTGTTCGGCGAGGGCCTCGGCCAGTCGCTGCTGAAGCTCCCCGGCCCGTTCTTCCCGGAGACCTGCGAGGAGGGCTTCCCGTTCTGCGGCTCGATCCTGCCCGAGCCGCACACGGACTTCATCTTCGCGGTGATCGTGGCGGAGCTGGGCCTGTTCGGCGCCTGCGGCCTGATCGCCTTATACGCGCTGATCGGCGCCCGGGGGTTCAAGACGGCCGTGATGGCACGCGACGGGTTCTCGAAGCTGCTCGCCACGGGACTGAGTGCGATCTTCTGCCTCCAGGCGTTCGTGATCATCGGCGGCGTCACCAAGGTGATCCCGCTGACCGGGGTGACGCTGCCGTTCGTCTCCTACGGGGGTAGCTCGATCGTTGCCAACATGATCCTGCTGGCGCTGCTGCTGCTGGTGTCCGACGACGCCCGCAGACCGGCGCCCGAGGGGGCACCGTCATGAACAAGCAGATCGTCCGCCTCTACGGGTTCGTGCTGCTCCTGTTCGTGTTCCTCGTCGCGTTCACCTCGCGCTGGGCGGTGCTGGAGGCCGACGAGCTCGAGGACGAGCAGGACAACCGCCGGCCGCTGATCGAGGAGCAGCAGATCGAGCGGGGGACGATCACGACGTCGGACGGGGCGCTGATCGCGCAGTCCGAGCGCGCCGGCGGTGGAGTGTTCGTCCGCGCGTATCCCGATCCGGCACAGAACTTCGGAAACCCGATGGGCTACTCGTTCGTCGACGTGGGCCGAACCGGGATCGAGCTCTCGGAGAACGACCTCCTCTCCGGCGAGCAGAACGAATTCGCCTCGATCATCGACCAGCTCTCGGGAAGCACCCGGGCCGGCGCCGACATCACACTGACGTTGGACGCGGGCGCTCAGCAGGTCGCCCTGGACGGCCTCGAGAGCGCGATCGCGTCGACGGGCAGCGTCGGCGGCTCGGTGGTCGCCCTCGAGCCCGACACGGGCGCGGTCAAGGTGATGGCCTCGATTCCGAACTTCAACCCTGCGGACGTCGCGAATGAGAACGCGTTCGACGCGCTGCGGACCAACGAGGACGCGCCACTCGTCAACCGCGCCACCGCCAGCACCTACCAGCCCGGCTCGACGATGAAGGTCGTCACCGCGGTGGCGGCGTTGGACTCGGGCGAGTTCGAGCCCGACACGACGCTCAACGCCGACTCGGGAATCGACATCTCCGGGGTGCCGCTCGCGAATTCCGGTGGCCAGGACTTCGGGACGATCGACATGACCACGGCCCTGACCAACTCGGTCAACACGTACTGGGCGCAGGTCGGTGAGCAGCTGGGCACCGAAACGATGGTCGAGTACATGGAGCGCTTCGGGTTCTACGCCGACCCGAAGCTCGACTACCCGGACAACCAGATGCGCGCCAGCGGCCCCTACAACTCGGCCGGCGACCTGGTCACCGAGGGCTTCGACGTGGGGCGCGTGGCGATTGGCCAGGGCGGCGAGGAGGGGCAGCTGCTCGCGGCTCCGCTGCAGATGGCCCAGGTCGCGGGCGCGGTCGCCAACGACGGGAAGCTGATGGAGCCGACCTTCCTTCAGGAGGCAACCGACCCCGACGGGCGCCAGATCGAGGAGCTCGACCCCGACGAGCAGACCGAGGTGATGAGCGAGGAGACCTCCGCTCAGGTGACCGAGATGATGACCAACGTCGCGAATGAGGGAACCGCGGCCGGGCTGACCACATCCCTCGGCCAACTGGCGGGCAAGACGGGTACCGCGGAGATCGACGTGGAGGAGAGCCTCAACCGCCCCTGGTTCATCGGCTTCGCCCCGGCCGAGGACCCGCAGATCGCGGTCGCCGCAATGCTGGAGGAGTGCACCGGCTGCTTCGGCGGCGAGGTCGCCGGGCCGATCGCAATGCAGGTCATGGACGCTCTTGCAGGCGGGTAATTGATGAGCGACGCGAGGCGCGAAACCAGGTTTGCCCGCCCGGCAGGGCAGGTTTTGTGAGGCTCGAACGCGGACAGAAGGTCGGTGACCGCTACACGCTGATCGAGCGGATCGGCTCCGGCGGGATGGCCGACGTCTGGTCGGCCGACGACTCGATGCTGGGCCGCGAGGTCGCGCTGAAGTTCCTGCACGAGCGCTTCAACCAGGACCAGCAGTTCGTCGAGCGCTTCCGCCGCGAGGCGCAGGCGGCCGCCGGGCTGCAGCACCCGAACGTCGTGAGCGTCTACGACCGCGGCGAGCACGAGGGGCGCCATTGGATCGCGATGGAGTACGTGCAGGGCGCTTCGCTGAAGGACCTGATCACGCGCGGCCTGTCGATCAACGAGGCGATCGAGATCGTCCGCCAGATCCTCGCCGGTGCCAAGTTCGCCCACGAGCGGGGGATCGTCCACCGCGACATGAAGCCGCACAACGTGCTCGTCGACGGCGAGGGCCGCGCTCGGGTGACCGACTTCGGCATCGCGCGGGCGGGGGCGTCCGAGATGACCCAGACCGGCTCGGTGCTGGGCACCGCGCAATACCTGTCGCCCGAGCAGGCTCAGGGGTTCGACGTGAAGGCGACCTCGGACCTCTACTCGATCGGGGTGATCCTCTACGAGGCGCTGACCGGCCGGGTGCCGTTCGAGGCCGATACCGCCGTCGCGATCGCGCTCAAGCAGGTCTCCGAGCGACCGCGCAAGCCGAGCGAGCTGAACCCGAAGGTGTCTCCGGCGCTGGACGCGGTGACCCTGAAGGCGCTGGCGAAGGACCCCGCCGACCGCTTCCAGACGGCCGACGAGTTCATCCGCGCGCTGGATGCCGCCGAGAACGACCCGTCGGGCGGCTCGCTGGGCGACACCGCCGCCTATGCCGCGGCGGCCGGCGCGGGGGCGCTGGCGGGCGCGGCGCTCGCGCAGGGCGACGAGGCGCCCACCGAGCCCGACGCCGAGGACGAGGAGGCGAAGAAGAAGCGGCGCCGGAAGCTGATCGCGCTGGGGATGGTGGCGGCGCTGATCCTCGCGGTCGTGATCTTCGCGCTGACCCGCTCGCAGCAGGTGACCGTGCCCACGGTGATCGGCGAGACGCAGGAGGACGCGACCGGGATCCTGGAGGACGCGGGGTTCGAGGTCCTGCCATCCACCTTCGAGAGCTGCAACGAGCCACAGACGGTCTCCGAGCAGAACCCGCGCGCCGGCACCGAGGCGGACGAGGGCTCGACCGTCGAGATCTCGGTCAGCCTCGGCCTGCGAGTGCCCGTTCCCGACGTGGTCGGGAAGCCCACCGGCGAGGCCACGCAGATCCTTGCCGACGAGCAGCTGCAGACCAAGCGAGCGGCGAACGTTCTCGGACAACGTCGCGGCGGGCAGGGTTGCCCGCACCGAGCCCGCGGTCGGGGCCCGGGTCGAATGCCAGTCGGTGGTCAACGTGTTCACGTCGAAGGGCGCGCAGCTCGTGACCGTGCCGGACGTTCTCGGCCAGCAGGAGTCGGCGGCCGAGGCGGCGGTCCGCGACGTCGGCCTCGTGCCGAACGTCGAGACCGAGAACTCCGACGAGCCGGAGGGCACCGTCATCGGCGTGGATCCCGGTCCCGGGAGCCGACTCGAGAAGGGGACAGAGGTCGTGCTGAGCGTCTCGAACGGGGCGGGCACGGTGGTGGTCCCGAACGTGATCGGCCAACCGGAGGACACCGCGATCGCGACCCTCCAGGGACGTAACGTGACGAACATCAGGGTGATCGAGCAGACCACGGACGACGCCACTCAGGACGGACGAGTCACCGACCAAGCGCCCTCGGCCGGGACCCGGATCAGGGCCGGCGACCGCGTCACCATCTTCGTTGCCGTGTTCGAGGAGGAGGAGGAGCCGCCCGAGGAGCCGTCGATCGACGGCACGCCGACGCCGCCCGAGCGAGGATCGCGCCCGTGAAGGTCGCGGTGATCTCCGGCGGGCGCTCCTCCGAGCACGAGGTCTCGCTGAACTCGGGCGCGTCGGTGGCCGAGGGCCTGGAAGCGGCCGGCCACGATGTGCTGCGGATCCTGATCGAGCGCGACGGCCGCTGGCTCCGCGACGGCACCGAGCTCTCCCTGCGCCCGGCGGGCGGCCTCGAGGGCGTGGACGTGGCGTTCCCCGTCCTCCACGGCCCGTTCGGCGAGGACGGGACCGTGCAGGGGCTGCTGGAGGTCCTCGACGTCCCGTACGCGGGCCCGAGCGTCCTCTCGGCCGCGGTCGCGATGGACAAGCTGATCTGCAAGCGGCTCCTGGAGTTCCACGGGTTCCCGCAGGTGGCGTTCGCGCAGGCAGGCGAGCCGGGTTGGCGCGAGCAGGCGACCGCGATGGGCATGCCGCTCTGGGTGAAGCCGTCGCGACTGGGGTCGAGCGTGGGGATCACCAAGGTCTCGTCGGCCGAGCGCGAGCTGGACGAGGCGATCGAGCTGGCCCGCGGACACGACCCGCGGGTGATCATCGAGGCGCATGCCGACGCCCGCGAGGTGGAGTGCTCGGTGATCGGCAACACCGAGCCCGAGACCTCGTTGCCTGGTGAGATCGTCACCCAGGGGGCCGAGTGGTACGACTACGAGGCCAAGTACTCGGAGGGCGGGATGGAGCTGGCCGTGCCCGCTCCGATCGGCGACGACGCCGTGGAAACGGTCCGCCGGCTCGCGGCCGAGGTCTACAAGGCGATCGACTGCCGCGGCCTCGCGCGGTGCGACTTCTTCGTGCTCGACTCGGGCGAGGTGCTGGTGAACGAGATCAACACGATCCCCGGGTTCACCTCCACCAGCGTGTTCGGAAAGCTGTTCGAGGCGACCGGCATCTCCTACCCGGAGCTCGTCGATCGCCTCGTGAACCTGGCCCTGGAGCGCCACCGAGAGGAGCGGGCCCACGCCTTCTAGCGCGGGCCCGCCCGGCTCTCACGTATCGCCGTAGTCCGAGCCGCCGCCGTAGTAGGCGGGGGCCGGGGCCGGTGCGGGGGCCGGTGCCGGCGCGGCTGCTACGGGCGCCGGGGCCGGAGCCTCGGTCCGCTCGCGCGAGTCGCCGCCGGTGCCGCCGTAGCGGCCGCCGGTCTGGTCGTTGCCGCCCGCGGTGCCGCTGTCGCCGGCGTCACGGGGGCCACCGGAGTCGGCCTCACGGTTGCCCGTGTCCTGATCGTCGTCATCGTCGTCCTGCAGCTCGACGTCGACGTCATCGTCGTCCCGCTTCCCGTCGAGTCGCCCGTCGTCGTCCTTGCCCTCGTCGTCGCGCTGGTCGTCGTCGCGCTCCTGCGACGCAACCTGCACGGCGTCGAGATCGCCGAACGAGGGTCCGTCGTCGGCAAGTGCGTTGGCGCCAACGGCGCCAAGCACGAACGCGCCGATCGTGGCGAGAATCGTGATTCGGTTCGAGCCCATGGTCTGCTCCTTTCGCTCGTTGCCTGATGGCTTGAGCTCAAGGTGCCCGCCGCGGCTGAGGCCCCGATGAGCGGCGGATTAGATGGTTCTCAGGTCAGCTGAGCAGGTTCACGTCGCCGATCGCGGCGAAGAAGCCAGGAGTCTCCGGATTCGGGTTCTCCGCGAGATCCGTGATCCAGATCAGGTAGTACTGCGATTCGTTCTCGTTGAGCTCGATCGTGGTTTCCTCCTCGCTGGCGGTGAACGTCTGGAGGGGCTCACCCCACCCCGCGAGATCCTCCGGCGGCCCCTCGGCCGCTCCGTAGATCTCGCCACCCCACCCCGGGTCTGACGTCGTCAGCTGAATCTGGCGCGCCGAGACGGGTTCGCCCGCGTCGACAATCAAGCCGACACCCTCCTTGCCGTTGTCAACCATCGCCGGCGCCGTCGTGTAGGTCTCCGTCGACCAGGACGACTCGGGGCTTCCGTCGAACGCGCCGTTCACCTCGTCGGAGTGCTCCGCGTCGTCACCCCCGGGGTCGAAGTCGGTCGCGGCCGTGATCTCGATCTCGGCGCCGGAGGCAGGTGCCTGGGGCTCCCGGATGTCCGCACCTCGCTTCTGGCCCTCGCCGCCGAGCTCCACCAGCGCCAGCGCCACCAGCACCCCGGCGAGAACGAGCAGGATCCCCGCGATCGAGACGGTGCGAGAGCTCAGCAGGCGGTTGCGCTCGGGGACGGCGTCCAGCACGGAAGTCGTGTCGCCGGTGCCGCCGCCGGAGCGCGCGATCTCGACCTCCAGCGCCCCCTCGAGGTCGGCGAGCATCGCGCCCATGTCCGAGTAGCGCTTCTTCGGCTCCTTCTGCGTCGCGCGTTCGACCACCGAGGCGAGCGCCGCCGAGACTCCGGGACGTCGCTTCTGGATGTCCGGCAGCGGTTCGTTGACGTGCTTCATCGCAACGCCGACCAGGGTCTCGGCCTTGAATGGGACGTCGCCGAGCAGCATCTCGTAGAGCAGGATCCCCAGCGAGTAGATGTCCGACCGCGCGTCGATGCCGCGCCCCATCGCCTGCTCGGGGGAGACGTAGTCCGTCGTGCCGAGGACCCGGCCGGTCTTGGTGAGCCCGTCGGATTCCTGGGAGAGCGCGATCCCGAAGTCGGTGACCTTGGCGCGCCCCTCGGCGTCGATCAGGACGTTCTGGGGCTTCACGTCGCGGTGGACCATGCCGGCCATGTGGGCGGCCTGGAGCCCGCGCCCGATCTCGATCGAGTAGGCCGCCGCCTCGTCCAGGGGCAGCCGGCCGAAGCGATCGATCCGCTCCTTGAGCGTCTCGCCCTCGACGTACTCGAAGACGATGTAGGGGTGGCCGGCGTCCTCGCCCGCGTCGATGACGGCGACGACGTTGGGGTGGGAGAGCTGCGCGACCGCTCGCGACTCGCGCCGGAAGCGCTCCTGCTGGTCCGGCTGGTCGGACATCTCGCGGTGGAGCACCTTGATCGCCACCTGCCGCTCGAGCGTCTCGTCCAGCGCGAGATAGACGGTGGACATGCCGCCCGAGCCGATCTTCGACTCCAGCCGGTAGCGGCCGCTGAGGACCGTGCCGATCAGGCCGGTACCGCTCAGGGGCGGTGTGGAATCCGGGCTCATTCGAGTCCGATCCTACGACCCTTGACAATCGGGAGGGACGCCCGTCCCGAACTCTGGACGTAAGAAACAGGGTTAGGTTTGCGAACGCTCCATGCCGCGCACCAGCGAGACCAGCTCCGGAGCGGCTTTCTCGGGCGATCCGGAGTCGAACGGAGGGGCCGGGTCGTACTCGATTCCGAGCTGGATCGCGCGGGCCACGTTCTCGTGGAACATGCGCGCGACGAGCGCCAGCGACATGTCGATTCCAGCGGAGACGCCGGCGGCGGTCATCACCTTCCCATCCTCGACGAAGCGCTCGGCCACGGCGGTGGCGCCGTACTCCTCGAGCGTGTCGTGATACGCCCAGTGCGTCGTTGCGCGCTTGCCCTCCAGGAGCCCCGCGGCGCCCAGCACCAGCGAGCCGGTGCAGACCGATGTGGTCCACGTCGTGTGCTCATGGACGCCACGGACCCAGTCGAGGACGCGGTCGTCCTTCAGCAGCGGCCGGTTTCCCTCGCCGCCCGGGATCAGGAGGACGTCCGGTTCGGTGACGTCCTCGATGACCGCGTCGGCGTTGAGGCCCAGCCGGCCGGTGTCGGTACGGAGCGGCCCGGCCTCCGGGCCAACGAAGACCAGCTCCGTGCCGGGCACGCGCGAGAGGACCTCGTAGGGGCCGACCGCGTCGAGGGCGGTGAGCTTGTCGAAGATCAGGATTGCGAATTGAGTCATCGGGACATCTTGGACCAGATCCGTCAGGCGCGCGTGACGGCGCCGGCGTCGTTCGTGACGGCGCCGATCCGCCGCGCGCCGGGGTGGTGCGCGGCGAGCAGCGCGGCCGCGGCGTCGGCGTCGGCGTCAGGGACCACGCACACGAAGCCGAGGCCCATGTTGAAGACCTCGTGCATCTCCGCGTCAGCGATTCCGCCCAGCTCCTGGATCAGGCCGAACACCGGGGGGACGTCGAGCGGGTCGGTCAGCTCGTAACCGACCTCGCGGGAGAGCCGCAGCAGGTTGTTCAGGCCGTCGCCCGTGATGTGGGCGAGGCCCCGGACGTCGAGATCGGACGCGAGCAGCTCTCCGATTGCGCGGACGTAGATCGTCGTCGGCTCGAGCATCACGTCGCCGAGCGGGCGGCCGAGCCGGTCGTCGTCCATCGCCAGGTCGGCCAGCACCTTGCGGGCGAGCGTGTAGCCGTTCGAATGGAGGCCGGAGGAGGGGAGGCCGATCAGCGCGTCGCCCGCCTCGATCCGGTCGCCGCGGACGATCGCTTCGAGCTCGACGAGCCCGATCGCCGACCCGCCCAGCTCCCAGCCGCTAACCACGTCGCCGACCTGAGCGATCTCGCCGCCGGGAATCTCGACGCCCGCCTGCTCGGCGCCGACGCGCAGCCCCCGTCCGATCTGCTCGCAGATCTCGGCGTTGGCCTCGCGGCAGAGGATGAAATCGACCAGCGCGATCGGCTCGGCGCCGACGCAGATCAGGTCGTTGACGTTCATCGCGATGCAGTCGATCCCGATCGTCTCGAACCTGCCGAGCTGCTCGGCCAGGACCATCTTGGTGCCGACGCCGTCGGTCCCGAACGCGATCCCCGTCCGCTCGTCAAGGCGCAGCACGCTCGCGTAGTGGCCGGGGAGCGGAACGACGCGCGAGGGCTTGCCGGTGTCGATCATCGCGAGCTGGGCGACGAGCGCGGCGACGGCGGAGTCGGCGTGGCGCTGGCTCACTCCGGCGGCGGTGTAGGCGTCCTGGCTCACAGCCTCATTCAACCGTACGAGCTCGCCGCCGCAACCGCCGAGCGACCGCGGCCGCCAGGCCGACGCGGTAGGCCGCGTACGGCCAGAGCGCGCGGTCGCGCTCGACCAGGCGGATCAGGCGCTGTGACGCGAGCGTCGACACGAAGGACGCGGCGGCGCCGATCGCGAGCGCACGACCGGTGCCCGGGGTCACCCCGCGCCGGCGCAGGCGCTCGCCCTTCAGCGCGGTGGCACCGACGATCACGGGCAGCGCGACGGTTCGCGAGAGCAGGTTCGCGTGCGACCGGTTGAAGCCGCGGGCACGGGCGGCTGTGAGGGTGGCCCCGTTGCGAGAGACGCCGGGGACGAGCGCCGCCGCCTGGGCGAGCCCGAGCAGCAGGCCGTCGAGCGGCCGAGCGTCGCCGTGCCCGCGGGTTTGCGGCGCGCGGTCGGCCGCGACCATCACGGCCGAGCCCGCCACCAACCCTGCCGCGGTGGCCCGCGGCGTGCCCAGTGCCTCGATCCGCCGCTCCAGCGTCAGCCCGGCGATCGCGGGCGGCACGAACGAGAGCGCGACCACGGCGCCCCGGCGCAGGTCGAACTCGGCAACCTCGCGCGCGATCTCGCGCCGCAGGCCGATCAGGAGCGCGGCGGCGGTCCCGGCATGCAGGGCGACCTCGAAGCTCTTGCGGGCCTCGGAGTCGAGCTCCTGCCAGCGCCAGCCCAGCAACCAGGGGATCAGCGAGATGTGGGCGGAGCTCGAGACCGGGAGCAGCTCCGTCGGCCCCTGGATCGCACCGAGCGCGGCCGCCCGGCCCGGGCTCAGCTCGAGCGATGCAGGGCCGATGCTAGGCCTCGGTCTCGGCCGCGGGCTCGGCGGGCGGACCACCGGATCCTCGCCGCTTGATCAGCCAGTAGATGATGCCGCCGACGACCGCCGCGAACACGACGTAGTCGCCGTAGTGCAGGTAGTCGCGCCACTCCTCCCACTGGTCGCCGACCTCACGGCCGATGAAGCCGAGCATCAGCACCCACGGGATGCACCCCGCGAGCGTCAGCCAGGTGAAGCGCCAGAACGGCATCCGGGCGACGCCGGCCGGCAGCGAGATGAACGTCCGGATGATCGGCAGCATCCGCGTGAAGAACACGGTGGCGTCGCCGTGGCGCTGGAACCAGCTGTCGGCCCAAGCGAGGTGCTTCGGGTTGATGTGGATCAGCCGGTTCTTCTCGAGCAGCTCGAGGCGGCCGTAGTAGCCGGCCGCCCACGCGACCCACGAGCCGACGACGTTGCCGAGCACCCCGGCAGTGACGATCCCGAACAGAGTCATGTCGCCCTCGGAGACGTTGAAGCCGGCGAACAGCATGATCGCCTCGCTCGGCACCGGGATGCAGGCGCTCTCGAGCAGCATCAGGACGAAGACTCCGACCAGGCCGACCGACTCGATGAAGTCGGTCGCGACATCGACGATCGGATCGACGATGAAGTCGGTGACCGAGGCGTATGGCAGGGCAAATGACGGCGTCATCAGGCGCTGCCAGGCATGGAAGAGGCGCGTTTCCCCGCCGCCCGGCAGCCTGGGAGGATAGCCCGTGATCTGATGAGCGACGCAAGGCGCGAAACCAACATTGCCTCCGCGGTAGCGGCGTAATTGTGCGGCTCCTCTACGTCATCAGCCGCCGGAACACGTTCACTCGGATCGACCGCGAGGCGCTGTCCGAGCGGCACGAGGTCGTCGACTACTACCAGCCCGGATTCCGCCCGAGGCCGGCCGAGCTCTGGCGAGAAGTCGGCGATTGCGACGTGGTGGTGGGCTGGTTCGCCTCGTGGCACACCGCCCTCGCGCTGCGCATGGCGCGTGCCCGGGGCAAGCCGTCGGTACTCATCTTCGGCGGCTTCGACACGGCCGACATGCCCGAGATCGGCTACGGGTCACAGCGCGGCGGGGTGCGGCGGCGGCTGGTCTCGACGACCGCGAACCTGGCGACGCGGCTGATCACCAACTCGAACTACACGCTGGAGGAGATCGAGCGCAACGTCGCCGGCGTCGACGCCGGGCGGGTCGCGGTCGTCCACCACGGCATCCCCGACCGCTTCGGCGAGCCCGACGGGGCGCCGCGAGAGCGCCAGGCGCTGACGGTCGGGCGTCGTCTACACGCTCAACCTGGCCCGCAAGGGCCACCAGCCGTTCATCGACGCGGCCGCGGAATTGCCGGACGTGGAGTTCGTGCTCGCGGGCGAGTGGTGGGACGAGACGGGCGAGCGCCTCGCCGCCGCGGCCGCGCCGAACGTCCGCGTGACAGGACGGCTCTCCGACGAGGACCTCGACGCGCTCTTTCGCTCGGCCGCCGTCTACGTGCAGCCCTCGCTGCACGAGGGCTTCGGCCTCTCGCTCGCCGAGGCGATGCTGGCCGGCGCGGTGCCGGTGGTGACCCCGGCGGGCGCGCTGCCCGAGGTGGTCGGCGACACCGGCGTGACGATCCCCGACCCGACTCCATCGGCGGTGGCGGCGGGCGTCCGTGAGGCCCTCGAGCTGGGCCCGGCTGCAGGGCTCGAGGCCCGCGAACGCATCCGAACCCTCTTCCCCTACGAGAAGCGCCGGGACGGCCTGCTCAACGAGGTCGAACGCGCCCTGGTGAACGAACGCTCTTAGGCCGCGAGGTCCGAGACCCCGGGCATTGGCGGGGGAAGGACGTAGGGCCCGGCGTCCGGGGTGGCGACGACGGAGAACGCGCCGTGCTGGCTCATCGCGAGGGCGGCGTCCAGTCGGTACTCGGGGCGAAGGGTCGCGTTCAGCCAGCGCTCGAATGCATCGATGCAGGCATCGAGGCCGTACGAATTCCTGGCCGTGTCCGTGACGCACAGCTCCACGTCGCCGCCCTCGGCGTCCATGCCGTTCTCGAGGATGGCGCTGACGATGCAGTTGTCGAGACGGAAAGCCGAGACGTTGGCCGTCACGGTCACGTCGAATGGGTCGGGCTCGCCCCTGAATAGCTCCCCCATCGCAATCGCAACGTAGACCGCGCGGCGGACGCGAAGTGAGCCCGCGCCTGAGCACGGCCCTTCACGCACCGCGGATGAGCGTTCCCAGCGCGGGTCCTCGCCCTACACTTGGGGCGCTATGCGCCGGCTGAACCACCCGGCTTACCGGCACCGGGCCCAGCAGTTCCTGGCCGACGCCGTGCTGGTCGCGATCGCGTGGGCACTGGCGTTCGTCCTGCGCTTCGTCGACGCGGGCGGAATCCCCGAGCGCTACGAGGAGATGCTCTGGCAGTCGATTGCCTTCGTGGCGATCGGCAAGGCGCTGATCTTCACGCTGCTCGGCCTCCACTCGAAGTGGTGGCGCTACTTCCTCACCCGGGATTTCCCGGCGCTGCTGCGCGCCACGGCGCTCGCGAGCGCGGCACTCGTCGTTGTCTTCACCGTGCTCCAGCCGTTCGACGACAACCTGCCGCGGTCGATCGTGATCTTCGACTTCATCCTGACCACCGGCCTGCTCGCCGGCGCGCGGATCGTCACCCGCCTCTGGATCGAGCGGCCGTCGAAGGCGGCGCGCGAGCGCAAGACACGCAAGTCACTGATCGTCGGCGCCGGCTCCGGCGGCCAGATGGTGGTGCGCGAGCTCCAGCTGAACCCGGCGCTCGGTGTGCAGGCGATCGGATTCGTGGACGACGACCCGCGCAAGCGTGGGATGGGACTGCTCGGCCTGCGCGTGCTCGGCACCACGGCCCAGATCGCCGAGCTGCTCGAGAAGCACACGCCGGACGAGGTCGTGATCGCGATCCCGTCGGCGCCCGGCGAGCTGCGGGCGAAGGTCGTTGCCGCGTGTCGCGAGCGGGCGATTCCGGTCCGCACGCTGCCGACCGTCTTCGAGCTGCTGCGCGGCGGCGTCCAGCTCACGCGGCAGCTGCGCGAGGTCCAGGTGGAGGACGTCCTCGGGCGCGACCCGGTGCGCAAGGAGCTCGACCGCGTCGGCGCCTACCTCGAGGACCGCGTGGTGATGGTCACCGGGGCGGGCGGCTCGATCGGCGCCGAGCTCTCGCGCCAGATCGCGCAGGTCCGCCCGCGCCTGCTGGTCCTGCTCGACCACGCCGAGGACAACCTCTTCCAGATCGAGCGCGAGATGACCGAGCAGCAGCACTTCAGCCGGTGCGAGGCCGTCCTCGCCGACTGCAAGGAGGGCGACCGGATGCTGGAGGTCATGCAGCGCTTCCGCCCGGAGGTCGTCTTCCACGCCGCCGCCTACAAGCACGTCGGCCTGATGGAGGCGAACCCGCTCGAGGCGATCCGCAACAACGCCATGGCGACCAAGGTCACGGCCGAGACGGCCGCGGCGGTGGGCGTTTCGCGGTTCGTCCTCGTGTCCACCGACAAGGCGGTCAACCCGCACACCGTGATGGGCGCCTCGAAGGCGATGGCCGAGTGGATCGTCGCGGCCGCCGGCCAGCGCCACGCGACGACGCGGTTCGTGAGCGTGCGGTTCGGCAACGTGCTGGGCTCCTCCGGCAGCGTCGTGCCGATCTTCCGCTCGCAGATCGAGAAGGGCGGCCCGGTGACCGTCACCCACCGTGACATGACCCGCTACTTCATGACGATCCCGGAGGCGGTGCAGCTCGTGATCACCGCCGGGGACCTCGGGGCCGAGACGGGCGAGGTGTTCGTGCTCGAGATGGGGGAGCCGGTCCGGATCCTCGAGCTCGCACGCAACATGATCCACCTGGCGGGCTACGAGCCCGACGTGGACATCGCGGTCGAGTTCACCGGCCCGCGCCGCGGCGAGAAGATCCACGAGGAGCTGTTCAACCCCGACGAGCGCTCGCAGCCGACCAGCGCCGAGCGGATCGTGCGCGCGGTTCGCTCCCAGCCGCTCGACCCCGACTGGGTCGAAACCACGGTCGATCGCCTCACCAAGCTGGTCGCCGCAGGGGACGAATCCGGGCTCGCGGCGCGCGTGGTCGAACTGGTGGACGACCGGCCCGCGGCCAGTTCGATCGAGCTCTGAAGTGCGCAAGTGCAGGTCCCAAGCGGGCTGCTGGCCCGCCTGACGGCCTACCGCGTTCGTAAACTGCGCCGGATTCTATGAGCGACTCTGTCGCGAAACCGTGTTTGCCGCCCTGGTAAGGGAAGTATCTCGATGGATCTGATCGAGGACATCGGCCCGATCCTCGGGATCGTCGCCTTCCTCGGGTTCGCGATCCTGGCCCTTCTGATCGTCCTGCAGGCGCGCGAGGTGCGGCGCCTCCGTGAGTGGGCCGGACGCGCCCCCGAGCGGGCCGCCGAGGCCGATGACGCCGACAAGGCGGTGGCCGACGCCCGTGGCGACACGGACGAGGAGGAGGCCGTCCCGGCTGACGAGGACGGTGTCGGCGGCCGCGTCAGCGGGTTCTTCGGGTCGAAATGGGCCGAGCTCGACCGGCGCTCCCCGATCGACCCGCGCTGGTTCCTGGTCGCGCTCGTCGCCGGCCTGATCGCGGTCGGGGTCGTCACGAGCGGCTTCGGCCTGATCGGTGACGACGACGCGGCTCCGGTTGAGGAGCAGCGCGGAGGAGGGGGCGGCGGCGACGGAGGCAATCGCGGGGAACGCGAGGACGAGCCGACGGTCACGGTTCTGAACGCGACTCAGGACGAGGCCCACGGCTTGCCCGCCACACCGGGGATCGCGGACGTGGTCGCGGCGGAGCTCGTCGAGCCCGCGGGGTTCAAGGTCGAGGAGCGCACCAACGCGCCCGCCGGCGAGGCGCAGAGCGTGGTCATGTTCGAGCCCGAGGCCGAGGACGCGGCCGCCGAGCTGGCCTCCGCCGTGGAGGAGGACCTCGGCGTGACGGAGGTCGTCCCGATCACCAACGAGATCGCGGCGAACGCGGGTGGCGCGGACCTCGTCCTGCTGGTCGGGCAGGACGACGCCGGATTCGGCCCGGCGGCAACCGAAACCGTGCCCTAGCCAGATGGGCACCGACCTGCTCCCCTTCGACGAGGTTGCGGCGCTGGTCGCCACCGCGTCGGTGATCGGCATCTTCCTGCTGACCCCGCTCTACCTCTCGCAGCGCCGGGACGTTCAGCGCCTGCGGGAATGGATGCTGAAGAACCCTGAGCACGCGACCGCCGACCTGGCGCTGTCCGAGTCTCGCCTCGACAGGACCGAGGTCGAGCTCGAGCGGCTCTATGCCGAGCGCGGCGAGCCCGTCCCCGGCACCGACGAGCACGCGGAGACCGAGGTAAAGCCGGGCGTGACACCGCCCGGCACGCTGCCCGCCGCGACGCGGGTCACCAGCGAGCGGCCGGCGCTCGAGCGGATCACCATGGAGCGCTCCGCGCTCGAGCCGCACCAGCAGCTGCGCCGCTTCGGGCGCTGGGCGATCCAGCCGCGCTGGCTGGCCGCGCTGGCCGTGGCGGCGTTCCTGGCCGCCGGCGCCGCGATCGTCGTCGTCCAGCAGGGGCTGCTCGAGGACGACGAGCCCGACATCCCGGCCGTTGACCCGGCGGGGATCGAGGTGGCCGTCCTCAACACCACCTCGGCCGACGGCCTGGCGGGCAAGCTCTCGCGTCAGATCGAGAACGCCGGCTTCCTGCCGGGGACGTGGAGAGCTTCGTCCGTGACACGGACCAGACGGTGGTCATGTACCAGCGGGGCCAGAAGCGGGCGGCGAAGCGTGTCGCGCGCGAGCTGGGTGGGGATCCGCCGCCGGCGATCCAGGGGATCGACCGCGAGGTCCAGGACGCCACGCCCACCGCGGATGTGGTGGTGATTCTCGGCCAGGATCGCGTCGGCTAGTGAGCACGCAAGAGCGTGAGGGGCGGTTCGGGCCTGCGCTGCTGATCGCCCTCTTGGCCGTCTCGCTGCTGGCCGCGATCCTCGTCTACCACGCCCGCACCGCGAACCTGGCGCTGGAGGTCACGCGGATCGAGCGCCTCCTTGGCACGGGCAAGGAGGCGGACTTCCCCGTGGCGCTCGAGTTCTTCGTCCGCTACGACGAGCCCGACGCGCTGGTCGAGATCGTCGGCAGCGGCGACGCGCCGGTTCGCACCCTCGCCGCGGGCGTCTCCCTGGTCTCGGAGCAGCGGATCACCTGCACCTGGGACGGCCGCGACGACGAGGGCGATCCGGTGCCGCCGGGCAATTACCGCCTCCACGTCGTCCTGCCCGATCAGGACCGCGACATGGTCTTCCCGCAGCGGATCCTCGTGCGCCAGCCGGGCGGCGGGCCGGACGCGATCTCGGAGACGGTGATCACCGGGCCGCCGTGCCGGCGGGAGCCGGGCGGGGAGCTGTTGCAGTGAGGCGGAGTCCGACAGGACGGAGACGATCCCCGCCGCCCGAGAGGCGGCAGGTATGAGCGCGTCCGCCGCTCAGGTGATCGGTGCCCTGCTCGCCTGCGCCGGAGCGGGCTCCGCGCTGGTCCTGCGCGATCCGCGCGCTCGTTACGCGGCGGTCGGGTTCGGGCTGGCGGCCGCCATCGGGTTGATCGTGGGCGAGGTCTGGGAGCAGGAGCGCTTCGCCGACCTGCGCTCGCAGCCTGGGGTGGTCCTGCTCGCCTTGATCCTCGGCGGGATGGCGCTCGGCGCGACCGCGGCCACCTTCATCCGCAACCCGGCGGCCTTTGCGATCGCGGCGTTCGCCGTGCTACCGCTCCGGCTTCCGGTCCAGGTGGGCGACGAGACCAACTTCCTGCTCGTCCCGCTCTACGGCGTGATCGCCGGCGGCTGGCTGCGCGGCGTGTGGCTGATCGCCCGCGGGCGCGAGGCGGAGGTGCAGACGGCGAGCTCGCCCCGAGCCGGCGAATCGCCCGCGTCGCGGTGCCTGTGCATCGCGCTCGCGGCCGCGCTGATGGCCTACGCCCTCGCAGCCGCCTGGTCGGAGGACCCGAGGAACGCGATCGTGACCGTGTCCTTCTTCCTGACGCCCTTCGCCGCGCTGCTCGTCCTGTTGCGCGACATGCGCTGGCACCGCAAGCTCGTCGCCCAGGTAACGGCCTCGTTCGTCGTGGTCTGCCTGGTGTTCGCGGGGATCGCGCTCTGGCAGTACCTCACCCGCGACCTGCTGTTGAGCAAGGACCTCCAGGACGCGAATCAGCTGCATCTCTACTTCCGGGTCAACTCCGTCTTCCGCGACCCCAACGTCCTCGGGCGCTATCTGGCCCTCGCGATCATCGCCCTTGGGGCCTGGATCGCCTGGAACCGTCCGCAGCGCGAGGCGATCGCCGGCGCACTCGTGGCCGCCTTCCTCCTGGCCGCGCTCACGATCACGTTCTCCCAGACGAGCTTCGCCGCGTTGATCGCCGGGCTCGGACTGCTGCTCTGGATCCGCCTTGGGCTCCGGGGTGCTGCGGTCGCCGGCGCGCTGGTGGCCGTCGCCGTCGCCACGATGGCGCTGGTCGGCGTTCCCGGTGACGACTCGGTCCAGCGCGAGCGCGACGACCTTGGCGAGACCTCCAGTGGCCGCACCGGGCTGATCTCGGGCGGGATCGACCTGTTCGAGGAGAGGCCGATCGCGGGATGGGGGTCCGGCGCATTCGCGGTGAGCTTCCGGCGCGAGATCGAACGGATCGAGAAGCCGGTCTCGCACACCGAGCCGGTCACGGTCGCGGCCGAGCAGGGGATGCTCGGGCTGCTGCCGTACGCAGCGGTCATCCTCTTCTCGGCGCTGGTCATGGTGCGCCCGTGGCCCGGTGGCAATCAGGCGCGGGCCGGGGTAACGGCCTGCTACGCCGCCCTGCTCCTCCACACGCTCGGCTACGCGGCGTTCCTGATCGATCCCATCACCTGGGCGCTCCTCGCCATGGGCCTGGCGCTGCGGGAGTGACGTAGGCAGTGTTCGAGCACCTGCGACGGCTGGCGACGACGGGCGCGGCGTACACCGCGGCAAGCGTCCTATCGAAGCTGATCGCGGTCTTCCTGCTGCCGGTCTACACGGCGTACCTGAGCCCGGCGGAGTACGGCGACGTCGAGATCATGATCGCGACCCTCGTCGCCGCGTCGATCGTCGTACGCCTCGGAGTGATCGAGGCGATCCTGCGCTTCTACTACCTCGCCGGCGAAGAGCCTGCGGCCGTGGTGCGCACCGGGTTCGCGTCGTTGTTCTGGACGACGACCGCCGTGGCGCTGGTCGCCCTTCCCCTGGCCGGCCCGATCTCCGAGCTTCTGCTGGACGGGCGCTCCGAGCCCGGCCTCGCGCGCCTGATGATCATGGGGCTCTGGCAGCTCACCCTTTGGGAGTACGCGCTGACGCTCCTTCGACTGGACGAGCGGGCCCGCGAGTACTTCACGCTCACCATCGCGGCCGTCGTTGTGACGATCCCGGTCACGGTCGCGCTCGTGGTGGGGACCGACCTTGGCGCCGAGGCGATCCTGCTCGGCAACTTCGGCACCGGCGTCGTCTTCATGCTCTGGCGGCTGTGGGTCGAGCGGCGACGGCTCGGCTTCGGGATCGACCGCGGGCTGTTCCGGCGCATGATCCGCTTCGGGCTGCCGACGATGCCGGCCGAGCTGACCCTCTATTCCCTCAACTGGATCGACCGGATCATCATTTTCCGCCTGGCCGGCGCGGCGGCCGTGGGGCTCTACGCGATCGCGGTCAAGTTCGCCAACGGGATGCAGGTCCTGGTCCGCGGGTTCCACCTCGCCTGGCCGCCGCTGGCGTACTCGATTCAGGACGACGACGAGGCGCGAA
Source organism: uncultured bacterium (assembly GCA_963734015.1). Classification (GTDB taxonomy): domain Bacteria; phylum Actinomycetota; class Thermoleophilia; order Solirubrobacterales; family 70-9; genus JALZKA01. The sequence continues at coordinate 202,882 of CAVTFG010000014.1, read as the reverse complement.
ACGCGTACGCGCTGATCGTCACCTGGTTCGTCGCCGTCTGCTCGTTCGCGGTTGTCGGGCTCTGGCTGCTGGCCCCCTGGCTGACCGAGGCGCTGACCGACGAGCGATTCTTCGAGGCGCACGAAGCCGTGGGGCCGTTGGCAGCGGGCACCGCTCTGTACGCGCTCTACCTGGTGCTGGTGATCATCCTCGGCCGCACGGGGCGCACGGAGTACTCGTTCCCGGCGACGGCGGTTTCCGTGGCCGTGAACGTCGCCCTGAACCTGCTCCTGGTGCCCGACCACGGGATCATCGGCGCCGGCGTCGCGCTGCTCCTCTCATACGTGGTCGTCGTGGCCTTGATGCACGCGATCACGCGGCGTCTCTTCTACGTCCCGTACGAGTGGGCGCGCCTCTCGCTTGCGGTCGGTCTCGCGGCGGCGCTCATCGCGGTCGGCGAGCTGGCGGTCGCGCAGGAGGGCCTGGGCGCTCTGGGGCTGATCTTGGTGCTGTGCGCCGCGTACCCGGTGGGCCTCTACGCGCTGCGCTTTCTGAGCCCCGAGGAGCGCGAGCTGCTGCCCGTGCTCCTCGAGCGCGTCCGCGCGCGGCTCGGGTCCGACCGCGGCCTGGACACGATTGACCAGGCCGAGCGCGACCGCGACCGCGGCGGGGTCTGAGGCGCCCCGCCGGCGCTACTTCACCACGCGGATCAGCTTCTTGTTGACGAACTCCTCGATCCCGTACCGGCCGAGCTCCCGGCCGAAGCCCGAGCGCTTGACGCCGCCGAAGGGCAGCTCGGCCCCGTCGAGCCCAACCCCGTTGACGTAGACCATCCCCGTATCGAGGCCGTCGGCCACCCGGAGTGCCTGCTCCGGATCGTCGGAGAAGACGTATGAACCGAGCCCGAACGGCGTGGCGTTCGCCAGCTCGATCGCCTCCTCCTCGGAGCCGACCCGGTACACGCTCGCGACCGGCCCGAAGAACTCCTCGCGGTAGGCGTCGTTCTCCGGGGTGACTCCCACGAGCACGGTGCTCGAGAAGTAGTTGTCCTTGCGGTCTCCGCCGGCGGCGATCTCCGCGCCCTGGGCGACCGCCCGATCGAGCTGATCCTGCAGGGTCTCCGCAGCGCTCGCCGACGACAGCGGTCCCATCGCGGCGTCCTCGGATGTCGGATCGCCGGGCTCGGCGGCGGTCATCGCGGCGTTGAACTTCTCGAGGAAGTCGTCGTAGATGTCGTCGGCGACGATGAACCGCTTCGCGGCATTGCAGGACTGGCCGGTGTTGTCGAGGCGGCCGGCGACCGCTGCCTCGACCGCCTCCTCCATGTCCTCGGCGCCCAGGAGGATGAACGGATCGGACCCGCCGAGCTCGAGCACGACCTTCTTCAGGTTGCGCCCGGCGATCTCTGCGACCGCGGCTCCGGCCCGCTCGGAGCCGGTCAGCGAGACGCCCTGGATTCGCGGATCGGCGATCACGTCGGCGATCTGGTCGTTCGAGCCAAGGACGGTCTGGTAGGCGCCGGCGGGGAAGCCGGCGTCCTCGATCATCGTCTGGATCGCCTCCGCCGACTCCGGGCACTGGTGCGCCGGCTTGAGCAGGATCGTGTTGCCCGTGACCAGGTTCGGTGCCGCGAAGCGGGCCACCTGGTAGTAGGGAAAGTTCCAGGGCATGATTCCCAGGAGGGGCCCGACCGACGAGCGCCGGATGATGGCCGTGCCGTCGCCCGCCAGCAGATTGATCGGCTCGTCCTTGAGGAAGTCCTCCGCGTTGTCGGCGTAGAAGCCCCAGATGTCCACGCAGAAGTCCACCTCGCCGAGCGCCTGCTCCATCGGCTTGCCCATCTCCCGCACGATGATTTCGGCCAGCGCCTCCCGGCGCTCGGAGTGAAGCTCAGCCACCCGCTTGACCAACGAGGCCCGCTCCGCGACCGACGTCTTCAGCCCCCAGCTGCGGTGGGCGTCGGCCGCCGCGGCCATCGCCGCCGAGAGATCCTCGTCGGAGATCTCCGGATACTCCTTGACCGTCTCGCCGGTTGCCGGATTGATGACTGCGTACTTGCCCATCTTGCTCCACTCCCCATGCGGTCGCACGGCTTTGTCGCTGACTACTGATCCTCTACCCCCCAGGCTACCCCGCCGTCCGTCCGCAGGCCGTCGCGGCGGCCGGCTACCCCGACTTTCCGCGCCAGAGACGTTCCGCCCGATCCCCGGCTTCGCGCGCTCAGTAGTCCCAAGCGGCGAACTTGGGGTCACGGGCTTTCATGTCCGCGAAGAGCAGTGAGACGCGGTCTAGATACCACGCCTTCCCACCATGGGTGATCAGGATCCCTGTGAGGGTGGCCAGCAGATTGAGATCCACGAGACCGTAGGCGAGCAGCCCGATGCCGACCATCGAATAGGCGTTGGCGACGAGGGACGGGGCGCGAGACCGAAACTGCTCGGGTAGCTCGATCTTGTCCCGGTCGACCCAGATTCGCTCGCCCAAGACCGTCCGCGATGCCCAGTTCCGGGTCGACGCCGGAGCCTTGAAGAGCAGCGGGTTGACGAACATCCAGGCGATCGCGAGCGCGACCGGAATCAAGCACCAGACTCCAATCCAGTCTCGACTCCAGATGGCCAGGCTCAGAACCGAAACCACGGAGAAACGGGTCCAAACGCTGGCCGGGTTCGCGTGACGCATCCAGCCGTCCTCGCCCGAGAGGCCGAACGCCTTCGCAATCCTGCTGTCCGCGGTCGTGGATCCCGTGGCCTCCGGTGGTGCCTTGGTCGCCATGCTGACTCCGATCTGGCGTTGGTGAAGCAGCTCCTCCCGTGGTCCCGGGCGGTGTGCCCGACGCGGCTGCCCTCGGTCCACCGTACCGCGAGCAACGAGTGATCAGATCGGGATCCGTCGGTTCGCTTCGTCCAGCACCGCCAGGCTCGCTTCCCAGGCGCGTCGCTCCCGAGCGCTCAGCTCGAGCATCAACGGCTTCCCGGCCCCTTCGGCTCCGATCATGGCGGGCAGGCTGGCGCAAACGCGTTCTCCGACACGCATGCTGACCGGCTCGAGCCTTCCCGTGTCTCGGACCACGTGCCGAATGAGTTGTGCCGTCGCGAGGCCGATCGCGTGCGTCGTCGAGCCCTTCAGCGATCGAACCTCGTACGCCGAGTCGCGCACATGCTGCTCGATCTCGTCCAGTCGCCCGGCCGCCAGCGGCCGCCCGGACAGCCGGCTGAACTCGGTCAGCGAGAACGCCCCCACCCGGGCGCTCTCGAACGGGAAGACCGCCGAATCGCCGTGCTCCCCGATCACCCAGGCGTGAACGTTCCCCGGATGTACCCCGAGCTCGACCGCCAGGAGCTCGCGGAGCCTCCAGGAGTCGAGTGAGGTGCCGGTGCCGAAGACGTGCACGGGGTGGGACTCCCATCGTCGCGTCAGGTACTCGGTGAGCACATCAACCGGGTTCGAGACCACGATCACCACCCTCGGCAGCGCCTGCTCCAGAGCGTCCGCAACCTCGGTCGCCATGGCCAGGTTGTGGTCGAGCGTGTCCAATCGGGTCTGGCCGGGCTGGGTGTGCGCGCCCGCGGTCAGCACCGAGATGTCGGCCGCACGGATCGAGTCCATGGACCCGCCATCGATCGAGCACTCGGGCAGTAGCGGAGCCGCGTGCTGGAAGTCGAGCGCCTCGCCTCGAGCCCTCTCACCATCCAGGTCGTAGAGGGACACCTCCGACGCGAGCCCAAGCTGCAGGAGCGGCCCCGCGCAAGCGACGCCGACTCCGCCACTGCCCAGGATGGCGACCGAGGTCACCCGCCGACCCTACTAGCGGCGTCGAGCGCCGCGACGCCGCTCGAGAAGAGCTGGACGTGGGTGATCTCGCCGCCGCGCAGCCCGTACAGGTAGCCCGTCTGCCCGTGCACCGCGGCTCCGCTGGTGCGCCCCCGGCCGCTGTGCGTGGCGATGAGCAGCACGGAGTCGCCCAGATCGCGCGCCTCGTCGATCTCGAAGCGATAGTTGGGCTCGAAGGTCGCGAACCAGTTCCCGAACCATCGCCCGACCGCATCGCGACCGGTGAACGTCCCGCCCTCGAGGAACGCGTCTGGGTCCACCACGAGGACGACGTCCTCGGCGTAGTGGCTCATTGCCCGGGGGAAGTCGCGCTCGTTCACCGCCGCGAACTGATCGCGCACGACATCCACGTTCTCCTGCGACATCGCTGGGGAGTATCCCGTCTGCTCAGCGGATGCCGAGCTCGTGCGGGGCCTCCTCGGGCGGGTGCACCTGGCACTCCCAGGCGCCGCCGATCTGCTCGAAGCCGAGCGGCTCGTAGAAGCGTTCCGCGACCTCGGGCGTCGCGAACAGGTACACGGCGCGGGCCGACACCCGCAGCGCCTGGGCCGTCGCTCCCAGCACGGCCGCGGCCGCGTAGCCCCGGCCGCGGGCGCGCTTCAGGGTCGCGACGTCCTCGATCACGGCGATGTCCCCGCGGAGGTACATGTCCGCCAGCGCCATCGGGCTCGAGCCCTCTCCTCCGGCGAACGCGAGCCTCGCGGCGGCGTCCGAGCGCAGGTCGTCGTAGTGGTCGAACTGCTCGACGCTCGCGGGCGGCAGGCCCTGCTCCACGCCGAGGCGCCCCTTCAGGCGGCGCAGGCCCGGCGCCCCCGATCGCGCGTGCCCCCGCTGGCACCCGTGGCGCGAGCCTGCAGATCATCAGCCACAGCTCGCTCACCTGCCAGCCCTCGCGCGCCAGCGAATACGCGAGCTCGCGGTTGGCGTCTGAGTGCGAGAGGAAGACCTCACGGTGCCGGAGCTCCGGATGCCAGGCGGAGGGCGTCTCCGCCAACTCGCGCAGCCGATCGAGCGCGGGCGGCTCGCAGTCGGGCTCGACCTGCACGCGCGACGCGTCCCAGACCATCGGCAGGTCTGAGTTCGCGCAGACGAAACCCGACGGAACGCGCTCGAACCTGGTCGCCGCCGCGCGGTGCAGCAGCCGCTCGAGCTCGAACGCCGCCAGGACCTCGGACGAGACCCTCACGGGGCATCCCCGCCGGCGGCTGCCGCGTCCAGGCCCCGGTTCCATTCGGCGGCGGTCTCGCGGACGCCGGGGCCGGTGGGACGCAGGGCCTTGCGGGCGTGCAGCCAGTACCAGCCGGGCTCCTGCCCGGGGACCACCACGGCGGCGAGCGTGCGAATCACGTAGTTCCAAGCGGTGAGTACCCGCACCGCGAGCGCGGCCGCCGGCCCGTGGTGCTTTCGCATGTAGAGGTCGCGATTGCGGTGGAACTCCACGACCCGCGGCTCGCCCGCCGAACGGTCGAAGGTCAGCTGCTCGTGATGCACCGCAAGCGCCTCGGGCACGTGGAGGATCTCCCAGCCGGTGTCGCCGAGCCGCTTGCAGAAGTCGGTCTCGTCCGAGTAGACGAAGAACTCCGGGTCGAGGTAGCCCACCTGCTCGGCGGCGCTGCGGCGCACCAGCATCGCCGAGGACTGGACCCAGCCCACGCGGCGAACCTCGGGCCCGCGGCCACTCTCGGTGACCAGCAGCCGGTGCAGGAAGAGCGCCTGCGCGAGCGCGGTCCCCACGCCGGGGAGCCGCCACGCGCACGCCGAAGCGGGAGCCGTCGGGCGCAAGCAGCTGGGCGCCCGCCGCGGCTGCGCGCGGATCGGCCTCGAGCGCGGCGAGGAGCGCCTCGATCGCGCCGGGGCGGAGCTCAGCGTCCTCGTTGAGGAGCAGGCAGAGCTCGGCCTTGGCCTCGCGCATGAGCCGGTTGTCGTTCTCCGCCTTTCCGGCGCGTCGGTCGAGAGCGATCAGCCGCAGCGCGCCGCCGAGGCCGTCGGATCCCTCGTTCCATTCCCGGACCGCAGCAGCCGATCCGTCCCCTGAGGCGTTGTCGAGCACCAGGACTTCGGCGTCCGTGCCCGCGGGCAAATTGGCCCGGATCGCGGCCAGACAGCGGAGCAGATGCTCGCGCCCGTTGGTGTTGACGACGCAGAACGAGAGGTCCACAGGGAACAATCCTGTCCGATGAAGGTTCAGATCGTCGATCCGTCGGCGCAAACCCCGCCGTACGACCGGTCGCTCGCGGCCGCCCTCGCGGCTGCCGGGACGGAAGTGGAGCTGGTCACCTCGCACTTCGTCCACGGCCCGGTGCCGGACCCGGAGGGCTATTCGGTGAGCGAGTCGTTCTACCGCCGCTCCGCCCGGCTCCCCAGCAACAGCTTCCAGCGGCGGGCGCTGGGCGTGGCCGAGCACCTGCCCGGGATGCTGCGCCATCGCCGCGCCGCGAACGAGGCCGACGTCGTCCACTACCAGTGGCTCACGATCCCGGCCCTGGATTCCTACCTGCTGCCGTCCGGGCCCGTGCGCGTCATGACCGCGCACGGATTTCTGCGGGGGGCCGAGAGCGGCCCCAGCGCCGGGCGGGCGCTCGAGCGGATGGACGCCGTGATCGCCCTGTCCCTAGCACGGGGCCGAGCGACTCCGCCAAGCCGGCGTGGACCCCGCTCGGGTTCACGTGATCCCGCACGGCGCGTTCGATTACCTCACGCGCCTGCCCGAGGAACGCCCGCTCCCGGATGAGCTCAAGGGCGCGCAGGGGCCCGTGATCCTGAGCTTCGGGGTGATCCGCCCGTACAAGGGCATCGACGTGCTCCTGCGGGCGTTCGCCGCGGTCGAGGGCGCGGAGCTCTGGATCGTCGGCCGCCCGCTGGGCGCGGACCTGGCGGAGCTCCATCGGCTCGCCGCCGCCGCCCCGGGTCGCGTGCGGTTGCTGACGCGGTTCGTGCCGGACTCCGAGGTCCCCGCGATCATGCGCCGCGCCGACATCGTCACGCTTCCGTACCGCGACGTCGACCAGTCGGGCGTGCTCTACACCGCGCTGGCGTTCGGCAAGCCGATCGTGGCGAGCGCGGTCGGCGGCTTCGGCGAGGTGATTCAGGGCCACGGGGCGGGCCGGCTCGTGCCGCCGGGCGACCCCCAGGCACTCGCCGCCACGCTCCGCGAGCTCCTTGCCCAGCCCGCCGAGCGGGCCCGCCTGGGCGAGGCAGCGCTGGCGGCGGCCCAGGGCCAGTACTCGTGGGAAAGCGTCGCCCGCCGCACCCTGGACCTCTACCGACACCTCCTCGACCGATAATCCACCCGTGGTGGTCCTCGAGATCGTCTTCTGGGTGTGCGTGGCCCTGCTCGTGCACACGCACGTCACCTATCCGCTCTCGCTGGCACTCCTCACCCGGATCCGGCGCCCGCGGCCCGCCCCGGGACCGAGCTCCGGCGAGCTCCCGGCGGTCTCGCTGATCGTGGCCGCGCACGACGAGGAGGCGGTGATCGAGCGGCGGGTCCGGAACGCGCTCGAGTCCGACTACCCGCGCGAACGCCTCGAGGTGATCGTCACGTCCGACGGCTCGGACGACCGGACGGTCGAGCTGGCGCGCACGGCCGGCGCGGATCAGGTGCTCGATCTCTCCCGCCGCGGGAAGGTCGAGGCCCAGAACGCCGCCGTGGGAAGCGCGCGCGGCGACGTGCTCGCGTTCTCCGACGCCAACTCGTTCTGGCGGCCGGACGCGCTCCGCCGGCTCGTCGACCGGTTCGCCGACCCGGAGGTCGGCTACGTGTGCGGGCAGGTGACGTTTACGGACGAAGCGGGCGTGAATCAGGAGGGCGCCTACTGGCGGTACGAGATGGCGGTCCGGGGCCTCGAGTCGGAGCTCGCGAGCGTCACCGCAGGGAACGGGGCCATCTACGCCGTGCGCCGCGACGCCTATGTCGAGATGCCCTCCGATCGCGGCCACGACCTCTGCCTGCCGTATCTGATGGTCCGCAAGGGCCTGCGCGCCGTCTACGAGCCGGCGGCGCGGGCGGACGAGCTGATGGCGCCGACGATGAGCGGCGAGTGGGAGCGCAAGCGGCGGATGATGAACCGCACCTGGGGCGTGCTCCTGCACGACCGGATGCTCTCCCCCCGCGGGTACGGTCCGCTCTACGCCTACGAGATGCTCTCGCACCGCGCCCTGCGCTACGCCTCGCCGTTCCTGCACCTGATCGCGCTCGCCGCGAACATCGCGCTCGTGGGCGAGGGCTGGGTCTACATCGCAACGCTCGCGGCGCAGGGCGCGCTGCTCGCGGCCGCCGCGCTCGGGCGCGTGATCCCCGCCTGGCCCCTGCGGATCGCGTCGTACTACGTCTCGGTCACCGCGTCGATCGCCGCGGGGCTGATCGACCGCATCCGCTCGGGGCCGGCGACGACCTGGGAGCCCGTGGAGGGAACGCGGTGAGGCGACGCGGACTGCCCCGCGCGCTCGACCTGGTGCTGGCCGGGCTCGGGCTCGTGATGAGCTCGCCGGTTCTGCTGGTCGCGGCGATCGCGATCAAGCTCGACTCGCGCGGGCCGGTGTTCTACCGCCAGCAGCGCGTGGGCCTCGACGGCGCGATGTTCGAGATGTGGAAGCTGCGGACGATGACGCACGGCGCGCCGCTGGGCGGGATCTGGGACCCGCTCACCAAGGACGATCCCGAGGGTCACCAGGGCGGGCGCCCTCCTGCGCCGCACCTCGCTGGACGAGCTCCCGAACCTGTTCAACGTCGTCAGGGGCGAGATGGCGATCGTCGGCCCGCGCCCGACGATCTCCGAGCAGGTCGAGGAGTACACGCCCGAGCAGCGCCGGCGCCTGGAGGTGAAGCCCGGCCTGACCGGTTGGGCCCAGGTGAACGGCCGCGCCTCGCTGCCGTGGGAGGAGCGAATCGAGCTGGACGTCTGGTACGTCGACAACCGCAGCCCGCGCCTGGACCTCCGGATCCTCGGCCGGACCGTCGCGCTGCTGGTCACGGGTCGTGGGCTCTACGAGGCATGAGCGCCCGGCTCCTGAGCACCGCCGACGTCGATGCCTGGAACGAGGCGCTCCCGCCGGAGCGCAGCGCGTTCGGGAGCCTGGGGTTCGCGCGCGCACAGGAGCGCTCGGGAGTCGCGCAGCACCGCCTGCTGGTTGCGGAGCAGGGCGATGCGCGCGTCGCGTACCCGCTCCAGCTCCGCCCGCTTGCGGACCTCCCGTTCCACGCGGACCTCGCATCAGGCGTTTGGGATTCGGCCTCGCCGCCGTTCACCGGTCCGCTCGCAGCCGGCGACCTCGGCGAGGCAACGCGCCCGGTGGCGGACGCGATCGCCGGGCTCCTCGCGGACGAGGGCGTCGTCGCCGAGTTCGCCCACCTCCACCCGTGGAACGGACGGCCGGATCTGGTGGGCGGCGCCGAGCCCGACCGCGAGATCGTCTGGGTCGACACGACGCTGGACGCCGAGTCGCTGTGGCGGGAGTCGTACTCGAAGGCGTGTCGCAAGAACGTGAACCGCGCCGAGCGCGAGGGGGTGAGCGTCCGCGAGGCTCGCGACGCGGCCGACGTCGCCGAGTTCCACCGCATCTACATCCAGACCATGGAGCGGAACGAGGCGCTCGAGTCCTACTTCCTCGATGAGGCCGTACTTCCAGGCGATCTTCGAGGAGATGCCGTCCGGCGCGCGGTTCGCGCTGGCCGAGCACGACGGGCGCGTCATTGCGGCGACGCTCTACCTGCACGATTCGGACGACGTCTACTCCTACCTCGGCGGCGCGGACCACGAGCACCAGCAGCTGCGCCCCACGAACGCGGTTGTCCACGACACGATCCGCTGGGCGCGCGAGCAGGGCAAGCGCCGGCTGATCCTCGGGGGCGGATACCGCCCCGGCGACGGGATCTTCAGGTTCAAGGCGAGCTTCTCGCCCCAGCGGGCCGAGCTGGAGCTCGCGCGCCGGGTCCACCTCCCCGACGACCTCGAGCGGCTCACGGAGGCGTGGCGCGAGCACAATGGGCCCGGCGCCGACCCGGGCGACTACTTCCCCGCCTACCGGAGCGCGGGTTGAGCGAGCAGCGCGACTTCTTCCGCGACGTCGAGCGCGAGTACTGGGCCGAGGCCGAGGGCCTGAAGGACGAGGAGACGGGGCTGATCGAGCGCTACCTGGACCCCGAGCAGCCGACGCTCGACGCCGGGACCGGGGGCGGCCGGATCCCGCGGGCGCTCGCCGCGCGGGGATTCCGCGACCTCACCGGGTTCGACTTCGCCCCCGAGCTGATCGCGTCAGCCCGGGCTGCGGACGCAGAGGGCGCGATCGCCTTCGACGTCGCCGACGCCACGGCGCTCCCCTACGACGACGGACGGTTCGGCCAGGCGCTCTACCTGCAGCAGGTGATCTGCACGATCGAGGACCCCGCCGGGCGTGAGGCGGCCCTGCAGGAGGCCGCTCGGGTGCTGCGTCCCGGCGGGCGAGCACTGTTCTCGTTCGTCTGCCTCGAGTCCCGGCTCGCGTCGCCCGCGCAGCGGGCCTACGTCACCTACCTGCGGGCGTTCCGCACCCTGCGCCGCGACCGCCGGCCGATCCAGTCGATGCCCCGCCTGCGGCTGAGCGGGCGCCTCGATCCGGGGGCGCTCCGCGACCACGGCCCTTACAACTGGTGGTATCGAGCGGTGGAGGCGGAGGATGCCCTGACCGCCACCGGGTTCGAGCTCGAGGCGATCGGGTTCGGAGCCGACGCCGAATCCGCGTCCCTCAAGCGGAGCGCGACGGAGGCGCTGGCGGGCGGCGCGGGCGGGACGCTCTACGCCGTCGCACGCAAGGGCTAGCCGCCGACGCCGCCACCGCCGGGACCCTTCGGGTCCTTCGGATTCTTGCCGCCGCCCTTGTCGATCGCGTTCTGTACCCGCCGGCGCAGCTTGTCGAGCTCCCGGTGGAGGCCGTTGCCCGGGCACTCGGTCAGGTTGGTGCGGCGGTGGCCGATGATGCGCTTGGTGCTGAACCGGTGGCCCTCGCTGAACTTGGCCGTCGGCCCGCCCCTGGAGACAAGCCGGGCCCTCCCCTTCGTGGTGAAGCCGTGCTTCGTGATCTTCCAGGAGAGCCAGCGCGTTAGGCCTCGCATCGCCGCCTTGGTGATCCCCCGCTTGGTGAACGTGCCCATGACCGACACGCCGGTCGTCTGGTCGTTCACGCCCTGCGCCTGGGCCCCGACTACGGGCCGGCCGAGGCCGCCGTCGCGCCCCGCGTAGATGTTCCCGTACTTGTCGACGAGCGCCTGGTAGCCGATGTCGTCCCAGCCGAGCGCGTTGCGGTGGTAGCGGCAGATCGCCAGGACCACGCTCGGCGCCTCCGCCTCCGAATAGTTGTTGGCGCCGACGGTGTGATGGACCACTCCCGCCCGGACCCTCCCGTAGTCGGGCCGGCGCCGCGGCTCGCAGCCGCCCCGGCGCCGCTCGGCGCCCCAGGCCCGGCGCGAGACGATGTCGGGCTTGGCCGGGTCGGCCTCCGCGGCGTCGGCTGCGAACACGCCGGCCACGGCGACCACCGCGCCGTTGACGGTCTCGCGCGCCTGGGTGAGGAGGCCCTGCTCGGGCGTCGAGTCGCCGGAGACGTTCACGTAGTGCAGCCTGCCCTCGGGCCGCCAACCGCGCGTGCGGACCTGAAGCTCGTCGGCGCCGCCGAACCAGGCCGGGTCGCCGTTCGCGATCTCGAGCCACCGTGACCACTCGCCGCCCTCCTCACGTGCCCTGAGCTCGACCGGCCGCAGCTCGCGCGCGATGCCCGCTGCGTCGAACCTGGCCGGCGCCTGGATCACCGGGCTCACGTGCGTCACCGGACCGTCGCCGGCGTGCTCGCCCTCGTGCCGCGCGCGCGGCGCTCGGCACCCGCTCGACGGCCGGCAGCGGCTGCTCGAAATCGCGCGCCTCCGGCAGGTAGGGCTGGGCCGAGAGCGCAGGAGCCATCAGCCAGACCGCCGCGCCGAGGGCCCCGAGGGCGAGCAGCCGCGCAGCGGCGCGCGCCAGAGACAGAGCTTGTGGCTGAAAGGAACGCAAAGTGCCTGCTTACGGCCAACAACACGGGCCGACCCCCATCGCTGCGCTCAGGTTACGGAAGTTCCCGTGTGCGCACGCCGCCGTGCAGGCGCAGGACCCCTAGACGCTGAGCGGGAAGAACTCGGGGCCCTGGCCGCGATAGATGTCGCGGAAGGTCCGCAGGACGTCCAGGGTCGGCAGGCCTTCGTAGGTCTCGCATCCCGCGAGCTGGGTCCAGGCGGTGATCGCGACGTCGTACGGCATGTCGGGGTTCGGGAACATGATCACGCCCTGGGGCGACTCCTCGAAGACGCCCTTGATCTCGAGCTGCTCCTCCTCGGAGAGGTCCGGCGAGTACTGGATCTCGACCCGGCCGTGCTCCAGCGAGTGGACGGACCGGGCGACCTGCGGAGTGTTGAGGTAGGCGCCGTCGGCGAGGGCGCCGGAGCCGTTCTCGTTGCCGGCGTAGTGATCGCCGGAGGTCGGCGGGTTCGTCTTGTAATCGGGGACTCGGTCCGGATCGTTGAAGTGGGTGTTCCCCTCCTCCTTGAGGTCGAGCTGTAGCTCGCAGTTGGCCGCCTTGGCCGCCGCCTGGAGGTCGGCTTCCTCCTGGGGCGGTGGGGCGACGCCCTCGCGGCCGTCGGGCTCCAGGTCGGCCGGCACGGCGCCGATGTCCGGCTCGATGTAGGCGAGGTCCGGGAAGTCGCCCTGGCTGGGGGCGTCGCCCTCGCCGCCGCCGGCAACCGCGACGACGATGCCGGCGACGATCGCGACGACGATCACCCCGGCCACGGCGTAGCCGAGGTACAGCCTGCGCTTGTCCGAGGCGGCGGCCGACTGCTGCGCGGCCAGCCGCTCCTGACGCATGCGCTCGCGCTCTTCCCTGCGAGTCGTCATCGGCGGGTGACAGTAGCGAACACGGCTTTGCGGGATCTAAGGCGTCAGCGGGTCAGGCAGCGCGCCGTGCGGTGCGCTCCACGGCCTCGGCCGCGCCCTCCGCGTACGCCTCGTCGAGGAACCCGGCGAGGAGGTCGTCGAGCCGAGCCGGCGTCAGGCGCCACTCGAGGATCGAGTTCGCGTCGATCAGCCGCGCGTTTGGCATCTCCTCGACCAGCATCCCGGCGTCGGAGAACGGGTGGAGGGGATCCGAGGGGTGGCCGATCACCAGCGCGGGCTCGTCCATCTCGAGACGCTCGGAGTGGGGCGGAGCGGAGCGGTGGAACAGGATGCCCTCGAGCACCGCCGAGGAGGGCGCCGGGTCCTGGCGAAGCCAGTCGAGCCCGATGTCGACGAGGTAGTGGCTGCGCGGCACGCGCCGCGTGAGCTCGGCAAGCGCCGTGAGCACCGGCCGTGCGAAGCGCAGGCCGAGGAGCACGGGGGTGAAGGTGAGCGTCGCGCCCAGGAGCGCGTTGTCCAGCACCGGCATCTCGACCAGCAGCGCGCGCGCCTTGCCCGGGTGCGCGTGGGCGAATTCCAGGCTCGCGTTCGCGCCCAGCGACGTGCCGCCGACGACCGGGCGGTCGAGCTCGAGGTGGTCGATCAGGGCCGAGAGCTGCTCGCCGAACGCCGGCATGTTGTAGAGGCGCATGTCCTCCGGGCGGTCGGAACGGCCGTGACCGAGCGCGTCCAAGGTGATCACCCGGTTCCCCCGTGACGCCATCTCGGGAGCGAGACGGTCGAACATGTGGCGGTTCATCAGCAGGCCGTGCATCAGCACCAGCGTCCGCTCGCCCTCCCCGTAGTCCGAGTAGGTGATGCGGTGGCCCTGCCACTCGAACTCGCCGTCGGTGAACTCGGTCAAGCGCGCTCCTCGAGAGGCTCAGCCGCGCGCTCCCACGGTCGCGACGCCCGCAGAGCGCTCAGCACCGCGCGGGTTCCGGGCGCGCGGTTCAGCGCGTAGAAGTGGATCCCCGGCGCCCCGCCGGCCAGGAGCTCCTCGCATTGGCGCGAGGCGTAGGCGACGCCGAGTAGCGCCTCGGCCTCCGCGTCGCCGCCGAGCGCGGACATCGCCTGGTCCAGCTCGGGCGGGATCGAGGCGTCGCAGAGCGCGCAGATCCGCGCGACCTGGGCGTAGCTGGCGATCGGGATCACCCCGGGGATGATCGGCACGTCGATCCCGCTCTCGCGCGCCAGGGCGACGAAGTCCCAGTAGACCCGGTTGTCGAAGAAGAGCTGGGTGATCAGGAAGTTCGCGCCGGCGTCCACCTTCGAGCGCAGGTAGCGAAGGTCGGCGTCCATGCTGTCCGCCTCGGGGTGCTTCTCGGGGAAGCAGGCGCCGCCGAGGGTGAAGTCCCACCGCTCGTCGTCGGCGATGAACTCGGTGAGCTCCGCGGCGCTGCCAAGCCCGCCCTCGGGTTGCTCGAAGGTGCTCTCGCCGCGAGGCGGATCGCCCCGGAGCGCCAGGACGTTCTGGATCCCCACGTCGGCGAAGCGGTCGAGGATCTCCTCGAGGCCCTCGCGGGTCTCGCCCACGCAGCTGAGGTGCGCCATCGTCTCGATCCCGTAGTCCCGCTTGATCCGGGTCGCGATCTCGACCGTCCCGTCCCGCGTGCCGCCGCCCGCGCCGTACGTCACCGAGACGTAATCGGGCTCCAGCGGCCGCAGCGCCTCGACCGTCCTGAAGAGCTGCTCGACGCCCTCGTCGGTCTTCGGCGGGAAGAACTCGAACGAGAAGACCGGGTCAGGCGTGGTCTGGAGCGCGTCCGTGATCCGCATCGGACAGATGGTATTGAGGGGTTCCGGCGAGCGACGCACGTCGCGAACAGCAACATGGCCACCTAGTCCGTGATGTCGCGGCGGGCGAACAGCGCCCCGCCGATCGCGATCACGGCCGCGCCGGGTAAGTTCCGACGATGGGGCAGGACGAGACCAAGGCGGTCGAGGCCACGCGCGAGGCCAGCTTCCTCCTCGCGGAGCCCGAGAAGCGGCTCCTGCGCTGGATCGCGGCCCGCCTGCCGCGCCGGGTCCTGCCCGACGACATGACCGCTTTGGGCGTCCTCGCGGCGTTCGGGGTCTGCGCGGCCTACCAGCTCTCGAACGAGGCGGACGCTTGGCTCTGGGTCGCCAGCGGCCTGCTCGTCCTGCAGTGGTTCGGCGATTCGCTCGACGGCACCCTGGCTCGCGTCCGCGGCATCGAGCGGCCGCGCTACGGCTATTACCTCGATCACCTCGTGGACGCGATCGCGACAGCGGCAATCGGGATCGGGCTGGGCCTCTCGCCGTTCATGCTGCTTTCGGTCGGCACCCTGATCGTCGTCGCGTACCTCGTGCTTTCGATCAACGTCTATCTCGAGAGCCAGGCGTTCGGACGGTTCTCGATCGGCTACGGCCGGCTCGGCCCAACCGAGATCCGGATCGTCCTGATCGCGCTGAACACCCTGCTCGTCCTCGGGGCGGGCCTGGACTTCGGCGTCGGCGAGCTCGACCTCACCGTGTTCGACGTGATCGGCCTCGGGATCGCCGGCGGGATGATCGTGATGCTGGCGGGCAGGGCGTGGCGCAACCTGCGCGAGCTCGCGAAGGCAGAGCCTTCCGCGTCCCGCCGCGGCTGACCGGGCCACCGGCAAGGCGAATTTGCCCAATTTGCGGTATCCGGTACGGTCACGACCCCTTGACGGGTCCCGGGGCGCGGTCTAGTTTGCTTAAACAGCGATCCGGGAGAGAGAAGTAACCGCGCAAGCCAAGCGGCGACACTCTCGAAGGTGACTCGCAAAGCTTCGTCGCGCGAAGGCTACGCGCGAGGCAGGCAGCGCTGAGTCATCACCGGGTCGCTTTTATCGTGCTCCCAGCGATGTTCACCGAGAGCCGTCCGGCCATGCGCCCTACTTTTCGCGGTGCGGCCTACCCGCCGTCGGTTCTCGCGAGACGTCTGCCAATCGCGAGGTCGAGCGACCGGGGCGTTATCGGAGAGCAGGGCGCCGCAAGTTCCCCCGGACAGACTCGCGGCTAGCCCGCCCGCTCTCCCTTATCTTCTTGGCTACCTGGGCTTGGTGATGCGCCAGGCGTGCCGGTCGGGCGATGGGTCGGTCACGCCGGCCAGCGTCGCCCGGACCTTGAACACGTGGCGCCCGCGGTCGAGCTTCTTGTAGCTCTGCGGCGAGTCGCACGTCTCCCATTCACCGTCGTCGAGCTTGCACTCGAAATCGGCGCCGGCCGGGGGTCGACCGGAATCGGAACGTCGCGTTCGTCTTCTTGGTCTCCTCCTTCGGGCCCTTGGTGATCTGGGTGTTGGGCGGCTCCGGCGGCTCGGGCCCCTCGCCCACGCCCAGGTAGGCGAGCGAGCTGCCCAGCACCTGCTCGCGTACCGCCGGGTCGGAGATCCCCTCGAAGCCGAAGGTCCAGTAGATCGAGTCCTCGGTCGCGACGCCGGGCCCGTCGATCCAGCCGACCGATTCGCGGACCTCCCAGGCGCGCTGGGTGTCCTCCTCGGAGCCGGGCGGCGGCGGCCCCGCCTCGAAGCCGCCGTCGCCGCTCTCGAAGTCGATCGTCTCGGTCGCCGTGCCGTTCTCGGTCACGACCACGTCGTCGACGAACACGCCCAGGCCGTCGAACGCGAAGTCCTGGACGTACGAGATCGAGATCTCGACCTGGGAGCCGGCGTAGGCCGAGAGGTCGACCTTCCAGTCCTGGAAGCCCGCCGAGTTGCCGGTGGCGCCGTGCCATTCGCCGTCGCCCGAGCCCTGGTTCGAGCACTCCTCGCCCGGCGGTGACCACCGTCTGGTAGTTGTCGAGGAACGGGTGGATCGAGCGCCAGTCGATCAGGCACGACTCGCCCGTGTCGTCGGTGGTGTGCCCGTTCACGTCGGGCAGCGTCGTCCAGTCCTCCTGACCGACCGTGTGCGCCTCGACGATCACGTAGTCGAAGTCCGGCTCGGTGTCGTAAGAGATCTTGAACGCGATGTCCGCCGCCTGGCCGGACGTCAGGTTCGTCAGGTCGATCGTCTTGCGCAGCCGCTGCCAGCCACCGTCCTCGGAGCCGGCCACCGCGTACATGCTGCCGCTGGTGGGATCGAACGCCGACGGCGCGCCGACGATCTCGACCGACCGCTCGCTCGCGAACTGCGGGTACTCGTCCTCCGGCAGCACGCTCGAGGTGACGAGCGCCGTCGCGACGTCCTGCTGGTTGGCGGCGCTGCCGGCGCCGTTCAGGCCGAACGTCGTCGTCCCGTAGGGGTCGCCCGTCAGCGCCAGCTCGGCCGTGGCCGGGTCGTACGGCGTGTTGATGTGGGTGTAGGCGCCGAGCCAGTACTGCAGGAAGTCGTTCGAGAGCGGGATGCAGTTGTTCGCCGCGGCGGTACCGCCGGGCGGGCAGTACGGAGGCTGCCCCTGCACGTTGAACGTGTACGGCGTCGACGCCATCACCTCGGCGTTTTGCCCGGTGTGGAGCAGCTTGCCGCCCTCGTTCACGAAGTCGCGGACCGACAGGATCATGTCGTTCGCCGCGCGCGACGCGCCCGACTGGCCCGGGGCGCCCGGCTCGCGCATGACGAAGTCGTCGCCCGTGTACCAGATCACCGCCTGGTAGTGGCTCAGCACGCCGAGCGGGTCCGGTGCGCGCCGTCCCTGCGCGTCGAAGTCGTACACGTCGTGCGCGATCCCCAGATCGGTGAGCGCGTCCGTGTAGTAGCTCGTGTAGAACGGCCCGTCGGTGCTCGGGTAGTCCGGGATGTTGACGAGCCCTGTGTAGTCCTCGGCCGCCAGCACGAGCACCGGGGCATCCGGAGTCGGAGGCCACCTCGTAGTTGAACGCCTGCGAGCGCTCGCCGCCGGCCTCGAACCAGACGCGGACGCTGTCGCCCGCCGTGGCGCCGGTCACCTCGCCGCGGACCCGCGCGTAGTAGACGTCGCCGTCCTCGCCATAGCGCTCGCCGTCGTCGAACTCCGCCGGCCGGCCGCGCTCTGCGGGGCCCCGTTGTTGACCCGCCAGTTGATCGTCACGTCGCCGAGCTCGCGCTTGACGAGCGCCTCGACCGGCTGCGGGTCGCCGAACGAGGTCGGGAAGCGGTCGACCTCGAAGTCCGCGGCTTCGCGGTCGAGGTGCGAGACGGGGTTCGCCGGATCGCCGGCCGAGTGCGCCACGTCGAGCGCGAACGGGACGTTCTTCTCGAACGCGTCCTGGAGGTCGGCCTCCGAGTCCTGGAACATGAACACGCTGTCGCCGCCGCCGCGCTCCGGGTCGGAGACGTCCATCTCCGGCGTCCACGCCAGCGTGTCGTAGCGGCTGTAAGCGTGGTCGGTGGTCTCGCCGTTCGTCGTGTAGAGCTCGGACGAGACGTCCGGGTCGTACGGGTTCGGCGCGCCCGGCTCGACCCCGGGATCGCCGGGTCGGCGTCCGTGCCGGAAAGCGCGCGGAAGATCGGGTCGTCGGCGGCGGTCGTCTGCACCTGCCAGCCGAACGGATAGAGCAGCAGCTCGGCCGCGGAGTGGTAGTTGACCATGAACTCGAAGCCGACATCGCGCAGCAGGCCGTCCATCGCCTGCGTCTCGGGCTCGGAGTTGGGCTCGGTCCCTCGGTACGTGTCGTTGGCGGGGTCGCTCGACGAGCCCTCGTCGTCGTAGTTCCACTTCTCGGCGAAGTTTCGGTTCAGGTCGACGCCGTCGCCGATCGCGATCTCGCCGTCGCCGTTGTTGTCGCGCAGGTTCTTGCGCCAGAGGCGATTGTTCGGGGTGAAGGTGAAGTCGTAGCCGTCCGGGTTGGCGACGACCACGAACCACAGCTCGTAGTCGTTCACGAGGCTGGTGAGCTCCTCGGCCTGGACCGGGCCGTCGGCGCCCGGCGACCGGCTGTCCGTCGGTGCCGAGCGCGTCGCCCTCCGCGCCGTAGTTGTCGACGTAGAAGTGGGCGAGGCGGCGGATCATCTCGGGCGTGATCCACTCGCGCGCGTGCTGCGCAGCGTTGTAGAGGACCGCCGGCTTCGTGCCCGGGCGGGTTCGACTGCTCGCGGGCGTCACGGGTGACCCGCAGGGCCAGGATCGGCGCGCCGTTCAGGCTCTCGCCGATCTCCACCTCCTGGACGATGTCCGGGTTCTCCTCGGCGAGCTGGATCATCTCCTGGTAGAGCGTCTGCCGGGGGTTGCCCTCCTCGTCGCGGCCGACGTAGCACGTGGTCTCGGTGCATTCGTCGTTCCAGTACGGGCGGTAGACGTCGTAGGAGCCGTCCGGGCCGACGTCGCGGCGCAGCGCCTGGACCGCGGTCCGGCCCTGCTGGTCGCGCTTGAGGCTGACGGCGACGCCCTGCTTGCGTAGAGCCTGAGCCTGCGTTTCGCTGGCGATGACCTCGATGGCCCGGCCGTCGAGGCCCTCGCTCGTGTCGAAGCCGTTCTCGGCCAGCGTCTGGAGGTTCTGAGCCGACGCCCGTACCTCGTAGGCATTCAGCGTGTCCCCGGCGGCCGACGCGGTGCTCGTGAGCGCCAGCGCGCAGATTCCCGACAGCATTCCCCGGACGAAAGCCTTCCTCATTACCTCTCCCGGTTAGGACGAATCTCCGGAAGACGGCTTTCCACTACCCGCCCCCGGCTAAACAAACTTCAGCCGCCTCAACAACGGCGGCCTTCGGCTTCGTCTTCGACTCCGCCTCACATGTTCAGGAAACGGACCGCGGGCTTGATCCGCCCCGTACCATCAAGCAGACATGGCGGCACCACCCGATCTCGACCCGACCGGGGTTGCGGAGCTGGGCGCGGCGCTGCGCGAGAACGTCCGACGAGCGGTGAAGGTCTCCGACGAGGTCGTCCGCGACCTGCTCGTCGCGCTGGTCGCCGAGGGCCACGTCCTGATCGAGGACCACCCCGGGGTCGGAAAGACGGCCCTGGCGCGGGCGCTGTCGCGCTCGCTCGAGGCGGAGTACGCCCGGATCCAGTGCACCGCCGACCTGCTGCCCGCGGACGTGGTCGGCGCCAACGTCTTCAACCAGCGCGAGGCGCGGTTCGACTTCCACCCGGGGCCGGTGTTCGCGAACATCGTCCTGGTCGACGAGATCAATCGGACGTCGCCGAAGACCCAGTCGGGGCTCCTGGAGTGCATGCAGGAGCGGCGCGTGACGGTCGACGGCCAGCCGCATGAGCTGGCGCGGCCATTCCTGGTGCTGGCGACCCAGAACCCGAGCGAGTACGAGGGCACCTATCCGCTGCCGGAGGCGCAGCTCGACCGCTTCATGGTGCGCGTGTCGATGGGCTATCCCGGCGCCGAGAAGGAGGCCGAGATGCTGGCTGAGCACGCCGGTCACGACCGTGTCCTCGACCTCGAGCCCGTGACCGAGGTGGCGATGATCCGTGCGGCGCAGCGGGGTGCCGCTCAGGTCCACGCGGCGGACCCGGTGCGCCGCTACGTCGTCGCGGTCTGCGAGGCGACCCGGTCCGACTCCCGGGTGGAGCTCGGCGCCAGCCCACGAGCCGGGTTGATGCTGTTTCGCGCGGCCAAGGCCCTGGCCGCGCTCTCGGAGCGCGACCATGTGCTCCCGGACGACGTGCAGGCGCTCGCGCCCGCGGTGCTCGCGCACCGGCTCGTCCTGACCCCGGAGGCCATCGCGCCCGATGGCGCCGCCACCGTGGTCGACGAGGCGCTGGGGCGCGTGCCCGCCATCTAGGACTTGGTAGTGAGTCCGGCCGCCGCCACCGCCGGGCTGGGCGTCGCCCTCGCGCTGGTGGCGATGGCGTTCGCCTCGCCGTCGCTGGCCGTGCCCGGCATCGCGCTCGCCGGGCTCGCGCTGGTAGCGGTCGTCTGGACCGAACTGGCCGCCCGCGGGGCGACGATCGTGCGCGAGCCCGGTCCCTCGCGGATCGTCGAGGGCGACGCGTATCCGCTGCGCCTGGAGCTGAGGCCGGGCCCGGTGCCCCCGCCCGGCGGCGAGCTGGACGACCCGCTCTTGGAGCGACCGGTCCGGATCGGGCCGTTGGGGCCAAGGCGCGTGGAGGTCGACCTGCGGATGCCGCGCCGGGGGCGGACGATTCTGGCCGGCGACACCTGGACGATCCGTGACCCGCTGGGGCTCCATTCACGGCGCGTAGCCGCGGGGCCGGCCGGCGAGCTGATCGTGCTACCGCGGATCGAGCCGGTCGAGGCGGGGAACGCGGGCGTGGCGGGCCTCGGCGTAGGCCCGACGAACGCGGGTGACGATGGCGCCTCTTCCATCCGCGAGGCTCGGGCCGTCGAGTTCGACGTCGATGGGCTGCGTCCGTATCGCGAAGGCAGCCCGGCATCGCGGATCCACTGGCCGGCCGTCGCCCGCAGCGGCGAGATGTACGAGCGGCGGATGGTCGCGGGCTCGGAAGCGGTGCCGCTGGTGGTGCTGGACGCCGAGCAGCCCGACGATGAGGAATCCCTCGATCGCGCCGTTCGCGCCGCCGGGTCCCTGTGCGTGCACCTCGCGCCGACCGCCGGGTGCGCGCTGCTCCTGCCCGGCCACCGCGCGCCGAGCGCGCTCGACCAGCGGCTCCGCGCCTGGCCGGCGCTCCACGCGCGGCTCGCGGTCGTCGTGGCCGGCGTACCGACCGCCAGCCCGTCGCGGATGGCTCAGCAGGGCAGCGTTTTCTGGGTGACCGGCGGCGCGCCCGGACGCGCGCTCGGCCTCGCGCGCAGCTTCGGCCCCGGCCCGCACTACGTGGTGACCGCGCGGCCGACCTCAGGCCGCGGGGTGGCTTTCCGGGTGGCCGGCTGCTGCGCGTTGCACGCCGGGGCCGCACGGCGGTTCGCGAGGAGCGCGGCGTGACCGGCCGGGAGCGAGTGGGGACCCTGGTCGGGTTCGCCCTGCTGGCCGGCTACGCGGGCATTCACTGGTTCGCCCTCGTGGCGGACCCGCCGCTCGGGCGCTGGGCCGCCTGCGTGGTGATCGCGCTCGCCCTGGCACTCGCGCTCGACTCGCTGGACATGGTGCGGCGCCGGCGCGGAGCGACGGTTGCGCTGGCGTGCGTGCTCGTGGCAGCGGCGGTCGCCGCCGGCTTCCTGGCAACGGGCGTCCCGGCTCGCCTGCTCGCACCAGGTGCCTGGGGCGAGCTGCGGGCGAACCTCGACGCGGGGCTCGCGGGGATCAGCCAGGTCGACCTGCCGTACGCGGGCGAGTCCGCCTGGACCCGGCTGGGGATCCTGCTGGCCGCGCCCCTGACGCTGGCCGTGGCCTCGGCGGTCGCGTTCTGGCCGAATCGCCGGCGGCCGAACCTACGGCGGGGAGTGGCCCTCACTTTGCTCGTCGCGCTCTACGCGGTCGCGGTCACCTGGGAGTCCCCGAGCGCCGAGCCGGCGCATGGCCTGGGGCTCCTCGTCTGCATCGCCGCCTTCCTGTGGCTCGGGCGGCTGCCCGGCTCGCGCGCTCTCGCAGCCGGGGCGGCGGTGCTCGTCGCGGGGCTTGCGGCGCTGCCGGCGGCCGCCCGCATGGACAGCACGGACCCGATGATCAACTACGCGGGCTGGAAGTTGTTCGGCGAGGAGCGCACCGCCGCCTTCGACTGGGACCACAGCTATGGGCCGCTCGACTGGCCCCAGCGGGGACTCGAGCTGTTCGAGGTCCGCGGCGCCGAACGCCCGATGTACTGGAGGGCCTCGGTCCTGGATGAGTTCGGCGGCGCGTCATGGGCGCGAGGCGACGGCATCGGCGGGGTCCTCATCGACAGCGCCGAGGTCGCTGAGGTGAGCGGCGCGCCGGCGGAGCTGGTGGCCGAGCATGACCGGTGGGTGGAGACCCTGGACGTCTCGGTCAGGGCCCTCCGCTCGCCACTCCTCGTGGCGGCCGGCATCCCGCAGGACGTCGTCGGCGTGCCCGTGGCTGCCAGCGCTCCCGACGGGACGACACCCGTGGCGGGCGGCCTGGTTCAGGGCTCGGAGTACGAGTTCACCTCGTACGTGCCGGATCCCACGGCCAGGATGCTCCGGCGCCACGACGACGAGCGGTATCCACGCGCGCTCGAGCGCTACACGACGATGCTGTTGCCGGAGGGCGTCAGCGATACGACGTTCGCGCCCGAGGCGGCGCCGGTCGGCA
Organism: uncultured bacterium; assembly: GCA_963734015.1. GTDB lineage: Bacteria > Actinomycetota > Thermoleophilia > Solirubrobacterales > 70-9 > JALZKA01. The sequence goes on along the minus strand of CAVTFG010000014.1, from coordinate 180,099 downwards.
CGCTCGAGTCGGTGACCGTGCCGATCCGCGGCTCGCGGCGCGCCCGGAGGGCCGGTCCGGCGGCCGGAGAGCCGGCGCCGGGCACGTCGTACGCGCGGATCGCTGCGCTGGCCCGCAGGATCACGGCGGAGGCCGGCGGCAACTACCAGGCGGTGGCGGAGATCGAGCGCTACCTGCTCGAGAACTACGCCTACGAGCAGGAGGTGCCCGACCGCGACGAGCCGCTCCCGGCGTTCCTGTTTCGGGACCGAGCTCGGGTATTGCCAGCAGTTCTCGGGCGCGATGGCGCTGATGCTCCGCATGATCGGGATCCCAAGCAGGGTGGCGACCGGCTTCGCGGCCGGGCTGCCCGACCCGGAGGAGCCCGGCACCTATCTGGTTCGCGACACCGACGCCCACTCGTGGGTGGAGGTCTGGTTCCCGCAAGCCGGCTGGGTGACCGTTGATCCGACTCCGGCCGCCGCGCCCGCACGAACCGACACGACCCTCAGCGCCACCGCGTCGGCCGGCGGGGTCGACCGGTTCGGCGCGGGCCGCCTACGCGCGTTCGACGAGATCGACGAGCCGGTGCGGTCCGGCCGCATCGAGGCCTCGCAGTCCAGCAGCTCGGATGACGGCTCGCCGCTGGGCACCGTCGTCTCGTTCGCGGCCGTCCTCGGCGTGATCGGGCTGTTCGTCGGCTACCGTCGCCGGCGCGCGCTCCTGCTCAGGCCCGAGGGCGCCGAGCCCCAGCTGCGCGAGCTCGAGCGCGCGGTGCCGCTGCTCGGCCGGCCGTCGGGGCCGCGCGTGACCCTGCTCGGCATCGAGCGGGCGTTCGCGACGGCGCTGGGACCGGACGCCGCGCGCTATCCGGCGGCGCTGCGCTACAACCGGTTCGCGGCCGGAACGCCTCGCCGCCCGGGGCCGGAGCAACGGCGCCTCCTGCGGCGCGCGCTTGGCCACGGCAAGGGGATTCGCGGCCGGCTCCGCGCACTGCGGGCTATCCCGCCGGGCGGACCGCGACGCCGCTGACCAGCCTCGCGGGCAGGGTCGCCGCTACCGGGGTGTGGTCGTGATCACCCCAGGGGCGCGGGGCGCCTGGCCGGCGGGATCACGGCCGGGGCGGCTCGCGGCGCTCCGTCGTATCGGTGTCCGGATCGACGTCCCTGGCGTGCTCGGCATGAGCATCCGCGGCTGCTTGCGCTTCCTGCGCCTCCCGCTCTCGCTGGTCGGCTTCCTGCCGGTGGGCTGATGCGACCTGGCGCCGGTCCTCGAGGTGCGCCTCGGCCTGCCTGCGCCGCATCGCCGAGTAGAGCAGCGCCAACGCGACGAGAACGACGACGATGATGATGATGACCGCGACGGTGCTCATCAGGGATCCCTTCAGTCGGAGACAGTCCGTAAGTATGACGCGGGCTACCCGATAACCCCCGCGTTTCACAGGCCCGCGCGAGCGGGCATACTGCGGGGCCATGGCGGGCGGGAAGGCGGAGTCTCTCGATCGGGCGACCGTGGTCTCGCTCGTCGCGATGGCGCTGGGCGTCTTCATCATCGCCAACGACATCACCGCGCTCAGCGTCGCGCTGCCACAGATCGAGGCGGACTACGACTCCGACGTCTCGACGATCCAGTGGGTGATCAACGCCTACGCGCTGGTCTTCGGGGTGCTGATCGTCACCGGCGGGCGGCTCGCCGACATGCTCGGCCGTCGCCGGATCTTCTTCGCGGGAGCGGCGATCTTCGCGCTGTTCTCCCTGCTGGGCGGCCTCGCGCCGGATCCGACGTCCCTGATCGTCTGCCGCGGGCTGATGGGGATCGGCGGGGCCCTCATGTGGCCCGCGATCCTCGGGATGACCTACGCGATCCTCCCGGAGAGCCGCGCCGGCCTCGCGGGCGGGCTGATCCTCGGGGCGGCCGGCTTCGGGAACGCCGCCGGGCCGCTGATCGGCGGCGCGATCACCGAGCTCTTCGACTGGCGCTGGATCCTGATCCTCAACGTCCCGATCGCCGCCGTCGCGGCGTTCGTCACCTGGCGCACCGTCCCGGAGTCGGTGGCCGAGGACGCCGAGCGCCGGCTCGACTACGCAGGCTCGATCACGCTCTCGATCGGCCTGATCGCGCTGCTCGTCGCGCTCGACCAGGTGACCGATCTCGGCTGGAGCGACCCGGAGGTGCTCGTCCTCCTCGCCGTCTTCGTCGTCCTGCTGGCCGCGTTCGTGATCATCGAGCGGCGGGCGGGAGGTCACGCGCTGGTGCCGCGGGACGTGATGTCGAACCGCAGCTTCATGTCCGCGTGCCTGGCGGTCCTTTTGATGTCGCCGCTGTTCTTCGTCGCGCTGATGTACCTGCCGCAGCTCTTCCAGAAGAGCCTCGACTTACAGCGCGTTCGAGGCCGGCCTCGCCCTCCTGCCGATGATGGGAACGTTCACGATCGCCTCGGTCGCCGCGGGGCGCCTCTACGAGCGGCTGGGGCCGAGGCCGATACTGATCGCCGGCGCCTCGAGCCTGCTCGTTGGCGCCTTCCTGATCTCGCTGATCGAACGCGGCGACAGCTGGGCACAGGCCGTGCCCGGCATGGTCGTGATGGGGGCCGGGGTCGGCCTGTTCTACAGCTCGGTCACGACCTGGGCGGTGACCGCCCTGGATCCATCGCGGTCGAGCCTCGCCGGGGGCCTCACCTACATGTTCCAGATCGCGGGCGGCTCGGTGGGCCTCGGACTTGCGACGACGATCTTCGCGACGGCATCGAGCGACAAGCTCGAGTCCGAGATCGCCGACGCGGGCCCGCAGCTCAGCGACTCGCAGCAGGATGCGGTCGAGGGGATCCTCGCCGGCACCGACTCGGCGGGCGAGCTGGTGGACCAGTTCCCGCACATGGCCGCCCGCCTCGAGGACATCGCGCGCGAGGCCTTCGCCGCCGGGTTCACGTGGGGCTTCCGGATGGTGGCCCTGCTCGCGCTCGCGGGCTTGGCCGTGACCGTGCTCGAGCTCGGGCGCAAGCCGAAGGACGGCGAGCCCGACACCGCTGTAGGTTCAGCTGATCGCAAGCTCGTGAAAGGGGAAGCAAGATGACCGGAAGCGCCGACTTCACCGCGGAGGAGTGGGACGCCGTTCTGGAGGGTCCGACCAGCGCCGGAATGATCGTCACGACCGCCGAGCGCGGCGGCACGTTCCGCGAGGTCTACGCGATGGCCAAGAGCTTCGCCGAGGCCCGCAAGGAGCACGGGGACTCGCAGCTCCTCGACGAGATCGCATCCACCAAGCCCGAGATGGATCGCACCAAGGCGAAGTCGACCGAGGAGCTGAAGGCGAATGGGCTCGAGCGCATCCGGGAAGGCGTCGCCGTGGTCGAGCAGAAGGCCACTCCCGAGGAGCTCGCCGACTACCGGCGCTTCGTGCTCACCGTGGCGAACCGCGTCGCCGGCGCCAAGAAGGAGAGCGACGACAAGCCGGTCAGCGACGCCGAGGCCGCCGCGATCGCCGAGATCACGGAAGCGCTCGGCGCCTAGGGCGCAGGCGGAGAGCCAACCGGGGAAGGTGCGGACCGGCCGATGAACCGCGCTTCCCCTCGGGTCACGCTGGCGGTGGTCCTCGTCGGCGTCAGCTCGGCCTGGAACGGCGGGAACGTCGGGCCGGTGGTCTCCGAGATCGCCGACGAGTTCGATGTCTCACTGGCGGTGGTCGGGATCCTCGCGGGGACCTTGTTCCTCGGCTCGTGCCTCGTCGGCCTGCTGTTCGCCGCGCAGCTCGGGCAGCGCGTCGGCCTCGAGCGCGGCCTCAGGATGGAGTGCGCGGTGCTCGTGGTCGGCAACCTGCTGTTCGCGGTCACGCCGATCTTCGCCGGCCTCGCCGTCGGCCGCGTGCTCCCGGGCCTAGCGTTCGCCGTGGCTAACACGCTCGGGGTGGTCTGGGCGCAGAAAGCCGGCGGTGTCCGCCTGGTCGGGATCTTCGGCGCTTCGGTCCAGCTCGGGATCGCGCTCGCCCTCCTGGTGGGAAGCGGGCTGGCCGACCTCGGGGTCGATTGGCGCGTGGGGTTCCTGATCAGCGCCGCACTCGGGGTCGCCGCGTACCTGGCGGTCCCGGGAGGCACCCGGTCCGAGCATGTCGCTGAACCTCGCTCGAAAGGCTTCCTGAACGCTGCGTGGCGCCGCGCCCGGGTGTATCGCCTGTCGCTGCTCTTCGTCTCGATCTACGGCGTGCCGATGATGCTGAGCGCGTGGCTGATCGAGTTCCTGGCTCGCGAGGGGGACGTGACGACCAGCCTCGCCGGCCTGGTCGCCTTCCTGCTGTTCGGCATCTCCGCGGGGGTGCGTGTCTTCGGGGCCCAGCTCAAGCAGCGAGGAGTGCCGCATTGGGTGCTCGGCGGGGCGCTCGCCCTGGCGGCGATCGGGATGGCGCTGCTCGCCTTCGAGCCGGCCGAGGCGGCCGCCTTCGCCGCCGTGGTGCTGATCGCGTCGGGCTTCGGGATTCCGTACGCAACCGCCCTCACGGAGGCGCAGAACCTCTATCCGCCGGCGCCGGGCGAGCCGGTGGCGCTCATGACCTTCGCGGCGCTCGTGCCGCCGATCGTGGCGATCCCGGTCATCGGCCATGCCCTCGCCGGCGGGGAGGGCCCGCTTGCCTTCGGCATCCTGGCTGCGTTCCTCCTTCTGGCGAGCCTGGCGAACCTGAAGCGCACCGGAATCCCGCTCACGCCGGCGGGCGCCGAGGACGTCTGAATCAGGCGCGGGCCTTCGCCCACTCCGCCTTGTGGGCGCGCTTCGCGGCCTGGTAGTCGTCGAGCGCGGCGGCGGAGTCCACGTCGCCCAGGGTCGGATGCGGCGGCACCAGCCCCTCGGCCACCTCGATCCCGAAGCGCTTCGCAAGGACCGCTCCCAGCGCCTTGATCTTCATCTCGCCGAAGCCGGGCAGCGCGGCGATCCTGGTGCGCAGCTCGTCGGAGTCGGCGGCGTCGGCCCAGACCCGGTCCGCCTCGCCGCCGTACTCGTCGCGCACGTGCACGGCGAGCTCGTGCACGCGCTTCGCCATGTTGCCGGGGTAGCGGTGGATCGCGGGCTTCTGGCGGAACACCGGCTCGAGATCCGCGCTCGCCAGCATCTCGGCGTCGATCGAGCCCAGACGCCGCTTCAGGTCGAGCGGCCCGGAGAACGCCTTCTGCACGGTGACCTGCTGGTCCAAAGCGAACCCGACCAGCAGCGCCATCGGATCCGATGCGATCAGCTCGTTCGCCTCGTCGGAGTCGGTGAAGTGAAGGCTGTCGGGCATGAATCCATCGTATTGGGCCGACGCGGGAGCCTGCCCACATGCGGCCGGCGCGCTCGCCTCTGTCAACCGTCTGACTCTCGGCGGCAGACGATGAGCGCCTCGATGTAGTCCCAGCGGTAGCGGTCGGGGGCATCGGCCACACGCTCCTCGAGCTCGCCGAGGAAGTCAGCGAGGAGGCCGGGGGCACGGTCCTCGCCCTCGCGCGCGAAGGCGCGGAGGAGGAGCGGTTGGCCCCATGCGGCCGCGCTCCGCACGTAGTCCCGCGCGAACACGGCGGGATCCTCGTGCCTGTACGGATTGTCGAGCCGGAAGAGCTCTGCGCTCTCGAGCTTGAGGCCGGCGACGCGCCCGCCGCCCGCCTCGAAGGGGGCAAGGATCTCGTCGAGCGTTCGCATCCACACCGGAACGACGACAGCGGCGACCGTGCCCTCGCTGATGCGTCCCGCTCGGCACCAGTCGGCGAGCAGCCGGTTCATGTCCCCGATGATCTCCACGTAGGGCCCCGTCCTCTCCGGGCACGGAGCGGGGGAGGCCGGGACCGCGGCAATGAGCCGGCCGCCCGGCGCCAGCTCCATGGCGCGCATCTCGAGCAGCCGCTCCCACTGCCGCGCCGCGGCCACGCGCCAGGCGCGGCGCTCGGCCTCGTCCGTGTGGTCCGAGTAGCCCGGGAAGACCGACCCGGTCGAGGCAAGGCCGGCCGCGTCGGCGACCCAGTGCAGCGCGGTGCCGGTGACCGCGACGTGCACGCTGCCCGGCGGGAGGCAGGGGGCCTCCTGGAGGGGGATGCCCGCCATGCTGATCACCACGGCGGGGGGCGGGCTGTGCTCGACCGCGCGCCGGCAGGCCTCGCCGTGCGCTTCGGGCGAGGCGTAGTGGGCACCGGAACCGTTATCGGCGACCCCCGGGCCCGCATCGCCCGGGCCGGGGATGACGACCACGTCATGCCCGTCTGCCGCTCCGCCGAAGGCTTGCCGCAGGTGGTCGGCCGCGATCCCCCATGCGTTTGTCGGAAGGTCGACGAGCGCGTAGATCAGCTGCCGGCCGGCGCGCTCCTTCACGAGATCCCGGATCAGGCCGTGGGAGTTGACGCCGTCGGCGGCGCCGAGATCGGCCACGCGGAGCACAGGCTCGTCCCCGAACAGCCGAGCGGCTTCCAACGCCCCCGGGTGGGTCGCCTCGAACGCGGCGCGCTGCGAGAGCGCGTGCCGCGCGTAGTCATCCGCCATGCTCGAGAGCTCGGGGCGATCTGCCGGCGTGGCGCCTCCCTTCGGACGGCAGCGCCCGGTCTCCGCGCTGCCGCGACGATCCTCCCACACAGCGTCGGTACGTAAGGTTTCTGACCAGCCTCTTACCCGAACCGAGGAGAATCCCGGAGGCAGGAGAGATGCCGGCAGGCTCCGACCCAGCACGACCAGAGGTGCTCGTCATCGACGACGAGCCACCGATGCGCGATGCCTTGACGCGGGCGCCACGAGCGATCGCGGCGAGGCGCCGGCTTATCGAGGCCGCAGTCGACCGCGCTCGACCCGACTGGCGCGGCCTCGCAGCTTTCGGTCCGCATCAGGACCGGGGTGCGGACGCCCGCGGCGGGGAGTGCCGTGCACATCTCCAGCCCGTCGGTGCGCGGCATCAGGAGATCGAGAACGACGAGGTCGGCGTTACCGACCGACGCTCGCCGCAGACCGTCCTCGCCGTCCACCGCGAGGTCGACCTTGAAACTCGACCTGGGCGATCGAGGGAGACTGACCTCCTAAGCGGCCATCGGCGTCTTGCACCGAGGCGCGGATATCCTGCGACGGGAGGCCAGATGGGCGAGGAATCACCCGACGTCGGAATGCTCGAGCGCTTCCTTGACGCCTTCAATCGACACGACGTAGACGGCGTCATGGCGTTCCTTGCGGAGGACTGCGTCTTCGAGATGCCACGCGGCCCGGATCCCTGGGGCCGAAGGCTCGAGGGCAGAGCTCAGGTCCGGGAGGGCATCGAGGCCCGCTTCGCGGGGATTCCGGACATCCACTACGGGAAGGACCGGCACTGGGTCGCCGGCGATCGAGGTGTGTCCGAGTGGACGATCACCGGGACCGACACGTCGGGCGAGCGCGTGGAGGTCCAGGGATGCGATCTGTTCGAGTTCAGCGAGGGGAAGATCGCTCGCAAGGACTCGTACTGGAAGATCGTCGAGCGATGACGCCTGAGACGCAGGCCCCGACCGCCGCCGGCGACGGCTTCGTCAGCTACGACGAGCTCGTGGGGCCCGGCCTCGACGATGCGCGCTGGAGCCCGGCGCGCCTGCCGAGCCCGACCGGCGGCGAGCACATCCCGTTGGACCCCAATGCGGAGCTGACCGTCGGCGAGGGCGAGGTGCGAGTGACGATTCCGCGCTTCTCGTTGTCGCACGACACGTTTCAGCCCGCCGACAGTCCCAAGTACCTCATCTTCTCGACGGGCCGGTTCGAGCTGCCGGCGGATCGGCCCGCGACGTTTGCCGTCGATCTCGCGGTCAAGAACATCGGCGGGGACCCGGGGGACTTCCGTCTGGGAATGGCCGCCTTCCACGTCTTCGATCTCGACGTGAGCAAGCGCGTGTTCGCCGTCTGCGGCACCTCGACCCGCGTGTTCGCCCTGCACGAGCAATTGGGCTTGGGCGGCGGCGGAACGGGCGAGCCGTTCTACCACGTAGTGGAGTCGCCGTACGAGGACTTCGACGACGACTTCACCCGGCTACGCGCGTGCGAGATCACGCTCGACCGAAGCAGATCGAGCGCGGCCTGGCGCGTCGACGGGCACACGGTGTACGAGGCCCACGGCACCTTGATCCCCGAACACGCTCGCATCGGTTTCGGGGTCTGGACGATGCTCCCGATCCGGGACGATCGCAGTCGCTCGCTCGAAGGGCAGGGCATGGACGCGCGGTGGCACCGGTTCCGTCTCCGTGGGGTCGACGCGTGAGCCGCCCGACCGCTGAAGGATGACCGGCTACTTCGTTGCCGTAAGTAGAAGCGGAGCGCCTCGTTCGACCATCCTCAGCCGAGCCCCTGCGCGAGGCCGTGCCGCCAGCTCGGATACCGAAGCTGCCAGCCGAGCTCGCGTTTCGCCTTCTCGTTCGAGGCACCCCGCACGTCGGTCATCATGACCGTCGCCGCCTCACCGGCCAGGAGCCGCCCCAGCCAGCGTGGGACACGCCTTGGCGGCTTGGCACCCAGCGCGCTCGCCAGCACCGGCAGCCACTCCCGCACCGGCGCGGGCTCGTCGTCGACGATGTAGTAGACACCCGGCCGGCCGCTCTCGACCGCGATGGCGGTCGCCGCCGCGGCGTCTTCGACGTGGACGTGTGACCAAACGCCACCGCCGCTGCCGACGATCGGGAACCGTCGCTTGCGGACCGCCGCCGCCATCACCGCATCCGGAGCCAGGCTGATCCCGGTCCCCGGGCCGTAGAAGCCGCCATAGCGGAGCGCGAGACCCTCGCCCCAGTCGATCGTCGTCACCGCGTCCTCCAGATGGAGGAGCCCCTCCACTACCGACCGCAGCGGCGCCGGCGGGTTGGGATCGAGAGGATCCTCCTCGGTCTGCACCGGCCCGCCCGTGCGGGCGTATCGGAAGGCCCCGAAGCTCTGCGCCACGAAGCGGCGTGCCCCCACCGCGCGTCCGGCGGCGAGGAGATGGTCCGTCCCCTCGGTCCGCAGTCGGTTGGTCATCTTCGCCATAGGGGCGCGGTCGGGGTGCCGCATGTCCCTCGCGGACATCGGCCCGGACAGCGCTGTGAGCTGATGCACGATCACCTCGGGCTCGGCGGACGCCACCGCTTCCGCGACTGCGTCGGGGTCCAGGGCGTCGGCCACTACCGGGCGCGCTCCCAGGCTGCGCACCAGGTTCTGCTTCGACGCGCTCCTGGTCATCCCGACCACCTCGTGGCCTCGCGCCACGAGCTGCGGGACGAGCTCTCTGCCGATTGCGCCTGTGGCGCCGGCTACGAAGACCTTCATCACTGCTCCTCTCGTTTCCGGTTGCCCTGTTGAGACGAGATCGATGCGCCGCCAGTGACAGTGGTCGGCGCGCACACGTCCGAGAGCGGATCGGCAGCTAGGCGGGCGCTGCGGGCAAGAAGTTCTGTGCCTCCGCCTCGATTCCCCGCGCGAGATCCCCGAGATCATGCACGACGTCGGGATCCGCGCACAGGCCGAGGCAGATCTCGTCCGCGTAGGAAAGCGCAGCCACGCGCAGCGCGTGGCGCTCGCCGATCTCGGCCAGGCTGCGAAGGGAGCTGACCGGCGTCCCCAGGATGGTCATTCGACCGCGTGGGCCCGGGACGTTTGAGACGTTGAGCGCGAAGCGTCGCGGGCTGCGTTCGAGCCGCTTCACGATTCGCTCCATCCGCGGCGATACTCGCTCCAGCCCGCGCGTCAGATCATCGATCTCCGCGGCGTCGTGCTCCTCCTTTCGCTCAGCGGTCTCGGCGTGGATCTGCCTCAGCCGCTCGAGGGGGTCGGATTCGGCGATGGGGAGCGCGACGGCGAAGAACGAGTCCCGGTTGCTGACCGCGTCGCCCTCGTGGTGAAGGCTGACCGGCACTTTCACCCGCATGTCGCCCAGGTCGCCGTGGTGCAACTCGATCCAGCGCCGAAGGCCACCGGCCACGCAGGCGAGGACCGCGTCGTTGACCGTAGCGTCGGCCAGGCGCTTGACTCCATCGTGGAGCGCTCTGAGCGGTATGCGCGCGAACTCCACCTCGCGCCGCGCTCCGATCTGAGCGTCGAACGGAGAGGGCGAACGGCTGCGGGCGAACTCGCGTCGGAGCAGTCCAGCGAGGCGGCGGCGGCGGCGGGCGTCGTCGTCGGCGCCAGGTGTTGCCCCGCGCTTTGCCGGGGCTCCGCCGTGCTCGGTTACCCCGTCGAAGAGGACGGCGTGGGCGAGTCGCATCGCCGTGGTGCCGTCCGCGAGCGCGTGGTGAATGCGCCAGACGATCGCGCTACCCCCCTGACCCAGGGACACGACGTCCATCCGCCAGAGGGGCCGCGAGCGATCGAGTCGCTGCGCGAAGATCTGGCCCACCGTTTCGCAGAGGCGGGCCTGATCCACATCGATTGCGTCCTTGGAGGACACGATGTGCGCGGCTGGATCGAAGTCGCGATCCTGGCGCCAAACCGGGGCGTCGGCCGGGCCGTCGAGGCGCCGCAGAAGCTCCGGGGCGCCCCCAAGCCGCGCGGCGACCTCGTCGCGCAGCGCTCCGAGCCCGGGACCACCCTCGGCGAGCACGATGACCTTGCAGGTGTGGCCCGCGACGCGCGGCGACTCGAGGTCGAGGATCGCGCGATCCTCTGCGGTCAGGGGAATCGTGCCGGCTTCCATTTGCGTCGCTCGCGCCCGGCGGGCGGGCGCCGGACCGAGGCTCTCAGTATCGCGCAGCCGAATCACGGATTATAGGCAAGTGACGACTTGCCTATAATCCCCGGCATTGACCGATTTGTTCCACGCGCTGGCGGCGCCCGCGAGACGGGCGATTCTCGACGAGCTCCACGACCGAGACGGCCAGACGCTGTTCGAGCTCTGCACAAGGCTGACGATGAAGCACGAGCTCGGGTTGTCGCGGCAGGCGATCTCGCAGCATCTGGAGGTGCTGGAGGCAGCCGGCCTGGTGAGCAGCAGGCGCGAGGGCAGATACAAGTTCCACTACCTCGACACCACGCCGCTGAAGGGCATCGCGGAGCGCTGGTCGATCGAGGACTGAAGAGGAGGCCGAAGCGATGAGGATCAACCTGGCCAGCGTCCTGGTGGATGACCAGGACAGGGCATTGCGCTTCTACACGGAGAATCTAGGATTCGTGAAGAAGACCGACGTCCCGGTCGGCGAAGCGCGCTGGCTGACCGTCGTCTCACCGGATGACCCGGACGGGACCGAGCTGCTTCTGGAGCCGGACGGCCACCCTGCTGCCAAGCCGTTCAAGCAGGCGCTGGTCGATGACGGCATGCCCTACACGTCGTTCGCGGTCGACGACGTCAACGCCGAGTACGGGCGGCTACAGGCGCTCGGGGTCCGCTTCACGCAGGAGCCGCTCGAGATGCAATCGGTCACCACGGCCGTCTTCGATGACACCTGCGGCAACCTGATCCAGATCGCGAGCCGGGGTTAGGGCGGTGTGGACCGCGCCGAGCTGTCGGTGTGCAACCAGGCCCACGGGTAGGATCGCGTCGTGGACCTGGCCGCCTTGATCGATCGCTACGACCAGGCTTGGAATGACCAGGACGTCGAAGCGATCATGTCGATGCACACTGCGGACATGGTGTTCGAGAACCACACCCGCGGGGTCCGAGTCGAGGGACCCGCGGTTCGAGACCTGCTCGAGTCCACCTTCGCGGATCAGCCCGACCTGAGGTTCCGTGGTCGCCGCCGCTACGTCGGCGATCAGTTCGTGGTCAGCGAATGGACGGCGACCGCCACGGATGCGGAGGGCCGCGTCATCGAGTGGGACGGCATCGATGTCTTCCCATTTCGCGACGGTCTGATCGCCCGTAAGGACGTCTACTCCGGTTCCCACGCTCCGCGCGTGGTTTAGCTCCTCACGATGGTTCCGGAAGCGAAGCTAGAGCCGACCGAAGCAGGATTTGTTCCCGCGAGCGTGGGCTGGTTCGTCATGAACGCGCGCGACGCACGCTGGATGGAGAATCCGGGACGGGGCCACAGCCTGCCGCTCACGGGCGTCGACGAGTACGAGGCCGAGACGTTCTTCCCGATGCTCGGCATGGCGATCCGGATCGTGAGCCCGGGCGAACCGACCGACACGTACCACTGGGAGACCGAGCAGGAGGACTTCCTGGTCCTCTCGGGCGAGGCCGTGCTGATCGTCGAGGGCCAGGAGCGGCGGCTGAAGCAGTGGGATTTCGTGCACTGCCCGCCGGAAACGCGGCATGCCTTCGCGGGCGCGGGCGACGGCCCGTGCGTGCTCCTCTGCGCGAGCTCGCGTCAGTTCCAGAAGGATGGGCCGTGGGGTTTCTACTGCGCCGACGACACTGCTGCTCGTTACAACGCGGGCTCGCCCGAGGACACGCAGGACGGCGTTCTCGCCTATGCGCGCTTCCCTCCGTCGCGCCCCATCCGCTACCGCGACGACCTACTGCCGGACTAGCAGGACACGAGTACCTCCGGCCCGCTTCCGCAGAGCGCGTCGGGTCCGCCGGGTCAGGCCGATTGCGTCAGTCCCATCGCGCCTGCTGGTTCCAGCGGACGATTAGCTGATAGATGATCGTCACGTCGAGAGTGATGAGCAGGAAGGCCCAGAGCGGCGCCGCGGGGAACCAGACGATCTGCGAGATCGCATTCACCGCCAGCAGGAGCACCGCCACCCACCGAGCCACGCCGCTTCCGATCAGCAGTCCGACGCCCGTCAGCGCGATGGCGGAGCCGAGGAGCAGATGCACCCAGCCCCAGAGCGTGATGTCGGCGATGAGCGCCCCTTCGCCGCCGACGACGACGACGTCGTCGTTGAGAACCGCGCCGAGTCCCCAGAGGGCGTCGAGCGACCCGACGATGAACATGACCACCCCTGCGAAGGCCGCCCATGCAGAGTAGGACTCTCCGTTCCGCCCCGTGCTCGCTGACTCCATCCTTGCCTCCCTCGCTCCGTTCGCGCCCACGGTTGATCCGCAGGCGCGTCGATCCTTCGACGGCGACGAGGCGATACCTGCCGCCGTGGGCCGAACTCAGCCTGCCGGCGTCAGGATGACCACCGGGATCCTCCGCTCGGTGCGAGCCTGGTAGACCGCGAAGTCAGCGTAGGTCTCGACGACCAAGGGCCAGAGCCGCTCGCGCTCCTCATCGGTGGCCTCGTGGGCGACGACCTCCCACTTCTTGCTGCCGATCTGAATCGTTGTATGCGGGTTCGCGCGGAGGTTGAAGACCCAGGACGGAGTCTTCGGCGATCCTCCCTGGGAGCCGACGATGATCACGTCGTCACGGTCGCGCGTGTAAACCAAGGGGGTCGTGCGCTTCGTGCCACTCTTCGCGCCGACGTGATCGACCAAGGCAATCGGCCTGATTTTGCCGATCGCCCCTCCGATGCGGCCGCCCGTGCGTCGATAGAGGCACACGTTCAACGCCGTGAGCCGGTTCATGACCTTCAGCCCGAGGGATCCGGGTGGCGGACCCTTGGGCGGGGACGGCATGACCGCGAGCCTATCGATGCCCACGGTTCGGCCTTCAGTGGAGCTAGCCGGACTCGAACCGGCGACCTCCAGCGGCACGGGAATGTCCCCGGAGGCTCCGGATCGTTTTAGGTCCCGCGACAGTCGGGTAGGCGATCCGTATGGGGAAAACCGATGCGACCGTCGCTCGTCCGCCTATCGTCAGTCAGAACGAGTGGGACGGGGCGCTGACGGCCCTGCTCGAGCGCGAGCAGACCGTCGCCGCCGCGATGCACGAGCTCGCCGCCGCACGGAAGCGCATGCCGATGGTGCGGGTGGAGCACGACTACGCGTTCGAGGGTCCTGACGGGCGGCGGTCACTGCCCGAGCTGTTCGACGGGCGCAGCCAGCTGATCCTCTACCGGTTCTTCTTCGAGGAGGGTGTCGACGGTTGGCCCGACGCCGGGTGCGTTGGCTGCTCGTCCGTCGCCGACGGCATCCCCGAGCTCGGCCTCCTGCATGCTCGCGACATCACCTTCGCGATGGCATCGTCGGCACCTCAGGCGAACCTCCGCCGCTACGCCGAGCGCATGGGTTGGACGGACGTGCCCTGGTACACGATCCACAGCGAGCGCTTCTCGGCTGACTTCGGGGTCGACGATTGGTTCGGCTTCAACGTCTTCCTGCGCGACGGCAACGACGTCTACCGCACCTACTTCCTGCAGCACGGAGCGATGGTCCAATGGATCGGCAGCCTCTGGAGCTTGTGGTCCTTGACGCCCTATGGCGGGCAGTCCGACGACGAGGACTTGCCCGAGGGCTGGCCGCGGGCGCCGGGGTCGTTCTGGTTCCGCCGCCACGACGAGTTCGACGATCCGCCGCCGTCGGCCTACCGGCGCGTCGACGCGGATGATCGGCCCTAGCGGCTGGAGAACTCCGTCTAGGTGTACGTCCTCGTGGTGCCGGCAGTCGCGTGACAAACGACAACTCGGTGGTCACCGAGGGGGTCGATGTCTTGGTCATTGGCGGGGGGCAGGCCGGGCTGGCGATGGGTTACTACCTCGCGGAGCGCGGGCTCTCGTTTGTGATCGCGGACGCCAACCCCGAGGTCGGCCATATCTGGCGCTCGCGCTGGCAGTCCCTGAAGCTGTTCACCGCGGGTCGGTACAACAACCTGCCGGGGATGCCTTTCCCGGCCGAGCGGGAGGCCTACCCAGGTAAGGACGACGTCGCCGACTTCCTGCGGGCCTATGTCGAGACGTTCGAGCTGCCCGTGCGTCCGAACACGACCGTGACCCGCCTGACTCGGACCGACGACGGCGGATATCTCGCCGAGACGACCACCGGTCCGATTCGAGCTGACCAAGTGGTCGTCGCCACCGGTCCGTTTCAGGTGCCCTTCACGCCGCCGATCGCCAACGAGCTCGATCCCGAGCTCACCCAGCTCCATAGCGCGTCATATCAGAGCCCCGAGGATCTGCCCGAAGGACGAATCCTTGTGGTCGGCGGGGCCAACTCGGGCCAGCAGATCGCGCTCGAGCTGGCCGACTCCCGGGACGTCGAGATCGCGGTCGGGCAGAAGCTGCCGACGCTGCCGCAGCGGCCGTTGGGCCGCGACATCTGGTGGTGGTTGACCGCAACCAGGCTTGCCCGCGTGCCGGTGTCATCACGGCTCGGTCAGCGCCTCTCGCAGCGTGATGTCGTCATCGGCGGCGGCTTGCGCGAACTGCGCCGTCATGGGGTTGGCATCCGCCCGCGAGCGACTGATGCCAGCGACCGGACGATCACCTTCGAGGGTGGCGAGTCCGCCGACTACGACGGCGTCGTCTGGGCCACCGGGTACCGGACCGATCACTCCTGGATCGACATTCCCGAGGTCAAGAACGAGCGCGGCGAGATCCACCATGCTCGTGGCGTCACCGATTCGCCCGGCCTATATCTGCTTGGGATGACCTGGCAGTACACCCGGACTTCGGCGCTGCTTGGCTGGGTCGGCATTGACGCTGCCTACCTCGCAGACCGAATCGAGGAGACAAAGCACCGGCAGGCCGGTGCCACCGAGCTAGCCGCAACCGATTCGTAGCCTAGGAGCGAGAGATGCACGCCCATCACGAGGTCAACTTCAGCACCGACGTCGAAGGCCTAGAGGAGGCCAAGAGCCCGCAGGTAGTTCGGATGCGGGACGGCGAGACCCACGCTATCGAGATCAAGCCGGTGCGGAAGCGGATCAATGACGCCGAGGTGCGGATGCTCGGCTACAACGGCTTGATTCCTGGTCCGACGTTGCATGTCGACCAGGACAGCGAGGTCACGATCGAGGCGACCAACCTCGGCGACGTGGACGCGACGCTGCACTGGCACGGACTCAGGCTCGAAAACCGCTTCGACGGCGTCCCCGAGGAGACCCAGGCGCCGATCCCTCATGGCGGGACCTTCACCTACCGACTCCAATTCCCCGACCCGGGCTTCTACTGGTACCACCCGCACATCCGCGAGGACTTCGCCCAGGAGATGGGCCTCTACGCGGGGATCATCGTCGAGCCCGAGGACCCGAACTACTGGCCGCCGATCGACCGTCAGTTGGCGATCACGCTTGACGACATCCTGATCGAGGACGGGCAGATCGCACCCTTTGACCGCTCCGGTCCGACCTTCACGGCGATGGGTCGTTTCGGCAACGTGATGCTGACCAACGGCGAGACCGATTTCCGCGCCGAGGCCAAGGTCGGGGAGGTCGTCCGCATGCACTTGGTCGACACTGCGAACACCCGGATCTTCAACTTCGGCATCAGTGGCGCGCGGATGAAGTTGGTCGGTGGCGACAGCGGTCGGGTCGAGCGCGAGGAGTTCGTTGACGAGATCCTTCTCTCGCCCTCCGAGCGCGCAATCGTGGATGTCCTCTTTGATCAGCCCGGGGAGGTCACTCTCGAAAACCGGACCCCCGACCACACCTACGAGCTCGGGCGGATCAGCCTCTCCGGCGAAGCCGCCGGCGGGGCGGCCGCTGCCTTCAACGAGCTACGGGTTGATCCTGAGCTTTCGGCCGAGCGTGAGCGCATTCATGCGGAAATGGAACGCGAGCCTGACAAGACCCTGGCCTTCGTCTCGCAGATGCCGATCCTCTATGGCGGTGAGGCTGAGGAGGCGTCGTCGTATGTCTGCCCGATGCATCCCGAGGTCACGGCTTCCGAGCAGGCCACCTGTCCCAAGTGCGGGATGAGGCTGGTTGCGACCGCTGAGTCAGCGCCGACCTCCTACGCCTGCCCGATGCATCCCGATGTCACTGACAGCGAGGCGTCGAGCTGCCCGAAGTGCGGGATGAAGCTCGTTCCCGCCGACAAGATCCCGGATGCCGGCGAGGGCGAGCACCAGCACGAGGGGCACGAGCACGCTCATGACCACGCCGATGGGCTCGAATGGGAAGACCTGATGCCCGAGATCAACCGCCAGACCAACACGAGCAACATGATCTGGCAGCTGATCGACAAGGAGACCGGAGCCGAGAACGCCGGCATTACCTGGGCCTTCCGCGTTGGCGACCGAATCAAGATCCGCCTGTCGAACGAGATGGACCAGGAGCATCCGATGCACCACCCATTCCACATTCATGGCGCCGGGCGGTTTTTGGTGCTGAGCCGTGACGGCGAGCCTGAAGAGAACTTCGTCTGGAAGGACAC
The DNA here is from genome assembly GCA_963734015.1 of uncultured bacterium. Lineage (GTDB taxonomy): Bacteria > Actinomycetota > Thermoleophilia > Solirubrobacterales > 70-9 > JALZKA01. The sequence continues at coordinate 163,060 of CAVTFG010000014.1, read as the reverse complement.
GGTGCTTCTACGCGCCGGCCAGACGATCGACATCCTGCTTGACGTCACCAACCCCGGGCTATGGATGGCCCACTGCCACATCGCAGAGCACACTGAGAGCGGGATGATGTTCAGCTTCGACGTCGCCCCGGCCACGGACCCTGAAACGGCGTGACGCTGTTTCAGCGGCACTGGCGGGCGATCCTGGTCGGCGAGCACGCTCGAGCACGCGCTCGCCTCCCTCGGGCATCGGTTTCCGCCGCCGAGGCGAGCTGACAGCCAGCCACGTATTTCTGTTTAGATCGCCGCCGGGATGGTGGAGGAGAGCCCACCGCGCCGAGAGCTCCTGGTTTCCAAGGGCTGGGTACAGGCCTCGATCGTCGTCTTCCTGCTCGGGTTCTTTGTCCTTGGCCTGCTCGCCTACCGGACCTACAGCGCCGACCCGCCGATACCTGACCGGATCGTCGACCCGCAGGGGCAGACGCTGTTCACCGGCGAGGACATCAGCGAGGGCCAGAAGGTCTTCCTTAACAACGGGTTGATGGAGTACGGCTCGATCTTCGGCCACGGCGCCTACCTCGGCCCCGACTGGACCGCCGACTACCTACACCGCGCCGGCGCAGTCGGTCGAGCGCCAGTACGGCGGCGCGGGCTCGGACCGCGCCCGCGAGCAGACGATCGCCGACTTCCAGGCGAACCGCTACGACGAGCCAGACGGACACCCTCACTTACACCGAGCCGCAGGCCAATGCATTCGCGGAGCTCGAGCGCCACTACGCCGACTACTTCTCGAATCCGACGACGGAGCAGGGCCTGCGACCCGACGCGATCGACAACCCAACGCAGGCGCACGAGCTCACGGCGTTCTTCAGCTGGTCTGCGTGGGCGGCCGCCGCACGCCGGCCGGGGCACAACTACTCCTACACGAACAACTGGCCGCCTGAGGAGCTCGTCGACAACGGTCCGACCGCGAACGTGGTCCTCTGGAGCGTCGTCTCGCTGATCGCGCTGCTCGGCGGCATCGGACTGCTGTTCGCGGCCTTCGGGCGCTGGAACTTCCTCGGCTGGCACGGCCGCGAGCAGGCGACTCTCTCGTTCAAGCGGCCCGGTGACGTCGCGCTCACCCCTGCACAGCGTGCCTGCGCCTGGTTCTTCCTCGTGATGGCGGCGCTGTTCCTGATCCAGACGATGGTCGGGGCCGCCTCCCAGCATTACCGCGCCGAGCTCGGCGACTTCTTCGGGATCGACCTCGCCCAGCTCCTGCCGTTCAACCTCGCGCGCACCTTCCACGTACAGCTGGCGATCTTCTTCGTCTCAACCTCGTTCCTGGCCGCCGGGATCTTCCTCGCGCCGATGATCACAGGGCGCGAGCCGCGGCGCCAGCACTGGCTCGCGTACCTGCTGGGGCGCTGGCGATCGTCGTCTTCGGCAGCCTGATCGGCGAGTTCGGCGGCGTCCACGGCTGGTTCGGCGACGACGGCTCGATCTTCGGTATCCAGGGGTTCGAGTACCTCGACCTCGGGCGCTTCTGGCAGGTACTGCTGGTGATCGGCCTCTTCTCTGGGCGGCGATCATCTTCCGGGCGCTCCGCGGCCGGCTTGCGCGCGAGAGCCGCGGCAACCTGCCTTGGCTGTTCTTCTTCGCCGCGCTCGCGATCCCGGCCTTCTACGCGGTCGGCCTGGTCGCGCGCCAGGGCGACAGCTTCACCGTCACCGATTTCTGGCGCTTCTGGGTCGTTCACCTCTGGGTCGAGGACTTCCTCGAGCTGTTCACGACGGTGATGGTCGCCTATGTCTTCGTCCTGCTCGGCGTCGTCCGCGAGCGCGTAGCGCTGACAGTCGTCTTCCTCGACATCCTCCTCTACTCGGTCGGCGGCGTGATCGGCACCATGCATCACCTCTACTTCTCCGGCGAGCCGGCCGAGCACATGGCACTCGGCGCCGTGTTCTCCGCAGCCGAGGTCATCCCTCTGACCTTCCTGACCGTCGAGGCTGGAGCTTCCTTCAGCTCGGCGCTCGCCAGGAGAGCCGCTCCGAGACACCTTTCCCGCACCGCTGGGCGGTGATGTTCCTGGTCGCGGTCGGCTTCTGGAACTTCCTCGGCGCCGGTATCTTCGGCTTCTTGGTCAACCTGCCGATCGTCTCCTACTACGAGATCGGCACCGCGCTGACCGCCAACCACGCGCACGCCGCGATGATGGGCGTCTACGGGATGCTCGCCGTCGGCCTGGCGCTCTTCTGCCTTCGCTACCTGATCCCCTCACGACCGATGGCCGGACCGGCTCGCCAAGCTCAGCTTCTGGTCGCTCAACATCGGCCTCGCCTGGATGACCTTCGCGACCCTGTTCCCTTTGGGCCTGATCCAGCTCTACGAGTCAGTCGACGCCGGCTATTACTCCGCCCGCTCGCTCGAGTTCCTGACCAACGACACCAATCGCTGATCGAGTGGATCCGACTGCCGGCGACATCCTCTTCATCGGCGGCGGCGTTCTGCCCCTGCTCTACATCTGCTACCTCGGCGTCCGCCACAGAGTGGGCGGGTCGACTCTCGAGGAGCCCGACGAGATCCTGTTCACCGAGATCACCGTACCGGCGCCGGAGACCTCCGCGGCGCTGTCGCCGATGCAAACCGAGGAGAGGCCGCCATGAGCACCGAGGCGCTGCTCGCGGTCTGCTACGCGGCCTTCCTGCTCATCGCCGCGACCGGGCTCGACCTGCTCGCTCGCCACTCGCACCGCCGCAGCTCCCGCTATCGGACAGCCGGCTTTGAGTTCCGGCCGGAGCTCGACCTCTGGGTGTGCCCGGAGAGAACGGAGCTTCACCGGCGATACCGACCACCACCAGCGGGTCGCCCACTACCGGGCCCGCCCTGCTGTCTGCAACGCCTGTCCCGCCAAGGCCGAGTGCACCGACTCCGACAACGAGCGCCAGGTCTCCCGTGCGCTCGATCCATGGCCGCATTCGGAGGCCGGTCGTTTCCACCGAGGCGTCTGCATCGTGCTCGTCGTGCTCGCCGCGGTGATCGCCGGCCTCGCCCTGATCCGCAGCGACGGGCTCACCGAGGCCGCTGTGCTCGCCGCCCTGCTCGGCGTCTCGGTCATCGCTGCCAGCCGGCTGCTCGGCGCCTTCCGTCGAACCCCGAGCGGGTTTCCCCAGCCGCCTGACGGGTCCATCGGCGCTCGGCCCGCTCGCTGATCCAGCGCGACAACGACCCTGGCGCCGCCGCGCAGAACCGGAGGTTAATGCTGGCGAGGTCTACGGGGGGAGATCCGCGAAACTCAGACGATACACAATGGCGGCTGCCTTGGAGACATCGACGGATCTGTTCAAACCTGACGGATTGCTGGGCGTCGCGGCGGAGTACGCGACCCAAAGCGTGCCGGTGGCGCGGCGCGACCAGTCCGTCAGCGAGGTCAGGGGCGAGCTCGCCGGGCGCAAGTTCCGATGCGCCGAGGATGTCGTCGTGCTCGAGTCGGGGAAACTCGTCGGCTTGATCTCGATCGAGCGCCTGCTCGCCGCCGATCCGACGCCGGCGTCGAGGACGTCATGGACGCCGATCCCCCGAAGTCACTCCATACTGGGTCGGGAATGTCGCACGAAGATGTAGAGCGACACGAGTGCAGCCTGGCCGTGGTGGATGCCGACGGCGGGTTCGTCGGGCTGATCCCGCCGTACCGGATGCTGCGGGTGCTGCTCAACGAGCACGACGAGGACCTCGCCCGCCTGGGCGGCTACCTCGCCGGCAGCACTCGTGCGCGCGGCGCCGCCGAGGAACCGGTCACGCAACGACTCTGGCATCGTTTGCCCTGCTGCTGTCGGCCTGCTCGGCGCGATGGGGGCGACCGCGCTCGTCGGCGGCTTTGAGGACCAGCTCAAGGCCAACGTGCTGCTCGCGTTCTTCATTCCGGCGGTTGTCTACATGGCCGACGCCGTCGGTACCCAGACCGAAACCGTCCTGATCAGAGCGCTCTCGGCCGGCATCACCGTGCGCTCCGTGCTGCGCCGCGAGTTGCTCACCGGCCTGGTGATGGGTGTAGTGATCGGCGCCGCGTTCCTGGTCTTCGCGCTGATCGGTTGGGGCGAGGTAGACGTCGCCGTGGCCGTAGCGGTGGCGATGTTCGCGAGCTGCTCGATCGCCACCCTCGTGGCGATGGCGCTGCCCGCCCTCTTCCAGCGCCTTGGCCTGGACCCCGCCTTCGGCTGCGGCCGCTGGCGACCGTGCTCCAGGACCTGCTCTCGATCGCTGTCTACTTGGCGATCGTGGTGGCGGTTGTGGTCTGATGGCGCCGTTCGACGTCGTCATCGCCGCGGAATGCCGCCGCGCTCCGAAGGGAGCTCGCGTCCGTGGACGCCGCCGGCAGGAACCGTGACCACCGCTCTCGTTCGGGTTCGCGGCAGGCGTGATGCTGGCGCTGGTGATGGTCGAGCTGCTTCCCGACGCACTGCGCAGCGGCAGGCGTGGCGCGGTACTGAGAACGGTTGTTGGCGGCGCGGGATGCTCGGCCTGAGCGCCGCGCTCGGCGTTTGATCGGAGAGCGATCGGGTCAGTCGATTTCGGGCGACCTGTACGGGTCGAGAGCCATCGGCTCGGAGTGCCACTCCACCGGCAGCGCGACCTTGACGTCCAGCGAGCGTCCCGGCGGCTCGGGCTCGGCGTGGGCCTCGCCGTGGTAGAGGAACGGCGCCAGGTAGCGGCCGCTGATCTTGTGCGGCGGCCACCACAGGCAATCGAGAGAGGCCTCGTCAGGTCGCCCGCCCCCCGCGACGTCAGCGCGGAGGTGAAGCGACTCGTCGCCCGTAATCAGCTTGCCGCGCAGCACCGGGCGAAACGGCTCCACGGGGACCACGGCGCCGAGGCGATCGGCGATGTGCGCGGCCGCAGCATCGGCCTGTTGCGTGCCGAGTCCGCCCTGCTTGATCGGGAAGTTCGTGCCGTCCCCGGCCGCGTAGACGTCATCGACGCCGGTAACCCGAGCGTGCTGGTCGATGGGGATGAAGCCGTGCTCGTCCTGAGGCAGGCCCGGGAGCGCCGGTCCGTCCATGGCCGGCAGCGCAATCACCGCATCCGCTTCGATTCGCCGGTCGCCGGGCCTCAGGGTCAGACCACCGTCCTCCTCGCTCGCATGCGCGCCGGTCTCGACCTCGATGCCGCGTGCGGAGAGCAGCTCCGCGACGGCCGCGCTGGCCGTCGGCCCGAAGATCGCGAGCGGAGCCTCCTCGGGGGTGACGATGATCAGCTCGACATCGTCGACCCTGAGCTCGAGCGCCCTGCGTTGCGTCATCAGGGCGATCTCATAGATCGGCAGCGCCCAGGTGACGCCAGTGGGGACCACGAAGGCGATCCGGCGCCGTCTCTCCCCACCCTGGAGGAGCTCATTGATCCGCAGCGGCTCGCCACCGGATGGAAACGTCCGCGCGCTTTCAAGGGCGGGACGAAAGCGCCCGCCCGCGCAGACGATGAGGAAGTCGTAGTCGAGCGTCGATCCGTCGTGGAGCTCGACGGTGTGCTCGTTGGGCCGCACGTCTTTGCCGCCTTCATCACGAACCGTGCGCCGAGCTCCTCGGCGAGCGGCGCGAGCGCGTGCTGCTCGGCCGGCCCGAGGTCGAACGGCTCCTCGACCAGGAGCGGCTTGTAGAGGAAATCCGGGTCGGGAGCGACCAGCGTCACCTCGGCCCGATCCCCCGCCAGGTCGTGAAGTGCCATCAGCGCCTCGAGGCCTGCTACGCCGCCACCGACGATGACCACTTGCCTGTTCATGAAGCTGGCACACCCATCTAGGAGAATCCATCATGCCTCATTCGCAGCGGCGTTCCCCTTCGCACCGTGAGCCGGAGAGCAGCAGAGCCAGCGTCGCGTTGCAGGGTGGAGGCGAGCGCTTTCCACCACCTGATTCGATTGACATCCTGCCCACGCGGGGCCAGAAACCGACGCCGAGATCCGAGCAATCGAGCGCGGTCGACCTGTACTGGCTGCCGCTCGGCGCCGGCGGCCACTTCGTCAAGTACAACGGCCGCGTCTACGAGTGGATCAAGGCGCGATTCGAGCGCCGCCCGCGCTGTGACCTCTACCACTCCGCCCTCCAGGTGCAGCTGCCTGAGGCCCGGTACGTCATCGAACAGACGCCCGAGCCCGACCTGAGTGGGTCCGGCCGAGGCGTGGTCGCAGAGGGGCCGGTCGGCAGTCGTTGGGCGGCTCGCTTTCGCCTGTTCCGCTACGAGATCCGCGTCTGGCCCGGCGGCCACATCCCGGACATCGTCGAAGCTGTCGACAGCCCGCAGCGGCTCTCGGACGACGAACAGATCGCGCGGCATCTCCTCGACGTCGTTCCTCGCGTCCCGAGGATGGTCTGGGGTCGCGACGAGCTTGGCGCGGGTGAAATGTGGAACTCGAACGCAGTCATCGCCTGGGCGGGGCTCGTCGCTGCGCGCGCTAAGAGCTCTCAGCCGGCGCCAAGATGACGGACGGGACGAGAGGCACGGTCCACTGGGCTGTCGGAGGAGGGCGAGAGAGTGGGAGCTAGCCGGACTCGAACCGGCGACCTCCTGGGTGCGATGCGGGGTACTTTCTCGGCGCGGCGATGATCCCGAGCAGCCGATGGCGAGGGAACCTGTCGAGGGAGGCGAACAGATTCGACCGGCTCGAGGGGACCCCGGTGCCGAGCGGCTGGACGACTGCCTCTCGGTCAGCGACGGCGCCCTCTATGTCGAGGGATGTAGCGCCGAGGGGCTTGCCGGGCGGTTCGGCACACCCCTATACGTTGTCTCCGAGGATCACCTTCGCCGAAACGCGCGGCGCTTCAAGCGCGCGTTCGGCGGCAGATGGCCGGGCGCATTTCTCCTTCTGCCATCGATTAAGGCGAACTCGTGCCTGGCGCTGCGCCGCGTCCTAACCACGGAGGGCACTGGCTGCGACGTGTTCGGGGCAGGTGAACTCGAGGCCTCCCTGCGGACGGGGACCAGTCCCGCGACGATCTCGTTGAACGGACCCATGAAGGACGTGCAACTCCTCGAGCGCGCGATCACGGAGGGGGTGAAGGTGACGCTCGACAGCAGGGCCGAACTCCAGCGGGCCGCGAAAGTCGCCGCTCGACTCGCGAAGCGAGCGCACATCCGCTTCCGCATTCGACCCGATCTGGTGGGACGGGACGAACCCTCAGAGATGTCGCCGGAGGGGAGCTCCGTCCGCGACTCGTTGCAGCGGTACAAGGCGGGGATCCCGATGGAGGACCTGCTCGAGATCCAGCCGTCCGAGATCGCCGATCCCAACCTCGATGTCGCGGGCATCATGCTCCACCTCGGACGGCACACCTCCGACCCGCGGTTCTGGCGCGCCGGGGTCGATGCGCTTGTCGACACCGTCGAGCGACTTCGCAAGGTCTGGCCGGGCTGGATGCCGCGTGAGCTCGATCTGGGCGGCGGATTCCCCGCTCCCCGAGACCCATTTGGACGCCGGCTGCCTCAGCGGGCCGCGGCGCCCCGCCGCTCGCCCGGCGTAGACGAGTATGCGGAGGAGATCTGTCCGCACCTGGTCACGCGGCTGGAAGAGCTCGGCCTCGCCGCTGAGGAAATCCAGCTCGAGATCGAGCCCGGTCGAGCCCTGTACGCGGATGCAGGGCTCCATCTCGCGACCGTAGGCAACGTCAAGCGACAGACGGAACCGGTTGCTCTCACGTGGGTCGAGACGAACTCGTCTGATGCCTACCTCGCCGACGTCAACCTCGAGTACAACCGGTGGACGTGCGTGGCCGCCGGAGCGGCCACGGCGGCGCCCACGATCGTCGCCGACGTCACCGGGCGCACCTGTGCGCTCGACGTGATCGTCAGCGACGCCGATCTCCCCGAAATTGCCCCCGGCGACGTGATCGCCTTCCTCGACACCGGGGCCTACCAGGATGCGAGCGCCAGTAACTTCAACGCCCTCCCGAGGCCCGGGACCGTCCTGGTCGCAGGCGACTCGGCGGAGTTGATCCGTCGTCACGAGACGATCGAGGACGTCTTCGCCAGGGACCTGATCCCGGAGCGGCTGCGAGATGCCGGCATGGACAGCGGGCCATCCTGGCGCGCGACGGGGCTCGACCACGTGTCCGTGACGAGCGGCGAGCTCGACCGCTCGCTGACCTTCTATGGCGACCTGCTGGGCCTCCCGTTGCGTGACCGAGGGGAGGCGTCCGGCGCGCAGGAGTTCGCGGTCACGGGCATCCCGGACGCCCGCGTGCGGTGGGCCGACCTGCAGTTGCCCCACGGCCAGGTTCTGGAGCTGATCGAGTTCGTGGACCCGCGCGGGCGCCCGATACGCCCACGGGCAAACGACCCGGGGGCGACCCATATCGCCGTACGGGTGGCCGACATCGACGCGATCCACGAGCGCTTGCGACAGGGGGGTGTTCCCCTTCGTGGGGAGCCCGTCGAGATCACCGCGCCGGGGGCCTGGCAGGGGGCGCGATGCTTCTATGCGAGCGATCCCGACGGGGTCACCGTGGAGTTGATCCAGCCGGCGTCGGAGATTCGGTGACCGCCGAGTCACGCGCTCGGCTTGGGCACGATCGCCTGGCGGTCAGACCGGGCACCCCCAGCCGAGTGTCGAAGTGGAGCTAGCCGGACTCGAACCGGCGACCTCCTGGGTGCGATGCGGGGCGCCTCTCTGAAGCCGAAGCTGGAGTTTTCGGCTCCAGTAAGCGAAATCCGGTTGACCCTGTCTTGGCGCACACCGCCGCAGATAGCCGTGGATACCCACGGATGTAGCTCGATTTGCACCAGAACGCGTCTGGTGCCCAATGACGAGCGTCGAGAAGGTCCACGTCCGCGCTGCCGCTCACACGCGGAGGGAGCAGCGGTCCTACGAGGTGAGCAACACCGAAGCCTCGGGGGTATCGCCGTGCTGGGCAGTACGGGGGCGACCAGTGAACCGATCGGCCGCTCGCTGCGAATAGCTCTCCGTAACGCAACAGTTGGCCGCGCCGCGAGTCGGTGCGGTCCCATGACCCAATGGAGACGATGAAGATGCGGAAGATCCTGGGAACCTTCACCGCGGTGCTGGCCGCCGGAGCGCTAGGGGGCTTCGCGATCGCAGGGAGCGCCGACGGGGCCACCACGTCGCCGGAGGTAGCGCCGGCGAAAGTCCCACCCCGCCTCGACAAGCACTACTTCGTGGAGCACGATTCACCATGGTCGATGTCCGCGAGCTTCTCGCCGGACGACTACCTTCGGGAAGGCCAGCACGCGCCGTTGGTGCAGGGCGAGCTCGATCACGACGGCAGCGGCCCGACCCTCGCGGCCGGCGACAAGACCGTCGAACTGACCGACTTCGTGGTCGATCCGGGCGCCTCGGTGCTGACTGGCACCGTCTCCGTCGACGGCGACGCCGCCGCCGAGGGCGCGCCGCTGTTCTTCCTCGACGGCCGCACTCTCAACCCGCTCCAGGTCAACGACCACGGCACCCCGGTGCTCGAGGGCACCACAGTCAAGCTGAAGGCCGAGGGCGCCGACCTGCTGAACCAGCCCTTGGGCATCGCCGATCTTCAGGAGGGCATGACGATCGGCCTCGCCAAGATCACCGTCAACACCTCCGCGTAGCTGGCGGTCCCTCCCCGTAGCCTTCTGCGACCGGATTGCACGACTTGCTTCTGCGCCGGTCGCGACGCCCGCTTTGCGCGATGAGCAAGAGCGTTACGCCGGCCCCGCGACGCCGATCAGGTGACCTTCGGGATCGGTGAAGTGGCCGATCGCGAGTCCTGCTCCCTCGTTCACCTCGGGACCCATCTCGCGCCGCCCACCCAGGGCTTCGGCCCGTTGGAGCGCGGCCTCGACGTCGGGGACTCCGACGTAGATGATCGCGTGGCCGTCGTAGGCGGGACCACCGCCGACCCCACCCGGGATCCCGGTCCCGTCATCGGTCGCGTAGCGGTCGACGAAGCCGTAGCTACCCGGCTCAGAGATCGCCGACGCAACCGGAGCGCTCGTATCGAACTCCCACTCGAACAGGCCGCCGTAGAAGCCCCGCAGCTTCTCGGGATCCTTCCCGGTGATCTCGAAATGCACGACCGGATTTCCCATGGTTTGTCCTTTCCGCGCCGGAGTTCGCCGATGCCATGTAGCCGCGTGTCTATTAAGTGAAGATGAAGCGCCGAATGCATAGCGCCCGCTTTCGCATAGCGCGAGATCCTGAAGGCAGGGGCGCCGGAGCGGAGCTTCAGGCGCTACGCGCGAACTCTCCAAGCGGGCTCGGATGGCTGGGTTCGTACAGGCCGATTTCGCCCGCACCTGGGATCTTGAACTGCGCGATCCGGCCCCAGCCCTCGTCCTCGATCGGCGATACGAACTCGACGCCCTTGCCCTTGAGCTCCTCGACGGTCTGCTCGATGTCGCGGCACATGAAGAACAGGACGTGATGCCCCGGCCCGCGCCCCCAGCCCGACCCGGGGTGGACGGCGAGCTCGCCTGGCGGTAGGGCGAAGATCAGCCAGCCATCGCCCGCATCGACTCCCTCAAACTCCAACACGTCGCGAAGGAACGTACGGGCTCGCTCGGCGTCCTCGGCGAAGATGATGGTGTGCGCCCCGGCGATCATGCCGTGGATCGTAACGCTGGCGATGGCGAGCGAATCAGGCTTCGCGCTTCAGCTTGCGCCAGCCTCCGGCGCGGTTGTTGGCGATGAGCTGCTTGAACATCGCAGCCAGGGCGGGCGCGTTGATGGACTCGCCCTCTCGGACGGCCACGGTGCGGGCGGTCTCGTTCCCGTGACCGCCGGTGATGATCCCCTCCGGATCAGGGACGACGGCGCCGTCGTAACGAAAACTGTTGACGTGGTCCTTGGCGGCCAGGAGGACACAGATGTTGCCCTCGAGCACGAAGTACGGGCGGTCGGTGTACTTGATCGTCTCGGTGACCTCCGGGTCGGCGGAGTGGACCAGATCGCGGACCTCGCGGTCGATGGCCTGCTGCCAATCGGGCAGCGCATCGATGTAGGCGTCCACTCGCGAGTCTGCGGTGTACGCCGAGAACGACAGGGCACTCAATGGGCACCGAGAGAGGGCCAGAGTCCGGCACGTGCAGCCCTGACAAGGACGAGATCTGTCCAAGTGCAGGACTTTTCCGAAATGGAGCTAGCCGGACTCGAACCGGCGACCTCCTGGGTGCGATCCAGGGCGGCGATTCGAGGCGAGAACCCGCACTTTCGGCTCTAACAAGCGGAACCCCGCTGCCTGGGTCGCGGAACGCTCGGTCGCGGATGCCCGTGGATGTGTGCGGATGTCGTTCGATTTGGGCACCAGAACGCAGCTGGTGCCCAACGGCGATGGCACAGCCAAGGGGTGATACTGCGTGGCGATGTCGCAAGAGGAGAACCCCGAGCGGTGGAGGCGTGACGGCTGGGGCGCGGGCACCAGGATCGGTGTCTTGACTCCTCATGCTGATGCGGGGCCTGAATCCGAGCTTCAGGCCATGTCGCCCGATGAGGTCATGGTCCACTCTTCCCGCGTGCCCTTTGGAGCAATGGCGGCCGGAGGAGAGATGGACCCGACCATCCCGCTCGCGCCGGTACGCGCTTTCGCAGAGCCCCCGTTCGTCGACGACGCGGCCGAGCTCCTAGCAGCGGCACCGCTCAGCGCGATCGGCTTCGGCTTCACGAGCTCCGCCTACGTCATCGGCGCGGAGGGTGAGGCCCTGATGGTGGCCCGCCTCCAGGAGCGCACGGGGGAGATTCCGGTCACCGCCACATGCGCTGCTGCCGTACGTGGCCTGCGTGCGCTGTCAGTTGACCGGCTGATGCTGATCAGCCCCCCATGGTTTGACGACGAGCTCGATTCGCTGGGGACCGCGTACTTCCATGATCAGGGTTTCGAGGTCGTGCGTTCGGGGCCGGTCGACCTCCCGAGTGATCAGCGTCAGATCGAGCCCGCTGACCTATACGACTGGGTACGGGTGCGGGTACCCGAAACTGCCGACGCGGTTTTCATCGGAGGCAACGGCTTCCGAAGCGTGGGAACGATCCACGCGCTGGAGGCCGACCTCGATCGCCCAGTCCTCAGTGCCAACCAAACCCTGTTTTGGGATCTGCTTCGTCTCTCTGCCTCGACGGCCACCGTCGACGGCTACGGGCAGCTCTTCGCGCACATATCGACCACGGACTGATGTGCCCAAGGCGAGCGAATGGAGCTAGCCGGACTCGAACCGGCGACCTCCTGGGTGCGATGCGGGGTGAGTGCCGAGCACTCGACCGCGAGCATTCGGTTCTAGTAAGCAGAATACCGGCGAGCCGGGCCAGCGGTGCGCTGACGTAAATGCCCGCGGATGCATCCGGATGTCGCTCGATTTGGGCACCAGAACGCGCCCAGTGCCCAATCAATCGCGGCTCGTTCGGCAGCCCTGCTGCCCCTTTCACGCGAAAGGAGCAGCGCCCGTCGTTGACATCGTTCCCGACTAGCCGACATATCATCCGCCCATGCCCGAGCCGCGCTCTGTGGCCGTTGAGCTCGACCAGATCGTCGAGGCGGCACGCGCCGCGGGTGATCACTGGCGGGAATTTCTGCGTGCGGGGATGTTCAGCGCAGGCGTCTACCGCCTCCCCGCAGGGGAAACCGATCATCAAACGCCGCACGCCGAGGACGAGATCTACTACGTGCTCGCGGGGCGTGCTGAGCTCGAAGTCGAGGGGAAGCGACAGGCGGTAGAGCCTGGGTCGATCGCCTTCGTAACCAAGCTTGCCGAGCACCGTTTCGTCGACATCGCCGAGGACCTCGAGCTCCTGGTGATCTTTGCGCCGCCCGAGACGGACCTTAAATAGGGCGACGGCCCCTGCTTTGCGCGAAAAGCGCTAGCAGGCGAGAGGCTACCGCCTCAGGCAACGCAGGTGTTCCCTGGTGAGGTGGCCGGATTCGGGGATAGCCTTTCCGTGTGACAAGACCACCGCTGGACCCGGCGCGAGGTGCGGAAGTGGCCAAGGAACTCAGAGCGCTTGGGCGTCAAGGGCATCCTCGTCACGGCTGCGGAGCTTGGCTACATCACAGAGGTGAAGTGCGGGATGCGCGAGTGCTTCTGTCCCGAAAAGCTGGGTGGTGCCTCGCACTTCGTATCGGTCACCGAATACAGCGACTGGAATCCGACCCACGAGCATTCCCCAATTCCAAAGCGAGATGGGGGCCAAAGAACCGTCGACAACTCAATCCTTGCGCACCGGCTCTGCAACAGGATCGACTATTCGAGAACCGTTGGGCGGTCACACGCGAGAGATCTCGAGAGAATAAGAAAAGCCGCCGAGAGCTAATGCGTCGAGGACACCATCTCCCCACCTCAGCCTGCGTACCGGCTCTCGCATTGCGCGAGAAGCAAGAGCGTCAGAGGGGCCTCCGCGTTGGCGCCGAGCAACCGGGAGTGGAGCTAGCCGGACTCGAACCGGCGACCTCCTGGGTGCGATCCAGGCGCTCTTCCATCTGAGCTATAGCCCCGCGGCGCCGCTGGCGGCGCGGGTCAAGGATAGATGGTCGGAAGATGCTCGCGGCCCTGCCCAGGCAGTTGCAGAATCCAGTCCGACCGGGGGTTCCGGCGGCAGCGCCGATCTAAGCTCCCGCTGTGAGTTTCCGCGGCAGGCTGGCCCTGTTCTTCCTGCTGATCGTGGTGATCCCGATCGCCGCGATCGCGCTGCTGGTCGTGAACGTGACCCGCGATTCGACGTCGGGGAAGGCGGACGCGAGCCTCTCGACCGGGCTTTCGACCGCGCTCACCGTCTACGAACGCGAGGTCGAGGCGGCCGGGGACGCCGTGAGCGAGCTGCTTTCGGACCAGGACATCGTCGCTGCGCTGCAATCAGGGAATCCGGCCCAGATCGAGAGTGCGGCGCGCGCGGCGGGGAGCGAAGCGGGCCTCGAACGGCTCGCCGTGGAGCCGCCGAACGGACCGGTGATCGACGCGATCGGGGGTGGTGAGGAGATCGCAGCCGCGACCGTTCGCACGACGGGACGGGCCGGACGCTACGCGCTCTCAGGATCGGTCACCGACCCTGACGCGTATGTCCGCGAGGTCGGCGAGCTGACCGGGCTGAACGCGGCACTGGTCAGCGACCTGGGCTTCGTCGCGGGCGCCCCCGGGGCCGAGGGCGTGGAGCTCCCCAGGGCCGGAAGCTCGGCCGACGTGGACGTCGAGGGCGAGACGCTGCGCGCGGCTGCGGGAGCGCTCCCGGAGGGTGGCTCCATGCGGGTCGTCGTGTTCACGGGCACCGAGGCGGGCGGCTTCTTCGACTCCCGGCCGCGGATCGTCGCGGCGCTCGCGATCTTCCTGGCGATCGCCGTGGGCTTCATCCTCGTCGTCTTCCGGGCGCTCCAGGGCCAGATCGGCTCGATGCTGGATGCCGCGCGGCGGATCGGGGCCGGGGATTTCTCGGGCCGGGTGCCCGTGGTGGGCCGTGACGAGATGGCCGGCCTCGCGACCGAGTTCAACGAGATGAGCGACCGGCTGGAGGCGCAGATCGAGCAGCTCCGCCGGCAGCGGACGGAGCTCGACGGCATGGTGACCCGGCTTGGCGAGGCGGTCGCATCGGGGCTGGACCAGAACGCGCTGCTCGGCATCGTCGCCGAGGCGGCGCTGGGCGGATGCTCGGCGACGTACGCGCTGGTGACGCTGAACGACGGCACGGTGATCGAGCGTCAGGACGGTTTGACGGAGCCCGCCAAGGTGGCGACGCTCGCCGGCCGGAAGCGAGCCACGCAGGACGGCACGCAGGTGATCGCCCGCCGCGGTGACGGCCAGGCCTTGGCTGCGCCCTTGGAGCGCGAGGGGTACGTGGCGGGCACGCTCGCCGTCGGCCGTGAGGGTGGTGAGTTCGATTCGCGCGAGCGGGAGGTGTTCGTGATCCTGCTCGAGAAGGCTTCGACGTCGATCGAGAACATCACCGCGCACGAGCGGGTCTCCGAGCAGGCGGTCACGGACGAGCTGACCGGCCTGGCCAACAACCGGTCGTTCCGGGAGACGCTCGACCGCGAGGCGGCGCGCGCCGAGCGGTTCGGGCACGACCTGTCGCTGGTCCTCCTCGACCTGGACGACTTCAAGCGCGTCAACGACACCCACGGCCACCTCGAGGGCGACGAGGTGCTGCGGATGGTGGGGAAGATCCTGCAGTCCGAGCCGCGCGCGATCGACGAGGCCGCTCGTTATGGCGGCGAGGAGTTCGTGGTGGCGCTGCCGGAAACCGGCTCCGAGGGCGCGGTCGAGCTGGCCGAGCGCATCCGGGTTCGGCTCGCAGCCGAGGTGGTGGCGGCGTCCGACGGCCGCGCGCCGATCCGGGTGACCGCGAGTTTCGGCACCGCCACCCTGCCGGGGGGCGCGGCCGACGTGCGCCATCTCTTTGAAGCGGCCGACGAAGCGCTCTACGAAGCGAAACGGCAAGGCAAGAACCGCGTGGTGACGGCGCCCGTCGTGACGCCATCGCATCGTTAGTCTTTAGCGCCGGGTACTCCCGCGATGGGAATCTTCGACGACGCCATCCGCCAGCACCTCGACCTGAAGCGCCGCCAAGGCGCCGACGAGGACGAGCTGCAGCAGCTCGAGGACGAGGCCTTCGGGCCTCCGGCCCGGCCCGGCGACCCCGACTTTCCAGAGACGGGGGAGTCCGCGGCCGAGGGCGGGGCGGAGACCGACGGGCCGGCGGAGGCAGCTTCCGAGGCTCGCGAGGCGGTGACGGCGGAGGAGCCGGCCGCACCGGGTGAGGAATCCGCATCGGCGACGGCCGAGGAGCCGGTCGCGCCCGTCGCGGAGCCGAGCGATGAGGCCGCGCCCCACGGCGACGCGCTGCTCGCCGATCCCGAGGCGAAGCCGGAGGCGCCTCCGGCCGACGAGGGCCCGGTCGAGGACACGGGCGCCGACAGCTTCAGCACCACCGAGCGCGAGGCGATCGCGGACCAACCGACCGAGTTCTTCGACCAGACTCCGGAACCGATCGAGCTCGGTGAGCTGGACCTGGATTTGAAGGACGAGCTCGACGAACCCGCGGCGACCGAGGACCAGCCGCCGACCGGCGAGGAGGCGGTGGAGGAGCCGGCCACCGGCGAGGAGGCCGCGCCCGTCGACGAGGCGACGCCGGTCGACGAGATGAGGGCGGTCGAGGAGACCGAGCCGGCGAGTGAGGAGATGGCGGTGGAGCCCGAGCAGGCTCCCGCCGAGGAGGCTTCAGCGGGTGAGGCGGAGGAGGTCCCGGTTCCGGCCGAGGCTGAGGCGGAGGACGAGGAAGAGGGGGAGGACGTCCTCGAGGAGACGCCCGAGTTCCTCCGGGACAACCCGGACGACGACGAGCTCTGGTTCGAACAGGGAGAACCGAAGGACTTCGATTTCTAGGCGCGGCTAGTTGGCCGCGTCCGGGTGTTCGATGTAGCCGCGGGTGCTGGCCGCGTCGACGACGCGCTCGATGCCCACCAGGTAGGAGGCCTCGCGGAGGTCCAAGCCCTCTTCCTTCGCCCGGCTCGAAACCTCACGGTAGGCCTTGCGCATGACGTTGCCGAGCTTGTCGTTCACCTCGCGCTCGTCCCAGCGGAAGTGCTGGAGGTTCTGGACCCATTCGAAGTAGGAGACGACGACGCCGCCGGCGTTCGCCATGACGTCGGGGATGATGTAGGTGTCGTTGTCGCGGAGGATCTGGTCGGCGACCGGGGTGGTGGGGCTGTTGGCGCCCTCGACGAGCACCTTGCACTGCATCTGGTGCGCATTGCCCTCGTGGATCATGCCGCCGAGCGCCGCCGGGATGAACACGTCGCAAGGGACCGCGATCAGCTCCTCGGCGGTTATCTCCTCGCACTCGGGGAACTCGGTGATCGGGTTGCCGCCAGCGATGTGCTTGTGGAGCGCGTCGGCGTCGATGCCGTTGTCGTTGCGGATCGCGCCGTGGACGTCGGAGACGGCGACCATCGTCGAGCCGAGCTGTTGCATGATGCGCGCGGCCCAGGAGCCGACGTTGCCGTAGCCCTGGACGACGAACTTGGTGTCCGCCGGGCTGAGGCCGAGGCTGGGGGCGGCCTCGCGGAACATGTAGACGCAGCCGCGGCCGGTAGCGGCCTCGCGCCCGTGTGAGCCCTCCAGCGAGAGCGGCTTCCCGGTGACGATCGACGGCGTGTGGCCGTGGAGCTTGCCGTACTCGTCCATCATCCAGGCCATCGTCTGCGCGTTGGTGTTGATGTCCGGCGCCGGGATGTCGCGGGTGGGGCCGAGGACTTTCTCGATCTTGTCCATGAACGAGCGGGTGACCTTCTGCAGCTCGCCCTGGGTGAGCTTCTCGGGATCGCAGTTGACGCCGCCCTTGGCGCCGCCGAAGGGGACGTTCGCGACGGCGGTCTTCCAGGTCATCAGCGACGCGAGCGCACGAACCTCGTCGACGTCGACCTCCGGGTGGAAGCGGACGCCGCCCTTGTAGGGGCCGCGCGCACCGTTGTGCTGGATCCGGTAACCGGAGAAGACGTGGATCTTTCCGTCGGAGGTCTTGACGGGGATCTGGACGGTGACCTCGCGGTAGGGGGTCCAGAAGACGACGCGCACGTCGTCGGGCAGGCCCATGTGGTCCGCGGCCTTGTCGAAGTAGTGGCGGACGATCTCGAGGTTGGAGACCTCGGCGCGCTGCGCGGGATGCGGGGCACCCTCGACCGCGGCCTGTTCCTTCGCTTCCTCGACCGCGAGCGGCGAGGTGGTCTCGCCGTCGCCCGAAGTCTTGGTTGCGGTCTCGGTGTCGGCCATCACCCTCCTCGGTGGGTACTCCTGCCGCTGATCCTCTCACAACGTCTCTACCCGGCTTGCGCGCCGGGTGAACGGACGGTGAAGCGACCTACAATCAGGCGCGAGGGGCCATAGCTCAGTTGGTAGAGCGTCCGGTTTGCATCCGGGAGGCCGCCGGTTCGAATCCGGCTGGCTCCACTCTGGCATCGGCTATGCGCGACCGAATCGCAGGTCCGTCCGCTCACCCTCGGCCGCCGCGAACGCGAGTAGTCGCTGCGGAGCTATCCGCCCAGGCGGGCCAGCGGGCGCATCATCCTCTGAACGAAGCGGGGCGGGAACGTCATCACCGTCTGGTCCTCGTGACGGGCGAGGAATCCAGCCGCCCACTTCGCCCCGCGCCAGCTCTTGGGGATCCCGCCCTTCATGAACAGCCCCTCGCGCGCTGCTCGCGCGCTGTCCGTCAGGAAGTCCTGCAGGTCCAGTGGCGGGCGCACCTCGGCGCGAAGATGCGTCTCCGAACCGCTCTTGTTCTCGAGGCCGTGCACGGTCCCGGGAGGAACGACGACCTTGCCGTCCTCCGGTCGCAACGTCCGCCACTCGCCGTCGAGGTGGAAGCTGACCTCGCCGTCCTCCACCCACCAGATCTCCTCCTGGATGGGGTGGTAGTGCTTGGGCAGGCCGCCGCCATCCTGCATCCAGGAGTCGACCGTCAACAGGTCGCCCCCGTCTTGCTCGAATTCGTAGCGGACCCCGTGGACCGGGTCGACGGTTGGCTCACTCATCTCGGACCTCCTTGCTTTCCGTCATTACCTGCGGGTAACATAGCACGTAAGTTACTCAGAGGTAACCATGGCGACCCCGACCACAACAAAGTCCCGATTGCCGGCTGCGGAGCGGCGCGAGGTCATCATGCGCGCCGCGATGAATCGCTTCGGGTCGACCGGTTACGACGCCACCCGCCTCGAGGACATCGCCGCCGACGCGGGCGTCACGAAGCCCATCCTCTACCGGCATTTCGGCTCGAAGACCGGCCTCTATCTGGCGGTCCTCGCGCGCCATCGCGAGGACCTGCCGACGTTCGTCGCCGACCTCCCAACCGACCTGTCGCTCGAGGACCTCGCCCGGTCGATCCTCGACGGCTGGCTGGCCTACGCCCACGAGAACCAGCAGCGCTGGCGCATGCTCTTCCGTGATCACGGCGGCGACGAGGACGTCCAGCGCGCCCGCGCCGAGGTGCACGAGCGCGCCCGCGAGGTGATGGCGTCGTTCCTTGGCGGGCACCCGGGTTTCGAGATACCGGCCGACCAGGTCGAGGCCACGGCCGAGTTCCTGAGCCAGGGCCTCGCGGCGCTCGTGCTCTGGTGGGCCGAGCACCCGGACGTCCCGCGCGCGACCCTGGTCGACGTCGCGACCAGGGTCGTTGCGGGGATCGCTAGCTCCCGGGCCTGAAGCTCAGGAGCTCTTCGCGGTCCGAGCCGCCGGAGACCGAGGTCGCCAGCACCGGCCCCACGCCGGGGGCGTAGAACTTGAGCTCGAGGATCTTCGGCTCGAGCGGGTTCGTGTCCTTGGTCATCACCACGGCCTTGAAGTGACCCGCGGGCACCTCCGCCTGCTGGTCGAGCCGGACGATCTCGCCGAGATCCTCCGCCTCACCCTCGTAGTACTCCTGGCGGTACGTCATGCCCGGCTGCGGATCGGCCGGCATGATGATCCCGGGCTCGGCGCCGCCCACGCCCGCCTCGAACGATCCCGCCGTTGTGACCGGCTTGCCGTTCTCGTACTCGGTCGTCGCTTCGCCGAGATACCAGATGTTGCCATCCGCGTCCTGGGCGTACCAGTCGTCGGTCACCTCGACCGGCTCGCCGTCCTCGGTCACGACGTCGTGCACCACACGCGCCTCGATGCCGTTGGCGATCTGCTTCGTCCGGTCGGTGACCGTGACTACGACCTTCTGCTCGGCCCCCTCGGTGTCCGTCTCCCGATACACCCAACGCGAGCCGACCGCCATCGGCCAGTACTCGTTGTCGATCTCGGTCGTGAACTCGGACGGATCCAGGTCGGCCGGCTCGCTGCCCTGAGGCAGGCCGCCGCTTGCGGACGGGTCTCCACTGGTCGCCGACTCGGTGACCGTGGTGGTCGTGTCATCGCCGCCGCACGCCGCCAGTCCAACGGCCAGCACCGACGCTCCCAATGCCGCGTATCCCGATCTCATGGTCAACTCCCATCGCTCGCTTGACATCGGGGCAGGTCTAAGCGCCGGCGATGAACGTCCCGTGAAATTCGCCGCCCGCGCGCCTACCTCTTTCATCTTTCTTTCATCGAACCCCCGCAACCTGAGTGGCCATGCGGATTCTGATCGTGGAAGACGAGCCCAAGATGGCGGCGCTGCTGCGCCGCGGCCTCGTAGCCGAGGGCGACGCGGTCGACGTCGCGACCGACGGCGAGGACGCGCTGCCCCGAGCGGAGGCCACCCGCTACGACGTGATCGTGCTCGACGTGATGCTCCCCGGCATGGACGGGTTCGAGATCTGCCGCAGGCTCCGCGACGCGGGCGTCTGGTCGCCGGTGCTCATGCTCACCGCCCGGGACGCCGTCCGCGACCGGGTCGCCGGCCTCGACGCCGGTGCGGACGACTACCTGACCAAGCCGTTCTCCTACGCCGAGTTCCTCGCGCGGCTGCGCGCCCTCGTGCGCCGGGGCGACGCCGAGCGTCCCGTCGTCCTGGAGGTGGGAGCCCTGCGCCTCGATCCCGCGACGCGTCAGGTGTGGCGCGGCGACGAGGAGATCTCCCTGTCGACCAAGGAGTTCGCCGTCCTCGAGACGTTCATGCGGCGGCCCGGGCGCGTCCTCTCGCGGTTCGACCTGCTCGAGCACGCTTGGGACTACGACTACGAGAACCGCTCGAACGTCGTGGACGCCTACGTCCGCCTCCTGCGCAAGAAGATCGACAAGCCGTTCGGAACCAACTCGATCGAGACCGTGCGCGGAGCCGGCTACCGGCTCCGCAAGGAGAACGGCGCGTGAGCTCACTGCCCGTCCGCCTGCGCGTCACCCTCGCCTTCACGCTGGCGATGGCGCTGCTCCTCGCCGCGCTCGGCGCCTTTCTCTATCTCCAGCTCCGCTCCGACCTGGACGAGACGATCGACGACAACCTCCGCTCGCGACTGGGGGAGGTGTCGGCGCTCGCGGCGTCCTCGCCCAGCCTCGGGGAGGGGGTCACCGCCGCGTTCGCGGACGAGGACGAAACCTTCGTACAGGTCCTGGATGCCGATGGAACCGTTGCATTCAGCACGCCGGCGGCGGGTGACGCGCCCTTGGTAGCGCCCTCCGAGGTTCCGCCGAGCGGCAGCGCGCCTCGCGAAGTGGAAACGGCGTCACTGCCCGGACTCGACGGCGAAGCGCGGCTGCTCGTCGCGCCTGCCGACGCCGACGGGCTCACGGTTGTCGTGGGTGCCTCCCTGGACGACCGCGACGAGACCCTCGTCACCCTCCTGACCCTGATCTTGATCGGCGGCCCGGTGGCCCTGCTGCTGGCATCCGCGGCCGGCTACTGGGCCGCTGGCGGGGCGCTCCGCCCGGTCGAGCGGATGCGTGCCCGCGCCGCGGAGATCTCGGCGACCGAGCCGGGCGACCGCCTGCCGGTTCCCGAGGTGAACGACGAGCTGGGACGGCTGGGCACCACCCTGAACGAGATGCTGGAGCGGCTCGAGGCGGCGATCGAGCGCGAGCGCCGGTTCGTGGACGACGCCAGCCACGAGCTGCGGACGCCGCTCGCGCTGCACCGCGCGGAGCTCGAGCTCGCGCTGCGCTACGGGGAGGACGCGGACGCCCTGCGCGCCTCGATCAACTCGGCGATCGAAGAGGTCGATCGCTTGGTGGCACTCGCCGAGGCGCTGCTCGTAGTCGCCCGCTCGGGCGAGGAGGGGCTGGCCCTTGCGCGCGAGCCGGTCGCGGCGGGGGACCTCTTCGAGACATTGATCGAGCGGTTCGGGAGCCGCGCATTGAACACGCACCGCAGCCTCGAGATCGGCGTGGGCGGAGACCTCGTCGTCTCCGGTGACCGGCTCCGTTTGGAGCAGGCGCTCACGAGCCTGGTCGACAACGCGCTGCGCCACGGCGCGGGGGCGGTCCGGCTGTCAGCGCAGCGCGAGAACGGCCTGGTCGCAATCCACGTGACCGACGAGGGCGCGGGATTCCCGGACGACTTCCTCCCCCACGCGTTCGAGCGGTTCAGCCGCGCCGACGCCGCGCGCGGGCGGGGCGGAGCGGGGCTCGGCCTGGCGATCGTCGACACCATCGCGACGGCGCACGGAGGCGCGGCCTACGCGGTGAACCGCCCGGAGGGAGGGGCGGATGTGTCGCTGACGCTCCCAGCGTCTACCGTGGACGAGTGATCCGCCGTACAGTCCTCGCCGCGGTCGCGCTCGCAGTGGCCTCTGCGGCTTCCGCTTCCGCGGACGTCAGCCAGAAGGAGGCGAACAGGTGGGAGCCGAACGTCGGCCCCGCCAAGCAGTATGCGCAGGACCGCGCGGGCGACGTCGGTTTCGCCGTGTTCGACATGCGGGGCCGCCTGAGCCACCACGGCGGCGGCGGCCGCGCCGTGATGGCGAGCACGTTCAAGGTGATGCTGATGGTCGCCTACCTCCGCCAGGACAGCGTCGACGACCGGGCGTTGACCAACTACGACAAGGACCTGATCAGGCCGATGATCCGTCGCTCGGACAACACCAACGCGACGCGGATCCGCGACATGCTCGGTCAGGGCCCGATCGAGTCGCTGGCGGATCGCGCTCGCATGAAGCACTTCAAGTGGAACTCGATTTGGGGCTACTGCAAGACCAGCGCGCGCGACCAGGCGTTCTTCATGCGCAACCTGAGGCGCTACGTCCCGAACCGGCATTGGGACTTCGCCAGGCGCCAGCTCGCGCATATCGTCGGCCGCCAGAGGTGGGGGATCGGGCGCGTGAACCTCCCGCCCGGTTGGGATCTCTACTTCAAGGGCGGCTGGGGGATCTCGAGCGTCGTCAACCACCAGGTCGTGTTGCTTCGCAACAAGCGCCGCCGCGTCGGCCTCGCCGTCCTGACCGAGGGCAATCCCTCACACGCGTACGGCACGGCCACCCTCGAGGGCGTTTTCGAGCGGTTGCTCCGCGGACTGCCCAGCTAGCGCCGGTCGTCCGGGCCGTTGATGGCGCCCCAGATCGCGACGCCCAGCAGCGCGACGATCAGAAGCGAGAAGAACACCAGGATCGTCAGGCCGTCCTCTGCCAGCACGACCAGCGTCATCCCGGCGAACAGGATCACGAACAGGAGGCCGGCGATCAGGATCGCGCTGCGAACGTTCGGGTTCACGGCGCCGCCTGCGGCAGGGGCGGCCCCCGCTCGTTCCGCCCTGCGATGAACAGCCTGATCATCGCCAGCCCGAACAGAAACCCGCCCACATGGGCGATGTACGCGACCTCCTCGCCGCCGGCCTCGGTGATCCCGATCTGACCGAGGGCGGGCAGGAACTGAAGGACCGCCCAGATCCCAAGCAGGATCATCGCCGGGATCTCGACCAGCGTGATGAAGAAGATGATGAAGACCAGGGTCACGATTCGTGCCTTCGGGTGCAGGAGTATGTAGCCGCCTAACACCCCGGCCACCGCCCCCGAAGCACCGATCGTGGGGACCGTTGCGGCGGTGTCAACCAGGGATTGCGCGTAGACCGCCACTGTGCCGGCGAGCAGGTAGAACGCCAGGAACCGCGCCCGGCCCATCCGATCCTCCACGTTGTTCCCGAAGACCCATAGGAACAGCATGTTCCCGATGATGTGCAGCCAACCGCCGTGCATGAACATCGAGGTGAAGATCGTGACCCAGAACGGCGGCTCCTCGAGGTCCACGACCTCGACGCCCGGCCGCTCCTCCGCGGCGCGGCGCTTCGCGGTGCCCTCGCAGACGATCGGCTCGTTCCCGGGCTCCGCGCCCCGCGTCGCCGTCACCACGCCGCAGCCCTTGCCGGGATGCGTGAGCCGGTAGGGGATCGCCCCGAGCTCGATGATCCGTTCGTCGGCCTCGGACAGGCCGCGCACGTTCGGCGACGTGCTCGAGCTGGGGTCGTCCGACAGCGTGAGCTGCCAGATGAACACCACGACGTTGATCAAAATCAGGGCGACGGTGACGACCGGGAACCGGTCGGTCGGGATGTTGTCCTTGAGGGGGAGCAGGGCTGTGGGAGCCTAGCCCCGAACCCGTGGTCTGAGGCTCAGGCCGCTTGTGCCTCGGTCGCCTGCGCGGCGGCCTCGTCCGCGTGGTAGGAGCTGCGGACCAGCGGGCCGGAGGCCACCGCGTCGAAGCCCATTGCGTAGGCCTCGCGCTCGAGCGCCTCGAACTCGTCCGGGTGCCAGTAGCGCTCCACCGGCAGGTGGTTCTCGGTCGGACGCAGGTACTGGCCCACGGTGAGGATCTGGACCTCGTGCTCGCGCAACAGCCCGAACGTCTCGATCATCTCGTCGTGGCTCTCACCGAGGCCGACCATCAGGCCCGACTTCGTCACGACGCGCTCGCCGCCCATCTCCTTGGCCATGCGGAGCACCCGGGCCGAGCGCATGAAGTCCGAGCCGCGGCGCGCGCGCGGGTAGAGGCGGGGCACGGTTTCGACGTTGTGGTTGAACACGTCGGGCCGCTCGTGGATGACCTTGGCGAGCGGCATCTCCTGACCGCGGAAGTCCGGGGTGAGGATCTCGACCTTGCAGCCCGGGGCCATCTGGCGGATCGAGCGGACGACGCCGACGAACGCGCTCGCGCCGTAGTCGGGAAGGTCGTCCCGGTCGACCGAGGTGATCACCGCGTGGCGGAGCCCCATCTTCTTGACCTGGTTGGCGACCCGCAGCGGCTCCAGCGGGTCGTTCCAGGTCGGGACGCCTGTCTGGACGTTGCAGAATCCGCAGCGGCGGGTGCAGACGTCGCCCAAGATCATGAACGTCGCGGTGCCGCGCTCCCAGCACTCGCCGACGTTGGGGCACGCCGCCTCCTCACACACGGTGTGGAGGTTGTCCTCCGCGATCGTCTGCTTCAGCTTCCGGTAGGTCGGGCCGCCAGGGGCGGGGACCTTGAGCCACGGCGGCTTGCGCTCGCGGAAGGGGCGGCCGCCCTCGACCAGCTTGCCGCCGGGCTTCGCGCGCGAGCGGGTCACATGGACGCGCTCGGCGACGGGAGTCTCGGTGGGATTCACACCATCAACGGTACCGGCCTGTCCCTCTCTCACCGACGCCACCTCGGCTTGCGGGCTGCCCGCCTGCGCCTGACCGCCACACCGGCGCCGATGCCGAGCGCCGCGAGCCCGGCCGCGACCAGCCCGGGGTGCGCGCGCAGGCGCCCAAATTGGCCCTCGACCTCCGGCCAGAGCTCGTCGGAGAGAAGCTCGCCGGCGCCCTCGGGCGTTGCGGGAACGTGCTCGACCGGGATCGGCTCGCCGAACGACAGGCGAACGGTCGTCGGACGGGGGACGCCGTGGAAGAAGAGCTTCTCGGTGCCGGTGATCGCGGCCGGCACCAGGGGCGCCCCGCTCTCCAGCGCGAGGCGCACCGCCCCGCGCTTCGGAGTTCCGAGGCCCTCCGGGTCCCGCACGCGGGTGCCCTCCGGAAACAGCGACAGCAGGCCGCCCTGGGACAGGATCACGCGCGCGGTCTCGAGCGCATCCGCGTCCGCCTCGCCCCGCCTGACGGGGAAGGCGCCGAGGCGCACGAAAGTCTTGCCGAGCCGGCCCTCGAACAGCTCGGACTTGCCCATGAAGCGGAGGTGCCGCTTCGTCGCGGCCGCCAGGAAGAAGCTGTCGAAAAAGCTCTTGTGGTTCGGGGTGAGGATCGCCGGGCCCTCGGCGGGGATCCGGTCGGCGTCGGCGATCCGCAGTCCCCACCACAGGCGCATGAAGGGGACGAAGATCCCGCGGACGACGGCGTAGAGGAAGCGCGAGACGCCCCGTTCGCGGGCAAGCTGGTGGGCTTCCGCGTTCGTCATGCCGGGGTGGGCTCGAGCGACGCGGGGTCGATCTCGACGGGAGCCACCTCGAAGACCTCGGCGAAGCGGTCCCGGATCGCCGAGCCGAACGCGTCGATGTCCTGCTCGGCTCCGAGCTCGCGACAGACCGACGTCATCCGCACGCCCTCGATCGCGCACGGCACGACCCATTCGAACGGCTGCAGATCGTTGTTGACGTTGATCGCCAGCCCGTGCGTCGTGACGCCCTTGTTGACGTGGATGCCGATCGAGCCGATCTTGCGCGCCTCGCCGCCCGGGAGGGCCGCGGCTCCGACCGCCGTTCGCTGCGGGCCGATGTCGCCGCTGGCGATCGGCGGGTCGCCGGCCGTCCACACCCCGGTCAACCCGTCGAAGACCTGGGCCGCGATCCCGTACCGCTCGAGCGCGCCGATCATCACGCGCTCGAGCTGCCGCACGTAGCGGTGCACGTCGTCGTCAGGGAGCTTGGTGACCGGGTACGCCACCAGCTGGCCGGGACCGTGGTAGGTCACCTGGCCGCCCCGGTCGGTGGGGCAGACCTCGATGCCCTGCATGCGGTACCACTCCTCGCCCATCGGCAGGTGCCCGGGCTCGGTGCGCCGCCCCTTGGTGAACACCGGATGGTGCTCGAGCAGGAGCAGCACGTCGGGGATGTCGCCGGCTTGACGCGCCACCTCGAGCCGCTTCTGGAGCGCGACCGCGTCCTCGTACGGCACGACGCCGAGCCGCGCGACCCGGATCTCCGGCGTTCCGCTCACGGCCCTCAGTTTCGCATCAGGCGGAGTCGAGGCGCCTGAGCGCGAGCTCGCGCGCCGCCTCGAGCGGCGTCGTACCGGCCACCTCGGCGTGCCCGAAGACCTCGCCCATCACGCGCTCGATCCCGAGGACCAGTGCCATCGCGCGCTCGGCGTCGTAGCCGCGCAGCTCGCGATAGACGTTGATCAGGCCGCCCGCGTTCACGATGAAGTCGGGGGCGTAGAGGATGCCCCGCCGGGCCAGGCGCTCCGCCAGTTGCTCGCCGGCGAGTTGGTTGTTCGCCGCTCCGCAGATCACCCGGCAGCGGAGCTCCTCGACGTTCCCGGCGTTGATCGCGCCGCCGACGGCGCATGGCGCCACCACGTCGCGGGCGGCAAGCAGCGCGGAATCCGGGTCGAGCCACTCCGCTTCAAGCTCGCCGGCGACGGACTGCTTGGCGGGATCGATGTCGGCGACTGTGAGCTCGGCCCCAGCCTCCGCAAGACCGCGCGCGAGTCGCTCGCCCACGTGGCCGAGCCCGACCACCGCGACCGTCCGTCCGGCCAGGTCCACCGTGCCGAAGGCGCGGTGGCATGCCGCACGCATTGCGGCCTGCACCCCGGCGGCGGTGAACGGGCTGGGATCGCCGGCGCCGCCCCGCTCGACCGGCATCCCGGTCACGTGGGTGGTGCGCGTCGCGATCTCGACCATGTCCTCCGTCGCGGTGCCGACGTCCTCGGCAGTGATGTAGCGGCCGCTGAGCGACTCGACGAGATCGCCGAAGTCGTGCAGGATCGCCCGCCGGAGGTCGCCGGCCGGCGGCTCCGCCGACGGGGCGCAGATCACGCCCTTGCCGCCGCCCAGGTCAAGACCGGCCGCGGCGGCCTTGTAGGTCATCGCCTCGGCGAGCCGCAGCGCGTCCGCGATGCCTTCGTCGTCGCGCTCGTAGTGATGGAGCCGGGCACCGCCCAGTGCGGGGCCGAGGCGGGTGGAGTGCACGGCGATCGCCATCGTCACCCCGCTGCGCTCGCCCTTCGCCACGGCGAGATCCTCGTGGTCGAACCCAGCGGGAACCTCGTGCCGGGCCGGTACGGCGATGGCCTTCATCGGACGTCGCCTCCCTCGAGCAGCTCCTTGACCCGGGCGAGGAAGCGTGCCGCGGTCGCCCCGTCGAGCGCTCGGTGGTCGAAGGACAACGGCAGGAACCCCATCGGCCGGATCGCGATGGCGTCAGACACATCGCCGCGACTGCTCCGCTCCGCGTCCGCCGTCGCGACGGGGGTCGTGACCACGACCGGGCGCTTGACGATCGCCTCGAGATCCAGGATCCCGACCTGCGGCTGGTTGATGATCGGCGTCGCGATCACCGCGCCGAACTGGCCCGGGTTGGTGATCGTGAACGTCCCGCCCTGGACCTCGTCGGGCTCGAGCTTGCGCGTGCGCGCCCGCTCCGCCACGTCGGCGATCGCGGCCGCCGTGCCCTCGAGCGAGAGCCGCTGCGCGCGCGGAATCACCGGCACGATCAGGCCGTCGTCGAGCGCCACGGCGATTCCGAGGTTCACATCGTCGTGGTAGACCACCTCCTCGCCCTCGATCGAGGCGTTGAGGATCGGGAACTCGGCCAGCGCCTCGACCGTCGCGCGGGCGACGAATGCGAGGTACGTGAGCGGCACGCCGCGGCTGGCCAGCGTCTCCTTGAGCTTGGCCCGCCGGTCGGCGACCGCCGAGAAATCGACCTCGACGACCGTCGTCACATGCGCCGCCGTCTGCCGGCTCCGGACCATGTGCTCGGCGATCGCCTTGCGCATCGGAGACATCGCCTCGCGCCGGCCCCCGAGCTCCGCCGGAGCATGGCCATTCCCGGTCACCGGCGCCGGAGCGGGCTCCGGCACGTACGGCGACTCGATGTGCATCGGCCGAGACGGCTTCTCCTTGGGAGCCGACTCGACATGCGCCTGCAGATCCTTCTTCCGAATCCGCCCACCAACGCCATGGCCCTCGACCTGACTCAGATCAATCCCATGCTCCTCAGCCATCCGGCGAACCACCGGGGAGACAAACCCCGCCCGCTCCCCGGATCCGGCACCCGCCGCCGAAGGAGAAGTCTCAGACGCCACACCCGCGGGAGGCGGGGTGGAGGGGGTCTCCATCGCTCCCGATTCAAGGGACGATGGAGACCCCTCCGCCCCGTCGGGACCCGCGGCCGAACGGTCAGAGCCCTCAGCCGAATCATCCGAACCGCTGGCCGAGCTACCGCCGACATCAATCTCGGCAATCACCTCGCCCACGGGAACCGTGTCTCCGGGCTCGGCAACGATCTTCGCCAGCACACCCGAAGCGGGACAGGGAATCTCCACATCCACCTTGTCGGTGGTCACGTCGGCGATCGGCTCGTCGGCGGCGACCTCGTCGCCCACCGCCTTCCGCCACTCGAGGATCGTGCCCTCGCTGACCGAGATGCCCATCTGCGGCATCTGGACCTGGACGCTAGTAGCCGAGGAGCTCATTGAGCGCCTCCTTCATGTCGTCGAGCTGCGGCAGGACCGCCTGCTCCAGCGGCGGGCTGAACGGGATCGGTACGTCGGGCGCCGTCAGGCGCCGGATCGGCGCGTCGAGATCCTCGAACGCCTCCTCGGAGATCAGCGCCGCGACCTCGGCGCCGACCCCGCACGAGCGAGTCGCCTCGTGCGTGACCAGGACCTTCGAGGTCTTGCGGGCGCTCGCGAGGATCGCCTCGGTGTCGAGCGGGCACAGGCTCCGGAGGTCGATCACCTCGACGTCCTCACCCAGCTCCTCGATCGCCTTCAGCGCGAGGTGGACGCCGGAGCCGTACGTGATCACGCTCGCGTCCGAGCCCTCGCGGGCCACGCGCGCCTTACCGAGCGGCACCGCGTGGTCGCCGGCCGGGACCTCGTCCTTCACGTTGCGGTAGAGGCCCTTGTGCTCGAGGAAGCAGACGGGGTTCGGGTCGCGGATCGCGCTCACCAGCAGGCCCTTCGCGTCCGCCGCCGTGGCGGGCGCCACCACCTTCAGCCCCGGCGACTGCAGCAGCCACGCCTCGGGATTCTGCGAGTGGAACGGCCCGCCCGAGAAGCCGCCCCCGGAGGGCAGGCGAACCACCATCGGTACGGCGACGCCCTGCCGGTAGTGCAGCTTCGCCGCGACGTTCACGAGCTGGTCGAACCCGCAGGAGATGAAGTCGGCGAACTGCATTTCGCAGACCGGCTTGAGCCCCTCGGTCGCCGCGCCGACCGCGGCGCCGATGATCGCGTTCTCCGCCAGCGGGGCGTCGATCACCCGCGATGCGCCGAACTCCTCGAAGAAGCCGTCGGTGACCTTGAACGCGCCACCGAACGCGCCGATGTCCTGGCCGAAGCACAGCACGGTGTCATCGCGGCGCATCTCCTCGCGAAGCCCCTCCGAAATCGCCTCCAGGTACGCGAGCTCACCGGTCTCGTCGCGAACGGAAACGGTCCGCTGTCCGCTTGCCGTCGTCTCGGTGGCGGTCATGCACTCGCCCCGTTCGAGCCCGCGTCGCCGTTGCGGCCCTGCCAGCGCGACCAGGGCGCCTGGCCGTCGCCGAGCGGTTCCCAGTCCTCCGCGAAGACGCCCTCCCGGGCGCCGGCGGGGTCGGGCATCGGGGAGGCGAGCGCCTTCTCGGTGCACTCCGCCATGTAGTCGGACACCTCGGTGTGGATCCCTTCGATCTCGTCCGCGCTGAACCCGTGCTCGGAGACCAGGCGCTTCGAGTAGAGGTCGATCGGATCTCGCTGCGACCATTCCTCGAACATCTCCGGCGGCACGTAGCTCATGTCGTCGTGGGCGCCGTGGCCGTGCATGCGCATCGTCCGGCACTCGATCAGCGTCGGACCCTTGCCGGCGCGGGCGCGCTCCGCCGCGGCCTGCGACGCGGCGAAGACCGCCTCGACGTCGTTTCCGTCGACGGTCACGCCGGGGAAGCCGTAGGTGTGCGCGCGCTCGACCGGGTCGACCGCGAACTCGAGCTCGTTGGGCGTCGAGTAGGCGAACTGGTTGTTCTCGAGCATGAAGACGACCGGCAGCCGCTGGACGCCCGCGAGGTTCATCGCCTCGTGCCACTGCCCGTTGGCCGTCGAGCCCTCGCCGAAGTAGGTCATCGCGACGCGCTTCTCACCGCGGATCTTGAACGCCATCGCCATCCCGCAGGCGACCGGCGCCATGTCGGGCAGCATCGAGACCATGCCGACGCAGCCCAGCTGCGGGTCGCCGAAGTGCATGTTGCCGTCCTTGCCGCCGGTCACGCCGTCGGCGCGCCCCATGTAGTTGGCGAGGTAGCGGTCCGGGGTTACTCCCCGGACGAAGTGGGCGCCGAGGTCCCGGTGCAGGATGCACATCCGGTCCTCCGGCTTGAGCGCGAACGAGGAGCCGACCGAGATCGCCTCCTGGCCGCAGCCGTCGTAGAAGGAGCCGGGCACCTTGCCCTGCCGGTAGAGGGTCAGGCCGCGTTCCTCGGCCGTCCGCATCATCACCATGAACCGCAGCAGCGCAGCGCGGTCCGTCCTGGTGAGCAGTTCGCTCAGTGATTCACGTGCTTCGGCCTCCGCGTTCCCGCGCGCAGGCTCGTTGGCGACAGCGACGTCGCTTCGCATATCTCTCCGCCCTTCGTGTCTGGCTGCCCATTGGGATCGCCTCCGGGTCTGCCTCTTGTCGCCGCTTTGGGATCTCCTCCACGGCGCCGACTGGACGATGAGCTCCGGTGGTTCCGCGCCGGAGCCCTATGTCTGGATCAACCCGAGCTGGATAGGGCTCGTGCGGATCGCTACCGGAATTGTATGCCCGGCTCACGACAATTCAACCATGCGGCCCGACGACGGGCGCGAAACTGCCCGGTCTGCACCGAAAGCGGCACTCTGGAAGAGTCCAACCATGCGCGCCATCGACCTCCACGAGGGAGACGGGATTGACGAGGAGGCGTTCAGAGCCCTCGTCCGCTCTGCGGCCGAGCTGAACGCGTCGTAGCCCGCGACGGCATGCCTTCGAGTTTTCCCGGTGGAGTACCTATGCGGTGCTCTAGCGCGAAAAGTCGAGGTGGCGGGATCACCTCGCGGATTCAATCCGTGCCGTCGTCCACGCCCTGCGGGCGTCCACGGGCGCGTTCGGCGCGCTTGCGGACCGAGCGCAGGATGCTTGACGTGACCACGACATGGCCGCGGGAGCCGATCACCAGCCCGCGGTAGATGCGCCCGCGCCGGCCCGGGAAGACGGCTCTGGTCTGCGCGCCGAGCACCACGATTCCGCTCGGCTTCTCGACGATCGAGAAGATCAGCGCGTAGCGGGAGAACCGATGCTGGCCCATCAGCGCCAGCAGCGCCGGGCGGATGGCGCGCGTCACGACGAACCCGGGGACCGTCGAGCCGATTTCCCCCGGCTCGCCCTCCGCCTCGGTTTGAGCACAGCCGAGCGCTCGCGCAACCGGCCGCCCGGAGCGACCCTCGCCGACTCCGCCCATGACCTCGATCAACGCGTCCCAGACCTGCTCGGGCGAGGCGGCGATCTCGACGTAGTGCTCGTCGATGAACGGGAGCGACTCGATCGGGACGTCGATGATCCGGCGGGGCATCGTCCTACGGCCGAGCCCTTCCCCCCGGCGTCATCACGGCTCGCCGCCTTCGGAGTCCTCGAGCAGCGCACGGACCCGGTCGAGAAACCGTGCCGCCTCATCGCCCCCGATCATCCGCCCGTCGCACGAGAGCGTCGCGGTGAGCGCCGGGGCCGCAACGACCTCGCCGTTGCGAACCAGGGCGCGTTCCGTGACGGGTCCGAAGGCCAGTGTCGCGGCCTGTCCCTGGTTCAGGACGGCGGCGAACGAGCGGATCGAGCCGAACGAAGCGCTGGCGACCGTGAAGGTGCCGCCCGCGAGCTCGGGCGACGTGAGCTCGCCCGCCGCGGCCCGGTCGGCGAGCCCGGCAAGCTCCACGCCGATCTCCGAGGCCGCCTTGCCGTCGGCGTCGAAAACCGTCACGACGACGGGCGCGTCGCGGCCCTCGATCGCGAAGCCCACGTTGATCCGGGAGTAGGTCTCGAAAGCGCCGTCGCGGTAGGCGCCGTTCAGCCGGGGGAACTCGCGGAGCGCGAGTGCGCAGGCGCGGACGACCGATTCGGGGGCGGCGGTGGGGGCACGGACTTCGGCCTCCAGGTAGAAGTGCGGTGCGGTCGCCTTCGACTCGGCGACCCTGCGTGCGACGGCCCGTTGGGCCTTGGTCGGTTCGACCCGCTCGACCCTGCCGCGGGCCGTCTCCGTTGCGCTGCTCGTCCCGGTATCGGCCACGCCGGCGACGATAGCTCAGGCGAGCCAGCCGCCTCAACAACGGCGGGGCTCGGCTTCGCCCTACGGGCTCCGCCTCGCTGATGACGCCGCGGCTTCCTCCAGCCGATCGTCGCCCCAGAAGACCTCGTCCCCGATCACGACAGCGGGGACGCCGGTGACACCCGCGTCCCCCGCGGCCGCGGTCGCCTCCCTGAGCCGGGCCTTGATCGAGTCGCGCTCGGCGGCGGCCCGCAGCGCGCGCGGGTGCAGCTCGGCCGAGGCAGCGGCGATGAAGACGTTGTCCGGCTCTGACAGGTCGCGGCCCGCGGCGAACGCCTGGCGGAACGCGGCGAGCGGCAGCGAGACTCCCCGCCCGATCTCGGTCGCGAACGTCGCGACCCGCATCGCGAACAGCGAGTTGCCGGGGAACGGCTCCGGCCAGCGGATCGGCGGCAGGCCGTATGCCTGGGCGCGGCGCTCGACCTCGCGCAGTCCCTCCTCGCGGGCCGGCCCGTTGGCCCACGAGTCGCGGTCGAAGCGCTTGAACAGGGCGCCGAGCAGGATCGGCTGCCACACCGGTGGCTCGGCGCCCGCGTCCTCGAAGACGCGATGGATCCGCTCGGCGGCCAGGTACGCGTACGGGGAGCCGAGGTCGTAATAGAAGGTGGCGCGAGGGGCCACGCGGCCGCTACGCGTGCGTGGCCCAGCCGTCGACCGCGCGTGCGGCGTCCAGGATCGCCTCGGAGATCGTCGGGTGGGGGTGCACGATCCGGGCCAGCTCCTGGTAGCCGCCCTCGAGTGCCATCACCGCGACCAGCTCGGCGATCATGTCGCAGGCGCGGTTGCCGACGATGTGGGCGCCGACGATCTCGCCGTACTTGGCGTCGGTGACGATCTTGACCATGCCCTCGCGGTCGTCGTAGACGGCCGACGCTCCGACGCCGCCGAGCTTCTGCTTGCCGACCTTGACGTCGTGGCCGGCCTCCTTGGCCGCGGCCTCGGTCAGCCCGACCGAGGCGACCTGCGGGTGGCAGAAGGTCGCGCCGGGGACGAGGTCGACATCGACCGCGTGGGTCGGAGCGCCGGCGATCGTCTCGGCCGCGACGACGCCCTCCTCCATCGCCTTGTGCGCGAGCGCAGCGCCGCGGACCAGGTCGCCGACCGCGAACACCTTCTGGTTCGAGGTGCGCTGGAAGTCGTCGACCTTGATCTTGCCGTTCTCCTCGGTCTCGACCTTGGCGCCCGCCAGGTTGAGCGCCTCGGTGTCGGGAGCGCGCCCGCCGGCGATCGCCAGGTAGTCGGCCTCGCCCTCGGTGTCGCCGACCTTGAACTTCACCGACTTGCCCGAGTCGACCACGTCGGAGATCGGGGTGCCCGTGAGGATGTTGATCCCCTGGCGCTTGAAGGTCCGCTCGACGACGCGGGCCATGTCCTTGTCCTCCAGCGGCAGGATCTGGGGCAACATCTCGATCAGCGTCACCTCGGTTCCGTAGCGGACGTAGGCGGAGGCGATCTCAGTGCCAGATGCCCCGGCGCCGACGACCGCCAGGCGCTTCGGCAGGGCGGGCAGCGACCAGGCCCCCCAGGTTTCGACGATCCGCTCGGAGAACTCGACCCCGGGGATCGGCAGCTCGACCGAGCCGGTCGCGAGGATCACCGACTTGGCCTCGTAGGTGTCGGAGCCGACGGCGACGTCGCCGGAGTTCGTCAGCGAGCCCTCGCCGTCGATCCAGGTGACCTTGTTCTTGTCCCAGAGCATCTTGACCCCGTCCGAGAGCCCGGCCGAGACCTGGGTCCGGCGCTCGGCCAGCGCCTTCCAGTCGATCGAGGCCTTCGTGACCTTCACCCCGAGCTCGGCGCCGTTCAGCGCGTGGTCGTAGACCTCGGCGGTGTGCAGCATCGTCTTCGCGGGGATGCATGCGTAGTTGAGGCAGCGCCCGCCCGGCTTGTCCTTCTCGACGACGGCCGTCTTCAGCCCCAATTGGGCGGCACGGATCGCCGCGACGTAGCCGCCGGGTCCGCCGCCGATCACGATTACGTCGTAGGAATCAGCCATGGGGCGACTCTATATAACGGCCCGAGCGACGTTCCGAGGTCCATTGATCGAACCATTGACGATTCGCCGCGAGGCCGCGGGGTAGGTTCGGCTTCGTGGCCGAGCTACTCGTAGGACCGCTGCTCCGTTACGTCGGCAAGACCGACGCGACCGTCTGGGTCGAGACCGACGAGCCCTGTGACGTGGGTGTGCTCGGCCGGACCGAAGCGACGTTCAGCGTCGAGGGGCACCACTACGCGTTCGTCGCGATCGAGGACCTGGAGCCCGGATCGAGCCAGGAGTACGAGGTAACGCTTGACGGGGAGCGCCGCTGGCCCCCGTCCGATTGGGACTTCCCCCCGAGCGTCATTCGCACATTCCGCGACCAGGAGCAGATCGAGCTCGTCTTCGGATCATGCCGCGTGGCGGCCCCGCACGAGCCTCCGTACACCCTGCCGAAGGAGGCGGACGAGGAGAAGGCCCGTGGGTTCGACGCGCTCCACGCGCTCGCGCTATCGATCCTCGACGACGAGTCCCCCAGCTACCCGGACCTGCTGTTCCTCTGCGGCGACCAGGTGTACGCCGACGAGGTCTCCATCGAGACTCAGCGGTTCATCGACGAACGCTCGAATCGCCCGGCTGAAGCTCCCCCCGACCAGGTCGCCGACTTCGAGGAGTACACCCGCCTCTACCGCGAGTCCTGGACCGACCCGGTGATCCGCTGGCTGCTCTCCACGGTGTCGACGGCGATGGTGATCGACGACCACGACATGCATGACGACTGGAACATCTCCGAGTCGTGGTGCGACGACATGGCGCGCGAGCCCTGGTGGCGACGAGCGCGTGGTCAGCGGGATGATGGCCTACTGGATCTACCAGTTCGCGGGCAACCTCCCGCCGAGCGAGCTGCGGGAGCGGCCCCTGTGGCAACGGGTGCGTGAAGCCGACGACGCCGGCCCGGTGCTCCGGGACTTCATGGAGCGCGACGACCAGGAGCGCGACGGCAAGCGCTGGTCGTTCGTCCGCGACCTCGGGACGACGCGGCTGATCGTGATGGACGCTCGCACCGGTCGCTGCCTCGAGCCGGGCGACCGGAAGATCCTCGACGACGACGAATCCGAGTGGGTCGCGGACCGAGCGACCGAGAAGGAGGTGGATCACCTCGTGCTGGGCACCTCGGACCCGTATCTGCTCGCGCTCACCTTCCACAACCTCGAGGCGTGGAACGAGAAGGTGGTCGACGGCGCCTGGGGCGACGCGGCGGCGGCCCTGGGCGAGCGGATGCGCCGGTCGGTCGACTTCGATCACTGGGCCGCGTTCGAGCAGTCGTTCCTGTGGCTCACCCGGCTCATCGAGCGCGTCGGCGCGGGCGAAGACGGCCGGCCCCCCGCGACTATCGGGGTCCTGTCGGGGGACGTGCACCACGCCTACCTCGCCGACGTAGCGTTCCGCAAGGACGCGGGGGTGAAGAGCGCCGTCTACCAGGCGGTCTGCTCGCCCTACCGCAACGCTCTGGACAACCGCGAGCGCCGCGTGATCCAGCTTGCCGGGACCCGTCCGGTCGCCGAGTTGACCAGGCGGCTCGCCACGGCGGTCGGCGTCAAGGACCCGGGGATCCGTTGGCGCTTTCGGGAGGGCCCGTACTTCGACAACCAGGTCGCGACGCTCGAGCTGGACGGCCGCAGCGCGACCATGAAGCTGGAGAAGGTCCCGCGCGACCCCGAGGGTCGCGACGAGCGGCTGGAAGAGGTCTTCCGCGAGCGACTCAGTTAGGCGGGCGGCGGCCGCCGCTCCGGCATCTGGATGCGCGCCATCGCCTTGACCATCCGGTAGAAGAGGAGCCCGGCGAGGACCAGAATCGCCGTGAAGGCCAGGGCGCGCCACAGATCCGTCACCTGGGCCAGCCCGAGGGCGGCGACGATGATGACGAGCACCAGCAGGGTCTGGAACCCCAGGACCGCCCAGTAGCGGGCGCGCCAGAGGCCGTAAGCCATCCCCCCGAGGATCACGGTCGACACGACGGTCGGAAAGATGCTCGGGCGGGACTCGCCGGTCTGGTTGCCGAAGTCGTCGAACTCCCCGACCTCGAGGCCGAGCGCGTAGGCAAGCACGGTTCCGGCCGCAAGCGCGCCCGAGATCACCGCGGCGACGGTGACGACCCCCGGCCGCTCGTCCTCGGCGAGCGGCTCGAGCTGCTCGCGGGCGGCCTGGTTCTTCGCCTCGATCCGCGCAGCGCTCTCCTCGCGCTTGGCTGCCAGCTCGGCCCGCCGGTCGCCGGACCGCTCCTTGCGCTTGCGCCGCTCGCCCCGCCTGCGCTCGCGGCTACCCATCGAGCGCCTCCCGCAGCGTTCGCGCGGCGGCGCCCGGGTCAGCCGCGTCGCGGATCGCGCGCACGACCACGGCCCGGCGCGCGCCGGCGGCCACAACCTCGGCGATGTTGCCGGCATCGATCCCGCCGATCGCGAACCACGCCGCGTCGCCCCCGGCTGCGGCGGCGTGCTCGATCAGCTCCAGGCCGGTCGCCGGCCGGCCCTCCTTGGTTGGTGTCTCCCAGACGGGCCCCACGCTGAGCTGGTCGGGCCGATCG
Source organism: uncultured bacterium (assembly GCA_963734015.1). Lineage (GTDB taxonomy): Bacteria > Actinomycetota > Thermoleophilia > Solirubrobacterales > 70-9 > JALZKA01. Next base: position 125,753 of record CAVTFG010000014.1, on the reverse strand, counting down.
TCGCCGGCGGCTGCGAGCGCCGTGTCGAACTGCTGGGCGGAGTGGGTCGAGAGCCCAACGATCGCCTCGGCACCCGCCTGTGCCCGAGCCTCGGCGACCGGGACATCGTCCTGGCCGACGTGGACGCCGTCCGCCGCGCATGCCGCGACCAGCTCCGGGTGATCGTTGAGGATGAAGAGGGCGCCGTGCTCGTCGGCGGCGCGGCGATACGGCTCCGCGAGCGCGATGAGCTCCTCGGCGCAGCGCGGCGCCGTCTCGCGCAGCTGGATCAGGTCGACGCCGCCGCGTAGGGCGGCGTCCAGGAGGGGCGCCGGGTCGCCGTCACCGGGCCGCCCCTCGCACACGAAATACAGGCGGCAGCGCGCCAGGCGCTCGAGCCTTGCCTCGCGCGTGGATTCGACGGGGGCCATCGCGCGCGGAGTATCGCTGAGGGGTCGCTCCCGGGTACCATCGGAGGGGTAACGGGAGCCCGAAACGTAGGGCTGAGAGGGCGGCGACGGGCCGCCGACCGTCTGAACCTGAACCGGGTAATGCCGGCGGAGGTAGCTGTCGTTTGTCCACACGGAATTCAGAGCTCGACGCGGTAGTCGTCGGCGCCGGCGCGATCGGTCTGGCGAGCGCCTGGCGCGCGGCCCAGCGCGGCCTGCGCGTACGGGTGCTGGAGCGTGACGAACCGGGGTCGGGGGCGTCGGGCGTCGCCGCCGGGATGCTGGCGCCCGTGGGGGAAACCACGTGGGGCGAGGACCGCCTGCTCGAGGCTGCGCTCGCTTCGCACGCGGCGTGGCCAGAGTTCGCGGACGAGCTGGCTGCCGTGAGCGGCCTCGACACCGGCTTCATCCCCGGCGGGTCGCTCCACGTCGCGCTCGACCGCGACGAGGCGGCCGAGCTCCGCCGCCGCTTCGAGCTCATGGAGTCGCTGGCGCTTGACGCCGAGTGGCTCGGCCCGCGCGAGTGCCGCCGGCTCGAACCCGGGCTTCACCCCGGCATTCACGGCGGGGTCCACGCTCCCCACGAGGCCGGCGTCGATCCGGGTGCGCTGGTGGCGGCGCTCCGCGTCGCATGCGAGCGTGCCGGCGCCGAGGTGGCGACGGGCGCCGAGGTGACCGGGGCGATCGTCGACGGTGACCGGATTTCGGGCGTCGAGACGGCCGATGGCTCCCGCCATGGTGCAGGCGTGACCGTGCTCGCCGCCGGCGCGTGGTCGGGAACGGCGGATTGGCTGCCCGCAGCGGCCCGCCCTCCGGTCAGGCCCGTGAAGGGCCAGATCCTGACCCTCCGCGCCACCGACGGCAGCCCGCCGGCGGACAGGATCGTGGTCACGGAGCGCGTGTATATGGTGCCGCGGGCCGACGGCCGGCTCGTCGCCGGCGCGACGGTCGAGGAGCTTGGCTTCGACACCCGCGTCACGGCGGGCGGAGTCCACGAGTTGCTGCGCGAGGCCTATCGTGCCCTGCCCGATGTGGCCGAGCTCGAGCTGGAGCGGGCCGTGGCGGGGCTGCGGCCGGGGACGCCCGACAACGCTCCGGTCGTCGGCCCGGGCGAGCTCGAAGGCCTCTTGCTGGCGACCGGCCATTTCCGCAACGGGATCCTGCTGGCACCGCTGACCGCGACCGGCGTCACGGCGATGCTGTGCGGCGAGGAGCCGCCACCCGAGCTCGCGGTCGCCGACCCCGCGCGGTTCACGGACACGCGCGCCGAGGTGCCCGGATGAACGTGCGACTGAACGGCGATACCGCGGAGTTGCGCGCGGAGGCGACGGTCGCCGACGCCGTCGAGGCGTCCGGCCTCGAGGCCGCCGCGCGCGGCGTGGCAGTCGCGGTCGACGGCGAGGTCGTGCCCCGCGGCGAGTGGACGGAGCGGCGGCTGAGCGAGGGCGAGAGCGTGGAGGTGGTGCGTGCCGTCCAAGGCGGATAGCGAGCAGCGCACAGCGAGCAGCGCGCAGCACGCCGAGGCTGCCGGGTTCGAGCTTGGTGGCCGGACGTGGAGGTCGCGGCTCATCGTCGGCACCGGCGGCTTTCGCTCGCTGGAGCAGCTTGAGCGTGCGATCGCTGCGTCGGGTACGGAGATCGTGACCGTTGCCCTGCGCCGCGTCGAGCCGGGGGCGGAGGGCTCGGTTCTCGACCTGCTCGATCGGCTCGGCCTGTTCGCGCTGCCGAACACCGCCGGTTGCTACACCGCTCGCGACGCGGTGCGCACAGCGAAGCTCGCGCGTGAGGCGTTCGAGACGGACTGGGTGAAGCTCGAGGTGATCGGCGACGACCGCACGCTGCTGCCGGACGCGGTCGAGCTCGTGGTCGCGGCCGAGGAGCTGGTGGCCGACGGGTTCACCGTGCTGCCCTACACGAACGACGACCCGATCCTCGCCCGGCGCCTCGAGCAGGCCGGTTGCGCCGCCGTGATGCCGCTGGGCTCGCCGATCGGATCGGGCGCCGGCATTCGGAACCCCTACGCCCTGAGGATCATCGTCGAGCAGGCCGAGGTCCCCGTGATCCTGGACGCCGGGATCGGCACCGCGTCCGACGCGACGCTGGCGATGGAGCTGGGCTGCGACGGGGTGCTCCTGGCGAGCGCCGTCTCCCGCGCGGCCGATCCCGAGCTGATGGCGAGCGCGATGCGCAAGGCGGTCGAAGCGGGCTTCGCCGCCCGCAACGCCGGCCGCATCCCGCGGCGGCTCCACGCCGAGGCGTCGACGCCGGACGAGGGCCTTCCGGACCTCTAGCGCCTTCGGGCGAGCTTGCGCCCGCGCTCCGCCGCGTGCTCGACCTTGCGGTCGAACGCCTCCCCCGCGGTTCCCGCGGCCACGGCGGTAGCGTGCGCAGCCTTACCGACCGGCGAGGGGTCCAGCGGATCAATTGCAGCATCCGGGTCGGAGGCGAGCGCGACGACCGTCTTGCGAATCGCGCCGACGTGGCGCCGTAATCTGCGTTCCCAGGCCCGGCAGAGCTCGGTGAGGATGGTCGCATCCCTGGTCTCCGAGACTGCGGCGAGGTAGGCGAGCAGAGTGGCAACGTGCTCGAGATCGTCCACCGCGAGGCGCAGCGCCTGGTTGCGCTCGAGGAACCGGTCGACGATCGCCGCCCGGATCAGCCCAATGCGCGAGCCGCCACCCCGCGCGGCGTGCTCGGTGTGAAGGTCATAGCGCGCGAGGGCGGGCTTCAAGTCCTCGAGCATCTCCGCCAGTGCATCGCCGGCCTTCTCGACCGCCCTCCGGGGTTCGCCGTCGAGGTGGCCGGCCAGCTTGCCGAGTCTGGTCTGAGCCTGCTGCGCGGTCAGGAACAGCTCCCGGTAGCCGCGGTTCTCGGCGGGGTGGAGGGGCACGGCGGCGCTAATCCTGCTCGATCGGCCGCCCCGCGGCCTTCCAAGTGCCAACGCCCCCGTGCCCGACATGGACGACCCGCTCGAAGCCCTCGCGCTGGAGGATCGACGCCGCCAGTCCGGACCGCTTGCCCCCGCTGCACACCGCGGCGATCGTCCGATCCTTGGAGAGCTCCGGGAGGCGCTCGGGAAGGTCGCCGTACGGGATGTGCACGGAGCCCGGGATGCGCCCCTCCGCGAACTCGTCGTCATCGCGGACGTCGAGGACCAGCGGCGGGTCCGCTGCCTCGAGCCGCTCCGCGAGCGTCGCGGCGTCGATCAGCTCCAAGCGTTCGACCGGCAGCCCCTCGGACCGCCACGACGTCATGCCGCCGGTCAGAAACCCCTGCACGCGGAGGCCGACCGACGCCAACAGCTCCGCGGCCTCGAGCTCGTAGCCGTCCGAGGCCGCCACCACGATCAGCCCGGCATCCGGCGGGACGACGCGAGCCACCTTGGTGGCGAACCCCGTGTCGCCCGCGGACGCTGAGATCGCACCCGGAATGTGGGCCTCGTCGAACTGCTCGTTCGTGCGCGCGTCCACGAGCAGCGCCCCCTCGGCGATCGCGCTTTCGACGACCCGGGGTGAGAGCGGAGCCGGTGTCCCCATCTCCTCCACCAGCGGCCCGCGGTTGATCGCAACCACGTGCTCCACGTTCGGCGGGGGCTCGCCGAGTCCCGCGACCGCGTCCGCGACGAACTCGTCGCTGGTCTCGAACCCCGCGGCGCGGTTGTAGCGGCGCTCGTACCCGATCGTCGAGCTGTTCTTGTGATCGATGCCGGCGCTTCCGCAGCTCGAACCGCCGAGGTGTCCAGGCCAGACCTCGACCTCGTCGGGGAGCGAGAAGAGGCGCTCGCGCAACGACGTGTAGATGTCGCGGGCGCCGTCGCGGGGCTCGATCGCCAGGTCCGGCCGGGCGACGTCGCCGACGAACAGCGAGTCGCCGGTCAGGACGGCCCACGGCTCGCCGCCCCGGCCGAGGTCCCTGAGGAGAAGGGATGTGTGCTCGGGCCGGTGGCCGGGAGTGTGGAGCGCCTCGATCTCGACGTCTCCGAGCCGCAGCACGGCGCCGTCGCGCAGCGACTCGTGCGGATACTCGGCCTCGGCCGTTTCGCTGATGTGGATCGCGGCGCCGGTGGCGTGCGCGAGACGTCCGTGGCCCGACACGTGGTCGGCGTGGTTGTGCGTCTCGATCACGTCCGTGATCTTCACGCCGTGGAGGCGCGAGAGACGCAGGTACGGCTCGATGCTCCACTGCGGGTCGACGACGGCGGCGACAGCCGCGTCGACGTCCCCCACCAGGTACGACGCACAGCCCAAGTCCTCGTGGATGACTTGGCGGAACAGCACCGAATGATCGTAACCGCGTCACCGCCGCCAATTCGACCTTTGCCTACCGATTTGATAGACAATAGGAGTGAAGAATCCCATGACGGACACGATGTTGGAGAAGGCCGGCCTCGGAATCGAGCCCACGAAGAAGACCGAGCGCCACCGCGTCGCCGCCGTGGTCGGCGACCCGCGGACCCACTCGCGAACGGCCTCACTGGCATCGGCCGTTGCCGTGCGCCTCGCCAGGGAGATCATCGGCGGTGCGAGCCCCGACGCGAGCTGGCGGGTGATCGACCTCGCCACCGACACCGAGAGCTGGGGGAGGCGCCCACCGGAGGAGCCGCTCGCGGCCATGTCCGAACGCGCAGATCGTCGTCGTCGCCTCGCCCGTACGGCGCGGCAGCTACACCGGCCTGACCAAGCTGTTCCTCGACGCGCTGCCAGACCGGGCGCTGGCCGGCACGACCGCGATCCCGGTGATGGTTGCGCGGACGCCGCGCCACGCGCTCGCCCCGGACGTTCACCTGCGCCCGCTGCTGATCGAGCTCGGGGCCTCCTGCCCGACGCCGTCGATCTTCGCGCTCGAGTCCCGCCTTTCGAACCCGGGGGCGATCTGCGGCGCCTGGATGGCGCGCGCGCGGCCGTCCCTGGCGCACTTGGGAGCTACTGACTGACCCAGGCCTCGGGCGGATCCGAGTAGGTCAGGACCTCCTTCGGCAGCTTGCCGTCGACCAAGTCCTGGAGGCTCACGTGCTCGAGGACGTCGCGGATCGAAGCGCGGAGGGCGACCCAAACGTTCTGGAGCGGCTCGGCGATGCCCTCGTATTCGAGGGCCTCGGGCCGCTGGCTGCGAACGCTCGCCAGCGGCCCCTCGACGGCGCGCATCACGTCGGCGACGCTGATCTCCGCCGCCGGTTTCGCCAGCCAGTAGCCACCGTCGGAGCCGCGCTGGCTCTCGACCAACCCGACGTTCCGGAGCTCGGACAGGATGTTCTCGAGGAACTTGGGCGGGATCTTCTGGGCGGCAACGATCGCTGACTTCTTCACCGGGCCGGAGTCGGGTGCTGCGGCCAGCTCCATGGCGGCTCGAACGGCGTATTCGGCCTTCGCGGAAACCCTCACCGCTCCATTGTCCACCAATCCGGCGGGATTCGTGATCAACCCGACCCTGAATTAGGCTCTGGCCATGCCGAAGAAGCATGTCCTGATCCTCGGTGCGGGCTTCGGCGGCCTGGAGCTGGCGACGCGGCTCTCGGAGACGATCCCGGACCTCGTCCGCGTGACGCTGCTGGACCGCAACGACTCGTTCTTCTTCGGCTACTCCAAGCTCGACGTGATGCTCGGCAAGCAATCGGCCGACGACGTGCGGATGAACTACCGCGACATCGCGAAGGACGGCGTCGAGTTCCGCCAGGAGACGGTGACCGCTGTCGACCCCACCGCCCGGCGGGTCACCACCGACGTGGGCTCACACGATGCCGACTTCCTCGCCGTGGCCATGGGCGCCGACTACGACATGGCGGCCACGCCGGGCCTCGAGGCGGGCGGCCACGAGTACTACACGATGGCCGGTGCCGAGCGGTTGCGCGACGAACTGGCCGACTTCGACGGCGGGAGGGTTCTCGTGTCGGTGCTCGGGCAACCGTTCAAGTGCCCGCCGGCTCCGTTCGAGGGCGCGTTCCTCTTGCACGATCACTTCACGGAGCGCGGCATCCGTGACTCGGTCGAGATGACGTCGACCTTCCCAATGCAGCGCCCGGTCCCCGTGACCGGCGAGGTGTCGGAGATGTTCCGCGACGGGCTCGCCGAGCGGGGCATCGAGGAGATGGCCCAGACCCTCGTCACCGGCATCGATCCGGCGACGCGCACGGCGCAGCTTGCGAGCGGCGACACGTTGCCCTACGACCTCTTCGTCGGCATCCCGGTGCACCGGGCTCCCGATCCGCTGCCGGCGTCCGGCCTCGCCGTTGACGGCTGGGTGCCCGTCGACCAGGCCAACCTCAGGACGTCGTTTCCCCAGGTCTACGCCCTCGGCGACGTCTGTACCGGCCCCCGGACCGTCGCCAAAGCCGGGATCTTCGCCGAGGCGGCCGCGCTCGTCGTGGCCGGCGACATCGCGGCCACGATCTCGGACGGGGAGATGCCCTCGCCGTACGAGGGATCGGGCATTTGCTACGCCGAGTTCGGCGAGGGGCTCGTAAGCAAGGTCGAGGTCAACTTCCTCGGCGGCGAGGCGCCGGTGGCCGAGCGAAACGACCCGTCGCGGGAGTACGCCGCGGAGAAGGCGGAGTTCGGCGCGAGCCGGCGCACGCGCTGGTTCGGGTATTGACCGTGGGGCTCGGCGATCGTCCCGCTCACGGCTCGACCCCCGCCGCAGCCGGCCGGGGGGCCTCGCAGATGCCGCCGGCGCAGATCTCGATCGCCTCGTCCTTGGCGATCCAGCCGCGGCGCCGCAGGAATGCGTAGAGCTCGCAGCCGGCGCAGAGGCCGAGCGCGGACTCCATCCACATCAGCGTCAGGCAGATCGAGCAGAGTGTCGCGGGCAGCGCGCCGCGGATGCCGACGTTGGTGATGATCACCATCGCGAACGACAAACCGACGCCCATCGACCAGGCGAAGCGCTTCGGCCTCGCCGACACCCATTCCGGCTCGAGGCGCCGCACGAGCACGTGCGAGAGGCGGCCGAGCGGGCTGTACTGAAGCCCGGCGGCGACCCGGATCGAGAACTCGATGAAGAAGAAGATCGTCACGAGCTGCAGCGGGAGGTAGACCTGCTGGGTGAGGGCGAGGACGAACGCCACCGCCCCGATCACCATCGTCATCCCCGCGGCGGCGCGCACCTCGTTCTCGTTGAACACGCCGGCACGCAGGTCTCTGCCGTTGACGCTCAGGCCTTGGATGCGCTGACCGTAAGCGGCTTCCATCTCGCATTCCCCTCGCGCATCGCGTGTCCTCGAGCGATGGTACACACGCCGAGGGAGCGTTCCTCAGCTCGCGCGAGCCCGGGCGTGCACGGCCGTGAACGCGATCGTCTGGGTCCACCAGCGTGGATCGCCGCACTCGGCGAGAAACCGGTCGATGAGCCCCGCGTCGAGCTTCCCCGAGTCGACGAGCCCGTCGCGCAGCTCGACCACCGTCCGCGTCCAGTAATCAGCCCACGGAGAGCCTCCGTTGTAGACGGCCGTCTCGGCCGTCCCGGCGACCTGCTCGAGGCCCAACTCCGCCAGCCGTGGGGCGAGCGTGCGGCCGACGTGGTAGTCGATCCCGTGGTCCCGCGACCAGGCGAGCCACCCGTCCCAGAACGCCCGCACCTCGGGCGGCTCGGCGACACTGACCGGCAGGAAATCCGGCTCGATCAGCAGGATCGCTCCCCCCGGCGCCAGGCTCGCCGCCAGGTTGCGGATCGCAGTCCCGGCGTCGGCGACGTGGTGCAGCACCGCGCGCGCGGTCACGAGATCGAAATCGCCGGGATCCACCGGGCCCTCGACGATGTCGCCCTGCCGCAGCTCGAGGTCCGGCGGCCGCGACTCGACGAGCGAGAGGTCGAGATCGAAGGCGACTGCCTTGCCGCCCGGTTCGACGCGCTCGGCGAGCCAAGCTGAGATCGAGCCGTTTCCGCAACCAACCTCGAGCGTCCGGGCGCCCGGGCCGATGCCGAGCGACTCGATGTGGCGGCGGTGCATCGGGTCGAGCAGGCGCGACATCAACGCCAGACGCCCCCGCTCACCCTCGAGGTGATGGTCCAGGACGTACTCGGCCATGCGTCGGATCGTACGCCGCAGCCTGACCAGACACCCGGAAATCCGACCGGGATTGACAGGTTTGCGACGTTTCGCACCAGGTGATACGTTCGCGACGCACCACCGGAGAGGAGTTCTCGGACCCATGTGCCTGGCCATCCCCGGCCAGATTCTGGAAGTCGTCGACGAGTCGAACCGGCTCGCCAAGGTCGACGTAGCGGGGGTCAAGCGGAACGTCAACATCGGTCTGCTCGACGCCGAGGGGGAGGGCGCCGGGGAAGGAGATTGGGTTCTGATCCACGTCGGCTTCGCGATCTCGAAGGTCGACGAGGCCGAGGCGATCGCGACGCGCAAGATGCTCGAGGGAATGGGCACCGACTACGAGCAGGAGCTCGAGGAGTTGAAGGCGAGCGTCATCGAGTGAGGCGTCGCGTGAAGATCCGAGCTCAAGGGCGACAGTCCCGGGGGGCGCCGCGGCGATGACCGCTCGGATGGATGAAGCCGTGGAAGGCCGAGTCCATCCGGAGGTTGTCGACGAGCCTCATTGCACGCCCGAAGAGGGCTGCATCACCTGCGGCGACGTCGCGGTCGAGCTCACGGTTGTGTCCATCGACGGAGAGCGTGAGCTCGCGCTCTGCGAGACCGCCGACGGCCGCCGCGAGAGCGTTGAGATCGCCCTGGTGCAGCCGGTCGGCGGGGGCGACACGCTGCTGGTCCACGCCGGGACGGCGATTGCGAGGCTCGGGTGAAGTACGTCGACGAGTTCCGCGACGCCGAGCTCGGCCGGGTGCTCTCCGGCGAGATCGTGGCGACGGTCGACCCCGCCCGCCACTACAAGCTGATGGAGGTCTGCGGCGGCCACACCCACTCGATCTACAAGTACGGGATCGACGACCTCCTCCCGGACAACGTGGAGCTCGTCCACGGGCCCGGCTGCCCCGTCTGCGTGATCCCGATGGGGCGGGTGGACGACGGCATCGCGATCGCGGGCAACGAGGAGGTGATCCTCACCTGCTTCGGCGACATGATGCGGGTGCCCGGCTCCGAGGAGTCCTTCATCGAAGCCAAGGCGCGGGGGGCCGACATCCGGATGGTCTATTCGCCGCTGGACGCCCTGCGGATCGCGAAGGCGAATCCCGATCGCGTCGTCGTGTTCTTCGCGATCGGGTTCGAGACCACCGCCCCGTCGACGGCGCTGACGCTCAAGCGCGCCAAGGCCGAGGGCATCGAGAACTTCCTCTGCGTCTGCAACCACGTCACGATCGTGCCGCCGCTCCGGGCCCTGCTGGATTCGCCGGACCTGAGGCTCGACGGCTTCATCGGCCCGGGCCACGTCTCGACGATCGTGGGCGTCCGCCCGTTCGAGTTCATCCCCGCCGACTACGGAAGGCCGCTGGTCACGGCCGGCTTCGAGCCGCTGGACATCCTTCAGGCCATCCGCATGATCCTCGGCCAGCTCGCCGAGGGCCGGTGCGAGGTCGAGAACCAGTACAAGCGGGTCGTGCCGTACGAGGGCAACCCGGCCGCGCTCGCGGCGCTGTCCGAGGTGTTCGAGCTGCGGCCGCATTTCGAGTGGCGCGGCCTCGGGTTCATCTCCCAGAGCGCCCTCCGGCTCTCGGACGGGTACTCGGACTTCGACGCGGAGCTTCGCTACGAGGTCCCCGGAGTGCGGGTGGCCGACCCGAAGGCATGTCAATGCGGCGAGGTGCTGAAGGGCGTGATCAAGCCCTGGGAGTGCAAGGTGTTCGGGACCGCGTGCACGCCCGAGCACGCGATCGGGACCTGCATGGTCTCGCCGGAGGGGGCCTGCGCCGCCTACTACAACTACGGCCGCTACGCGCGCGAACGGGAGGCGGTCGTCTGATGGAACCGACCAGCGCCCCGGATCGCGAGCAGCGGATCCTCGAGATCATCGAGACGGCGCGCTCGAAGCGCCCCCGCTTCAAGGACGAGCGGGTCACGATGGCCCACGGGGCCGGGGGCAAGGCGAGCCAGACGATGATCGAAGGGCTGCTGGCGCCGGCCTTCGAGTCAGAGGCGCTGGACCAGCTGGGCGACGCGGGCGTGGTCAGGATCGGCGACAGCGCCGTCGCGTTGACGACCGACACCTTCGTGGTCAAGCCGTTGCGGTTCCCCGGCGGATCGATCGGTGAGCTCGCGGTCTACGGCACGGTCAACGACCTCGCCGCGGCCGGCGCCCGGGCCGAGGCGCTGAGCCTGGCGCTCGTCCTCGAGGAGGGACTCGACGCCGACGTGCTCAGGGCGGAGGTCGAGGCGATCGCCGGAGCCGCGAAGGCGGCCGGCGTCGAGGTGGTCGCCGGCGACACGAAGGTGGTCGAGCGTGGCCACGCCGACGGGATGTACGTGTGCACCACCGGGATCGGATCCGTGGACGCCCGGGCGATGCTGGCGACCGCCTCGTTGGAGCCCGGCGACCGCGTGCTCGTCTCGAAGACGATCGGCGAGCACGGCACGGCGATCATGCTGGCGCGCGGCGAGCTCGGGCTCGACGCCGACGTCGTCTCCGACACGCGCTCGCTGTGGCCCGTGGCGGATGCCCTGCTGGACGCCGCCGGCGAGGCGCTGCGCTGCATGCGCGATGCGACCCGCGGCGGGGTGGCGAGCGCCCTGAACGAGCTGGCCCGGGCCTCGGGCGTCGGCATCGGCGTACGCGAGGCCGAGATCCCCGTCACCCCGGAGGTCGCGGGCGCATCCGAGTTGCTCGGGATCGACCCGATGTACGTGGCGAACGAGGGCGTGATGGTCGCTTTCGTCGCGCCGCGCGGCCGCGGACGGGGCCCTGGCGGCCCTGCGCGCGGTGCCGGGCTGCGAGACCGCCGTCGAGATCGGCGAGGTGACGGCGGAGCCGCCGGGGATGGTCCTGGTGGAAACGGCCTTCGGCGGCCGCCGGGTGATGGACCTGCTCGCGGGCGACCCGCTACCGAGGATCTGTTGATGAAAACACGCGGAAAAGGAGAGTGCTGATGGCACTGGCCACCGAGTTCGTACCGGACCAGAAGACGACCGAGGCCGTCGAGGCCCACGTCATTTGGATGACCACGGGACTCTCCTGCGACGGCGACTCCGTCGCCATGACCTCCGCGGTCAACCCGAGCCTGGAGGACATCATCCTCCAGACGATCCCGGGGATGCCGAAGGTCATCGTCCACAACCCGGTGCTCGCCTACGAGAACGGGCCGGAGTTCATCGAGTGGTGGTGGCGCGCCGAGCGTGGCGAGATCGATCCGTTCGTGCTGGTGGTCGAGGGGTCGATCCCGAACGAGAAGCTCTCGGGCGAGGGCTACTGGGCCGGGATCGGCGACGACCCCGAGACCGGCCAGCCGATCACCACCTCGGACTGGCTCGATCGGCTGGCGCCGAAGGCCGCGGCGGTGGTCGCGGTCGGGACCTGCGCCACCTACGGCGGCATCCCGGCGATGAAGAACAACCCGACGGGGGCGATGGGGGTCGCCGACCACCTGGGCTGGGATTGGAAGTCGAAGGCCAACCTGCCGGTCGTGAACATCCCGGGCTGCCCGGCGCAGCCGGACAACATGACCGAGGTGCTGCTGTACCTCGCCCTGCACCTCGCCGGTCGCGCGCCGGTGCCGGACCTGGACGAGCAGCTCCGCCCGCGCTGGCTCTTCGGCCGCACGGTCCGCGAGGGCTGCAACCGGGCGGGCTTCGCGGAGCAGGGGGAGTTCGCCACCGAGTACGGCGACGACCCGCGCTGCCTGGTGAAGCTGGGCTGCAAGGGGCCGGTCGTGAAGTGCAACGTCCCGGTCCGCGGCTGGGTCGACGGCTACGGCGGCTGCCCGAACGTGGGCGGCATCTGCATGGCCTGCACGATGCCCGGCTTCCCGGACAAGTACATGCCGTTCATGGACGCGGACCCGATGGGGAACCTGGCCTCGAACTTCGAGAAGTTCGCGATGGGCCCCGTGATCCGCTACTTCCGCAAGCGGAACATCAAGAACAAGTACGACGTCGAGCCGGCCTGGCGCAAGCCCAGCTCGAGGCTCGAGACCGGCTACCAGCCCAGGAACTACGCATGAGCTGAGGCCGGAGGAGCAGAGCTCGAGAACGCTTGAACCAGAAGGAGAGAACAGATGGCAACCGTTGAGACGCCCCCCAGTGACTCCAAGGTCATGGTCAAGGAGATGTCGTGGGATCCGATCACCCGGATCGTCGGCAGCCTCGGGATCCACACCGAGATCGACTTCTCGAACCGGCAGGTCCTGAAGTGCTACTCGACCTCGATGATCTTCCGCGGGTTCGACATCTTCATGAAGGGGATCGACCCACGGGACGCGCACTTCATCACGAGCCGGATCTGCGGCATCTGCGGTGACAACCACTGCACCTGCTCGTGCCTGAACCAGAACATGGCGTACGGGGTGAAGCCGCCGCCGCTGGGCGACCTCGCCTTCAACCTGGCGGAGACCGCGGACTACATGTTCGACCACGCGATCTTCAACGACTGCATGTGCAACGTGGACTTCTGCGAGCAGATGGTCAAGGAGACGAACCCGTCCTTGCTCCAGAAGGCCGAGCAGACGTCGGCGCCGGGGTGGAGCACCACGGCTACCGAACGATCGCCGACATCATGCGCTCGCTCAACCCGTTCACCGGCGACTTCTACCTGGAGACGCTCCAGGTGGCCCGCTGGACGCGCGAGATGTACGTGCTGTTCGGCGGCCGGCACACCCACCCGTCGACGATCATGCCCGGCGGCTGCAGCGCCAACATCACGCACCAGACGCTCACCGACTACTACGTGCGCCTGATGCGCTACTTCGACTACGTGAAGCGCAGCGTGCCGATGCACGACGACCTCTACGACTTCTTCCTGAGGGAGCTGCCGGGGTACGACATGGTCGGCTACCGCGACACCAACCTCGTCAACTGGGGCAGCTTCGACGACCCCGATTACGTCGACTACTCCTACGCGAACATGACCGAGTGGGGTCGCAAGCGCTACATCACGCCCGGCGTGGTGATCAACGGCGAACTGATCTCCACCGACCTGGTCGAGATCAACCTGATGATCAGGATCCTGCTCGGCAGCTCGTACTTCGACGACTGGACCGAGACCGAGCAGCCCCTGGTCACCGAGGACCCGCTGGGCAACCCGGTGGACCCGCGGCACCCGTGGAACAAGGTCACGATCCCGCGGCCGCAGAAGCGCGACTTCGCGGACAAGTACAGCTGGGTCGTCTCGCCACGGATCTACGACGCACGCAACGACACGCACGTCTGCTGCGACACCGGCGGCGGCCCGTTCGCGCGCCAGTGGTGCACGGCCAAGGCCGGACTGGTCGACTTCGGCTACGCCAAGGCGACCGGCGATTCGATCCAGATGGTGCTGCCGAAGACGCCGAACTCCGCCGAGATGGAGCTGGAGTGGAAGATCCCGGAGAAGTCGAACGCGATCGAGCGCGACCGCGCCCGGACGTATCACCAGGCGTACTCGGCCCTGATCGGGCTCCATTGCCTCGAACGGGCGTTCACCGAGGTGCGCGCCGGCCGGACGAAGTCGTGGAACGACTTCAAGGTCCCGGAGGAGGCCGTCAGCGTCGGCTTCCACGAGGCGGCGCGCGGCGTGCTGTCGCACCACATGGTGATTCGCGGCGGCAAGATCGCGAACTACCAGCCCTACCCGCCGACGCCGTGGAACGCCAGCGTGCGCGACGTCTACGGGACTCCCGGCCCCTACGAGGACGCGGTGCAGAACACCCCGATCTTCGAGGAGAACGGCCCGGAGAACTTCAAGGGCGTGGACATCATGCGGGCGGTGCGGAGCTTCGACCCCTGCCTCCCCTGCGGCGTCCACATGTACACCGGCAACGGCCAGGTCCGCAAGGTCCAGCACACACCGACCGGCATGTGCTGAGGAGTGCACGATCGGCATGAGTGAGGAGACCACCGCCGACGAGCTTGTCGCGCGGGTCCAGGAGCTGCAGGAGCGGCTCTCCGACGTATCGGACCCGCGCGATCGCGAGCTCGCCGAGGCCCTGGTCGGAGCGGTCGTCGAGCTCTACGGCGAGGGCATGCGCCGGATCGTCGGCGTGCTCGACGAGGGCGGTGACGAGGCCGCCGCGCTGCGCGAGCGGCTGGCCGACGATGGCGTGGTGGCCAGCCTGCTCCTGATCCACGACCTCTACCCGGTGCCGCTGGACGAGCGCGTGGCGGAGGCGCTCGACTCGGTGCGTCCCTACCTGGAGTCGCACGGCGGCGACATGGAGCTGCTCGGCATCGAGGACGGCGTTGCCCGCCTGCGCCTGCAGGGAAGCTGCAAGACCTGCCCGGCGTCGTCGGCGACGCTGGAGCTGGCCGTCAAGCAGGCGCTGGACGAGGCGGCGCCGGACCTGGAGGGCCTGGTGGTCGAGGGATTGGAGGCGGCGCCGGCCGAGCCGGCGAGCGGCACCGAGCTGCCGGTGCTGCAGGTCGCCCCGGGAACGCCGGGCGTGACTCCCTCCTGGCACGACCTGGACGGTGCGAGCGGCGTCGAGGAGGGGCGGGTCCGCCGCGAGGAGATCGGCGGCGTGCCGCTCCTGGTCGCCCGGGTGGACGGGGTGCTGCTCGCGTTCCGTGACTCGTGCGCCGCCTGTGGCGCTGCGCTGTCCGGCGGCACGCTTCTCGGTGGGCTTCTCGGCTGCCCGGAATGCGGGCAGCAGTTCGACCTGCCGAGCGCCGGGAGAGCCGTGGACAACGGAGGCGGCCAGCTCGAGCCGGTGCCGCTGTTGCCGGACGAGGGCGGCGCGCGCGTCGCCCTGGCGGTCTGAAATGTCCCCGGGCAACGGCGACGGGACCGGCCGCGACGCGCTGTCGCAGAAGGCGGCCGACCGGCGCCGCGCCGACCTGGTCAGCGGCCTGCGCGGCCTCTCCCGAGCGGGCGCCGGGCAGCCTTCCGGCGCGAACGGAGCTTCGGCGGCCGCGAGCGAGGAGCAGTGCGACCTGTGCGGGACGCCGCTCCCGGCCGAACACCGCCACCTTCTTCAGCTGACCGAGCGGCGCATCCTGTGCGCGTGCGAGACCTGCCTGAACGAGCGCTCGGCGGACCCGGACATGCGGCCCGCCGGGACCCGCGTCGCCTGGATCGACGAGCTCGAGATGGCGGACGAGCTCTGGGCGCGGCTGGGGATACCGATCGGGCTCGCGTTCTTCACGATCAACGGTGCGACGGGCGAGACCGTCGCGTTCTATCCCAGTCCGGCGGGCTCGACCGAGTGCGAGCTCGACCTCGATGCCTGGGACGAGCTGAAGGCGGCGAACCCGGAGTTGGCGAGCCTGGAGCCCGACGCGGAAGGGTTCGTGGTGAACCGGCTCGCCGATCCCCCGATCCACGTCGTGCTCCCGATCGACGAGTGCTACCGGATGGTCGGGACCGTGAAGGCGGCCTGGGAGGGGATCTCGGGAGGCGCCGAGGTCGACGCGGCGATCGCGAGCTTCTTCGGCGAGCTCCGGGAGCGCCACCCGGCATGAGCGCCGTCCCGGAGAACGCGCCGGCGCCGGCCTTCGCGGGGGCTCCGGAGCCCGAGTTCGAGATCGTCTCGGTGGAGCCGGTGCCCCGGGCGGTGGCGCCGACGCTGCAGTTCAACGGCCGCATCACCACCGACACGGAACGCCCGGTGTACGCCGTGGCGCTCACGGCGCTGTTCACGGTCGAGCCCGCCAAGCGCAAGTACGACCCGGGCGAGCGGGAGCGCCTGGAGGAGCTGTTCGGCGCGCCGGAGCGCTGGTCCTCGACCACCGGCGCGTTCCGCTGGGCCCAGGTGGAGACGATGGTCCCGGGCTTCACGGCTCTCGGGGAGTTCGCCCTGCCGGTCCAATGCACCTACGACCTCGAGCTTGCCTCGGGGAAGTACTTCGGCTCGCTCGCGGACGGCACGGTCCCGCTGCGGATCCACTTCAACGGCACGGTCTTCTACGAGGACGACTCGGGCGGCGCCCAGGTCGTGCTGGTCCCGTGGGACCGCTCGATCCGCTTCGACATGCCGATCTCGGCGTGGCAGCGGATGATCGCCGGCCATCACCCGAATCGCGGTTGGATCCCGCTCGCGACGGACACCGTGGAACGTCTCCGGACGCGCAAGGTCCGTCTCGGCTCGCCCACCTTCGACGCCTGCGTCTCCGAGCTGCTCGACGAGGCGGAGGATGAGGGCTAGTGGAGAAGCCGCTCGAAACCCTCGTCGACTCCCTGCTCTACGAGGGCTATGCCCTCTACCCCTACACGCCGGGCGCGACCAAGAACGCGACCCCCACGCCGTTCGGGATCGTCTACCCGCCCGCCTACGCGTCGGGCAACCCGGCCACGTTCGACCACCTGCGCGCGGAGTGCGTGCTGGCCGCTCCCGAGGGGGCCAGGCTGACCGGGACCGTCCGGTTCCTGCAGGCGGCCGGCGATCGCCACCGGGCGACCGAGCGCCGGCTGGAGCTGCCGGCAACCGACCTTTCCGAACTGGCGAATGCTGGGGTCGGCACCTCGTTCGAGTTCGAGGGCGACGAGCGGGTCGAGGGCAGGGTGAGGCTGCGTGCCGAGCTCCTCGAAGGCGACCTGGCCCGGGTCCGCATGTGCGTCCACAACTCCACCGTGATCGATGCCGGAGACGACCCGACCCGGGCGGAGGCGCTGCGCTTCAGCCTGATGTCGACGCTCGTGGTGATCGAGACCTCGGCAGGGGCGTTCGTCTCACCGCTCGAGCGCGACGGGACGGCGGGCGCCGCGGTGGCCGAGTGCCGGAGCGCGAACACGTTCCCGGTGCTCGCCAACCCTTCGGACACCGCGATCCTCGGTGCCGCCTTCGTGCTGCCCGACCATCCCGCGATGGCGCCGGAGAGCCTGGGCAACCTGTTCGACAACACCGAGATCGAGGAGGCGCTGCTGCTCCACGTGCAGGCGCTCTCGGACTCGGAGCGCGAGCAGATCTCGGGCCAGGACGAAGCGGTGCGCGAGATGATCGCGCGGGCGCAGGGAACCACCCCGGAGGAGATCATGCGCCTCCACGGGAGGCTGGAGGAAATCGAAGACGCAGAGCCGGGACACCCCAACCCCGGTGAGGCGGAGGTCAAGACGGATCGCGGCGTCGTCCGCAAGGGCGGCAAGGTCGTCCTGAGGCCGGCGCCGGGCGGGCGCGACATCTACGACACCCTGCTCGCCGGGCGCACCGCGACGGTCGAGCGCATCTACTTCGACTATGACGACAAGATCCACGTCGGCGTCACCGTTGACGGGGACGCGTCGCAGGAGCTCTTCCGCGAGACCGGCCGCTACATCTTCTTCAAGGGAGACGAGGTCGAGCCGGTATGAGGCGGAGTCCGATAGGACGAAGCCGAATCCCGCCGTTGTTGAGGCGGCTGACATGAAGCCTCATGAGCCGCAGATCCTCGTCGCCGGCGTCGGCAACTCGTGGCTCCAGGACGACGGCTTCGGGAGCAAGGTCGTCGAAGCCCTTGACGGCGCCAGCTGCCGACCGGGGTGACGCTGCTCGATTCGGGCACCGGCGGCCTCGACCTCGCCTACGAGCTGATGCGCGGCTACGACGCGCTGGTCCTGGTCGACGTCAGTCGCCAGGGCGGCGAGCCCGGAACCCTCTATGTCATGGAGCCGGACCCGGCCGAGATCAAGCCGATCGCCGACGGCGAGGTGATCAACCCGCACGGCATGGACCCGGAGAGCGTCCTGCGATTCGTCAAGACCGTCGGCGGCTGGCCCGGCAAGGTCACGGTCGTCGCGTGCGAGCCCGCCGAGGTCGAGGAGATGGGTTTGGAGCTCTCGCCCGCCGTGGCGGCAGCGGTCGAGCGCGGGGTGACCCTCGTGCTCGAGACGGTGGAAGAGCTGCGCAGGACCGACGCGTACGAGGAGGCGAGCGCGGATGCATGAGCTCTCGATCAGCCAGGCGATCGTGGACACGGCTCTGCGGCACGCGGGCGGGCGCAAGGTGACCGTCGTCGACGTGCGGGTCGGCCGCCTGCGCCAGGTCGTGCCGGACTCGCTCTCGTTCTATTTCGAGATCGTCGCCCGCGACACCGACGTCGAGGGCGCCGACCTGCGGATCGAGCAGGTCGGCTCTGAGCTCCGCTGCCCGGCGTGCTGGTGCGAGTGGGATCCGGCACCTCCACCGCTGGCCACCCACGAGACGCCCGGGCCGGGAGGGCCGCCGCCGGTCCCCGCGTTCCGCTGCCCGACGTGCGGCGAGGCGGGGGAGGTCCTGACGGGCGGGGAGCTCGAGGTCGAGTCGATCGAAGTTTCCGATGCGGTGCCCGCCACGGGCTCCGCCTGAGCGAGGGAGGCAGCATGCACCGCACGAAGATCAGGGTCGCCGAGGACGCGCTGGACGCCAACGAGACGATCGCGCGCGCCAACCGCGACGACTTCGACCGCTCCGGCGTCCGCGTCGTGAACCTGATGAGCGCGCCCGGCGCCGGCAAGACCAGCCTCCTCGAGGCGGCGCTGCGCGGGCTCGAGGGCGTCCGTCCGGGGGTCCTTGAGGGCGACGTCGCCGGGTCCCTGGACGCCGACCGGATCGCGAGCCTGCACGTGCCCGTGACCCAGATCAACACGGATCAGGGTTTCGGAGGCGAGTGCCACCTCGACGCGAACATGGTGCGCTCCGCGATCCCGTCCCTCGAGCTCGACGGCATCGACCTCTTGGTGATCGAGAACGTCGGGAACCTGGTCTGTCCGGCCGAGTTCCGGGTGGGCGAGGACGTGCGGGCGATGATCACCTCGGTCACAGAGGGCGAGGACAAGCCGCTCAAGTACCCGCTCATGTTCCGGGCGTGCGAGATGGTCGTGATCAACAAGATCGACCTGCTGCCGCACCTGGACTTCGACGTCGATCGGCTCGTCGCCAACATCGACAACGTGAACCCCCGGGCGGAGACGATGCTGGTCAGCGCCCGCACGGGGGAAGGCGTCGATGCGTTCCGCGACTGGCTGGCGGGCGTCCCCGCGCGAGCGGAGACCGTCGCCTGAGAAGCTGAGCGCATGAACGTCCGTTCGACCGAGCGGCTCGACGAGCTGCTGGCGGTTCGTACCCGCGCCAACGCGGACTTCTTCGAAGCGGAGTCCGAGCGGCTCGCCGCCTGCTGCCACCGGATGGCGGAGCGGTTCGCGCGCGGGGGGCGCCTCATCGCGTTCGGGCTGTCGCCGGTCGCGCGCTCCGACGTCCGCCACATCGCCGTGGAGTTCGTGCACCCGGTGATCGTCGGCAAGCGGGCGCTCCCCGCGATCGGGCTCGCGCGCGAGGGCGGCGGCCTGCCGGCTCAGGTCGATTCGATCTGCGAGACGGACGACATCGCGATCGCGTTCGGGTGCGACGAGGAGGGCAGCGCCGAGACCCGGGAGGCCCTGGCGGTGGCGCGCGAGCGCGGATGCCTGACGATCGCGTTCCAGCCGGGGGCCGGCGCCGAGTGGGAGTTCGACCCTCCCACGGACGACCCGTACGTCCGTCAGGAGCTGATCGAGACGCTCTATCACCTGCTCTGGGAGTTGGTGCACGTCTTCTTCGACCATCGCGGCCTGCTCGAGGGTCGCGAGGCGAAGGCCGTGCACGATCCCGGGGCCTCGAGCTTCCTCTACCCGTTCCTGTCCGAATCGGAGACCGACCTCGACTCGGTTCTCGGGGACGTGGCGCGGTCCGCGCTGATGAAGGCGGAGGAGGTCGGCGCGCTCAGGGTCCAGACGCTCACCGAGAACCGTGAGGGGCTGCTCGCCGCTTCCGCGGCGCTTCGCGACGCGTTCGGATCCGGGCGCAAGCTGCTGGCACTCGGCAACGGCGGGTCGGCGACCGACGCGATGGACCTGGTGGCGGACCTGCGCCCGCGGTTCCCGGCGCTCGATCTCACCGAGGACCCGTCGATCCTGACCGCGATCGCCAACGACGTCGGTGTCGAGCAGATCTTCCAGCGGCAGGTGATCGCCTACGGCCGCGAGGGGGACGTGGTCGTCGCGCTCTCGACCAGCGGGAACTCGCGAAACGTAATCAGCGCGCTCTCGGAGGCGCGCGACCGCGAGCTGACCACGGTTGCGTTCGTGGGCTATGACGGCGGCAGCGTGGCGTCGGACTCGTTGGCGGATCATGTGATCGTCACCCGCTCGCAGCACATCCCGCGGATCCAGGAGGCCCAGGCGAGCGCCTATCACGCGGTGCTCGACCTTCTGGAGCAGCGCTAGTGGCGGAGGGCGCGGTCCGCGTCAGGACGCGGATGCGGGTCACGGGAACGGTGCAGGGAGTCGGGTTCCGGCCGTTTGTCTTTCGGCTCGCATCCGAGTTGAGCCTCGGCGGGTGGGTGCTGAACGACGAGCGGGGCGTGCTGCTGGAGGTCGAGGGCGCCGTCGACGCGGTCGAGACCTTCGCCCGGCGCATGGTGGGCGAGGCGCCCCCGTTGGCGAACGTCGAGGGCGTGGTCCGCGACGACGCCCCCGTCACGGGTAGCTCGGAGTTCCGGATCGCCCCGTCGCCGGCCGGTGGCGAGGCGCTGGCGCTGGTCGCGCCCGACACGGCGACCTGCGCCGAGTGCCTGGCTGAGCTGCTGGACCCGGCGGATCGCCGCTATCGCTATCCGTTCACGAACTGCACGAACTGCGGTCCGCGGTTCACGATCGTGCGGGGCGTGCCGTACGACCGGCCGCTCACCACCATGGCCGGCTTCGAGATGTGCGACGCCTGCCGGGCTGAGTACGAGGATCCGAGCGACCGGCGGTTCCATGCGCAGCCGAACGCGTGCCCGGTGTGCGGCCCCGCTGCTCGGATGGTCACGGCCGACGGATCGCCGATTCCCTCGGATGCGGAGGACGCGGTGGCCCACGCGGCGGAGCTCATCGCCGAGGGCGCGGTCCTCGGCGTCAAGGGACTGGGCGGGTACCACCTCGCCTGCCTGGCGGGCGCCGACACGGCCGTCGCCAAGCTGCGCGCCCGCAAGCATCGCGAGGACAAGCCGTTCGCGTTGATGGCCCCCGATCTCGCCGCTGCCGAGGCGCTGATCGTGATGGGCTCCGGGGATCGTGGGCTGCTCCAGGCTCCGGAGCGCCCGATCGTGATCGCCCGGCGCCGCCCCGGCGCCGCGGTCGCCTCGTCGGTTGCGCCCCACTCGCGTGACCTGGGCGTGATGCTTCCCTACACACCGCTTCATCACCTGCTGCTCGCGGACATCGGCCGGCCGCTGGTGATGACCTCGGCAAACGTCTCCGACGAGCCGATCGCCTACCTGGACGAGGACGCGCTCGCGCGCCTTCGCGAGATCGCCGACGCGTTCCTGGTCCACGATCGGCCGATCCACGTGCGCACCGACGACTCGGTGGTGCGCGTCCTGGGCGACCAACCGCGGGCGGATCCTCCTGCGGCGCTCGCGTGGCTACGTGCCGACCAGCACCGCCTTGCCGGAACCCGTCCCGGTGCCCGTCCTCGGCTGCGGCGCCGAGCTCAAGAGCACGTTCTGCGTGGCGAAGGGCGAGCGGGCTTGGGTGGGCCACCACATCGGCGATCTCAAGAACTGGGAGACGCTCGAGTCTTTCCGCGAAGGCGTCGATCACTTCCAGCGACTGTTCGCCGTCAGTCCGCGTCTGGTTGCGCACGACATGCACCCGGACTACCTCTCCACGCGCTACGCGCTCGAGCGCGAGGGCGTCGAGACCGTGGCCGTCCAGCATCATCACGCGCATCTCGCGGCGTGCCTCGCCGAGCACGGTGAGCGGGGGCCGGCGGTCGGCGCGATCTTCGACGGGACCGGGTACGGCAGCGACGGCACGATATGGGGCGGCGAGCTGCTGACCGGCGGCCTCGGCGAGTTCGAGCGGGCGGGGATGCTGATGCCGGTGCGACTCCCGGGCGGGGACGCCGCGGTGAGCGAGCCGTGGCGCATGGCGGCGGCGTGGCTGGCGCACGCGTTCGACGAGGAGGTGCCCGAGATGCCCGCGGCGCTCGCCGCAGAGGCGGAGGCCGATTGGGAAGCGGTCTGCGGGCTGGTCCGCAGCGGCGCCGGATCGCCCGTCACGACGAGCGTGGGCAGGCTGTTCGACGCGGTCGCGGCGCTCTGCGGCATCCGTGCGCGCGTGAACTACGAGGGGCAGGCGGCCGCGGAGCTCGAGGGCATGGCCGATCCGGCCGAGCGGGGCGACTATCGGATCGAGCTCGAGGGCGGCGCCGGGGCACCGCTGGTGCTCGACCCGCGCGGCGCCATCCGGGCCCTCGAGTCCGATGTCCGGGGCGGCACCGCCGTGCCGGTCGTGGCGGCTCGCTTCCACAACGGCCTCGCGGCGGCCACGGCCGCGGCGTGCGCACGGGAGTGCGAGCGATCGGACCTCGATCTCGTGGTCCTGTCGGGCGGCGTGTTCCAGAACCGGCTGCTGCTCGAGCGGACGCTGGCCGGGCTCCACTCGGCCGGTCTCCGCACCCTGATCCCCGAGAAGCTCCCGCCGAACGACGGCGGGATCGCCTATGGCCAGGTGGCGGTTGCGAGCGCCCGGCTCAGGTGAGCCCGACGTACCAGAGGCCGAAGAGCATCCCGAACACTCCGAGCACCGGGATCAGAACCGCCCGGTAGATCGGCTCGATGGCGGGCCGGGTCAGGATCCAGGTGAATCCGGCGGTGCACGCGGCCATGGAGACAACCGACATGGGAGCGAAGACCGCGAGCGCCAGCGCAGCCTCGAGCTGCGTGGGCAGGGCGGCGATGAGGAGCAGCACGACGGCCCCGGATCCCGCGAGGCCGTGGAGCACGCCGATCGCGAACGCCTGGCGCGGGCTTCGCACCTCCTGATGGCGGTGTGGGCGGTCGGAGCGATGGAGGTGCCGGTGGGCGCGGGCCGCCTCCGAGTGGCCATGGGCCGCCGATCTGTAGTCGCCGCGCCACCACTTGAAGAGAACCCGGGCGGCGAGAAACAGGATCACGACCCCGACGGCTCGCTCGGCGCCCGTTTCGAGCCACGAGGGAAGCTCGGACTTGAACGCGATCAGCGGCAGCCCGATCACCAGGAGCGTGGCCGCGTGTCCCGCGCCCCACCAAGCGCCCAGCCGCGCGGCCTCGCGGTTGCCGGCGTCATCGGAGGCGACCAGTGAGGTGACCGCTACGAGGTGGTCCGGATCGGAAGCATGGCGGAGCCCGAGCAGGAACGCCAGCCCGAGTGCAACCAGCAGCCCGGCGCCCTCGAACAGGCCTGTCAGCGACTCGTCGAGGTGCTCGATCGGCTGGTAGAGGAGGTCGAAGCTCATCGCGGATTGCTGCATCGCGGGCAGAGGCCGACGATCGGGAAGTGCGAGAACGCCGCCTCGTACCCGAACCGCTCACGGACCGCCGATCGGATCGCCTCCAGGTCTTCAGCGGAAGCCTCGCGGCGCGCGCCGCAGCGGTCGCAAACCACGTATCCCGCTGCGAACGACCCCGCCAGCGCGTAGAGGCCCGGCCCATGTCCGAGGTGCACGTGGCGGACGAGGCCGATCGCCTCGAGCCGCTCGAGGTTCCGGTAGACCGAGGCCGAGTCGGACTGGTTACCGGCGGCCGCCAGTTCGTCCGCCGTCTTGGGTCCGTCGGCCGCGAACAGCGCTTCGAGCAGCAGCCGGCGAGCGGATGAGACGCGCATCCCGCGCTCGCGGACCGCGGTGATCGCCTCGTCGAGATCGCGCGCAATCAGCGGAGGAGCCTGGTGGGTCGACGTCACAGTCGCGGGCTGCTCGTAATTGCAAGCAAGTTGCAAGAGACACTACCCCGCCCGATGCGGACCGTCAACCAGCGCTAGATCATGCCGCCCTTCGGCGGAATCACCCAGAGGTACTCGGCGAAGCGAACGACGGTCGCGGGGTCGAGCTCCGCGACCGTCGCGGCATCCCGCTCGCGCATCTGGGCGGCGAGATCGCGCCACGCCCGGGCCACCTTTGCTGCGCGCGCGAGCGGCCCCCACCCGCCGGCGGAGCCGATGGCCTCGGCGCGGCCCTCGACCTCGGTCAGCGTCAGATCGCCGAACGGCACGTAGCGCTCGCCCTGATGCACCTCCGCAGTCAGGGCGGCGGCGAGGCGGTCCGGGTCGGGTGCGTCAGCGGCCATCGACGGTCCGATCGTAGAACGACGGCATACCTCATTTTCCTATCGGATTGGGGGAGATCTGCTACCTTGCCGGATCCTTTTCAACTAAACCAATCGAGAAAGGCAGGAATCTGTAATCATGCAATCGATGAAGAGCAAGTTCGCCACAGCGTTGGCGCTGCTCGTCCTTCCGATCGGGGTGGCCGCTTGCGGCGGATCATCCGATGCATCGGGAAGCGACGACGGCGATTCGGGCTCCGGTGGGAGCATCGATCTGGTCGCGTACTCGACGCCGCAGACGGCGTACGAGGAAGACCTCATTCCGGCCTTCCAGGCGACGCCCGAGGGTGAGGGCGTGGAGTTCTCGGCTTCGTTCGGCTCGTCCGGCGACCAGTCGCGCGCCGTCGAGGCGGGTCAGCCGGCCGGCTTCGTGCACCTGCCGATCGAACCGGACATCACGCGTCTCGTCGACGCGGGCCTGGTGGCTCCCGACTACGCGGAGACCGAGGAGAACGGCGGCGTCGTGCAGACGTCGGTCGTCGCGCTCGGCGTCCGCCCGGGCAACCCGAAGGACATCCAGGGCTGGGACGACCTCGTGCGGGATGACGTCGAGGTCGTGACCCCGAACCCGTTCACCTCCGGCGGCGCCCGCTGGAACATCATGGCCGCGTACGGCCAGGCGATCAACAACGGCGCGTCCGAGGACGAGGCGCTGGAGTTCGTCGGCCAGGTGCTGGAGAACACGGTCGTCCAGGACGCGAGCGCCCGCGACTCGCTGAACACGTTCGTCGGCGGCCAGGGCGACGTGATCATCTCGTACGAGAACGAGATCATCGGCGCGCAGAACGCCGGCGAGGAGATGGATCTGATCGTCCCCGACGACACGATCCGGATCGACACGATCGCGGTGCTCCCAGAGGGCGCCGACGAGTCGTCCCAGGCGTTCCTCGACTTCCTCTTCACCGAGGAGGCGCAGACGCTGTGGGCGGAGAACGGCTACCGGCCGGTCGACAAGGCGGTGCAGGAGCAGTTCGCCGACGAGTTCCCCGAGCCGAAGGGGCTGTTCGACATCGAGCAGTTCGGCGGCTGGGAGGTGGCCTCAGCGGAGTTCTTCGACCCGGAGAACGGCAAGGTCGCCGACATCGAGCGCGAGCTCGGAGTGGCAACGGAGTAACTCGTGCCGCCGACGATCGCACACGCCGAGACCCCCCCGAAGCGGCCCCTTTCCGGGATCCGCTTCGGGGGCCCCGGCCTCACCAGGGGGCTCGTTGTCGGGTACCTCTCGATCATGGTGCTGCTGCCGATCGCGGCGGTGGTGTCGCGGTCGTTCGAGGACGGCTGGAGCACGTTCTGGAACGCGATCTCCTCCCCGCAGGCCGTCGCGGCGATGGAGCTGACGTTCTTCGCGTCGCTCGCCGTCGTCGCCATCAACGGCGTGTTCGGGACGATCATCGCCTGGGTGCTCGTCCGCGACGAGTTTCCCGGCAAGCGCTACATCAACGCGATCATCGACCTGCCGTTTGCGCTGCCGACGATCGTCGCCGGCCTGACGCTGCTCGCTCTCTACGGAAACACCGGCATCCTCGGGCTCACGGGCGTCCAGGGCACGAAGGTCGGCGTGGTCATGGCGTTGCTGTTCGTGACGCTTCCGTTCGTCGTGCGCGCGGTGCAGCCGGTCCTGATCGAGCTCGACCAGGACATGGAGGAGGCTGCTGCCTCGCTCGGCGCGAAACCGCTCACGGTCTTTCGCCGGATCGTGCTGCCGAATCTGACGCCCGCGATTGCGGCAGGCGCGGCGCTCGCGTTCGCACGGGCGATCGGCGAGTTCGGGTCGCTGATCCTGATCTCGAACAACATCCCGTTCGACACCGAGGTCTCATCGGTGTTCATCTTCAAGCAGGTCGAGGCCGGGAATGAGACTGCGGCGGCGTCCGTGTCGGTCGTGCTTCTGGCGGTGTCAGTCGCCGTGCTGTTCGCGATCAACTGGTTCGGGAGGAGGTCGGCGAAGGGATGACGGCCGACGCCGCTCGCCCCCAGAAGCACATCGTCCGCGGTGGGCGCGCGTCCCGGATCGGGCTCCGCTCGGTCGCGCTGGGCTACCTCGCCGTGCTGCTGATCATCCCGGTGCTCGTGATCATCGCCAAGGCGTTCGAGGACGGGATCGGGAACGTGTTCGACACGCTGACCACCCCGGAGGCGCAGCACGCGTTCTGGCTGACGATGGTGATGGTGGCCGTCGCGATTCCGCTGAACACGATCTTCGGCGTGGCCTGCGCTCTGGTCCTGGTTCGCCAGAACTTCCGTGGCAAGGCGTTCATCAACGGCCTGATCGACCTGCCGTTCGCGATCTCCCCCGTGGTGATCGGCCTGTCGCTGGTCCTCGTCTACGGCTCGCTGGACGGCTGGTTCGGCCCGGAGCTGCTCGAAATGGGGATCAGGGTGATCTTCACGCCGATCGGGATGGCGCTCGCGACGATGTTCGTATCGCTGCCGTTCGTCGTCCGCGAGGTCGAGCCCGTGCTGCGCGAGATCGGCGAGGACCAGGAGCAGGCGGCCAGCACGCTCGGCGCGAACGGATGGCAGACGTTCTGGCGCATCACGCTGCCGTCGATCCGCTGGGGCGTCACCTACGGCGTCGTGCTCGCAACCGCGCGAGCGTTGGGCGAGTTCGGAGCGGTGTCGATCGTCTCCGGTCGGATCTCGGGCGAGACGGAGACGCTCCCGCTGTTCGTCCAGAAACAGTTCGAGACGTTCAACGTCTCGGGCGCCTACGCGGCGGCCCTGATCCTGGCGCTGATCGCGCTGACCACGCTGCTTCGCGATGAACTTTGTCCGCAAGCGCGACTCGAAGACGACGTCGCCGGTAACTCTCGGAAAGACCCAGGAGGCTGAAGCATGAGCATCATCGTTGAGAACGCAACCAAGAAGTTCGGGGACTTCGTCGCGCTCGACGAGGTCTCGATCGAGGTGCCGGACGGCTCGCTGACGGCGCTGCTCGGTCCCTCCGGCTCGGGCAAGTCGACGCTCCTGCGGGTGATCGCCGGCCTCGAGACGCCGGATTCGGGCCGGGTGATCATCTCCGGCCAGGACATGACCGAGGTCGCGGTGCAGGATCGCCACGTGGGGTTCTGCTTCCAGCACTACGCCGCGTTCAAGCACATGACGGTGCGCGACAACGTGGCGTTCGGGCTGAAGATCCGGAAGAAGGGCAAGGACGAGACCGAGGAGCGGGTGCGCGAGCTGCTGCGGCTGGTCCACCTCGAGGGCTTCATCGACCGGTATCCGTCGCAGCTGTCGGGCGGACAGCGCCAGCGCATGGCGCTCGCCCGCGCGCTCGCGGTCGAGCCGAAGGTGCTGCTCCTCGATGAGCCGTTCGGCGCGCTCGACGCGAAGGTGCGCGAGGAGCTTCGCGCCTGGCTGCGCCGCCTCCACGACGAGGTCCACGTGACGACGATCTTCGTCACCCACGACCAGGAGGAGGCGATGGACGTCGCCGAGCAGATCGTGGTGATGAACGACGGCGCGGTCGAGCAGGCGGGCGGCCCGCGCGACCTGTACGAGCACCCGAACACGGAGTTCGTGATGGGCTTCGTCGGTCCGGTCAACCGGGTCGGGAAGGAGTTCATCCGCCCGCACGACATCGTGATCCAGCACATCCCCGAGGAGGGTGCGGTCGAGGCGATGATCGAGCGGATCGTGCACCTCGGCTTCGAGGTGCGGGTCGAGCTGGAGCTCGCGGAGGGCGATCCGCTGTGGGCGCAGCTCACCCGGGCTCAGGCCGAGGAGCTGGAGCTGGTGGAGAAGCAGATCGTCTACGTGCGGCCGTCGCGCAAGAAGGTGTTCGACGAGACCGGCCCGCGGACCGAGGAGCTCGTCCCCGCGTAGGGCGGTGATGCCAGGTGGAGCTCGCCGAGCTGGTTGCCTGGGGGCTGTTCGCGGTGATCTTCGCGTTCCTCGGGATGGTGCTCGGTGCGACCTGGAAGCAGATGCAGGAAGAAGCGCGCGCGGCAGGCGTGATCCGGCGGCGGCGCTCGCCACATCGCCCGGCGGGGGTTGGTGTGGCGAGCGGCGCCGCCGGGTCGCGGCTTAGCCCTCGGGCGCTGACTCGGGATGCTCGGCGAGCTCGCGCACGGGCTCGGGAAGAGCGCCGGAGACGACGTCGGCAAGCGTGACGGTCTCCAGCACGCTGCGAATGTTCGCGCGCAGCGCAACCCAGACGCCCTTCAGGGGCTCGGCCGCGCCGCCGTAGGCGAGCTCGTCGGGGCGCGCGCCCCGCACCGAGGCAAGCGGTCCCTCCACCGAGCGGATCACCTCGGCGATCGTGATGTCGTCGGCTGGCATCGCGAGCCAGTAGCCGCCCTCCTGACCGCGGCGGCTGTGCACCAGGCCCTGCTGGCGCATCTCGGTGAGGATGTTCTCGAGGAACCGGAGAGGGATCTCCTGCGCGGCGGCGATCACCTCGCCCTTGATCGGCTCCTCGGCGGGAGCACTGGCGAGCTCGACCGCCGCGCGGACGGCGTAGTCGGCCTTGGCGGAGACGCGCATGGGTCGAGTCTATGGGCGCTCTACGATTGCGGCGCCCCCGTAGCTCAGCGGTCAGAGCGCTGGATTTTTAATCCAGGCGTCGGTGGTTCGACTCCTCCCGGGGGCATCTAGCCCATCGCACCGAGGTCCTTGTTGCGCCGGCACGAACTTGCTCGCGACGAACAGTCCCGCCCTGCGGGCTCACCGTGATCAGTGATCCGGACCCAGGGGGCGTCGAACGGCGGGACGATCTCCATTGCCGCCGGCTCGGTTGCCCTCGCGGCCGTGGCGTCGTGCGTCGTCGACCGCAAAGGTGACGACTCCAATGCGCCGGCGTTTCGGGCTGGTCGTCCGGGATCGGATTGACGGAGGCGTACGACATCCTCGAACCCCCTTGGTGCGTCCGCCTCCGCCATCTGCTTGCGGAGATCGGGATTGTCGCTCTCGAGAAAGTCGCCGAAGCCGGAAAGCGTCCACATCTCGGGCCCGCCGTCGAGGGCCAGTGTCCGCCAGCCGAACACCGAGCCGTAGAACGACTTCGCGCCTTCCACCGTCGCGGGTGTTGAGGCCGTTCAGGTTCAGTGAGCCGGGCTCGTTGACGAGTTGCGCGCCCTCGTTCTCGCTTCGCCTGCCAGACACGGACACTCGCGCTCCCTCGGGATCGGTGAAGGCCGCCATCCGGCCGGCCTCCGGCTCGAAGGCGAGCGGCCCGACCGCTTCACCAGCGGAGTTGGTGTCTCGGCCCGTCGGCGGCTCACGAACGATACGTTCGCGCATAGGTCGGACGGAATCTAGCGAGCGGCTCGGTCCGGGAGGCCCTACGATAGAAGCGCCCCCGTAGGTAATTGGTATCGCACGCCGCATTGAACGGCTGAGATTGTGGGTTCGAGTCCCACCAGGGGCATCTCCCGAGCCCGCCAGAGCGCATCTTCGTCGACCTTCTCTAGACGGCCGCCTCCGCCCCGCTTCCGAGGTCCTTGTTCTCCGGCACGAACTTGCTCGCGATGAACGTCGCGCCCTGCGGATCGCCGATGATCGTCAGCCGGACCCAGGGGGCGTCGAACGGCGGGACGATCACCGTACCGCCGAGCCCGTCGGCCTTCGCGGCCGGCGCGACGGCGTCGTCGACCGCAACGGTCACGCTCCAATGCGTCAGCGTTTCGGGCTCGTCGGCCACAACGGGATTGATGCTCCCGACGACATCCTCGGCAATACCGAGGTTCGAGCGCTGGCCGACGAGCTCGGTCTCGGCCTGACAGCCCGTCGGCCCGATCGAGTTCGCCGGCAAGCACACGGGCGGTCCCTTCAGCGGCCTGCTGGAGGGCGCCACGGCAAGCTGCGCGGACGAACGACAGCAGGGCGTTCGGCCCGTGCATCAACCGCCGCGCGAAGATCGGCAACAAGTTCAACGCCGACGCCGCCGTCTCGATCCACGCCGACGGCGGGCCGCCGTCCGGCCGCGGCTTCCACGTCATCTACTCGACCCGCATCGACGGCCTGACCGACGACATCTACAGGCCCTCGAAGAAGCTCGCCCGCTCGCTGCGGAACGCCTACGGGAAGCGGACGGGCATCCCGCGGTCCACCTACGTCGGCTCGAACGGCCTCGACAAGCGCTCTGACCTCGGCGGCCTCCGCCTCTCGGACGTCCCCAAGGTCTTCATCGAAACGGGCAACATGCAAAACGGCGCCGACGCGCGCGACATGGAGCGGTCGAGCTTCCGCAAGCGCATCGCCCGCGGGATCCGCGACGGCATCCGCCGCTTCCTGAACGACCGCTGACCGCCGGTCGCTACCCGCCGGACCGCAGCCGGTAGCCCATCCCGCGCACCGTCTCGATCCGCTCCTCGCCCAGCTTCTTGCGCAGGTACCCCACGTACACCTCGACCACGTTCGACCCCGGGTCGTAGTCGTAGCCCCAGACGTGCGCCAGGAGCTGCTCGCGCGAGAGCACCTGGCCCGCGTGTCCCATGAACGTCTCCAGCATCGTGAACTCGCGGGCCGTGAGGTCGACCACCTTGCCGTCCGCCATCGCCTTCCGCGTCCGGACGTCCAGCGTCACTCCCCCGGCCTCGAGAACGGTCGGCTCCGAGCTGCCGCCCTCGCGCAGCTGCACTCGCACCCTGGCGAGCAGCTCGTCGAGCTGGAACGGCTTCGTGATGTAGTCGCCGGCGCCGGAGTCCAGCCCCTCGACCATGTCGCCGGTGTCGTCGCGCGCCGTGAGGATCAGCACCGGCAACCGCTCGCCGCGGCGGCGCAGCTCGCGCAGCACGCTGAGCCCGTCGATGTCCGGGAGCCCCAGGTCGAGGATCGCCAGGTCGAAGTCGTTGTCCGACGCGATCGCCGTCGCCGACGCCCCGTCTCCCACAACCTTCGTCGTGTAGCCGCGCGACGCCAGCCCCTTCTCGATGAAGCTGGCCATCCCCGGCTCGTCCTCGATGATCAGGATCCGCTTCACGCCTTGCCCACCTCCACCGTGTGCATCTCGTCTTCGTGCGGCTCGGCGTGGTCGACGGGAAGGATGATCTCGAACCGTGCTCCCGCCCCCGGCCGGCTGGTCACCCGCACCCGTCCGCCGTGCGCCTCCGCTATCGCCCGCACGATCGCGAGCCCGATCCCCGTGCCCTCGTAGCGCCCCCGGCTGAGCGAGCCGCGCGAGAACCGGCCGAAGATCTGACGCTGTTCGGAGCCCGGGATTCCCACGCCCGTGTCGCGGACCCAGATCCGCGCCTCCGCTCCGTTCACCGAGGTGCCGATCCCGATCTCGTCCTCCATGTCCGTGTGGGCGACCGCGTTCTGGACAAGATTCATCACCGCCTGGGTCAGTCGCTGGCGGTCGGCCACGATCGACCGGCCGGAGGTCTCGTCCAGCCGCCAGGGCCGGTCCGCGGTCGCCCGAGCCTTGGCCAGCAGCTCGTCCGCCAGGTCCTCGAGCGGCACCGTCTCAAGGCGCAGGAAGTCCGGGCTCTCCGCCTTTGCCAGCAGCAGCAGCTCGTCGACGAACCTGCTCATCCGGTCGAGCTCGCCGGTCACGAGCGCGATCGCCTCCCGGCGCTCCTCCTCGCCCTTGATATGCCCCTCGGCGAGCAGCTCGAGGTGCCCACGCGACACCGCGACGGGCGTTCGCAGCTCATGGCTGACGTCGCGGATGAACTCACGCTGGCTCGCGAACGCGAGCGCCAGACGGTCGAGCATGCCGTTGAAGGTGTGCGCCAGCTCGGCGACCTCGTCGTTGCCCTCAACCTGAATCCGCCGGTCCATCTGGGTTCCCGACACCGAGCGCGCCGCATCGCGGAGCTCGCGGATCGGCGCCAGCACCCGGCCGACGATCGAGAACGCCACGATCGATCCGAGCAGCAGCACCGCGCCGCCGACGATCGCGATCACCTGCACCGCGTCATCCACCTGCTCCTGTTCGTCGCGCATGAAGATCGAAACGACGAACGTGCCGATCGACTCGGCTCCACGCCCCGCCACGGGGACGGCCACGTACCGCACCTCGCCCGCCGGGGTGTCAATCTCCCCCCGCTCCACCGTCTCGAGCGTTCGCCAGCCCTCGATGAAGTCGGAGAACGTGAACGACGCCGTGTTGTCGCCCCCGAGGCGCTTCGCCTTTCCCTTGCGCGGCACGGTGATCAGCTCCTCGTCGTCGTCGGGAACGTTCCGCTCCCGATACGTTCGAAAAAGCGCGTTCACGTTCTGAGCAAACGGCCGCCCGGTCTCGGGGTCGACGCCGTTCGCGGCCAGAGCCCGGAACTCCTCGACCTCCTGCTGCAGGTCCTCCTCGACCCGGTCGTCAAGCCGCACGAGCAGCACCTGTCGTGCCGCGATCACCGACGCGAGAGTCGCGATCAAGAGCAGCACCACGTAGGAGACCAGCAGTCTCGTGCGCAGCCCGCCGGCCAACCGCGTCGCCAGCGGCATACGGCCGTCCGGCTCGACCGCGGGTTCGGTCGGTTGGGGCTCTGGCTCGGTCGTCATGTGTCTCCGTCGCCCTCCGCGGCGTCATCGTCATCATCGTCGTCATCATCCGTCGGCACAACCGGCGCGGGTGCCGGCGCGGGCGCAGGAGCAGGCTCCGGCGCGGGTACCGCGGGCGCGGACGGGGCGGGCGTAGCCGCGCTTGCTTCGGCGGCCGCCTGCGCCGCCCGTCGCTCCTCGCGTCGCTCGCGTCTCTGTTCCTGCCTGCGTTCCCGCTCCCGACGTGCCTGGCGCCGCTCGCGGATCCGCTCCGCCTTGCGCTCGGCCGCCACGTCGTCCGGAATCGAGATACGAACGGGTTCGATCGGTGCACCGCGCGAGCCGCCGAAGACCTCGGGGATCACGATCGCGCCGGCCGTCGCGAGGACCGCAGCGATCAGAAGTGCCCATTTCATCGGTCCGTCGTCCGATGCCGCGGTGAACCCCGAGAACGGCTGACCCGAGAGCTCTCTATCGACCGAGCCGCGGCTTCAGCTTCGAGAGCCTCGGTTTCGGCATCGCGCCCAGACACCGGCTCCAGAGCTGATCGGACAGCTCAGCGGGTCTGGGCCGGTCGGCGGGTTCGAACGCGAGGCTCCACATGATCGCGTCCTTGACGATGCCGGGCGGGATTCGTCGCCTCGAGCGGCATCACCGGCTCAACCAGCTGGGGCCAGCGCTCCTCGCGCGGCGCATCGTCGGCGCCCGGCTTCGAGTACGGCAGGACGCCGGTCGCGGCGCGATAGAGCGTCACTCCCAGCCCCCAGACGTCGGCGGCCGTGCCGACGGGCCCCAGGCGCTTGGGATCAGCCTGCTCCGGTGCCATGTACGCATCCGTGCCCACCGTCCCGGTCACATCCGCAGCTTCGTCGGCCGTGAGCGCCACGCTGAAGTCGATCATCCGCGGCGGCGCGCCCATGATCGTGTTCGACGGCTTGATGTCGAGGTGCACGATCCCCTCGTTCGTCAGGTAATGGACGGCTGATGCCAGCTGCACGCCAAGCGGCACCAGCTGCTCAGCGGGGAGCGGTCCGTAGCGCCGCACCAGGCTCGAGAGCCGCGGGCCCTCCAGGTGCTCGACGACGATGTGCGGTCGAGTCCCGTCCAGCACGGCGTCGAAGCCCCGCATGATCACCGGGTGGTTCAGGCGCTCGAGCATGTCCCACTCGCCCGCGAGCCCGCGCAGCACCCGCTCGTCCTCGACCAGATGCGGGCGCACGACCTTCGCCACCACGACCGCATGCATGTGGTCGCTGAACGCCAGGTACGCGTCGTACCGGGTGCCGCCCCCGAGACGCTTGAGCGCCGTCAGGCCCGGTGCGATCTCGTCGCCCTCGTTCAGTTCCCATGTGGTCATCGGCTCGGCTGTCATCGTCGTCATCGTCGTTCTCCCTCAAGGCTTGCGCGGGCGCCCCGTGGTTGGAGCGCCCGCGGCGTTGTTGGCGGCTACGAGCTGTTGCTCACGCTCGCGCTCTTGCCGGTGCCCCGGGTCGTCCCGGTGGCGGTGTTCTTGCTGGCGCCGGCCGAGTTCGAGACCGCTTGGACTTGCCGGTCCCGTTGGTCGTGCCGGTCTTCGTGTTGCCGCTGTTCGAGCCGTTGCTGCGGCTGCCGGAGTTGCGGCTGGCCTTGCCCTTGCCGGTGTTGTCACCGGGCTGCCGTCGCCGCCCCGGCTGCGGGAGTTGTCGCGGGCGAGGGGGTCGCTCTCGTCCTCTTCGTCGACGAGTGCGACCTCGACGCCATCGTCATCGCGCTTGCCGCTGACGTCGTCGCCGCTCGCCTCGGTCACGAGGGGGCCGACGAGCGCCCAGGGTGAACGGCGCCATAGCACTGCTCACCGCCGCGACAGATGATGCGGTCGAATGTGGTTGCTCCTGGCATTTGGACTCTCCTTGGGGTCGATGGCCGGAACTGCCAGCCGTTCCTGATTGACGGACAAGCATTTCCCGGGCGCCTGAAATGGGCCTGAGGACAACCTGAGAGTTCTCTCAGGCTCGCGGAGCTAGTGGCGGAAGTGGCGCCTGCGCGTGAAGACCATCGCGGCGCCGCGCTCGTCGACCGCCGCGATCACCTCGTCGTCTCGCTTCGAGCCGCCCGGCTGGATCACCGACGTGGCGCCCGCGTCGAGCGCGCTGAGCGGGCCGTCGGCGAACGGGAAGAACGCGTCCGATGCCACGGTCGTGCCCGCGAGGGGCTCGTCATCCCCCTCGAACGCGTCCGCGGCCTTCTCGACCGCGATCCGCACGGAGTCCACCCTGCTCATCTGGCCGGCGCCGATTCCCCGTGTCGCACCGTCGCGGGCGAACACGATCGCGTTCGACTTGACGTGCTTGCAGACCTTCCAGGCGAACAGCATGTCCCGCCACTGCTCGTCGTTCGGCTGGGCGGAGGTCGCCACCTCCATCTGCTCACGTCCCTCCTCGAGCAGGTCGGGCGTCTGGACCAGCAGCCCGCCGCGCACCCTCTTCAGGTCGCGCTCGCGCGGCTCCGGCCCGCGCTGCTCCGCGTTGTGGAGGATCCGGATGGCTTCCTTCTGCGTCAGCACGCCCATCGCGTCCTCGTCGAAATCCGGCGCGACCAGCACCTCGACGAAGTTCTCGTTGAGGCGCTCCGCCAGCGCCCGGTCGACGGGCCGGTTGAGCGCGATCACGCCCCCGTACGCGGAGAGCGGGTCGCAGGCGAGCGCGTTGTCGTAGGCCTCCCCGATCGTGGCCGCGATCGCGGCGCCGCACGGGTTGTTGTGCTTGACGATCACGGCCGCCGGCTCCTCGAACTCGGCCAGCAGCTTGCTCGCCGCGTCGAGGTCCAGGACGTTGTTGAACGAGAGGGCCTTGCCATGCAGCTTCGAGACCTTGGCGAGCACGTGCGAGCGCGCGCCCGACTCGACGTAGAGAGCTCCCTTCTGGTGCGGGTTCTCGCCGTAGGAGAGCTCGAGGAACTTCTCGTAGGCGAACACCCAGTACTGCGGGAACGCCTCATAGCGGAGCCCAAACCAGCGCGAGATCGCCGCGTCATAGCCGGCGATGTCGGCGAAGGCCTCGTTGGCAAGCCAGTGCCGCGTCTCCTCGGAGATCGCCCCGTCGCCGGCCTCGAGCTCGGCGAGCACGGCGTCGTAGCTCTCCGGCCGAACCACGACGGCAACCGAGTGGTGGTTCTTCGCCGCGGCACGGATCATCGTCGGCCCGCCGATGTCGATGTTCTCGACCGCCTCCGCCTCCGTCACGTCAGGTCGCGCGACCGTTTCCTGGAACGGGTACAGGTTCACGCACACGAGGTCGATGGGATCGATCCCGTCCGCCGCGAGCGCGGCCATGTGCTCGGGGTCGTCGCGCTTCGCCAGGAGCGCCGCATGGAGGCGCGGATGGAGTGTCTTCACGCGGCCGCCGAGGATCTCGTCCTGGCCGGTGAACTCCGAGACGTCGGTCACCTCGATCCCCGCGTCGCGGATCGCGGACGCCGTGCCGCCGGTTGACAGGAGCGCGACTCCCATCTCGCTGAGCCCGCGCGCGAAGTCGACCACCCCCGTCTTGTCGGATACCGAGATCAGGGCGCGGCGGACGCGCACGGGCTCGCCGGCGGGGGGAGCTCCTCCCTCCGTCGCCTCGACCTCCTGAACAAGCGGATCCGCCATCAGCGTGCCACTCTAATCGCCGGGGGCGATGAGGACGTGGCGCGGATTCGCGGGGTCGAACGAGACACGCCCGGCGGCGATCATGCGGATCGCCTCCGGCAGGAGCACATGCTCGGTCGCGTGGATGGCCTGCTCGAGCCCGGCACGGTCGCGATCGTCGGGGATCGGGATCGGGCGCTGGAGGATGATCGGCCCCGTGTCCACGCCCTCGTCGACGAAATGGACCGTGACCCCGGTGACCCGAACCCCGTGCTCCAGCGCTTGCCCGATCGCGTCCAACCCGGGAAACGAGGGCAGCAGCGCCGGGTGCACGTTCACGATCCGGTTCTCGAAACGGGCGATCAGCGCCGCCGAGAGCAGCTGCATGTAGCCGGCGAGCACGACCAGCTCCACCTCGTGCCGCTCGAGCCAGTCGGCGAGTGCGGCGTCGCGCCCCTCGCGGTCGGCGAACCCGGACGCCGGGAACACCTCGCAGGCGATCCCCGCGTCGCCCGCACGGTCCAGGGCCGGCGCGCCCGGCTTGTCGGAGGCAACCGCCACGATCTCCACGCCGTCGCGCCCGTGAACGGTGTCAAGGATTGCCTGGAGGTTCGTGCCGGTGCCCGAGGCGAGCACGGCCACGCTAAACATCAGCCGCCTCCGAAACGGCGGGGCTCGGCTTCGCCCTTACGGGCTCCGCCTCACAAGTCACGCGGCTTCGGCCTCGGAAACCACGAGCTTCGGGAACCGCCCGCCCGTCGACTCGAGCGACCCGGCCGCGATCATCGCGTCGACCTCGGCGAGCAGGTCATCCGCGCGCCAGTCGCCGAGCTCGCCGTATCCGGGCAGTTCGTCATAGCCGTACTTCAAGACGACCTTGCTGCGCCCGCCGCGCAGGATCTCCACGCAGCGCGTCCGCCCCACCGCCGGGGACGCCGCGTCCACGACGGCGATGATCGCCGTCCGCGCGTCGCCGTCGCCCGTGGCCACCGCCCGTTTCGGGGGCACGGCCGCGACACCCAGGGGGCCGTCGCACACGTCGCAGCACCGGCCGTCTGAGTGCGGCGTCGTTCGATCCCCGAAGTGCCGAAGGATGGCCGCTCGCCGGCACGCCTCCCCGTCCACGTATCCCCAGACCGCGCGGTACTGCGCCCAGCGCTGGCTCTTGGCCTCCGGGTCCTCGGTCTGGTTGATGAAGAAGACGTGGAGGCCCTTGTCCTGCGGGTTCGCGAGCAGGACGCACTGCGACGGCAGCCCGTCGCGGCCGGCCCTGCCGGCCTCCTGGTAGTAGGCCTCGAGCGAGGACGGCACCGCCTCGTGAATTACGGTTCGGACGTTCGCCTTGTCGACGCCCATCCCGAATGCGTTGGTCGCCACGACCACCGGCGCGTCACCGGACATGAACGCCCTCTGCGCCTCGGCGCGGGGAGCCCGCTCCATCCCGGCGTGGTAGGCCGGAACCGGCTCGCCGAGCTCGCGGCTCAGCCGCGCCGCGGTTGCCTCGGTGCGCTTGCGAGTGCCGGAGTAGACGATCGCCGGCAGTGCGCCGGGCTCCCGAAGGAGCGTCGAGACCGCGCTCTCGCGCGCCCGATCGCCACGGACCGGGACCACGTCGTAGGAGAGGTTCGGGCGCTCGAACCCGGTCGCGATGCGCACCGGATCGCGCAGTCCGAGGCGGCGGACGATGTCGACTGCGACGCGCGGGGTGGCGGTCGCGGTCGCCGCGAAGATGGACGTGGCACCCAATCGCTTCGCAACCTCGCCGAGCCGGTGGTACTCGGGCCGGAAGTCGTGACCCCATTGGCTCACGCAGTGCGCCTCGTCGACGACGAACATGCCGACCCGGCCCTTCAGCTGCTCGCCGAACCCCGGCGTCCAGAATCGCTCGGGCGCGACGTACAGCAGCCGGACCTCCCCGGCCAGCGCCCGTCGCAGCGACTCGGCGTTCTGGGCGCTGTCGCGCTGCGCGTTCACCAGCTCGGCCCGGTCCCCGAGACCCTCCACCTGGTCCTGCATCAGCGAGACAAGCGGGGAAACCACTACGGTCAGCTGCTCCTTGTCCTCGAGCGCCGGGAGCTGGTAGCAGAGCGACTTCCCGGCGCCCGTGGGCATCACCAGTAGGACGTCCCGGCCCGCCAGCGCCGCCTCAACGGCCTCGCGCTGCCCGGGGCGGAAGCCGGGAAAGCCGAAGTGCCGCTGGAGCGCGTCGGCCTGCAATTCAGTCAGCTGACGGGGATGGTGGCGATCTCTTCCAGCGCGAACTTGCCGTTCGCGTTGTCCGCCTTGCCCAGCGGATAGTCGCCCGTGAAGCAGGCGTCGCAGTGCACCGCCCGCGGCGTCCCGACCGCCTCGTACACGCCGTCGAGCGAGAGGTAGGCCAGCGAGTCCGCCTTGAGCTCGGCGGCGATCTCCTCGACGGTGCGGTCGTGGGCGATCATCTCCTCGCGCGTCGACATGTCGATGCCGTAGTGGCACGGGTTGCGGATCGGGGGCGCCGAGATCCGCAGGTGGACCTCGGCAGCGCCCGCATCTCGGAGCATCCCGACGATCTGGCGTGTCGTGTTGCCGCGGACGATCGAGTCGTCGACCACCACCACGCGCTTGCCGGCGAGGATCTCGGGCAGGGGGTTGAACTTCATCCGCAGGCCGTGCTTGCGGAGCTCCTGCCCGGGCTGGATGAAGGTCCGCGCCACGTAGCGGTTCTTGATCAGGCCGTCGTCCTTGGGCAGGCCTGCCGCGCGGGCGAAGCCGTTCGCCGCCGGGTTGCCTGAGTCGGGCACCGAGATCACGAGGTCGGCGTCAACCGGCGCCTCGCGCCAGAGGATCTCACCCATCTTGCCCCGCACCTCCTGCAGGACGTGCCCCTCGAGCCGGCTGTCGGGACGCGAGAAGTAGATGTGCTCGAACACGCAGTGGGCCGGGCGCTCCGGCTCGACCACCTGCCGGGTCTCGATGCCGCGCTCGCCGATCGAGATCAGCTCGCCCGGCTGGACCTCGCGCAGGAGCTTGGCGCCGATGATGTCGAACGCGCAGCTCTCCGAGGCGACGCAGTACTGGTCGTCCAGCTGGCCGAGGGACAGCGGCCGGACGCCGTGGGGGTCGCGGAACGCGACCACCGCCCGCTTCGTCATCACCACGGTCGAGTAGGCGCCCTCGAGCCGCGGCATCACGGCCTCGACCGCGTTCTCGATCGGCCGCTCCTCGCACGTCGAGAGCAGGGCGGCGATGATCTCCGAGTCCGAAGTGCCGCGGAAGCGGACCCCGGCCTCGGCGAGCTCGTTGTAGAGCTCGACCGCGTTCGTCAGGTTCCCGTTGTGAGCGAGCGCCACCTCGCGACCGTCGTCCCGCCAGACCGGCTGGGTGTTGTCCCACGAGCCGCCGCCGGTGGTGGAGTAGCGGACGTGGCCGATCGCCATGTCGCCGTCGAGGGCGCGGAGCTTCTGCTCGTCGAACACCTGGGAGACGAGGCCGGTGTCGCGCAGCGTGGTGATGTGACCGCCTTCGCAAGTCGCGATCCCAGCCGACTCCTGACCCCGGTGCTGCAGCGCGTAGAGCGCGAAGTAGGCGAGCTTCGCGACCTCGCTATCGGGCGCGTACACGCCGAAGACCCCGCACTCGTCGCGCGGGCCGTCGCGCTCCGAAATCGGATCGTGTGAGCGGTCCTGCTCGGGCCGCGTTGGAGAGTTCATAAGGGCTCGCTGGCTCGTTTCAGAGACTGGCGAAGCAGGCGGTCTGCCTGAAGCACAAGGCTAGCAGTGCACTCGGACTCGGCCGGTCGCCCGGAACGCCCGATTTGCGCGGTATTTGGATCGAACTCAGCGCCCTTAGCAGAGATGCCAATCTCCTTTCGCGACGTGCGTCGCTCATCAAGAATCCGCTACCCGTCGGGGTGCAGTTCCGTCACGGTCGAGTCGCCGAAGTCCGCGGTCCAGACCGAGTCCGGGCCGACCGCGATGCTCGCCGGCTGCGCGCCGACGGGGATCGGGTCGCCCACGACCTCGCTGGTGGCCGGGTCGATGCGGCTGACCGTAGCGTCCTCCCCGTTCGCGACCCACACGTAGCCGAGGCCGAAGGCGATGCTGCGCGGCAGCGCGCCGACGGCGATGGGCTCACCGTCCATCTCCCGTGACTCCAGATCGAAGCTCGTGACCGTGACTGTTCACGTTGTCCGCGACCCAGAGGAGTCCATCACCGAGCACGATGTCGTTCGGACGCTGGCGCCGGCGTCGATCGGCCTGCCGCTCAGGCGCGACAGCGACTCAGCTGATGAACATGCACCGTGCCCGCGTCGCGGTTCGCGACCCAGACCCCGTCCGGGGCGACGGTCAGTGCCGAGGGATGATCGCCGACCGTGATGGTGTCCGCGACTCCGCTCGCTGCCTGGCCAGGAGTGACGCGCGAGACCTCGTCTGCTGCCCGCGTTCGCGACCCAGACGTCCTCCGAGCCCACGGCCACGTCCGAGGGCTCCTCGCCGACGCCCACCGTGGCCTGCTCCGCGCCTGTCGCCGGGTCGATCCGCACGAGCTCGTCGCGCCGGCGGTCGACGACCCAGACCGAGTCGAAGCCCACTGCCACCGCGGCCGGCGCGCTGCCGGCCGGGAACTCTTCGGTCTGCACGGGATCGTCAAGCCGTAGTGACGTGACCAGCTCGGCCTGCGGGCTCGCCACCCACACGCGGCCTGGCCCCACGGTGATTCCGAGCGGTCCGTCGGGGACAGTGTGGGTCTCCGTCGCGACGGCGGGCGCCGGCGGACCGTCATCGTCCAGCGTCGCGATCAGCACGACCGCCGCCGCGACCGCCACGAGGCCGGCGATGCCCGCCGCCAGGAACATCCGCCGGGCCCTGAGGCGATCTCGCGTCGGCGCGGTCAGTCGCTCGGTCGTCGCGACGCTCGAAGCACCCGCCGCACGTTCGAGCTCGGCGGCGAACTCACCGGCCGACGCGGGCCGGTCATCGGGGCTGATCGCCATCCCGCGCATCAGCGTCTCGCGGATCTTCGACGGCACACCCGGCCCGGCCTCCGGCCGCGGCGCGTTCGCGTGCGCGAACATCGTCGCCAGCTGGGTATCGCGGGCGAACGGGGGCTCGCCGGTCAGCACGTGGAACGCGACGCAGGCCAGCGAGTAGACGTCGGCCCGGCGGTCCACGAACTCGCCCTCGAGCTGCTCGGGAGCCACGTAGTCCACCGTGCCGACGAACTGCCCGGTGCTGGTGAGCTGGTCGCGGGCCCCGGCCAGCTTCGAGATCCCGAAGTCCCCGAGGAACGCCCGGCCGTCCTCGAGCAGGATGTTCGCTGGCTTCACGTCGCGATGGACCAGCCCGGCGGCGTGGGCGGCGTCGAGGCCTCGGGCGACCTGGTGCACCAGGTCCACGGTCTCGTCGAGGCGGAGCCGCCCGCGGTCGGCGAGGACCTCCGCCAGGCTGGGGCCGTCGACGAACCGCATCACGAGAAACAGGCGGCCGT
This sequence comes from uncultured bacterium, assembly GCA_963734015.1. GTDB lineage: Bacteria > Actinomycetota > Thermoleophilia > Solirubrobacterales > 70-9 > JALZKA01. The sequence continues at coordinate 83,746 of CAVTFG010000014.1, read as the reverse complement.
CCTCCTCCCCGGCGCGATACACGGGGATCACGTTCGGGTGCTCGATCGCGGCGGCCTGGCGCGACTCCCGGCGAAAGCGCTCCCGGAACTCGTCGTCGGCCGAGCGCTCGGCCGCCAGGACCTTCAGCGCCCGCACGCGGTCGAGCTCGGGGTCGCGCGCGCGGTAGATCACGCCCATCCCGCCGCGCCCGACCTCGCCCTCGACCTCCAAGCCGGCGAACGTGGCGCCGGCCTGCAGGCCGGATCCCGTCTCGCGTGGCCCCCCGGGCTCGGTTGGGCGCCCGCCTGCGTCGCTCATCCGGACGTGAGTCTAGATCCGCGAGGTGCCACGATCAGGTTCGTGCAACGTCGCTCCCCAACGGAGAACGCCACGCCGCGCGAGCTCCAGCGCCAGCTCGCCGCCGAGCGCGAGGGCCATCCGTTCCTCGCCTACCGCGATGAGCAGGACGAACTCGTGCTCGAACCGCTGCCGGGCGCGGACACGGTGACGATCGGCCGCGGCGAGGGAACCCACGTGCGGATCGGTTGGGATCCCCAGATCTCCCAGCTCCACGCGGAGCTGCGTCCGCTGGGCGGCGAGTGGCTCGTGGTCGACGACGGGCTCTCGCGCAACGGCACCTTTGTCGACGGCGAGCGCGTCGCGGGGCGCCGGCGTCTGCGCGACCGCGACCTGCTGCGCGTGGGAACGACCCTGATCCTCTTCCGCTACCCCGGGGCCGAGGCCACGCGTGGCGAGACCGCCATGGCCTCCGAGAGCGCACCCGACCTGACACCCGCCCAGCGCAAGGTGCTGATCGCCCTCTGTCGTCCGCTCGCCGAAGGTACGGGGATCGCCACCCCGGCGACCAACAAGGAGATCGCCGACGAGCTGGTCCTCAGCGTCGAGGCAGTGAAGGCGCACCTGCGCGGCCTGTTCGAGCGGTTCGAGGTTGGCGACATCCCGCAGAACCAGAAGCGCGTCGCCCTCGCCGAGCGCGCGTTCCGCACCGGCTCGGTGACCCCGCGAGACCTGCGCGGCTGATTCAGCCGAGCGGCGCGACCGCGATGCGCACCGTGAACGGCGTGCAGTAGAGCACCACGGTGTCGTACTCGGCGAGGTTGGCGTCGGCCGGGATCTCGTACTGCTGGTTCCCGACGTTGCCCTTGAGGCCACCGAGCTCGATGCGGTCGTCGAGGCTCGACTCCGAGCGGGTCAGCCAGACCTCGACTCCGGGCCCGGGGTCCACCTCGAACTCGGTAAAGGTCAGCGTGCGCCCGCCGTCGGGCTCGCGGACGACCGTCGCGGCGCCGCTGCCGGCGTGCCCGTCGGCGCCGGTGAAGTCCCCGTTCGCGACCTCGACGGGCCCGGTCGGCTCGCGGTCCGGCCTGGCGCGATCCGGCATCTCGCCGGCGAGCGCCGCGTCGCGCTCCTCGCCGCGCGCCGCCATCGTCGCCATCACCACCTCCTCGTCCACCTTGTCGTCGCGGAACCCCGTCCAGTAGCCGACGACGGTCGACGCCAACGCGATGGCCGCGTACGTGCCGAGCGCCGCAACCCGTAGCTCCGGCCGGCCGCGGACCGCCATGAGGGTCACGACACCGACGAGTACGAACCAGATGCCGACCAGAACGATCGCCGCGGTCTTCGTCTCGGCGACCCAGCGCTGGAGGACCAGGAGGCCCACGCCGAGCGCGGCGGCGACTGCGATGGCGGCGATGGAGCGGCTGCGGGTCACGCCGGATCAGTCCGGCAACGGGCCGGTTCGTTACGCGCCGGGCGGAGTCAGTGCTGGAGTCGTGTGCCGAGCGACCGCCAGGCGCCCTCGGCAGACGCGATCGAGACGCTCAGCTCCAACTCGGCCGCGGACAGCCGGATCTCGCTGTCCTCGGCCTCGCCTACGACCCAGAAGTCGACGCCGGCGCCCTTCGCGGCGGCCCCGAGACGCGCGAGCGCCTCGGCGGGTCCCGCGAGCAGGAAGCCGCCCGGCCCTTCGCCGAACGCCGCCGTCTCGCCGGAGCTGCCCCGCGCCTCGACCAGCGGGTCGAGGTCGCAGCGCGCGCCGACGCCGCCGGCGATCGCCATCTCGGCCAACGCGCACGCCAGGCCTCCTTCGGAGACGTCGTGGGCGGCGGTCACGGCCCCCGAGCGCACGGCCTCGCGCACGAACCGCTGGGCCGCCGCCTGTTCGGTGATGTCGACCCCCGGGAGACCCGTGCCCAGCTCGCCTCGCAGTTTCGCCAGCTCGGAGCCGGCAAGCGAGGGGGCGAACGGCCCGGCGATCGCGATCGCGTCACCCTCGCGGAGCGCCAGCCCGCCGGCACGCTCCGGGTCGGGGAGCTCGCCGACCAGGCCGACCACGGGGGTCGGGTAGATCGGGCCGGAATCGGTCTCGTTGTAGAGCGAGACGTTGCCGCCGACGACCGGCACGCCCAGCGCTCCGCACGCGTCGGCCAGGCCCTGCACTGCACGGTCGAGCTGCCAGGCGACGTTCGGCTTCTCCGGATTGCCGAAGTTGAGGCAGTTCGTGAGGCCGAGCGGCTCGGCGCCCACGCACGCGAGGTTCTGGGCGCACTCGAGCACGGCCTCGATCGCGCCGCGGTACGGATCGCAGGCGACGCGGCGGCCGTTGCCGTCGATCGAGACCGCGATCGCGTTGCCCGCCTCGGGCAGGTTGAGCACCGCGGCGTCGGCGGACTCGGGGCGCCGCACCGTCCGCGAGCCGACCACCGGGTCGTACTGCTCCCACGCCCATTTCTTGCTCGCGACGTTGGCGCTGCCGAGCAGCTCCGTGAGGATCCCGGCCGGATCATCGGACGAGAGGGTGCTCTCGTTCCCGTACATCCAGCCGTCGGGCTCCGCGGGCTCGAGGTCATAGAGCGGACAGCCGTCGACCAGCGCCGCGATCGGCATCTCGCCCACGACCTCGTCGCCGTGCAGCACGCGGAACAGGCCGTTGCCGGTGACCTCGCCGACCGGTGCGGGGCCGACCTGCCACTTCTCGCAGATCGCGATCACCTCCTCGACCCGCCCCGGCTCGACCACGGCCAACATCCGCTCCTGGGACTCCGAGACCATGATCTCGAACGGCTCCATGTCGGCCTCGCGCAGCGGCACCCGCGCGACGTCGATGTCGATTCCGGTCCCGCCGCCCGCCGCCATCTCGGCCGCCGACGAGGTGAGGCCCGCGGCCCCGAGGTCCTGGAGCGAGACCAGCAGCCCCGCTCCGAGAAGCTCGAGGCAGCACTCGACGAGCTTCGATTCCTCGAACGGGTCGCCGATCTGCACGCTCGGGCGCTTCGCGTCGTCGCCCTCGCCGAGCTCGGCTGAGGCCAGGACCGAGGCTCCGCCGATCCCGTCGCGTCCCGTCGACGCCCCCATCAGGACCACGATGTTCCCGACTCCCGCGGCGGCCGATCGCACCATGTCCTCGGTGCGCGCGAGCCCCACGCACATCGCGTTCACCAGGCAGTTCTGCTCGTAGGGCGCCTCGAAGTAGACCTCGCCGCCGACCGTCGGGACGCCGATCGAGTTCCCGTAGTGGCCGATGCCGGCGACCACGTGCTCGAAGAGGTAGCGCGAGCGCTCGGACTCGAGCTCGCCGAAGCGCAGCGAGTCGAGCACCGCGATCGGCCGCGCCCCCAGGGCGAAGACGTCGCGCAGGATCCCGCCGACACCGGTCGCGGCGCCCTGGAACGGTTCGACCGCGCTCGGGTGGTTGTGGGACTCGACCTTGAACGCCACGGAATGGCCCTGGCCGATGTCCACCGCGCCCGCGTTCTCGCCCGGTCCCATCACTACGCGCGGGCCGTCGGTCGGCAACCGGCGCAGCAGCTTGCGCGAATGCTTGTACGCGCAGTGCTCCGACCAGAGCAGCGAGAACATCGCCAGCTCGACGTCATTCGGCTCACGCCCGAGCTGGTCTGAGATCAGCTCGAACTCGTGGTCGGTGAGCCCGAGCTCGCGGTGCTTGGCGGGTGCGGTGTCCGAGGGCGTCACGGGCACCGCAGGTTATGCGGTACTCAGGCGGTCGCGAAGCGCTGCTCGGCACGCGCGCGGCGCTTCGCCGCCTCGACCTCGCGGTCCTTCGGCGGAGCGTTCGTCACGAGCGAATCGAGCAGGCGCGTAGTGGCCTCGGTGACCTCGGCAACGGCACGGTCGAAGGCCTCGGCATTGGCTTGCGAGGGCTTGCTCGACCCGCTGATCTTCCGCACGTACTGAAGCGCGGCGTCGCTGATCTCCTCGTTGGTCGCGGATGGCTCGAAATTGTGGAGGGTTCTGATGTTGCGGCACATACGACCAAGGTAGCGGCAAGCGCTACGCGGCGGATGTAACGCGGCCGGCAACCGCCGCGAAGAGGCGCAGGCCGTCGGTCGAGCCGGTGAGCGGGTCGACCGCATGCTCCGGGTGCGGCATGAGGCCCATCACGTTGCCGGCCTCGTTTGCGATGCCGGCGATGTTTCGCGCGAGCCGTTCGGATTCGAGGCGGCGGCGTAGCGGAGCACCACCTGCCCGTCACCCTCGAGCCGGTCGAGCTCGTCGTCGGGCGCGAAGAACCGGCCGGTCATGTGCTTGGTGGGGATCGAGAGCCGCTCGCCGGCCTCGATGCCGGCCGTCCAGGCGCATTCCCCTTCGACCTCCAGCTCGACCTGCCGGAAGTGGAAGCGGAGCCCCTCGTTCGGGAGCAGCGCGCCGGGGAGGAGGCCGCCCTCGCACAGGACCTGGAAGCCGTTGCAGATCCCGAGCACCGGGCCGCCGTCCGCGGCGAAGCGGGCCACGGACTCCATGGCGGGAGCGAACCGGGCGATTGCGCCCGCCCGCAGGTAGTCGCCGTAGGAGAACCCGCCGGGGACGATCACGGCGTCGATGTCCGCGAGATCCGTCTCCTCGTGCCAGACGAGCCGCGCGTCACCGACCCGCTCGCATGCCGCGAGCGCGTCGCGTTCGTCGCACGACCCGGGGAACTGCAGCACCCCGAATCGCATCAGGTGACCTCGACGATTTCGTAATCCTCGATCAGCGGGTTCGCCAGGAGCTTCTCGCAGAGGTCCGGGAGCTGGTCGGCGCTCTCCGCCTCGAGCTCGACCATGCGGCCGACGCGGACGTGCTCGATCCCGCTGAAGCCCAGCGCCGGGAGCGCCCGCTCCACGGCCTTGCCCTGAGGGTCGAGGATCCCTTCCTTCGGGCCGGATCAGCACCCGGACCTTCACCAGACGCTCAGAAGTCCAGTCCCGTGATGCGCTCGTACGCCTCCACGTACTTGCCCCGGGTAGCGGCGACGACGTCGTCGGGGAGCTCGGGGCCCGGCGGCGAATGGTCCCAGCCGAACTCGTCGAGCCAGTCGCGCACGTACTGCTTGTCGAACGAGGCCTGCGAGCGCCCGGCCTCGTAGTCGTCGGCCGGCCAGAAGCGGGACGAGTCGGGGGTCAGGACCTCGTCGGCCAGCACGACCTCGGCGCCCGGCGAGGCGCCGAACTCGAACTTGGTGTCGGCGATGATGATCCCGCGCTCGGCCGCGTGGGCGGACGCGTGCTCGTAGAGGGCGATCGACGTGTCGCGGAGCGCTTCCATGAGCGCCCGGTCGCCGATCACCTCGACGGCCCGTTCGAACGAGATGTTCTCGTCGTGGTCGCCGACCTCGGCCTTGGTCGCCGGCGTGAAGATCGGCTCGGGGAGCTTCGCGGACTCGGTCAGGCCCTCAGGGAGCTCGATCCCGCAGACCGATCCCGACTCGCGGTATTCCCGCCAGCCCGAGCCCGACAGATAGCCGCGCACGACGCATTCCACCGGGTACATGTCGAGCCGCTTGACCCGCAGCCCCCGCCCCGCGGCCTCCTCCGGGCACGTCGTCCGAGACCATGTGGTTCGGGCAGATCTGGCCCGTCGTCTCGAACCAGAAGACCGACATCCGCGTGAGCACCGCGCCCTTGTCCGGGATCGGCGTGGGCAGCACGACGTCGTAGGCGGAGATCCGGTCGGAGGCGACCATCAGGAGGTCGTCCTCGATCGCGTACATCTCGCGGACCTTGCCGGAGGCGACGAGCTGGAGGTCTGCGAGGGCGGTGGTCACAAACCTTCCCCTACCGGGGAGGCAAAGTTGGTTTCGCGCCTTGCGTCGCTCACGAGATCACCGCGATGCTAACAACGGAAGCGGCCGTCCCGTCCCTCGGCGACCTCGCCAAAATACCCCTACCGGGTATAGTGGTCCTATGAACGAAACCCACCCCGGCTACGTCAGCGACCGCGATGCGATTCTCAAGCGCCTGTCCCGGATCGAGGGGCAGGTGCGCGGGGTCCGGGGCATGGTCGAGGACGACGCCTATTGCATCGACGTGCTGACCCAGCTCGGCGCGATCACCAAGGCCCTCGACGGCGTCGGCCTGCGGCTCCTCGAAGACCACACCGACCACTGCGTGCGCGGCGCAATCGAGCGCGGCGGCTCCGAGGCCGACGAGAAGGTCGACGAGCTGATGGCGGCTGTCGACCGCTTCGCCAGGACCCGATGAGCCGAAACGGGGCTCCGCCGCGAGTCCCGCTGCCCAAGGCGCTTCAGACACTGCGGTTCCTGGTTCGCCCCGGCGCGTTCATGGAGCATTGGCGCGCCGAGCTCGGCGAGACGTTCCACGCCAGCGTCCACGGCCCGGGCGAGCTGGTCTTCATCTCCGACCCCGCTTCCCTGAAGAAGCTCTTCGCCGCCGATCGCGTCAACACGATCGCGCCGGGGCGCAACATCATCCTCGGCCCGCTGCTCGGTCCCGGCTCGCTGCTCCTCCAGGAGGGCTCCGAGCACCTGCGCCGGCGCAAGCTGATGCTGCCACCGTTCCACGGCGAGCGCATGCGGGCCTACGAGGAGGTCATCTCGGCTGCCGCCGAGCGCTCCGTGGCGAGCTGGCCCGTGGGCACCCCCTTCCGGCTCCACCCGAGCATGCAGGCGATCACCCTCGAGGTGATCCTCCGGGCCGTCTTCGGCATCACCGACGAGCGCCGCCGCGACGAGCTGAGCGGCGCGCTCGTGGAGATCCTCGGCGCCACGGCATCACCGCGCGCCGTCGGGTTCATCGTCCCCGGCCTGCGCCGCACGCCGATGTACCGGCGGCTCGACGGCCTGAGCACCCGGATCGACGAGCTCCTGGCCGCGGAGATCACGGAACGCCGGGCCGATCCCGATCTGAGCGAGCGGGACGACATCCTCTCGATGCTCGTCGAGGCCCGGTTCGACGACGGCTCCCGGATGGAGGACGCGGAGCTGCGCGACCAGCTGATGACGCTCCTGCTGGCGGGCCACGAGACGACCGCGACCGGGCTCGCGTGGACGTTCGATCTCCTGTTCCGGAATCCCGATGCGTTCGCCCGCCTCACCGACGAGGTCCGGGCCGGGGAGTTCGAATACCTGGACGCGGTCATCGAGGAGTCGCTTCGCGTGCGTCCGGTGGTCCCGTTCACGGGCCGGGAGCTGCGCGAGCCGGCCGGGCTCGGCGGCTACGAGCTGGACGCCGGAACGATCGTCATGGCGGCGATCTCGCTGACCCATACCCGCCCCGACCTCTATCCGGAGCCGTACGCGTTCCGGCCGGAGCGGTTCCTCGAGGGCGAGGCCGAGACGTACTCATGGATCCCGTTCGGCGGAGGCACCCGGCGCTGCATCGGCGCCGCCTTCGCCCAGTTCGAGATGCGGGTCGCCCTGGAGACGATCCTGCGCTCGTGCGAGCTGCGGCCGGGATCCGAACGCCCCGAGCGAGCGGTCCGAAGGAACGTGACGCTGTCTCCGGCGGGCGGAACCCTCGCCGTGCTCGAGGGCCGGCTCTAGCGCTTCCGGCGCTTCGGCAAGCGGGGCCGCAACCGCCACCAGCGGCTGCCGCGGATCCGCTCGACGCGACGCTCCGCGGCCCGTGCCTGCTTGCGGACCCGCGTGAGCTTCAGGCGCAGGTCCTTGGTCTTCTCCCGGTGTTTGCGGCGCGCGTTCATCAGGCGCTCGTGCTTCGCCGCGAGTGATGCGGTCGCGCTGTCCCGCTCGCCGAGCGTCTGGGCGTGGTTGTGGGTCAGGGCGGCCAGGGCCTCGCGCGTGAGCTCGGCGCGCGCCGCGTCGAGCCCCTCCGCGGGGGGCTCCGCCGAGTAGGGCGGCGGCTCGAGGGAGCCGTCCGCACCGGGCGGGCCGATAGTTCGCAGCATGTCGCGCAGGCGCGTGTCCTCGACCAGCTCGCCGGCCTCGAGCGCCTCCGCAACCGCTTGCTGGTCGCCGACCAGCTCGTGCCAGCGGTCGGCTGCGGCGTCCTCGCCGATCACCTCGTTGATGCGCCGCTCGAGCTGCTCCGATTCGCGGGTCTGCGCGATCCGCAGCCCGATGCCAAGCCGGGTGCGGTACTGCTCGAAGGAGCGCAGCGGGAGGTGGAAGATCGCGCACGAGAACTCGCTGGCCGGAGCGATCACCGCGGGCTGCTCCGGGCGGTTGCGCAGCCCTCGCAGAGACGGCTTCCCCGCCGTCTCGCCCACGCCCAGGGTCGGTGAGATCACGTGGTGCGAGCCTGGGCCGACCCGAACGTCGAAGGTTGAGCGATGCGCCATTTTCGGCAGGACGCGCGTGTGGCGCTCGCGCAAGGTCATCCGCTCCCACCACGGCTCGGGCCCGTCCGGCCTCGGCACGAACTCGAGTCGGGGCGCGAGGATGCCGTTGGACTCCGGCGGGACCGCCGCGAACGCCTCCTTCAGGTTGCCGGTCAGGGGCCACCAGAACTCGTCCCCGTCGTTGTTGATCACCCAGTCCGCGCCCAGCTCGCTCGCGGCGAGCTTCGCCAGGCGCGTCTGCCACTGGCGGAACACCTCGTCGGTGTCGGCGGCCGGGTCCGTGGTCACGTGCGCAAGCCCCGCCTCCCGCCAGCGCGCCAGGATCTCGGCGGTGCCGTCGGTCGAGCCGTTGTCGAGCACGGCGAAGGCGTCCACACCGAGTGCTCGATGGACGCGGAGGTTCACCTCGAGGACATCGGCCTCGTCGCGCACGACGAATGTCATCACGATCTTCATCGGGCGTTGGATGTTCTCAGGACGGGTCCAGAGACCGCGCGAGCTCCCGCGCCTCGTCGGGACTCTCGGCGAAGCGCGCGATCGGGTAGCGGTGGGTCCAGGTCTCGAACAGCCCTCGGTTCTTGCCGTAGGAGTTGTCGAGGAGCACGTTCGGAATTCCCATGAGGCAGGCGAGGACGTGCCCATGAAAGCGGTCGGTCACCAAGCACTCTGCCCTCGGCGACCATGTCGGCGGCGATCGCGACACGCCGGTCCGCGACACGCTGGTAGCGGCGCGCGGCCATCCGCGCGATCGGGAGTCGCGCTCGCACGGGGGCCTGCTCGCGAACGCGATTCAGGCGGCGCACCAAAGCCAGGTCGATGCGCAATCGGGTCCCGGCCGCCCCGGAGCGCTGTTCCCTCCAGGTGGGCCAGTCGCGGGCCGACGGCTCGATCGAGCCCGGCTCCGACGTTCGTTCGACGTCCTCACGTACGATCCAGGTCGAGGACGTCGAGGCGGCCGCGGGGCGGTCCAGCGCGCCGAGGCCGAACGCCAGATCCGGCGCCAGGGTCGTCTCGAACCCGAGCCCGGCCGCGCGCTCGACGCTGACGCCGTCGCGGGCAAGGATCGTGAAGTCCCGGTGCTCGCGGCACAGGCGGATGAAGCGCGGCGAGCTTTCGGGATCGCGGAAGTAGATCGTCTGCGGGAGTTGGATGATCCGAGCATCCGGAAAGTGGCGAAGGAGCCGGCGGCGAGTGGTCTGCTGGGGCTGCTTGCGATACAGGTCGCCGAAGTTGGCCCCGCCGTGGATCACGATCGTCCCGCGCTCGCCGATCGCCCGACGCAGCACGGCCCGGCTGTATGCACGCGGCTCCAGCGCCAGGACGACCTTGGCCCCGATCCGGTCGAGCGACCGCCGGGCGCCGGCGTAGATCGCGTTGTCGCCCAGGTTGCCGATGTTCGGGAGGTTCACGTACGCGATCTCGGTGCCGGGCTCGATCAGGCCGCTCAGCGTCGCCTCGAGCTCCCCCCGGAGCTCCTCGGTGGTCGCCTGGGCGGGGGTCACCCGTCGAACGCCTGCAGACGCGCCATGACCTCGGGCACGTGCTCGAGATAGGCGCTCGGGTCCAGCGCGCTTGCGATCTCCAGGTCGGGGGCGCTCTTCGCCAGCAGCTCGGCGAACGGGATCTCCTCGTCCCATGCGGTCTGCGCCGCCTCCTGGACCAGCCGGTAGGCGTCGTCGCGGCTCATCCCGGACTCGACCAGCGCGGTGAGGGCGCGCTGGCTGAAGATCGCGCCAGAGGTGAGGTCGAGGTTGCGGCGCATGCGGTCGGCGTGGACGGTCATGTCGCGGGCGACCCGGGCTCCGAGGTGCTGGATGTAGTCGAGCGCGATCGTCGCGTCGGGCAGGACGACGCGCTCGGCGCCCGAGTGCGAGATGTCCCGCTCGTGCCAGAGCGCGACGTTCTCGAGGCCCACCTGGGCGTACCCGCGCAGGACCCGCGCCAGGCCGGTGATCCGCTCGCAGGTGATCGGGTTTCGCTTGTGCGGCATCGCCGACGAGCCCTTCTGTCCGGCCCGAAAGGGCTCCTCGACCTCGCGGACCTCGGTTCGCTGTAGGTTGCGGACCTCGGTCGCGAAGCGCTCCAGCCCCGCCCCGGCGAGTGCGATGGCCGAGAGCAGCTCCGCGTGGCGGTCGCGTGGCACGACCTGGGTGGACACGTCCTCGGCGCGGATCCCGAGCGTCTCGCAGATGCGCCGCTCGACCGCGGGTGGCACCGACGCGTAGGTGCCGACGGCGCCCGACACGGCGCCCACCGCGGCCTGTGCGAGGCGCTCGGTCCAGGCGGGACAGGTTGCGGTCGGCCTCGAAGGCGAACCCCGCGAGACGCAGGCCGAAGGTCGTGGGCTCGGCGTGCACGCCGTGGGTCCGGCCCACGCAGAGGGTCTCAGCGTGCTCCAGCGCCCGGTCGCGCAACGCGTCGCGATAGGCCCTGGCCCCGGCCACCAGGATCTTGCCTGCGTCGCGGATTTGCAGGGCCAGCGCGGTGTCGAGGACGTCGGAGGACGTCAGGCCGTAGTGGATCCAGCGCCCCTCCTCCCCAACCGAGCCGCCACGACGTCGATGAAGGCCGCGACGTCGTGGTTGGTCGTGCGCTCGCGCTCGGCAACCGCCTCGACTTCGAACGCGGCTCGCTCCCTGCAAGCCGCCGCGGCCTCGGCGGGCACCACGCCCTCGGCCGCCCAGGCGTCGGTCGCGGCGAGCTCCACGGCCAGCCAGCCGTCCATCTTGCGGCGGTCCGTCCAGACCGCCCCTATTTCCTCACGGGTGTAGCGCGGGATCAAGCGTTGATGATTCTGGCAGCGAGCAACCCGGCGTTCTTCGACCCGTCGATCGCCACGCAGCCCACAGGCACGCCCGGGGGCATCTGGACCGCGGAGAGCAGCGCGTCGAGGCCGCCCAGGGTCTTGCCGAGTATCGGCACGCCGAGCACCGGAAGGTCGGTGTGCGCCGCGGCGACGCCAGGCAGGGCCGCGGACATGCCCGCGCCCGCGATGATCACCCTGAGCCCGCGCATCCGCGCGGCGTGACAGTACTCCCGCACCTTCTCCGGGTCGCGGTGGGCGCTCATCACCCGGACCTCGTAGCGGATCCCGGCGTCCTGCAGCGCCTGGCCGGCGGGATGCATCTTGGGCTTGTCGTTCTTCGAGCCCATGATGATCCCGACGCGTGGCGCGTCGACCTCGATCTCCTCGAACGCGGCCTCGACCTCGGGCATCGGCTCCGGGGGCACGGCCGGCGTCTTCGTTCCCGTTGCCGTGTCCGGCTCGCGCCGGCCGGGATCCGCAGTCTCCATCTCCTGGCTTTCCTTTCCGTAGGCGCGCTATCCCGCGACGCGCTCGACCGCGCGCCGCGCGATGTCCTCGCGCATCTGCTTTCCGTCGAAGTTGATGAGCCGCGCCGCCTCGTAGGCGCGGTCGCGCGCCGACTCGGCGTCCCGGCCGAAGCCGGTCACGCCGAGGACGCGTCCGCCGGCGGTCACGACCCGGCCGTCGGCGTCGAGCGCGGTGCCGGCATGCGTCACCTCGACCCCGTCGAGCGCGGCGGCCTCGTCGAGGCCAGAGATCACGTCACCCTTGGACGACGACGCCGGATAGCCCGCGGACGCGAGGACCACCGTCACCGCCCAATCCTCGGCGAAGCGCGCGTCGGTGCCGGCGAGGCCGCCGGGCTCGCGGCTTGCCATGAAGAGATCGGCGAGGTCGGTGCGCAGCCGCGGCAAGACGGCCTGCGTCTCGGGATCGCCGAAGCGCACGTTGAACTCGAGCACCTTGGGCCCGTCCGTGGTCATCATCAGGCCCGCGTAGAGGACCCCGTGGAACGGCGTCCCGCGCTCGGCCATCAACCCCACGATCGGGCGGTGGACGAGGTCGGCGATCTCCTCGACGCGGTCGCGGTCCACGCCAGGGACCGGCGAGTAGCTCCCCATCCCGCCGGTGTTCGGCCCCTCGTCGCCGTCGAAGATCCGCTTGTAGTCCTGCGCCGGCGCGAGCGGCAGCACGTTCGAGCCGTCGCAGAGCGCCAACAGCGAGAGCTCCTCGCCCTCCAGGTGCTCCTCGAGAACGACCTCGGTCTGACCGAAGCGCCGCTCCGTGAAGAACACGTCGACGGCTTCGCGCGCGTCGGTCTCGGTCGCGCAGATGATCACGCCCTTGCCTGCCGCCAGGCCGTCCGCCTTGAGCACGGTCGGGTACGACGTGTGCGCCAGCTCCTCGAGCGCCTCGTCGCGCCCGCCCAGCACCGCGTGGCCGGCTGTCGGCACGCCCGCGGCTGCCATCAGCTCCTTGGCGTGGACCTTCGACCCCTCCAGCCGCGCCGCCTCGCGCCGGGGCCCGAAGGCGGCCACGCCCGCGTCCGCCAGCTCGTCGACCAGACCCATCACGAGGGGAGCCTCCGGTCCGACGACCACCAGGTCCGCGCCCTCCGCGCGGGCGGCGTCGACGATTCCGGCGACGTCCTCGGCGCCGACCTCGAGGCAGCGCGCGTCGGCGGCGATGCCGGCGTTGCCGGGCGCGCAGAGCAGCTCGTGCCGCCCATCAGAGCGGCCGAGCGCGCGCACGATCGCGTGCTCGCGCCCGCCGGCGCCGACAACCAGGATCCTCAAGAGCCTCTTCCTTCTGCCCCTCGGTGCCGTGCGGCCCTAGATCGTCTTGACGAGCTCGTCCGTGGGGACCGCGACCAGGGTCTCGCTGGTCATCGTCCCGCGCGAGCCGAGTTCCACCGACACCTTCGCCATCGTCTCGGGGTCGGGAGCCTCGACGATGGTGATGAAGTCGAACCGGCCGAGCGTCGCCCACTGGTTCAGGACCTTGGCACCGAGGGCCTCGACCTCCTTGTTGACCTCCTGGACCCGTCCGGGGTTGGACTTCAGCGTTCTCACCCCGTCCGAGGTCAGGTTCGTAAGCATCACGTAGGTCGGCATCTCTCTCCTTCCGTAGGGCGCGGCTCCGCCCGGCCAGCCTATTAGAGGCGGGATGCGGGTTCCCAGTGTACATCGCTAACCCGCATCACGCGTCTACAGTTGCCCGGCCCGATGGCTCCCGAAAACAGCACAAGCGGCAGGGAGAAGGCGCTCGCCAAGCTCTCCCCGGTCGCGCGCGAGGTGCTGGAGCAGAACCTCACCTATCTGGCGCCGCGAAAGCTCCTCCGAATCGAGCGCTGCATCGCCGACCTCGATCGCGACGGCGTTCCCGGCTGCCTGGTGGAGACAGGGATGGCCCTGGGCGGCTCCGGGATCGTCATCGCCTCGCACGCCGGAGACCGCCGGTTTCACGGCTACGACGTGTTCGGGATGATCCCGCCGCCGGGCCCGAACGACCCGCCGGAGGTGCATGAGCGCTACCGGGTGATCTCCTCGGGCGAGTCGCGCGGAATCGGAGGCGACGAGTACTACGGCTACCGCGACGACCTCTACGAGCAGGTGGCCGCGGCGTTCGCGGCCCGGGGCCTGCCGATCGACGGCGGCGCCCGGAGCCTTCACCGCGGGCTGTTCGAGGACACCCTGCACCTCTCCGAGCCGGTCGCCCTGGTCCACATCGACTGCGACTGGTACGAGCCCGTGATGCTCTGCCTCGAGCGGCTCCACCCGCTGCTCTCGCCGGGCGGCTACGTGATCGCCGACGACTACTTCGACTGGGAGGGGGCGCGTCGCGCCTGCGACGAGTTCCTCGCGGCGCATCCCGACCTCGAGCGCGTGGTGGAGCGGGGCCATCTGATCGTCCGGCGGGCCGCGACCTAGGCTTCGCGGCGTGGAGGCCGCCGACCGGGAGCTGCTCGAACGCCACGTCCCGCTGCTGCGCTACGACAGCCAGGCCGCGTATCGCGCCCTCGCGGCGAGCGCGGCCACGGACTGGATCGGGAACCGGCTGCGCGGCAACGACGGTCGCACCGTGGCCGTTCGGGGCGGCGAGCCTGAGCTCGAGCTCAGCACGCTTTCCGGCTATCCGGACGGCGCCGCGGCGCAGCGCGGCGACCGCCTCGACTTCCGCCCCGACCACCTGACCGCGACGCAGGCCTTCCAGGCGGACGCCGCGTACCTCGACCGGGCCTACGGCCGCGTCGTTCGTGGTGGGGAGCTGACCTGGCTCCAGTACTGGTTCTTCTACTACTACAACCCGCACGCGCTGCTGGGATTCGCCCGACATGAGGGCGATTGGGAGATGGTCCAGGTCGGGCTTGGCTCGGACCTGGAGCCGCGGGCGGTCACATTCGCCCAGCACACCTTCGGCCAGGGGCTCGACTGGGACGAGAGCGAGCGGCACCCCGGGCCGGACGGGGGCCATCCCGTGGTCTACGTCGCGCCGCTCTCGAACGCTTCGTATCCGGAGGGCGGCACCTTCCCGTACCTCGGCGGGGTCGACCACCCGCGCGGCGACGGCGACGAGGTGCTGCCGGCCGTGGAGGAGTTCGGCCCTTGGGTGGACTGGCCCGGCCGCTGGGGCAACTCCGCGGGGGTCCTCGGCGGGCGGCTGGGAGGTGCAAGCCCGGAGAGTCCCGGCCGCCAGGGGCGACAGCGCTGGTCCGACCCGGACGCGTTCCACGCGTACTGGCGGCGGGCGTCGGCCGGCCGGAGCCTCCGCGCGCTCCTCGCGGTGCTGGCGCTCGGCCCGCGGCCGCCGGCGCCGGACTTCGACGCCGCACTCGAGGGGGACGTGACGGTCGTCCGCTACCGCCTGCCGGGCGGGCCGATCGGGCGCGGCCGGCTGATCTACGTGACGGTCCACGACGCCGACGCCCCGGAGCGCGCACTGGGCCGCGCGGGGCGGCGGGGCCTGCTCGCCGAGGGCACGCTCCATGTCCGTCTGCGCGCACGCTCCGACCGGGCGCTCGTGCGGGCGACCTGTTTCAGCCCCCGGCACGCCCGCAGCGAGGTTGCGGAGCGGATCGTCATCCGTAGGGGTAGGGGCACTGGGTAGAGGCGGTGGTAAGGCTGTGGCTATGCGCGGAAAAGAGCCCCTGGAGATCCGCCCCTGGCTGCTGCCGTTCCTTGTCCTTGCCCTGATCGCACCCCCGATCGGCGGGTTCGCGCTGGGTGGCCCGCCGCTGGGGCTCGCGATCGGCGCGCTCGAGGCAACGGCGCTGCTGGTGTTCGCGGCCCGGGCAAAGTTCGACAGGCCGATCGAGGTCGCGGCCGAGTCACGCGGCTACGCGCTTCTGGTACTGGCGCTCGACGCCGTCGAGCAGCCGCGTCAGGCGGAGCGGATCGCCGAGATCGCCCGCGCCGGCGCCGTGGCGGCGACGCCCGACGCTGACCCCGTCCCCGACGTCCTGGTGCTGGCCCCGGCGACCAACCAGCCCCTGGCCGAGTGGCTCTCGGATCTCGGGGAGGCCCGGTTCGACGCCCAGCGGCGCCTGGCCCTGTCGGTGGGGACGCTCGCGGCGGCTGGCATCGAGGCCACGGGCCAGGTCGGCGACCCAGACCCCGTGCAGGCTGTCGAGGACGAGCTGCGGAGCTACCCAGCGCGCGAGCTGGTGCTGGTCCCCGGCGACGACGCGCCGGAGGAGGCTCTCGCCGAGCTCACGCGGCGCCTGCCGCTGCCGGTGCAGAGGGTCTAGCCCGGGTACTGCGAAACCGCGACCGGGTGCCGCGTCAGGCGACGCTCGGCACGGCTTGCGGCACCGGCCTGAACACCAACTCGCCGTCCTCTGCGTCCACCCGGACCCGCTGCCCCTCGCCGAGCTCGCCCTCCAGCAGCTTCAGCGCCAGCTTGTCGATCAGCTGCTTCTGGATGACGCGCTTCAGCGGCCGGGCGCCGTACGTCGGGTCATAGCCCAGGTTGCCCAGCAGGGTGCGGGCATCGTCGGTCAGCTCGATCTCGACGCCGCGCTCGGCCACGCGGCTCGCCAGGTGGTCGACCTGGAGCTCGACGATCCGGCCGATGTCCTCTCGCGAGAGGCGGTGGAAGATCACGGTCTCGTCCAAGCGGTTCAGGAACTCCGGCTTGAACGTCGCGGTGAGGATCGACTCGATCCGCTCGCGGATCCGCTCGTCGATCGCCTCCGCGGCGATCTCCTGGGAGCCGACGTTCGAGGTCATGATCAGGATCGCGTTCGAGAAGTCGACGGTGCGGCCCTTGCCGTCCGTGAGGCGCCCGTCGTCCATGATCTGGAGCAGGACGTTGAACGCGTCGGGATGCGCCTTCTCGATCTCGTCGAGCAGGATCACCGCGTAGGGCCGGCGGCGCACGGCCTCGGTCAGCTGGCCGCCCTCGTCGTAGCCGACGTAGCCCGGCGGCGCGCCGATCAGCCGCGCGACCGCGTGCTTCTCCATGTACTCGGACATGTCGATGCGGACGATCGCCTGCTCGGAGTCGAACATGAACTCGGCCAGCGCCTTCGCCAGCTCGGTCTTGCCGACGCCGGTCGGGCCCAGGAACAGGAAGGTGCCGATCGGCCGATCCGGGTCGGACAGGCCGGCGCGCGAGCGGCGCAGGGCGTTGGAGACCGCCTCGACGGCCTCGTCCTGCCCGATCACGCGCTCGTGGAGGCGCTCCTCCATGTGCACGAGCTTCTCGACCTCGCCCTCCATGAGGCGCGAGACGGGAATGCCGGTCCACTTCGCGACGACCTCGGCGACGTCCTGGTCGGTCACCTCGTCGACCAGTAGGGATGCGCCGCCTGCGTGCAGCTCGGCGAGCCTGGACTCCTGCTCCGCCAGCGTCTTCTCGAGCTCGGGAATCTCGCCGTACTTGATCTTTCCGGCCTCGGCGAGGTCGGCCTCGCGCTGGGCGCGGTCATAGCTTCGCTCGGCCTCCTCGAGCTGCGTCTTGGCCTCCTTGATGGCCTCGATCGCGTTCTTCTCGTTCTGCCAGCGGGCCTTCATCTCGCCCCCGGTCTCGGCCAGCTCCGCCAGCTCGGCCTCGATCGCGGCGAGCCGGTCCTTGGAGGCCCGGTCCTTCTCCTTCTGCAGCGCCTGCTGCTCGATCTCCAGCTGCTGGATGCGGCGGTCGACCTCGTCGATCTCGGTGGGGACGGACTCGATCTCCATCTTCAGGCGCGACGCCGCCTCGTCGACGAGATCGATCGCCTTGTCGGGCAGGAAGCGGTCCGCGATGTAGCGCTCGGAGAGCGTGGCGGCGGCGACGATCGCCGGATCGGTGATCCGCACGCCGTGGTGCTCCTCGTAGCGGCCCTTGAGGCCGCGGAGGATCGCGATCGTGTCGCCGATGTCGGGCTCGCCGACCATGATCGGCTGGAACCGGCGCTCGAGGGCGGCGTCGGGCTCGATGTGCTTGCGGTACTCGTCGAGGGTGGTGGCGCCGACGGCGCGCAGCTCGCCGCGCGCCAGCATCGGCTTGAGGAGGTTCGCGGCGTCGACGGCGCCCTCGGCGGCGCCCGCGCCCACGATCGTGTGCAGCTCGTCGATGAAGAGGACGATTCGGCCCTCGCCCGCCTGGACCTCGGCGAGCACGGCCTTGAGCCGCTCCTCGAACTCCCCGCGGTACTTGGAGCCCGCGAGCAGCGAGCCGATGTCGAGCGCGATGACGCGCCGGTCGCGCAGCGACTCCGGGACGTCGCCGGCGACGATGCGCTGGGCGAGGCCCTCGACGATCGCGGTCTTGCCGACGCCGGGGTCGCCGATCAGCACCGGGTTGTTCTTGGTGCGGCGGGAGAGGACCTGGATCACGCGGCGGATCTCCTCGTCGCGGCCGATGACCGGGTCGAGCTTGTCGCTCTCGGCCTCGGCGGTGAGGTCGCGTCCGAACTTCTCGAGCGCCTGGGCGGTGTCCTCCGGGTTCGGCGAGTCCGCCACGTTCGTACCCACCACCTCGGTGATCGCCTTCTCAATGGAGCCGCGGTCGGGCAACAGGTCGGCGAGCCCCGCCTCGTCCCGGGTCAGGGCGAGGAGCAGGTGCTCGGTCGAGATCGTCTGGCGACCCTGGGCCGCGGCCTCGCGCTCGGCGGCCTGGAGGGTGGTGATCAGGGCGCGCGACGGCCGCGGCTCCGCGGCCTCCGCCCCGCTGACCACGGGCAGCTCGGTGATCAGGTTCTGGACGCGCTCGCGCAGCTGGTCGAGATCCACGCCGATTCGCTGCAGGACCGGGACGGGAAAGCTGTCGGGCTGGCCGAGCAGGGCAAGCAGGAGGTGCGCGGGGGTCGTTTCCGGGTTGCCCGAGGCGCCCGCGGACTGCTGCGCCGCGGCGACGGCCTCCTGGCTCTTGATCGTGAATCGGTCCGGTTGCATGTTGGTGAGAGGCTAGCAGTAAATCTAAGTCATTACAACTAAGATCTAGCGGGTAGGCGGGCGGCGAGGAACACGCCCGCCGCGGTCGCGAGCAGCGCGGCCGGCGCACCCAGCGCGGCTCCGTGCGCAGGCGCCATGCCCCGCCGGGCGACGACGAACGCCACGGCATCTCCCGCGTCGATCGCGGCGTTGAGCAGCGCGATGCGCCGGGTCGCCCCCGCCTCGCCCAGCGCGGCGAGCGCCAGGGCGCCGGTGGCGAGGTCGCGCGTGGCGGTGAGCCGGCCCAGCGTGCGGGCCTGGGGCTCGTCCGGGTCGAAGCCGAGCGCTCGCAGCGCCGGGTTCGGCGCCCCCCAGATCGCGCCCCCGATCAGGAGTCGCCCCGAGGCGAGGGCAACCGCCAGCGCGGTGTTCAAGGGCCCGCCGAGCCGCTCCGTCTCCATCCGCTCGCAGTCTAGATCCCGCTCGCGCTGCGCCCGGCGTCCGCGGCCGGGAGAATCGCGGCCATGAGGTACGCGTTCGCGCTCATCCTGGTCGCCGCCCTGGGCGCCGGCGTCACGGTCGCCGCGCTCGGGGATCCGCTGTCCCCCTCCGACCCCCCGGCCTCCGGCCACGCCGAGGCGCAGCCGTTCGCGGAGCCCGAGCCGGACCCGGATGACGGACGGCGCGAGAAGCCGAAGCAGGAGCCGAAGCCCCGGGCACTCCCCACGGGCGAGTGGATCGAAGACGCCTGGAAGTACGCCGGCGAGCGCGGCGGGCTCGTCTCGTTTGCCGTGGTCGACACGCGGGGCCGGTTGCGGGGCCACGAGATGGACCGGCAGTATTCGGCGGCTAGCGTCGTCAAGGCGATGGTCCTCGCGGCGGAGCTGCGCCGGCTCGCCGAGGAGGGCTCGCCGATCGACGAGGGGACGGACTCCCTCCTGAGCTCGATGATCAGGTACTCCGACAACGAGGCCGCCGACGCCGTATACGCACGGGTCGGCGATGAGGGGATGCACGCGGTCGCCGAGCGGGCCGGGATGACCGGCTTCACCATCGCCGGGTACTGGGGGAACGCGCAGATCACCGCCGGCGACATGGCCCGGTTCTTCTCCGAGCTCGACGAGATGTTCCCGCGCGCTCACGTCGATTACGCGCAGAGCCTCCTCGCTTCCGTGATCCCGAGCCAGAGCTGGGGGATCCCGGTCGCTGCGGGCGAGGAGTGGGCCGCCCGCTTCAAGGGCGGGTGGCTACCGGACAAGGCGCTCGTACACCAGGCGGCGGAGCTCCGCGAGCGCGGCGGGCCGCGTCAGCTCTCGATGGCGATCCTCACGGACCAACAGCCCTCCCACGAGTACGGAGTCGAGACCGTGGAAGGCGTCGCGGCCCGTCTCCTCGGGGAGTGACACGGCGCCACGGCCCACCGGACCGCGGCCGGCCGGCTGTCAGAATTCTGGGTCGTGCCCGGATCGACGCAACGGCGCGCGTCCGGCTCAGGGCGCGGAAACGGTACTCAGACCGGCGCCCGCCTGCACTCGCTGGAGCGGGAGGGCGAGCGGTTGCGGGCGACCCTCGCGATCGGCCCGAAGACTTACGTGCTCTCCCATCGCGTCGTCGGCGGCGAGCCCGCCGAGGGCTACGACCCGTTCCTCGCGGCGGCGACCCCGATCGCGATGCGCGCCGGGATGGACATCAGCGTGGACGGGCAGGTGTCGCCGCGGTTGCTCGCGGGGCTGGAAGGCGTCGAGCGAATGCTGAACGGCTGGTATCCCGAGCTGCGAAGGGTGGCGATCGAGCCCCGAGGTGCGCAGGCCCAGGTGGGCACGGGGAATCGCGGGACCGCCTGCTTCTTCAGCGGCGGGCTCGACAGTTTCTACAGCGTGCTCACCAACCTCGAACGACTCGACGCCCTCATCTTCATCCATGGCTTCGACGCGCAGCTCGACGACGCCGAAACGCTCGGGCGGGTCGCCCCGCTCGTCCGCAAGGCCGCCGCCGGCCTCGGGCTGCCTCTGGTCGAGGTGGAGACCGACGTAAAGAAAGTCGCCAAGCTCTACTGCCGCTGGGGAGACCAGTACCACGGCGCCCTGCTGGCCAGCGTCGCCCATGTGGTTTCGAACCGGTTCGAGCGGGTTCTCGTCCCAGCGAGCGCGCCCGCGATCCGCCTCCACCCCTGGGGCTCGCACCCCGAGCTCGACCCGCTCTGGAGCTCCGAGCTCGTGGAGCTCAGCCACGACGGTGCCGTCACCCGGGCAGAGAAGATCGCCGTGGTCAAGGACTCTCAGGTCGCCCTCGACAACCTTCGCGTGTGCTTCAAGAAGGACACCGGCCGGCTGAACTGCGGTGAGTGCGAGAAATGCCTACGCACCATGGTTGGACTTCGCATCGTGGGAGCGCTCGAGCGCTGTTCGACCATGCCTGACGAGGTTCCCCTCGACAAGCTGGCCCGTATGCCGATCGGCGAGAGCTTTCTCCTCGAGCGCGCGGGCGAGAACGCCGCCGCGGCCGAAGCGGCGGGAGACCTCGAGCTGGCGGCCGCGCTCCGGCAAATGATCCGGGAGGGACCCGGACGAGCCGCGGCCCTGGAGGCACGCAGGCGGCGACGGCAGAGGTGGAACCGCGCGCGGCGGGGGCTCAGACGGATTCGCCGGAAATCGTTGCGGCTGCTGCGCAGGGCGCGACGCGGCCGGCGCCGGCGCCGCTCCTGATCAGCTAGCGGGCCGCCCGCCGGCGGGGCGCTTCCTGGCCGATCCACTCGTGGAAGACGGCGTCGGCAGCCGAGAGCGGAAGCGCCTCACTCTCGCCGGCACCCGGCATCGCGGCGACGGCGTCGAGCGTCTTCAGCGCGTTGCCGGTGACGGCGGCGACGACGCGGTCCGATCGCGCGATCACGCCGTTGTCGCGGAGCTGGGCGACCGCTGCGATGACGGTGCCCCCCGCCGGCTCCGCCAAGATCCCCTCGGTCTCGGCAAGGAGAGCCATCCCGCGCATGATCTCGTCGTCGGAAACGGCCGCGCCCGTCCCGCCGACCGACCAGCCCTCGTGCGCAGCGATGCCTCCTTCGCTGGGCGCGCCGATCGCGATCGAGTCCGCACATCGGTCCGGCTCGAGGGTTCGATCTCCTCCGCTCCGGAGACGACCGCGCGCGCCACGGGCGCGCATCCCTCCGCCTGGGCGGCGTGGACCCGGGTCGGGTTGTCTTCGGTCAGCCGGACCTGCTGCAGCTCCCAGAACCCCTTGATCACCTTGCGGATGAGCGTGGTGCCGGCGACCGGAACCACACAGTGGTCGGGCGGGCGCCAGTCGAGCTGCTCGGTGATCTCGTAGGGGAGGGTCTTAGCGCCCTCCGCGTAGTACGGCCGGAGGTTGATGTTCACGAACGGGATCTCGGTCTCGATCGCGAGCCGTCGGCAGACCGCGTTGACCTCGTCGTAGGTTCCCTCGAGGCGGATGATCCGCTGGCCGTAGCCGGAGGTGCTGATCAGCTTCGCCGGGTCCACCTGGCGCGGATAGAAGATCGTGGCGTCGATCCCGACGCTCGATGCGATCGCAGCGACCGAGTTCCCGACGTTCCCCGTCGAGACGCAGCCGATGCGCGTTGTGCCGGCTTCGAGCGCCCGCTGGAGCGCGACGGAGACGACGCGGTCCTTGTAGGAGAGCGACGGGGCCAGGACCGTGTCGTTCTTGATCCACAGGTCGTCGAGCCCGAGGCGCCTCCCGAGGCGCTGAGCGCGGATCAGCGGCGAGAACCCGGTGGCCGTCCCGATCCGGTCGCCCGGCACGACGGGCAGCAGCTCGCCGAGCCGCCAGATGTTGCGCGGGCGCTTCGAGAGCGGGCGCTCTTGGAGTGCAACCCGAACGGATTCGTACTCATAGAAAGCGTTGAGGGGCTTGGAGCAGCGATCGCAGACGGCCGCGAACGGGAGCTCCCTGTAGACGGCTTGGCAGAGCGAGCATGTGAAAGCGCGCAGCGCTGAGGAGGACATCACGTGCATCGTACGACGCGCTGTCCCCGTCAAGATGATCGGGCTGTTCCAGCTACTCCTCGGAGCTGCCCGGGTCGGCGGCGCGGCGCCTGATCGGGATCTTCACCTTGTCGGGCTCGTACGCGCCGTAGGGAACGATCTCGGCTCGCATCGAGCGCTTGATCCGCTCGATCTCGTCGAGCATCTGGCGCTCCAGCTCGGCCGTGCGCTCGCGCATCTTCGCGAGCTCCCTGCGGGCGCGCTCGAGCTCCGCCTCCATGTTTAGCACGGTCTCGACTCCCGCGAGGTTCAGTCCCTCCTCGGCGGTCATGCGCTGGATCCGGCGAAGCCGGTCGACGTCGTCCTGCGAGTAGAGGCGCGTGTTCTTGGGCGAGCGTTTCGGCGTGATCAGGCCGCGCGCCTCGTACATGCGGAGCGTCTGCGGGTGCATCTCGGCCAGCTCGGCGGCGACCGAGATCATGAAGACGCCGCGGCTGGAGGAGACCCGGATCGAGGTCTTCGAGCGCCTGGGTGTCGGACCGGAGCTCATTGGTCAATGTTCTCGCTCGGGGCGGTCGCCTTCACGCTCTGCAGGATCCGCGCGCGCGGATCGTGGCCGTTCAGCGCGCTCGCGAGGTCGTCGACAGCGCGCTTCCCCTCTGGGGAGAGGTCCTTGGGCACCTCGATCTCGAGCCGGTAGTGGATGTCGCGCCGGCCACGGCCGTCGGGCTCGGGCGGCCCCTCGCCGCGCAGGCGCTGGACCGTGCCGTGTTCGGTGCCCGCGGGTACGCGGATTCGCTTGGTGCCGTCCAGCGTCGGGACCTCGACGGTGGCTCCGTTCACGGCCTCCGGGATCGTGATCGGCACGCGGACCTCCAGGTGGCCGTCGGGACGCTGCGCGAAGACCGGGGACGGTGTGACCCCGACGACGACGTACAGGTCGCCCGGCGGGCCGCCGAGGGGTCCGTCCTCTCCCTTGCCCGCGACGCGGATTCGGCTGCCGTCGTGGACCCCGGCGGGCACGTTCACCCGGTAGCGCTTGCTCTGCACGGTCAGGCCCGAGCCCTGGCACGTCGGGCACGGGTCCTCGATCACCTGGCCGCGTCCTCCGCACTGCGGGCACGGCTGGCTGATCGAGAAGAAGCCCTGGCTCTGCGAGTCCACGCCGCGCCCCTCGCACCGCGGGCAGACGACCGGATGGGTCCCGGGCTTCGCGCCGTCACCGCCGCAGGTTGCGCAGGTCGCCTGCTTCGGGACGGTCACCGCCACCTCGGCGCCGTGCATCGCCTGGTCGAAGGTCAGCGAGACCTCGGCGCGCAGGTCGCGGCCCTGCACGGCCTGGGGCCCGCCCCCGCGCCCGCCGCGGTTGAAGAACGTCGTGAAGATGTCGCCGATGTCCGATGCGAAGCCGCCCGCCATGTTGCGCGGGTCGAAGCCGCCGCCCGCGTCATATGTCTTGCGCTTCTCCGGGTCCGAGAGCGTGTCGTAGGCGCCCTGGATCTCCTTGAACCGCTCCTCGGCGGCCTCGTCCCCGGGGTTGCGGTCGGGGTGGTTCTCCCGCGCGAGCGTGCGGTATGCCTTCTTGATCTCGTCGTCGGAGGCCTTGCGGTCGACCCCGAGGACTTCGTAGAGGTCACGCGCCATCGCCGGGCCCCCTAGCTCGTCACGACGACCCGCGCGGGACGGATCAGCGTTTCGCCGAGGCGGTAGCCGCGCTGCACGGTCTCGACGACCATGCCCGAGCCCTCACCGTCCTCGGGCGGGCGGGAGGAGAGCGCCTCGTGCAGGTTGGGGTCGAATGCCTCGCCCGCCGGGTCGATCGGCTCGATGCCGGCCGATGCGAGGCCCGACGCAAGCTCCTTGTGAACCAGAGCGACACCCTCGGCCAAGCCGTCGCCGTCGGCTTCGAGAGCCCGCTCGAGGTTGTCCAGGGCCGGCAGTACCGCGCGGCCCACCTCCGTCTTGCCACGCAGCAGCGCGTCCTGTCCCTCGCGTGTCGCTCGCTTTCGGTAGTTCTCGAAGTCGGCCCGCGCCCGCTGCGCGAGCTCGAGGTACTCGTCGCGCTCGCGCCTGAGGTCCTCGACGAGCGAGTCGAGGTCCTCCTCGACCGCCCTGGCTTCCTCCGCCGGCTCTGGCTCTGGCCGATGTCTGCGTGCTTCTCCATTCACGACCGCTCGTCGTCCACGACCTCGGCGTCCACGACCTCCTCCTCGGCAGCGGCGCCGTTCGCCCCGGCGCCGTCGCCGGCGGCGGCCTGCTGCTCGGACGCGGACTGGTAGATCTGCTCGGAGACCTTGTGGAAGGCCGCCTGGAGCGCGTCGGTCTTGGCCTTGATCTGCTCGGCGTCGTCGGAGTCGAGCGACTCGCGGAGCTCCTTGATCTGACCCTCGATTTCAGCCTTCGCGCCTTCGTCGACCTGGTCGCCGAGCTCGCCGAGCTGCTTCTCGGCCGAGTACGCGGCGTTCTCACCGACGTTCCGGGCCTCCGCCAGCTCGCGACGTGCACGGTCCTCGTCGGCATGGGCCTCGGCGTCCTTGATCATCTGCTCGACCTCGGACTCCTCCAGTCCGGAGCCGCTCTTGATCTCGATCTTCTGCTCCTTGCCGGTGCCGAGGTCCTTGGCGGAAACGTTCAGGATGCCGTTCGCGTCGATGTCGAACGCGACCTCGATCTGCGGCATCCCGCGGGGAGCCGGCGGGATCCCGGTCAGCTGGAACTTGCCCAGCGACTTGTTGCCGGACGCCATCTCGCGCTCGCCCTGCAGGACGTGGATCTCCACCGACGGCTGGTTGTCCTCGGCCGTTGAGAAGATCTCCGACTTGCGGGAGGGGATGGTCGTGTTGCGCTCGATCAGCTTGGTCATGACGCCGCCCTTGGTCTCGATGCCGAGGGTCAGGGGGGTCACGTCGAGCAGCAGGACGTCCTTGACGTCGCCGGCCAGGACGCCGGCCTGGATCGCGGCGCCGACGGCGACGACCTCGTCCGGGTTCACGCCCTGGTGCGGGTCCTTGCCGGTCAGTTCCTTGACCTTCTCCTGCACGGCCGGCATGCGGGTCATGCCGCCGACCAGGACGACATGGTCGATGTCGGGGGCGCCGGCGTCGGAGATCGCCTGTTTGACCGGGGAGACGACCCGATTCAGGAGATCGGCGGTCAGCTCGTTCAGCTTCGAACGCGAGAGCCGCATCTCCAGGTGCTTCGGCTGGTTGTCGATCGCCGTGATGAACGGGATCGAGATCTGCGTCTCCTGCGCGGAGGAGAGCTCGATCTTCGCCTTCTCGGCCTGCTCGTAGAGGCGCTGGAGGGAGTTCTTGTCCTGGGAGAGGTCGACGCCCTGGTCGCGCTTGAATTCGGCGACCATCCACTCGACGATCGCCTTGTCCCAGTTGTCGCCGCCCAGGTGGTTGTCGCCGGCGGTCGACTTCACCTCGAAGACGCCGTCCCCGATCTCGAGGATCGAGACGTCGAAGGTGCCGCCGCCCAGGTCGAACACGAGGATCGTCTGGTCGGTGGCCTCCTTGTCGAGCCCGTACGCCAGCGCGGCCGCGGTCGGCTCGTTGATGATGCGCTTGACGTCGAGGCCCGCGACCTTGCCGGCGTCCTTGGTCGCCTGGCGCTGGTCGTCGTTGAAGTACGCGGGGACTGTGATGACCGCCGAGTCGACGGTCTCGCCCAGCTTCGCCTCGGCGTCGGACTTCAGCTTCTGGAGGATCATCGCCGAGATCTCGGGGGGCGAGTACTGCTTGCCGCGTACGTCGACGCGCACGTCACCGCCGGGGCCGGCCTCGACCTTGTACGGGACGATGGTCTCCTCCTCCTTGACCTCGGCCTCCTTGCGGCCCATGAAGCGCTTGATCGAGAAGATCGTGTTCTCGGGGTTCATCACCGCCTGGCGCTTGGCGACGGTGCCCACCAGGCGTTCGCCGCCCTCGGTGAAGGCGACGACCGACGGCGTGGTGCGACCGCCCTCGGAGTTCTCGAGCACGGTCGGCTCGCCACCCTCGAGGATGGCGACGCACGAGTTCGTGGTGCCCAGGTCGATTCCGATCGTCTTCGCCATTGCTCAGTCTCCTAATGCTGCTTGGGATCTCAGTAAATCTGAGTCGCAGCGTAGCAGATATGAGCGCCGCCGGCCACCGGCGGTCGGATGTCGACCGGGATGTTCGTGGGCTTGATCCGCAGCTTCGAGACGACCCCGGCGTGGTCGGAGGGGTAGATCCCGTCCACCTGCGCGGCGGCCGACCACCGACGAGCTCAGCATCCTCACCTTGCCGGGGCAGTTCGTCATCACGTGGTCGATGTGATGGTCGAACAGGCTCGGCGGGGCGTTGAACAGGTCGTTCACGCAGCAGCTCATCGGGCTCTCGGTCGAGCGCGGGCGCCAGCCGAAGCCCAGCAGGGCGTTGTAGGCCTTCTGGTCGTTCTCCGCGACCGACTGGTCGTCGGAGTTCAGGTCGCCGACGAGGACGGTCGGCCGGTTCGAGTCCGCGTACCCGCCGGGCTCGCCGGTCTCGGTGGCCTGGAGCTGGCGGATCGAGGGCGTCTGGGTCTCGTCGTCGAACGCCTCGAAATGGGTGTTCGTGAACGAGAACCATGGGCCCGCGTGCCGACCTTGGCCTCGACCCGGGTCCAGCCCCGGGTGACGTCGATCGGCACGGCACCCGCAACCGTCACCGGCAGCAGGTTCGTGAAGTTCCCGCCGGTCGGGTTCTTGGTCTTCACCTGCTTCGACTTCCGGACGAGGATCACGTCGCGCATCGTCAGGCGCCCGTTCAGCTCCGCATCCTCGAGGCCTCGGGCCCGGGTAGGTTCTGTGATCTCCCCGTCGTCGGGGACCTCGTTCTCGTCCGCCGGCGCCTCGAAGTCGAATTCGTTCTGGACGACCGCGACCCGGTAGCGCTGCTTGCCGCGGTTCACCTCGTCCATCAGGAGCCGGAGGAAGTTGAAGCGGGTCTCGGACGCCGAGGGCCCATCCGCGATCGGGTCCAGGCTGGCGGTCTCGTTGATCCGCCACCAGGCGACCTCTTGGAGGCCCACCAGGTCGGGCTTCTTGTCGCGGATCTCGGCCGCGAGCGCGCGAGAACGGCGCGGGAAGTCCGTTTCGGTGACCTCCCTCAGGATCCCGCCGTTCGCCTGCACGAACTCCCCGATCGTGCCGGCGTCGAGGCCCGGCCCAAGGTCCGCGCCCAGGAACACGTTGCGGGTCATCACCTTGACGGCCGTGCCCCTTCTTCTTGGGCTTCGCCTCGGCTCCGGGCGCCGTGGTCAGCGCGACGCCCGCAAGGGCGACCAGTGTGAGCGTGGCCATGGTTGCGCGAGCGCGCACGACAGCGATCTGCATGCGGGATTTCCCTCCCCGTAGTGGAACTCTCTCGGCCCGGAAAGCTACATCAGGACGCTAATGCGACCCTAAGCGTCCCGGCTATTCGGTCGGGGCGCCGCATTCGTCCGGCGGGGGGGCCAGCTCGGCCGAGCGCGTGTCAGCCAACGGCTCGGCGCCCTCGCCGACCTGGCCGGCGTACGCGCCCACGAACGCCGCGACGTCCTGGGCGTTCTCGCCCTGGAGGATCCCCGCCGGCATCCGCCCGTTGCCGAAGCCGCACGTCACCGCCTTCAGAGCTCGCTGCGTAGCTGCCCTCGAAGGTGGCGTTGCCGCCGGGCGCCAGGAGGTCGTCGAGGCTCGGCCCCACGACGCCGTCGGTGCCGGCCGCCGCGAGCGTGTGGCAGGGGCCGCAGTTGTTGACGAACAGCTCCTTGCCGTCCTCGTCCCAACTCTCGACCTTGACCGGGCCGGCGTCCTCGCCGCCCTCCTTCGCGAGGGCGAAGTACGGGATGACGATCACGCAGATCGCCGCGAAGACGCCGAAGATGACGAACGGACCCTTGCTCATAACGTGAATTCGTCGGCCGGCGGGGCCGGCGACGCGCGCAGTCTATAGCCGTGAGAGAAGCCGGCCCAACAACGCCGGGGCTCGGCTCCGCCCTCCGGGCTCCGCCTCACAGAACCGGGACGAGCGCCGCCGCCGCGGCGCTCGTCCCTCTCCCCTCGGGAAATCCCGTCCGTGGGTCCTGCCCCGTTCAGCGCACCTTGAGACGCGAGACCACGCCGCCGTGGTCGGTGGGCCAAAGGCCGGTATTGGTGCGCAGCTCGGGCTTGACGCCGACGAGCCGTGACGTCAACTCGGTGACCGCCCCGCGCGCGAGCACGTGGTCGATCCGCGAGCCGAAGTCGGCCGGCGGCGGCTCCGTGATCGACTCGCCGAAGCAGCACGTGTTCAGCTCGACGCCCCGATCGGCGAATCCGGCGTCGGTGATCACGTTGTAGGCGGCGGCGTCGGCGGCCGGTGCGGCCGGATCGGAGTTCAGGTCGCCGAGCAGGATCACGGGGAGGCTCGTGTCCACGGCGCCGCTCGCATCCATCAGCTCGGTGGCCTGGGCGGTCCGCGTCCCCGCGAAAAAGGACTCGAGGTGGGTGTTCACGAACCGGAAGCGGCTCTTGTCGTGTCCGACCTTCCGGACGTCGATCGAGTTCCAGCCGCGCAGCACGGTCACCTGGCCGAGCTGGGTCGGTACAACCAGCCTGGCGTCGTAGTTTGCGTGCTGGTTGTTGTGGGTCTTCACGTTCTTGCGCGCGAGGATCACGTCGCGCATCGTGAGCCGTCCGTCGAACTCGGCCGCGTCGTCCCCGCTGATCGAGACCGGGATCTCGATGTCGGCTTCCTTCTGGACCGAGACCACACGGTAGTGCAGCCCGAGCCGAGCCAGCTCGTGCTTGAGCGTGTCGAGGTAGTCGTAGACCACCTCGGTGGCGGGCGTGGCCGGGCCGTCGGCGGCGCCGCGCTGGCCGCGGCGCCAGATGGAGACTTCCTGAAGGCCGATCAGGTGCGGGCTCGAGCGGCGGATCTCCTCAGCCAGGAGCTTCGCCCGGGCGGGGAAGTTCGTGTCGAGGACCTTCTTGTAGATCTCTCCCCCCGCGACGCGAGCCTCAGCCGGGGTCTGCGCGAGGATCACCGGGTCGAGGACCGCACCGAGGTAAAGGTTCCGCGTCATCACGCTCACGGTCGTGGGCTTCGCGGCTGCAGTCGCAGGCAGGGCGATCCCCGTTACCGCGACGACGGCT
This sequence comes from uncultured bacterium, assembly GCA_963734015.1. Taxonomy (GTDB): domain Bacteria; phylum Actinomycetota; class Thermoleophilia; order Solirubrobacterales; family 70-9; genus JALZKA01. The sequence continues at coordinate 53,964 of CAVTFG010000014.1, read as the reverse complement.
CCAATCACGAGCGCGAGGGCGCGCCGCGTTCTCTTCTCCCCGAACATGTGAACGAACTCCTCTCGTCGAATCCTGCCGAACGGGAGCTTCATGGTCCGGAGGGCGAAACGCATCGGTAGTTCTCCGCAGGCGGGCTGCGGAGACTCGCTCAATGCCGATTCGCGAGCTCGCGCCGCCGGTACGGGCACATCCGGCTCAGCGCGCACTCCTCGCACCGCGGTCGAGCGGGCCGGCACAGGCGGCGCCCGTGCGCGATCAGGTTCATGTGGAACTCGTAGGCGTCCTCCGGCGGCGTGATCCGGCGCATCTCGTCGTGCGCCTCGTCGAACGAGGCGTTGGCGCGGAACAGCCCCAGACGCCCGCCGACCCGGTGCACGTGGGTGTCGACCGGGATCTCGGGCCGGTCGAACGAGAAGATCAACACGCAGGCCGCGGTCTTACGACCCACCCCGGGCAAGTCCATGAGGTAGCCCATCGCCTCGTCGCGCGGGGCGTCGCGCAGCCAGTCGAGGTCGAACGGCTCACCGAGCTCACGAAGGACGGCCTGGATCCGCGGCGCCTTGGTCGGCGCCAGCCCCCCGCGCCGGATCGCCTCCTCCACCTCGGCGGTGGGAGCGTCGCGGACCGCGGCCCAGGAGCCGAAGCGGGCACGCAGGCCGGCGTACGCAACGTCGCGGTTCGTGTCCGACGTGTTCTGGGAGAGGATCGTGAGGACGAGCTCGTGGACCGGGTCCGAGTGCGGCTGGTTTCGCGGCCGCCCGTACATCTCCCGGAGGCGGTCGCGGATTGCGATGACACGGCGCCGCGGCGGCCGGCGCCATCCCTCTCTGGTGTCGCGCCGCGGCATGACCCGAGGATAAGCCGCCTCACAGGGGCCGGAATGTGTGGATATCCGTACCTGCGGGCCTTTACGCGACGTTTACAATCCGCACCACTTTGCGTCGGAGTTGGGACATGATCAGGGACTTTGCGCCCCGTGGCTGGTTCGACGCCGGGCTCCAGTTCTTCCTCTTCCTTGCGGTCTACCAGGGCTATCAGGTGGTGCGGGGGCTCACCGACGGCAACCCGGAAGTCGCGTTCGCGAACGCCCATCGGGTCATCGACATCGAGAAGGGCATCGGCACGTTCTTCGAGCCGGGCTTCCAGGACGCGCTGCTCAGCCACGCCTGGGTCATCGACTTCGCGAACTTCATGTACATGAACTCGCACTTCGTGGTGACCACGACCTTCCTCGCGTGGCTCTACTTCTTCCGCAACGAGCACTTCTACTTCGTGCGGAACATGTTCATGGTCGCGATGGTGGTCGCCCTTGCCTGCTACGCCGCCTTCCCCACGGCGCCGCCCCGCTTGATCCCCGAGGCCGGCTTCACCGACACGATCGCCGTGTTCTCCGGCCTACCCCAGGACTCCGAGACGGTCGGAATGCTGGTCAACAAGTACGCGGCCGTGCCCAGCATGCACATCGCGTTCTCATTGATGATCGCCGTGCCCGGGATGGCCCTCGCCTCGAATCCGGTGGCGCGCGTGTGGTGGTCCGCATACCCCCTCATCGTCCTCTTCGTGATCGTGGTTACCGGGAACCACTTCTGGCTCGACGCCGCCGCCGGTGCTGCCGTCGCCTGCGTCGCGGCCGTTACCGCGCGCCAGCTCGCCCGGGTCCGCCCGGACCACTGGGCGTGGCGCGAGAGCCCGGCCACGACGACCGCGTAGCCGGCCGGATAGGTTCTCGCCGTGACCGACGGCGGACTGGGCACTGGAGAGTCGCGGAGCGCCCAGGCGTGGCGCTCGTACGCGCGCAACCGCCTGATCGAGTCCCGGCTGACCCCGAACGCGATCTCGATGACCGGCCTGGTAGGGAACCTCGCCGCCGCGGTGCTCATCACCCAGGAGCAGTTCTTCCTCGGCGGCCTCGCGTTCATCGCCGGATCCGTGATGGACACGCTCGACGGCCGCTACTCGCGGATGTCGGGCAAGGGAACGCTGTTCGGCGCGTTCCTGGACTCCACCCTCGACCGGGTCGAGGAGGGGATCGTGCTGACCGCGATCGCCTGGTACTTCGCCGAGAAGGACGCCGACGCGGTGGCGGCCGCGGCCTGCGTGTTCGTGGTCCTCGGCTCGCTGATGGTCTCCTACACGCGCGCTCGAGCCGAGGCGCTGGGCGTCGAGTGCAAGGTCGGCTTGGCGACCCGTCCGGTCCGCGTCGTGATCCTCTCGATCGGCCTCGTGTTCGGGGCCGGCGACCTGATCTCGAGCGTCGACCTGCTCCCGGCATCGATTTACGCGATGGCGGCGCTGACGAGCTTCACGGTCGTCCAGCGCGTGCTCCACGTGCGCAAGCAGCTGCACGCGCTCGAACCCTCCTGAACCTTCCTGGGGTTGTGAACGCGGTGTAACCACGCCGCCGCGACCGGGTACCTTCAGGTCGCTACCCGCACCCCCCGAAAGGAACTTTCAACTCATGAGTACCGGTAACGGGGCGCCCGCCAACGGCGCGAGCGCCAACGGCATCCATGCGGACGACGGCAAGGTCCGCGTCGCCATCGTCGGCGTCGGCAACTGCGCCAACAGCTTCGTCCAGGGCGTCGAGTACTACAAGGACGCCGATCCCACCGAGCAGGTCCCCGGCCTGATGCACGTGGACCTCGGCGGCTATCACGTCCGCGACATCGAGTTCGTCGCCGCGTTCGACATCGACTCCGAGAAGGTCGGGAAGGACCTCTCCGAGGCGATCTGGTCGGGTCAGAACGACACGATCAAGTTCGCTGACGTCCCGCACATGGGCATCGAGGTCCATCGCGGCATGACCCATGACGGCCTGGGCAAGTACCTCAAGCAGAAGATCACGAAGGCCCCCGGGCCGACGGCCGACATCGTCGGGATCCTCAAAGAGACCAAGGCCGACGTTCTCGTCTGCTACCTACCCGTCGGTTCGGAGGACGCGACCAAGTGGTACGTCGAGCAGGCGCTCGCCGCCGGCGTGGGCTTCGTCAACTGCCTGCCCGTGTTCATCGCCCGCGAGGACTACTGGGACGGCCGCTTCCGCGAGGCGGGGCTGCCGATCATCGGCGACGACATCAAGTCGCAGGTCGGCGCCACGATCGTCCACCGCCAGCTCGCCCGCCTCTTTCACGAGCGCGGCGTCCAGCTCGAGCACACCTCGCAGCTGAACGTGGGCGGCAACATGGACTTCTACAACATGCTCGAGCGCGAGCGACTCGATTCGAAGAAGGTCTCGAAGACCAACGCGGTCACGTCGGTGATGGGCACCGAGCTGCCCGAGCGCGACGTGCACGTCGGCCCGTCCGACTACGTGCCGTGGCTGACCGACCGTAAGTGGGCGCACATCCGGCTGGAGGGCAAGGCCTTCGGCGACGTGCCGCTGACCGCCGAGCTGAAGCTCGAGGTCTGGGACTCGCCGAACTCCGCCGGCGTCGTGATCGACGCGGTTCGGATGATCAAGCTGGCGCTCAACGACGGCGTCGCCGGCCAGCTCGACGGCCCTTCCAGCTACCTCATGAAGTCGCCGCACAACCAGCGCCCGGACCCCGATGCCCGGGAGCTGACGGACGACTTCATCGCCGCTCATGCCCGCAAGCCCGCCGCCGACCGGGCCAAGGAGCTCGCGGCCGAGGCCAAGGCTGACTGAGGCCGAAGCCGAGCCCCGGCGTTGTTGAGCCGGCTCATCCAAATCTCAGCGGGTAGCTGAGCCATGGGGCCCGCCGTTCGCGGCGGGCCCCTTTGCGTTCCCGATCATTGCCACAATGCCGCCGTGCACACGGATGTCGCGCGGCTCAAGGACGCCTATGCAGCGCTCGGCCAAGGCGACCAATCAGCAGCGCTCGCGATGCTCGCGAAGGACTGCGAGTGGCGCGAGAGCGCCGAGCTCCCCGGTGTCGAAACGGTGCGGGGCCGCGAGGCGATCGGGCATTTCCTGGCTGACTTCCTCGATCCTTGGGAGCGGTTCCACCAGGTGATCGAGGACGTCGTCGTCCGTGGCGATCGGATTGGGCTGATCATCCACGTGACCGCCGTCGGGCGGTCGAGCGGGCTCGAGCTCGACACCCGATACGCGCACGTATGGACGATGCGCGACGGGCTGGGCGTGCAGGTCGACGCCTACCGCGATCCGGAGGCCGCGCGCTCGGCGCTGGACGACGAGAGCCACGCCCCGGCCGCACCCAGCCCCAGCGAGACCACCCAGAACGCGACGTAGGCGGCCGTTCCGGCTCCGGACGCCGTCACGTCGTCGCTGTAGACCGCCAGCGCGAGCAGCTCCAATGCCGCGAGCGCCGTGAACGCGTATGCGGGTCCCGAGAGCCGGTGGGTGTCGTTCTCCCAGAGCGCGAACCCGGCGGCAACGGCGAAGCCGAGCAGAAACGAGGCGATCGCTCGTCCGGTCAGCGGGGTCAGCTCCCACGGCCAGCTGACGTCGAGCGGCGCCGCGTACAGCGCCACCCCGAAACCCAGCAGGGCCAACCCCGCGAGGGCGAGGATCGCCCGGACCCCGGCGGGCAGCGGGTTGACCCCGCGCTCGACCGGTCCCGCCGCGCGCACCTGGCGGCTGATCGCCCAGGCGAGGCCGGGCGTCACGACGCAATACACGACCAGCCAGAACCAACCGAACAGGCTGTCGAGGTCGAACTTGTCGAGATGGATGAGCGTGGTTACGAGGAGAAGCGCGGCGATCGTCGCCACCGCCGGCATGGCGGTGCGCGCGAGGGCCCAGGTCCGCTGCCGGGCCGCCCAGGCGAGGAGCACCAGGGCCGCCCAGTAGGCGGCGCCCAGGAACGCGGCGGTGATCGGCGGCTCGATCGTCCAGGAGAAGAACCGGTCGGTCTCGCCGGCCAGTGGGAAAAGCAGGAAGCCGGCGATGGCCGCGAGGCCCGCTGCCACGGCGTAGAAACGGCGGATCGGCGCGATCGTCACGCCGGGCATGGTGTCAGAGCCGCCGCGAGTGAACCGTTCGCGCCCTCCGACCGTAAGCACCACCAATCGACGAGTACGCCGGTGAGGGACCGGTGGCGATCAAGGAGGACAGGTCGAGATGAGGATTTCGAAGCGTTTCAAGCTGGTGATGGCAGCGGGACTGGCGGTGGCGGGAAGCGCCGTCGCCGCGGCGCCGAGCTTTGCAGCGCACCAGACCGTGACGGGACTGACGAACGAGTCGCCGTCGCGGATCGTGCAGTTCGCCGTTGGCAACCCCGGGACGCTGGTCAACGGCACGCCGTCGGCCATCACGTTCCCGGCCGGCGCCATCGACACGAACCTCGTGGGCATCGACTACCGCCCGCGCGGCAACGCGTTGTTCGCGATGGGATCCGGCGGGACGCTCTACACGCTCAGTCCGCCGGCGACCCCGCCCGGGAACTTCACGGCCACGCGGGTGAATACGCCCGGGATGAGCCCGTTCACGGGCACGCCGACGTCGTTCGGGTTCGACTTCAACCCCACCGTTGACCGGATCCGCGTCGTCAACAACTCGGACGGGGTCGCAATCGACGACGGCAACTACAACAACTACCGGTTCAACCCGGACAACGGGGCACAGGTCGACGGCAACAACGGCCAGGCCACCGAGCCGCCACCGTTCCCGGCGGGCGTCCAGGCCGATGGCGACCTGCGGTACGCCGACATGTCCACCCCGAACATCGTTGCCAGCGCCTACACGAACAACTTCGATGGCGCAACGACGACAACGCTGTTCTCGATCGACGCGGAGACGAACAACCTGACCGTGCAGAACCCGCCCAACCTGGGCACGCAGAACGTGGTCGGTCCGCTCGGCGTCGACACGACCGAGCTGGCCGGGTTCGACATCGAGGGTGGCACCGGCACCGCGTACGCGGCACTGCAGCCGATGGGCGAGGCCGAATCGTCGTTCTACCGCGTCGATCTGACGGTGGCGGTGGCGTTGCCGCCGACCTCGGCCCCGAACCAGATCGGCCCCGATGGAACACCGCCGCTGGAGAGCATCTCGCTCGTGCCAACCTCGGTGCTGCGTTTCGGCAACGCCGTGACCTCGGTTGCGGAGAACGGCGGGAACGCGACCGTGAACGTGGTCCGCGAGGGCCCGCTCAACCGAGCGTCGACGGTGAACTACGCGACCGAGATCGCCGACGGCGACACCGCGTCCGCGAGCGATTTCACCGCGGCAAGCGGCTCCCTGACGTTCGCTGCCGGCGACGCGTCCGAGTCGTTCACGGTGCCGATCACGAACGACGCGATGGACGAGCCGAACGAGACGTTCACGGTCAGGCTGAGCGGGCCGAACGTGGCGTCGAACCTTCAGATCCCGCCGACCGCGAAGGTGCAGATCGTCGACGACGAGGCGACCCCCGGTCCACTCACGCCGCTGGTCAATGTGCCGCAGCAGTCGCTGAAGGACGTTCTCGAGCGCAAGGAGGTCCGCTACCGGTACTCCTGCAACCGCGCCTGTGACGAGGCGACCGTGCTCAGGCTGAAGAAGGCCGAGCTCGGTCGGAGCGCAAGCTCGCTTCTCGCGCAGGGCGCCGCAAACGAGGACGTGCGGCTGGGCAAGGACGCCCGCAAGGCGCTACGGACGGCGTCAGGTTCAGGCGGCGTGAAGGTCAAGCTGGTTTCGACCTTCACGGACCTGAACCAGAACGAGACGAGGGTCGTGACCCGGTTCTCGCTCACCCGCTGACCTCCGGCCGGACCAGGGGACAGACGGCCCCCGTCGCTCCACTCGCGACGGGGCCGTCGAACGTCCTGGCCCTATGCTCCGCGCGTGCCACGGAATCGAGGCCAGAACCTGAGCATCGCCCAGGTGACCCCGCACCATTGGGGTCAGCGCAACGAGATCAACGAGTTCGTCGAGCGGACCTCGCTGGAGCTTGCCGAGCGCGGCCACCGCGTGATCGTCGCCGCGCCATCGGGGCCAAGCGGAGGCGTGCGCGAGGCTCGCCGGTTGATCGACGCCGCCCGCGAGCGTCCCGAGGCTTTGTTCGACGGGCGCTGGCGCGGCGACCGGGCCGGCGGCGACGGCGGGCCGCCCGTGCTGCCCGTCGGCCCAGGCTTGGCGATGCCGCGTGGCCCCCGCCCGCGCGCAGCACCGGTCCCGCTGGACCTGTCGCGGACGCTCGACGATCTGCTCGGCGGGGTTCGGTTCGACATCGTCCACGTCCATGACCCGTTCGCACCGAGCGCCTCGTCGGTGGCGCTGCGGCATTCGCGGTCGCTGAACGTCGGCAGCTTCCACGAGCCCTCGGAGCGGGTGCTTTCGACGCAGGTAGCGCGGCCGCTGGTGGAGATCTTCTTCGGACGACTGGACGCCCGGACCGCGAGCTGCGGCCAGACCGACGAGCTGATGCGCCGCTACTTCCCCGGTGGCTACGAGCTGGTCGAGCCCGGGGTGCGGGCGCTCGAGGGCTCGTGGCCGGAGCCGCGGGGCGCGGGGTCCGAGCGGCGGGCGTTCCGGATCGCCTTCTGCCTCGAGGAGGAACGCGGTGCGCTGCGCCTCTTCATGCGGGCGCTGCGGCGGCTCCCGAAGTCGCTCGATTGGGAGGCAGCGGTCTGGCTTCCCGATGGCGGTGACGTCCGGATGTCGAAACGGCTGCGCGAGCGCGTGCACGTGGTGGGCCCCCGCTCGTTCGCCCCGGACGAGCTGATCGCCGCGGCCGACGCGGTCGTGGTGGGGTCGGGCGGACCCCGCGCCGCACCCGGCCTGATCCGCGCCGCCCTTGGCTCCGGGACGGTCCCGGTCGCGTCTTACCTGCCGCTCTATGAGGAGCTGGTCCGCGACGGCGAGGCCGGCCTCATGTTCCCGGCGGGGGATGCGATCACGCTGTCAGGCCAGCTCGAGCGGCTGGCCACAGACCCGAGCCTGGCCGAGCGGCTGCGGGCCGCCGCTGTGGGCGCGACGCGCAGCTGGGGCGAGGTCGCCGACCAGGTCGAGGCGATCTACGAGCGGCTGACCGCCCGGCGCCACGACCCCACGGGCGACCCCGAGGCCCGGCGGCGGATCTCCCGGCGGCGGCACATCCACGTGGACCTCCACATGCACACGGATCACTCCGCCGATTGCGCGACCCCGGTCCGCACCCTGCTGGAGACGGCGAAGGACCGGGGCCTCGGCGCGATCGCGATCACCGACCACAACGAGGTGTCGGGCGCCTTCGAGGCTCGGGAGATCGCCGACGAGGTGGGGGTCAAGGTGATCGTGGCCGAGGAGGTGAAGACGGCGGAGCAGGGGGAGGTCATCGGGCTGTTCCTCGACGAGAAGGTCGAGCGCGGGATGACGATGGACGAGACGATCGCCGAGATCCGCCGTCAGGGAGGCCTCGTCTACGTGCCTCATCCCTTCGACCGCCTCCACTCGGTGCCGGACTACGAGCACCTGCTCGACATCGTCGAGGAGATCGACATCATCGAGGTCTTCAACCCGCGAGTCGCGCTGACCGCGTTCAACGAGGAGGCTGAGCGGTTCGCGGCCAAGTACCGGATCGTTCCGGGCGCAGGCTCCGACAGCCACGTCGCGCAGGGGCTGGGGAGCGTGATGATCCGGGTCCACGACTTCGACGGTCCGGCCGAGTTCCTCGAGGCGATGCGCGCGGCCGACATCGTGCGCAAGCACCGCAACCTGGTCTATGTCCAGGCGCTGAAATGGATCCAGACGAGCGGCGGTAGGGGCGGCAAGGGGATGTCCGGTGAGCGACGCAAGGCGCGAAAGAATGTTGGCCCGTCCGGTAGGACAGGTGGAGGCAAGCCGTGATGCAGGAAGGGCCGGCGGCAGGAGGGCAGGCGGGTTCGTCAAAAGGAGCTTCCGGCGGCCCTTCCAGGGCGCGCGACCCGAGGGACCCCGTGCCGACAACCGACGACGAGATCCAGGAGAAGTACCTTGAGCGCGCGATCCGCGAGCTCAACAGCCTGACTCGTCGCCTCCAGGAATGCTCGCACTGCCCGCGCGGCAACCTGATGCCGGTGCTCGGCTCCGGCCACCCGCAGGCCGACGTGATGCTCCTGAAGTACGCGCCGACCGCCGCCGAGATCGAGGAGGGCGTTGCGTTCTACGGCCGCGCCGGGAACGCGCTGATGAAGAGCTTCAAGCGGCTGGGCATCGACCCGCTGGCGGTGTACGGGACGCTCTGCGTGAAGTGTCCGGTCGCCGATCCGTCGCTGGCGGGGGGCGAGTGCGTGGAGCGGGTCGTGGAGGAGATCGCGATCGTCCAGCCCCGCATGGTCGTGGTGATGGGCGAGCGCGCGCTGGAGACCCTCGGCGAAATCGGCGTGCCGCTGGCGCGGCCGCTCGAGCCGAGGCTCGGCCAGGTTCAGTCGCTGACGCCGACGATCGACGCGCTCTACGTGCCGGACATCGATGACTCGCTCGACTCCGAGGACTCCAAGCGGGAGTTCTGGAGCGCCTTTCGCGCGCTCGGCGACTGGTACGCCGAACTGCCGCCCTACTAGGGCCCCGCGGCCTCGGCGAGGGCCGACATCGCGTCCAGGTTCGCGCTGGCGAGGGCCCGGACCACGGGTACGTCGAGCGCTTCGTAGGCCACGAGCGCGCGCTGCGCTTCGGCGCCGTCCGCCGCGGCGACGCCGACCGTGCCCTCGGGCTCGTCGAGCCGCGCGAAGTGGTTGCGGTAGCCGTCGTGGAGGTCGCGGTAGAACGACTCCTCCTTGGTCAGACGTCGTTGCGCGTCCTCGCCGACCGCGGTGCGCACATAGCCGAAAACCGGCGGAGCTTCGCGCCCGGCCTCCTCGGCACCGCGCTCGACGTGCTCGCGCGCCGAGGCGGCGAAGTCCGGCGTAATCCAGTTGAAGAAGACGCCGTCGAACTCGGCGCCCCCGAGGGCGCACAGCTTCGGGCCCATCGCGGCGAGCACGATGTGGATGTCGCCGAGCGCCTCGCGCAGCCGCGGCAGCGCCTCGCGCATCGCGGTCAGCGCTCTCGGCGAGTGGCCGGCGCCCACGGCGACCCAGAGGCGCTTCCGTGGAAGTCCGAACTCCTCGATCTGCGCGGCGATTGCGTCTGGCGGATGGCGGTCGAGCGCGAGCGTCACCCCAAGGTCGATGTTTTCGGATCCCGCGGCGAAGTCGGCCAGAGTGGCGAGCCCGCTGCCCAGCGGAGTGTCGTTCGACCAGATCGAGTCGTATCCGAGGGCAGCACAGCGCTCGGCAAGCGGCTTCGCGACGTCCGCGTCCAGCCCGGCGGCGACTCCGAATCCGCGACCCATGGCGGGGAGGCTAATACGACAGCCGGCTCAACAACGCCGGGGCTCGGCTTCGCCCTTCGGGCTCCGCCTCACATAAGCCGGCTCAACAACGCCGGGGCTCGGCTTCGCCCTTCGGGCTCCGCCTCACAGGGCGCGCTCGAGCAGCGCCACGCACTCCACGTGCGGGGTCTGCGGGAACATGTCCACCGGGGTGATGCGTCGCAGGACGTAGCCGGCCTCGGCGAGCTGGGCGGCGTTCGGCGCCAGTGTCGTCGGGTTGCACGAGACGTACACGATTCGCGGGGCCTCACACTCGATCACCCGTCGCACCACCTTCTTGGAGAGGCCCGCGCGGGGCGGGTCGACGACCAGGACGTCCGGCTTGCCCGCCTTCTCGACCAGCGGGCGGATTCCCAGCCGGGCGTCGACGGCTTCGAAGCGGGCGTTCGCGATGTTGTTTCGCTTGGCGTTCCGATCGGCGTCGGCGACGGCCTCGGGCACCGTCTCGATGCCCCATACCTCTCCGGCCTGGGCGGCGAGCGAGAGGCTGATCGTCCCGATCCCGCAGTAGAGATCGAACACCCGCTCCGACCCGGTCAGGCCCGCATAGTCGCCGGCGATTCCGTAGAGGCGCTCGGCCATCTCGGTGTTCGTCTGGAAGAACGCCGCGTGCGAGATCCGGAAGCGAAGGCCGGACAGCTCCTCCTCCAGGTGCTCTTCGCCGAGGACGCCGGTGGGGCCGTCGGTGCCGCCGGCCGGCCCCTCGATCACGGTGTGGAGGTCGACCGGCGGGCGGGGGAACTCGGCCGGGGTCGTGACCAGACGGGTCTGGACCTGGCGGGTCCGGGTTCCCTCGCGCACGATCAGGTTGCGGAGCACGCCGTGCTCGTCCTCGGAGTCGTATGGCGGCAGCCCCTCGGTGCGGGCCCAGTCGCGCACGGCGTTGCGGGCCGCGTTGTTGGCCTCCGACGCCAGGTGGCAGTCGTCGACGTCAACGACTTCCCGCCAGCTGCCGCGCCGGTGGAATCCCAGGACGGCGTCGCCGTCACGATCGCCGAACGAATACTCCAGCTTGTTTCGATAGCGCCACTGCGAGACGGCCGGGACGATCGGCTCGGACTCGAAGCCGTCGAGCCCGCCGAGGCGGGTCAGGGCCTCGTCCACCTGGGCAGCCTTCTCCTCCAGCTGCTGCTCGTAGGGAAGCCCCTGCCAGGGAGCGCCGGGGCAGGGCTGGCCGTCATGGACGCAGGTGTCGGCGACGCGGTCGGCGCTGGGCTCGAGCATCTCGACGGTGGCGGCCTCGGCGTAGCCGCGCTTCGAGCGCGAGACGCGGGCCCGGACCCGGTCGCCGGGAAGGCCGCCGGCGACGAAGACCACGAACCCGTCCGCTCGGCGCGCAACGCCGCGACCGCCCTGGGCGAGCGACTCGACCTGAAGCTCGAGCTCTTCGCCGCGCGCCGGACGCGCGGCCCTGGGGGTGGAGGCTTCCATGCCTCCTATCGTGGCAGCGCCGGTTAAGCCGGCTCAACAACGCCGGGGCTCGGCTTCGGCCTTCGGCCTCCGCCTCACAGCCGGCTACTGGCTCGACAGGCGCTTCTCGATCTCGTCGAGCACGCCCTTGCGTGCCTTGCCCCGCTTCTCCTGAGTGCGGACCTTGCGCAGGTCGGCGGGACTCAGGTCCTTGAGCCGGGCCTTCACCTGGGTCGCGTTCAGCGTCTCGTAGCCGGTGATCGGCGCGCCGCCACCGACGCCCGCGCGGCGGCGCAGCTTGTCGGCCTCGGCGAGCACCGGGTCGGCGGCCTTGCGGGCCCGCTTGGTCGCCTGCTCCGCCCGCCTGCGGGCGGGCTTCACACGGGACTCGACCTCGCTGCGCGCCTGCTCGAGCAGGCGCTCGAGCTCCTTCATCATGTCGTCGGTCTGCTTGCGGCCGCGCGTGACGAGCCGGCTGACGAGCTCGTTTGCGTCGGTCTGCGTCATCCGGCCGCGCTTGACGGCGTCGTCCACGGCCTCCTGGAGACGGTCGCGAGAGAGGACCAGGCTGCGCTCGAGCGCGTTGCGAAACGCCTCGACGCTCTTGTCACCGCGACCGGCCGAAGCCGCGCTGCGCGATGAGCCCTTCGACGTCTTGCTGGAACCCTTCTTCGCGGTCGCCATCTCGTCTCCAATCGTCGGGTTGCCGGTTCAGATCGTCGCGATCCCGGTTCAGGCGCAGACTAACCCGCGCGCTCGAAGGTTGCCGTAACCGGGGCGTGATCGGAGAGCCGGACCCGCAGGCCACCCCTCCAGGCGATCTCGCGCTGCTCCGAGGGCCAGGGCTGCGGCGCGGCGACGGTGGTGAGGCCGTGGACCAGGAGGTGGTCGAGCGAGTCGGGCGCGGTGGGGGAGGCGAGGCCGAAATGCTCGGCCAGCTCGTCGTAGATCTCGCTGTCTCGCGGGCGTACGTTCAGGTCGCCGCCGATGATGAGCGGTGAGCCCGCCGCCCACTCGAGCGAGCGCTCGGCGGCCAGCCGCAGCTCGGCCTCGGCGCGGGGACGGTTGAGCGGGCCGGTGCTCGCGTGGAGATTGGCTGTGCATACGCCCGCCTCGGTTCGCGTGAAAGCCATCGTGCGGCGTTCCGGCTGCGGCCCCGGCGCCAGGACGAGCAGTTGCCGCTCGGCGATGCCGCCCAGGGCGGCGGGCCGGACGAGAGTGAGGTTGGAGCCGCCCTCGTTCGACCCGATCAGGTCGGGGTTGATCCACGTGCCGAGCGCGCGGAGTGGCGCGAACGAGTTACGGGAGGTCAGCTCGCGGTGCGCGGCGGCGCGGCACTCCTCGGCCAGCCCCCGGGCCCAGCGCGGCGGGAACTCCTGGAGGAGCGCGACGTCCCAATCCGAGTCCGCGATCATCCGGCCGAACTCCCTGCGCAGTGAGCGGTTGACCTGCGCGTGGGTGTCGTTGCGCTCGGTGATGCGCCAGGCCCGCGAGCGCCGCGTGCGGAGAGCCGGGTCCGGCGGGAAGTCGCGGCCGTGGAAGACGTTCCAGGTGAGGGCGCGGATCTGCACGCCGGGAGTGTCTAGTATCGCCGCCTTCCGATGGCGGATCCGCGGCATTTCCTCACCGGTGAAGAGCTGGCTCCCGACGAGATCGGGCGGCTGCTCGACCGCGCGCTGGAGTTGAAGGCAGGGCGCGAGTCGGGCAGGGGGAGCGATGCGCTCGCCGGCAAGACCGTCGCCCTGTTCTTCGAGCGGCCGTCAACGCGAACGCGGGTCTCGTTCCAGGTGGGTGTGGTGGAGCTCGGCGCGCATCCGTTGGCGTTGCGCGCCGACGAGCTGCAGCTCGGGCGCGGCGAGTCGATCGCTGACACCGCCAGGGTTCTGTCGCGGTTCGTCCACGGGATCGTGATGCGCTCGGGCTCGGACGAGACCGTCGCGGAGCTCGCCGAGCATGCCGAGGTCCCTGTGATCAACGGGCTGACTCCACTGCACCACCCCTGTCAGGCGCTCGCGGACCTCGTGACCCTCCTGGAGCGGTTCGGCGAGGTCGCGGGGCTCCGGGTCGCTTACGTTGGCGACGGCAACAACGTGGCACGCTCGCTGGCGATCGTGGGCCGTGCCGTGGGAGTCGACGTGGTCGTCGCGGCGCCGGAGGGCTACCGGCTCGAGGACGGTGTTGCGACTCAAACCGGCGATCCGCTCGTCGCCGCGGCCGGCGCCGAAGCGCTCTACACCGACGTCTGGGTCAGCATGGGCGACGAGGAGAACGCGGCTGCGAGGCGCGCGGCGCTCGCCCCGTTCCAGCTGAACGAGGCGCTGATGGCCGCGGCTTCCGATCGCGCGATCGCGCTGCACTGCCTGCCGGCGCACCCCGGCGAGGAGATCACCGAGGGCATGCTCTATGGCGAGCGCTCGGCGGTATGGGACCAGGCCGAGAACCGGCTTCACGCCCAGAAGGCGCTCCTCGAGCTGCTCATCGGCTAGCTCGCCGGTTGGCGAAGTGGAGGCTGCGATCTGTGGCCATCGGTATATAGGCGATCGACCGCAAGGTCGCGAACCTGTGGAGGTGAGCGGGCTCTCCGCGCCTCGACTCCTCCTTTAGGCGCGCGGAGACTTCATCCGCTCACGAGCAGTCGAGTGGCTCGCGACCTCGGTCCCTGCCCAGGGGTCCGGGTCGCTCGACGCTCCCTAGACTCAACGCGCGCGGCCCCGTGGTGTACTGGCTAGCACGCGGCCCTTTCAAGGCCGAAGAGCGAGTTCGATCCTCGTCGGGGCTATCGGGCGCAGGGCTCGGCTCGCGGCCAGGGATTACAGATGCAACCCGAAATCGAAATCGGACCGGTCACGCTTCAGACCTTCGGGTTGATGTTCGCGCTCGGGTTCGTCGTCGCCGGCGCGATCGTCGCCAGGCGACTCGCCGAGCTCGGGAAACCGCCGGACTGGGCCTACGAGATGGTGTTCGCGGCACTGATCGGCGGCATCGTCGGCGCGCGGATCGACTTCCTGATCCAGAACTGGTCAGAGGTGTCCGACGACGTCCTTGGGAACATCTTCACCGGGTCGGGCCTGGTCTGGTTCGGCGGTGCGATCGGCGGGGCGATCGCGGTCTGCCTGTGGGCGCGGTGGCGCGGGATGCTCAGCTGGGGGCTCGCCGATCTCTGCTCCCCCGCGCTCGCGGCCGGCTACGCGGTCGGCCGGATCGGCTGCCAGCTCTCGGGCGACGGCGACTACGGCATTCCATGGGACGGGCCATGGGCGATGGCCTACCCCGACGGGACCGTCCCGACGACCGAGGAGGTCCACCCGACCCCGGTCTACGAGACGATCAGCGTCGGCATCATCGCGTTCCTTCTCTGGCGCTTGCGTGACCGGTTCACCCAGGGAATGCTCTTCGCGCTGTACCTCGTCCTGGTCGGCGCCGAGCGCTTCCTGGTCGAGTTCATCCGCCGCAACGACGAGGTGGCCCTGGGGCTGACGCAGCCGCAGCTGATCAGCATCGCGATGATCCTGGTTGGCGCGACCTGGATCGCGATCCGCGCGAATCGCGGGGATCTGGTCGCGACGCAACCCGCATGAGCCAGAGCCGCGGCCGGCTGGCCTTCGCCGCCGTTGCCGCCGCCGTTCTCGTGGCCGTGGTGGTGGCGGTTGCCGTTTCCGGCTCCTCCGAAGACGACGCCCCGGCGGACGAGTGCCTGAGCGCGTGGAACGATGACCCGGTCGCGCTCTCGGACGGCGTCCACGCCTACGAGGCGCATGGTTATCGCGCCACCCTGCTCGCCCGGGTTGATTCCGACGGCAACGTCGTCCCCGAGGCCGAGGTCGAGGGCCCGCCCTCGCAGGCGCAGCGCTGCGTGGCGATCTTCGCCTCGCCCCGGGTCGACTCCGAGCCTGACTTCGGCGTGCGGGTTCTGGACGAGGGGCGGTGGGCAGGGCTGGCACTGGTCGACCAGGTCCCGCTCGACCAGATCGAGGCGCTGCAGCGCGACGCCACGGCGAACTCGAACACCACCCTCCTCCCCGACGGCCGACTGGCGGACTAGAGGCCTAGATCGCGCGCAGCAGGCCGCCGTCGATCGGGATCGTCGTCCCGGTGACGTAGGCCGCCCGTTCCGAGCAGAGGAACGCGACCAGGTCGCCGTACTCCTCGGGGGTACCGAGCCTGCCGGCCGGCACCTGCTCGCGGGCCATCTCCGCGGCCGCCTCGAGCGACCCGCTCAGCTTCGCCAGCCGATCGGTGGCGATCTTCCCGGTCGCGACCGTGTTCAGGGTGATCCCGTCGCCGGCCACCTCGCGCGCGAGCGTCTTGAAGTAACCGATCGCGGCCAGCCGGTGGGCGTTCGAGAGCCCGAGGTGCGGGATCGCCTCGATCGTCGAGCTCGATCCCACGTTGACGATCCGACCCCAGCCGCGCGAGCGCATCTCCGGCAGGACGGCCTCGATCAGCGCCCGCGGGGCCAGCACCAGCGAGCGGTACGCGGCCTCCCACTCGTCCGTCGAGCGCTCCTCGGCGCCCCCGGGCGGCGGCCCGCCGGTGTTTGTGACCAGGATCTCGGCCGGGCCCTCGAGCCGCTCGGCGACCTCACCGGGCAGTTCGGCGAGACGCTCCAGGTCGCCGGTGTCCGCAGCGAAGGTCGCGGTCTCGCCCTCGACCGCGCGGGCCGCGTCATCGAGCCGCTCGAGCGACCGGCTCGCCATCGCGACCCGGGCGCCCTCGCGCGCGAGGGCCGACGCGATGCCCAGCCCGATGCCCTGGCTGGCGCCCATCACCAGCGCGACGCGACCCGCGATGCCCAAATCCATATGGGCGGTGCCGGGCTCGAACCGACGACCCCTTCGGTGTAAACGAAGTGCTCTCCCAACTGAGCTAACCGCCCGCAGGGATTGTGCCAGCCTGACAATCAGCCGCCTCAACAACGGCGGGGATCGGCTTCGGCTTTGCCTCCGCCTCACTTACGATCCGCCCAGTGACCAAAGCCCCGCAGGGACCGAAGGCCGTGACCGCGGCCGAGCTCAAGGCCCAGATCGAGACCGAGCGCCTCGGCCGCCCGTTCGTCGTCTACCGCGAGGAGAGCGGCGACCAGGCGATCGTCGGCCTCGCCGCCGACGCCACCGGGATCTGGATCGGGCGCAGCCCATCGGCCGACGTTCACCTCGAATGGGATGGCGAGGTGTCGTCGCTCCACGCGCAGGTCGAGGTCGTCCGCGACGAATGCACGCTCGTCGACGAAGGGCTCTCGCGCAACGGCTCGTTCGTGAACGGCGAGCGGGTCAGCGGCCGCCGGCTGCTGCGCGACGGCGACACGATCCGCATCGGCCAGACGCTTGTCCTGTTCCGCAACCCCGCGAGCGCGGTGGCGGAATCAACGGCGCTCTCCGGCGACGCGCTCACCGCCGCCGGAGTCTCGCCGGGGCAAAAGCGCGTGCTGGTCGCGCTCTGCCGCCCGTTCAAGGAGGGCGCGGCGTTCGCGACCCCGGCGACCAACCAGGAGATCGCCGACGAGCTGACCCTCTCGGTCGACGCGGTGAAGACCCACCTGCGGGCGCTGTTCGAGAAGTTCGGCGTCGAGGCGCTGCCGCAGAACCAGAAGCGCGTCGCACTCGTCGAACGGGCATTGCAGAGCGGCCTCGTCAGCGAGCGGGATCTGTAGCCGGCGGCTTACGCCGTCGCCTGCGCGTGCGTGTACTCCGAGCGGAAGGGGAGCATCGCGACGAACATCGCAGGGAACATCGCCACGTGCTCGATCATGAGCAGCGTGTCGAGATCCTCGATCGCACCAATGGCCAGGAAGACGATCGTGGCAATCGTCGGCAGGATCATCGCGAGCGCCATCGTCAGGGTGGCAGCCCACGAATGACCGCGTCGTTCCATCCACCAGACCATGGGGGCGGTCATCGAGAACCCCATGCCAAGCAGGAACAGGGCGGGGGCGTCCTCCTGGAGCTCGTCCGGACTCGTCCCCAGCGCCGCGACGATCAGCAACAACGCGCCACCGAGCACGAGCATCCCGGCGAACATCACCAGGACCATCTCGACGTAGTGCTTCGCGAACTGGAACTTGGAACCTCGGGTCATATGCCTCACTCTCCATACCCCCTGGGGGTTATCGAGTGAGACCGTAGCATACCCCTATGGGGTATAGCACTCAGCGCGGCATGTCCTTGTCACGACCGCGCCGAGGCCCGTGCGATCGGCAGGCCTCGGCTAGGCCTCGCGCTTGACCTGCGAGCCGCCGACGATCGCGTCGGCGCCGCCTTCGAACCGGACCCAGGCCTTGTTGCCGCCGTCGTAGTCGGGCGCCCAGAGCACCAGCGTCGCGGGCTCGCGCACCTCGCTGTCGGGCGCGCCGATCGAAACCGGCTCCGCCGATTCCGAGTCGAGCTCGCGCCAGACGCGGATGAACGGGTTCTGTTCCCACTCCGCGCCGATCGTCGACGGCATCCGGTGGCCGGGGTGGATCCGCGTCTCGGGCGGCAGCTTCATCAGCTTGTCCATGATCGACCGCTGGAGGTCCTCGAACCCGGTGGCGCCCGGCGCCCGCGTGCCGCCGACCGTGCCCTTGAAGATCACGTCGGCCGTAATGCAGTCCGTGCCGTCGACGACCAACGCGAGATGGTCCGCGCAGTGCCCGGGCGTGTGGAGGACTTCGATTCGGAGCGAGCCGGATTCGATCACGTCGCCCTCGTCGATCGTGTCCGTCACCTTGCCCTCGAGAAGCTCCGCGGCCTTCGGGTGGGCCAGGACGGGCGCGCCGAAGCGCTCGGCCAGCTGCTCGACGTCGAGCACGTGGTCCCAGTGGTGATGGGTCAGCAGCACGTGGGTGATCTCCGTCCCCTCGCGCTCAACCCGCTCGACCAGCGGCTCGGTGATCTGCGACCCGTTCGAGTCGACCAGGACGCCGTGGCCGCCCGGCTCGTCGACGATCAGGTACGCGTTGGAAAGGAACTCGGGGTTCTCGACTCGCTGCAGGATCATGAGAACTCGATCACGGACCGGATGCCGTCCTGGGCCTCCATCAGCTCGAACCCCCTGTTGACCTCGTCGAGCGCGATCCTGTGGGAGATGAACGGCTCGACGTCGATCTCGCCCTCGAGATAGCGGTCGACCAGCTTCGGCACGCCCTCGCGGCCCTTCACGCCGCCGAACGACGAGCCCGCGATTCGGCGGCCGGTGATCAGGAGTCGAGGAACGACGTCGAGCGTCTCGCCCTTCCCGGCGACGCCCGCGACGGTGCAGAGGCCCCAGGCCATCCGCGCCGACTCGACCGCCTGACGCATCACGTTGACGTTGCCGGTCGCCTCGAAGGTGTAGTCGGCGCCGAAGCCGTCCGTTTCCTCGAGGATCCGCTCCACGACACCCTCGCCGCCGGTCATCGTCTCCGTCGCGCCCTGGCCGCGGGCGAGCTCGAGCCGGTCGTCGGAGAGGTCGACGCAGATGATCCGTTCCGCGCCCTGGAGCCGGCAGCCCGCGACCGCCCCGAGGCCGACCATGCCGGCGCCGAACACCACGCAGGTCGAGCCCTCCCTCACCTTGGCCGTGTTCATCGCTGCTCCCAGCCCGGTCGAGAGGCCGCAGGCGAACAGGCAGGCGGCGTCGAGCGACGCGTCCGGGTTGACCTTGGCCAGCGCGATCTCCGGCATCACCGTGTACTCGGCGAAGGTCGATGTCCCCATGAAGTGGCGGACCCGCTCGTCCCCACGCGAGAGCCGCGTGGTTCCGTCGGGCAGGTAGCCCTTGCCCTGTTGCTCGCGGATCGCGAGGCAGAGGTTCGTTCGCTCGTCCCGGCAGTGGATGCATTCGCCGCACTGGGGCGAGAACAGAGTCACGACATGGTCCCCGACCGCGAGGTCCTTTACGCCCTCGCCGATCGCCTCGACCACCCCGGCGCCCTCATGTCCGAGGACGGTCGGCGCATAGCCGGAAGGGTCCACGCCCGAGGCGGTGTAGAGGTCGGTGTGGCAGACGCCGCAGGCGACGAGCCGCACCAGCGCCTCACCGGGCCCCGGGTCGTCCAGCGTCACGTCCTGGATCACCAGCGGTTCCCCGAACTCCTCCAAGACCGCAGCTCGCATCTGCATCGGATCCGTCCTCCTCGTCGTCGCGGACCCCGATCCTATGGCCCGCCGCTACCGCTTGCGGGCGGCTTTCCAGTCCTTCTTCGTGGCGTCGACCGAAACCAGGTAGTGGCGCTTCGACGTGCGTGTCGCGACGCCGCGACGCTCCAGCTTCTTGAGCGCGGCCGGGCACTTCTTGCAGCGCGGCCCGGACTTGCAGCACTTCTTCTTGACCTTGACCACGCGAACCATGGACGCGGCAAGGTAGCAGAGTCTGTTAGGTGGCCCTAATCGCCACCGGCTCCGCTCGCTCGTCGGCGCTCGCCTCGATCAGGAGCCGGGCCACGCCCTCGGGGTCGTCCCGTGTCGGCGTATGGCCCCAGCCCTCGGCGACTAGGTAGCGCGCGCCGGCCGGCATCCGCTCCAGCCGTGGCGGGGCGACCAGGCGGTCGGCGCTGCCCCACGCGATCGTCACCGGCACGTCCACCTCCGCGAGCGCGGTCGAACGTGAGCGTGCGCATCATCAGGTTCGCCTCCTCGTAGGAGGGCGCGTCGAGCCATGCGGACACCCACCGCACGGCCTCGTCCCCGCTGAGCGCCTCGGGCTGGGCGACGGTCGTGCGCATGAACGCTCGCCGTCCGCGGCGCGTGCGAAGCGCCGCGAGGACGAACGGGCGCAGGCGCTTGCCGCGGGCGCGCGCGTCGAACGAACGCGGTCCCAGCGGCCTGCGCCACAGGCCGGCGGGCGAGATCGCGCAGACCGAGGCCGCGTTCCCGTCCGCGGCCATCTCGAGAGCCACCCACGCGCCGAGTGAGTTGCCGCCGAGGTGCGGACGCTCGATCCCGAGCGAGGCGAGATGCGCCGTGATCGCTGCGCCCATCGCCACGGGCGTGTGCCGAGAACCGGCCGGAAGCGGGATCCGACCCGCCGAAGCCCGGCATGTCGACCGCGATCACGTCGCGCTCCTCCGCGACCAGCTCCAACACCGGCTCCCAGTTGACCAGGCTGCCACCGAGGCCGTGGACGAGGACGAGCGTCGGCCCGTCCCCCAGCCTTACGTGGTGTAGGCGCATCGTCAGGCGAGGGCCGGCTCGGCTTCGGCGCCGGCGCTCGGCTCGAGCGTCGCGTCCGGCTTCGCGTAGAGCAGCTGCAGGTCGCGTATCCGCCGCTCGCGGAAGCCGGCCTCGGAGAAGGCGAGATAGAAGTTCCACAGCCGCTGGAAGCGCCGGTCGTACCCCTTGGGCTCCAGCTTGGGGACGGCGGCGTTGAACCGCTCGCGCCAGAGCGCCAGGGTGCGCGCGTAATCGGCGGTGATGTCGTCCGACCAGGCCGGGCGCATGTCCGTCTGACTCGCGATCAGCTTGGTGATCAGGCGCTCGGACGGCAGGCATCCGCCGGGGAAGATCTGCGTGTTGGCGAACGTCTTCGCGGTCTTCTCGGCCTCGTAGAGCTCGTCGTCCACCACGATCGCCTGGAGCAGCATCAGCCCCTCGGGGCTCAGGCGATCGGAGCAGACGCGGAAGAACGTCTCGAAGTACTGCCAGCCCACCGCCTCGATCATCTCGACCGAGACGAGCTTGTCGAACGTCCCCTCGAGGTCGCGGTAATCCCTGTCGAGGACCGTGATCCGATCGGCCAGGCCCAGCTCCGCGATGCGCTCGAGCGCGTAAGCCCGCTGCTCACGCGAGATCGTGGTGGTCGTCACCCGGCACCCGTATTCGCTCGCCGCGTGGATCGCGAGCCCGCCCCAGCCGGTCCCGATTTCGAGCAGGTGGTCGGTGCGGTCGAGGCGCAGCCGCTCGCAGATCCGGTTGAGCTTCGCCAGCTGGGCCTCATCGAGGTTCATCCCCTCACGGGGAAACCAGGCGCACGAGTACATGAGCCGCTCGTCGAGGAATGCCGCGAAACAGCTCGTTGCCCAGGTCGTAGTGCGCCGCGATGTGGGCGCGGGCCCCATCCCGGGTGTTCCGGGGCACCAGCTCCGCGACGCGTTCCAGCCGCCCCAGCACCGGACGCAGGCGCCGGCGCAGCCCGTCCAGGCCGGCGATGTTGCGCGCCGCCAGCCTGGACAGCGCGACGAGATCGTCCGTGTCCCAGCTGCCTGAGACGTATGCGTCGGCGAACCCGTTGCTCCCGCGCAGGAGCCCGGTCCAGGCGCGAGCGTCCTTCACTTCGAACCGTGCGACTAGGTCTGATCCGGCGGGCCCGAACTCGTACGTGCGCTCGTCCTCGACCACGGTCAGCCGCCCGTGTTCGATCCCCCGGAGCAGGGTCATTGCCGCCCGGCGGGCGACCCGATCGCGCAGTCGCTTGCTCATCCGCGCTCTGGGTGTGGATGGTAAGGGGCGCCCTTCAATTTCAGCAGTGCGGCCTGCCAGTAGATCTTCGCGACAACCTGTGCGCCGGACGCCGGATAGCGCCAGAGGACTCGCCGCATCGTGGCCGCCGTGAGCTCGCGCCGGCGCATGGAAAGGGTGGCGTCGAAGGCCTTGCCCTCGGCGCCCCTGGCGTCGATGTGCACGATGAGCTGGGAGGCGGGCTCGGTCGTCCGCCAGTCGTACCCATGGTCCATCCCCATGAGCGGCGAGACGTGGAACGCCTTGTCGAGCTTCCCGCGGATCACGCGGCCCTCGCCGCCGTTGCCGCCCAGCAGGTAGGCGTGCCGCTCGCCCCATGGCGTGTTGGTGACCTGGGCGAGCACGAAGCGCACGCGCTGGTCCGCGTCGTCGAAGCAGTAGTAGAAGGTGACCGGATTGAACGAATGGCCCAGGTGGCGCAGGTTCGCCAGCAGCCGGATCGGGCCCTCGGGCCGCTCACCGGAGCGCTCGGCCACAGCATCCCGCACACACTCGTCCAGCGGCCGGTCGGCCGGGCCGATGAAGTCCGCGCGGCGAAACCAAGCCGGCGCCGGCCGCCGCGCCGACCAGCCCCGGAACGGGTCGAGCACCCAGGGCAGCTCGGCCAGGTCCAGATACGTCATGAAGAGCGGATAGCGGAACTCGTGCGCCACCGGGACGTGGCGGCGATGACGGACCCAGCCCTCGTAGACGCCCGAGTGGATCATGCTGCCAGCTCCACGAGCTCGCGCTCCGCAACGGGCTCGGCGACGGCGCCATGGAGCGAGCGGCAGGCGCGGGTGGCGCTCCAGCAGCCGTCCTCGTGAAAGCCCCAGCGCCAGTAGGCGCCGCAATAGTGGATGCGGTCCGCGCCGCTGATCCGGCTCCACCGCCGCTGAGCCGCGACCGCGGCGCGCGTCATCACCGGGTGCGCGTAGCGGGCGACTTCGATCACCTTCGCGGGATCGACCGCGCCCGTCCGGTTCAGCGTCACGAAGTACTGGCGTCCGGCATCGAGCCGGTGCAGCCGGTTCATCCAGTAGCTCATGGTCGGCACCGCGGCGTCGGTCAGGTGGAAGTTCCAGCTCGCCCAGGCGTTGCGGCGCCTCGGCATCAGACTCCGGTCGGTGTGGAGGGCGGCCTCGTTGGGCTGATAGGCGATCGCGCCCAGCACCGAGCGCTCCTCCTCGCTCGGGCTGCCCAGCATCGCCAGCGCCTGGTCGGAGTGCGTCGCGATCACGACCTCGTCGAACCGCTCCGTCTCGCAGCCGTCGGCGGCGATCGCCACGCCGGAGCCGGGAAGCCGCTCGATCGAGCGCACCGGCGCGTTCAGCCGCAGACGCCGGCCCAGCGGCTCCGCGATCGCTTCCACGTACCGGCGCGAGCCACCCACCACCGTCCGCCAGCGCGGCCGTCCGGTGAGCTGGAGCTGGCCGTGGTTGTGGAGGAACTCGGCCAGGAATCCAAGTGGGAACTCCCACACCGCGGTCGGGTCACACGACCAGACGGCGGAGATCTCGGGGACGATGATCCGCTCGAAGAACCACCTCGAGTAGCCGGAGTCGCGGACGAACTCGCCCACGGACGGCGTGTCCCGCCGCCCGATCATCGGCCGGACCTCGCGGTTGAACCGAAGCTGGTCGTGCAGCATCCGCAGGAACCGGGGCCGCACCAGGTTCGAGCGCTGCGCGAACAGCCCCCGCGCGGTTCCGGCGAACTCGAACTCCCCGGAGGAGTCGGCGATCGAAAGCCCCATCTCGGCCGGCTGTGTCGCGACTCCCAGCTCGGCGAGCAGGCCACTGAAGGCCGGATAATTGCGGTCGTTGTAGACGATGAAGCCGGTGTCGATGGCCAGTTTCCCGCGGGGGTCGTCCACCACGGAGGTATTCGCATGCCCGCCGGGCCTCAGGTCCGCCTCGTAGACCGTCAGGTCGTGGCGGGGGGCGAGCAGGTGAGCGGCGGTGAGGCCGGCGATCCCGGTTCCGACAACGGCGAGCTTCATACCCCCGTCCTTACGAAGAGGAGCCCGATCTGGCTCAACGAAAGGGTTCTGTTGGTGTCAGTTGCAGCCAACCTGCAGCCGGATTACCCTCACCAGGTGGACTCAAGGGTGTGGGGTGAGCGCGTCGCCGCGTTGAGCTGATGGCTTCACGTGGACAATCAGAGTCGGCCTCGAGCCAGCTTGCCGAGTTCCTGGCGCTGCTCAGCCAGTTCGACGACGAGCGCTCCGCGGTGCCGAGGATGGTTGAGCGAGCGAGCGAGATGCTGGGCGCCGACGGCGTGGCGCTGATCGACTCGGAGCACATGCTGGCTGCCACGGGGCCGCTCGCCGAGGTCGCGGGAACCGACCAGCTCCGGGAGGTTGCCGACGGGGCACGCACCTCGCTCGATGTGCTCGGGGACGACGAGGCACACGCGGTCGCGGCTCCCCTGGAGGACGACGACCCGCGCTCGCTGATCGTCGCCCGCGCCGAGGCGTTCACGGACGAGGAGGTGGACCTCGTCCGCGGCCTGGCCAGGGTCGTGGCGGTCGCCCTTCGGACCCTGAGCCTGGTCAACGCCGAGCGGACGCTGCGGGCCGATTCCGAGGACCAGGCGACGGAGAACGATCACCTCCTGATCGCGCTACGCGACCGCCAGGCTTTGCTCGAGCGGCTGGCGGCGATCCAGCGCTCGATCGTGGCGCAGCACGAGCTTCACGAGATCTTCGAGCAGGTGATCCAGGCCGCCCGCGATCTGCTCGGCGACGACGCCGGCGTCGTCCGGATGCGGGATCTCACGGGCGAGGGGACGGCGGTCGCAGCGTCGCTCGGCGTCGGCAAGGAGTTCCTGGCCGCACGGAATCGCACCAACACCCCCGGACTCGGGACCAGGGCGATCGCCGAGCGTGCGCTGGTGGTCTTCGACAAGCACAGCGACACCTTCGTGCGCCACGTGCCGGGCGAATGGGCGACCGAGGGCCTGCGGGCGGGAATGGCGGCGCCCGTGTTCGAGCGCGGTGAGGTGGTCGGCGCTCTGGGAACCGCGTCGCGCGATCCGAACCGCGCCTATTCGATGCGCGATCAGCAGGTCATGCTCGCGCTCGCCGAGCACACGAGCCTGGCGCTGAACCACGCGCGCGCGCTCGAGGACGTCGTTCACCAGGCGTTCCACGACTCGCTGACCGGGATGCCGAATCGCGCGCTCTTCATGGACCGCATCGCACATGCCCTGGCGCGCGCCGGAAGCGCCACTCCCGTCGGCGTGCTGGTCGTCGACCTCGACGACTTCAAGACGATCAACGACAGCCTGGGGCACGGGGTCGGCGACACCCTGCTCCTCCAGGTCGCGGAGCGGCTCGCGGGCTGCCTGCGCCGGTCGGACACCATCGCGCGGCTGGGCGGCGACGAGTTCGCCGTCCTGCTCGAAGACGTCTCCGACGCCGACGGCGCCGCGCTCTGGGCCGACCGCATCCTCGAGACGCTCGGCAGCCCGTTCTCGGTCGCCGATCGCGAGGTATCCGTGAACGGCAGCATCGGCATCGCGCTCGGCGCCGGGGAGGCCGAGACCCTGCTCCGCGATGCCGACCTCGCGATGTACAGGGCGAAGGCCGACGGCAAGGGGCGCTACGAGGCGTTCGAGCCCGGCATGCACACCGAGATCATGGAGCGGCTGGAGCTGGAGGTGGAGCTGAAGGGCGCGATCGAGCGCGGGGAGCTGGCGCTGGTCTACCAGCCGATCTTCAGCCTCCGGTCCGGCGTCATCGCGGGCCTGGAGGCGCTGGTCCGCTGGCGCCATCCCACGCGGGGGCTCGTTCCCCCGGACCGGTTCATCCCGCTCGCGGAACGCAGCGGCCGGATCGATGACGTCGGACGCTGGGTGCTGGCCGCCGCGTGCCACCAGGGCGCGCTGTGGCGAGCCAAGTACCCGGCGCTTCCGGGAATCCAGGTCGGCGTGAACATCTCTGCGGCTCAGCTGCAGGCGCCGGAGCTCGTCCGGACCGTTGCCGGGGCGCTCGAGACCGCCCGGCTCGACCCGGAGGGGTTGACCCTCGAGATCACCGAGACGGCGCTGATGGACGACTTCGACGCCGCCGTCCGCCGGCTGGGCGAGCTGAAGGACCTCGGGATCGAGATCGCCGTTGACGATTTCGGGACGGGCCACTCGTCGCTGCGCTACCTGCAGCGACTGCCAATCGACAACCTGAAGATCGCCAAGCCGTTCGTGGACGAGATCGCGAGCCCGGAGTCGAAGCCGCCGATCCTGCGGGCCGTGCTCGACATCGCCGACGTGTTCAACCTGCGCCCCGTGGCGGAGGGAATCGAGCGCGCCGAGCAGGCACAGCAGCTGCTCGAGCTCGGCTGCGAGCTCGGTCAGGGCCATCACCTCTCGATGCCGGTACCCCCCGCGCAGGCGGACGACCTGATCCTCAGCGCGGGATTGCTCGGGCAGCCGAAGGAACCGCAGGCGGACGCGGAGGGGTCGCCCACTTGAAGGTCAGATGGCTCCTCGTGCTAGTTCCAATGCTTGTCGCAGCGGCTTGGGTGCTCGCTCAGGGCGTCGGCTCCGAGGGCGACGACTTCTCCCTCTCGTCCGATACGGCGTCGACCGAGAGTGAGCCGGCGGCGCCGCGCCGTGCCGTCGCCTCGATCAACCGCCCTCGCGCGGTGGTGTGGGCCGTCGGCGACGGTGGCATCGATTCGCCTCAGGCGGCCAGGCTCGCGAGTTCGATCGCCCGTGCCGGCGCGGATCGCCTGCTCTATCTGGGCGACGTCTACCCCGAGGGAACGCTCGCGGACTTCGAAGAGAACTACGCACCGAACTACGGTCGCCTCGCGGCTCGGACCGCGCCGACGCCCGGAAACCACGAGGCGCCCATCGCGGATCAGGGCTACTACCCGTACTGGGAGCGAGCGCTGGGAGCGGCGCTGCCTCCGTATTACGCGTTCCGCGTCTCGGGTTGGCAGATACTGAGCCTCAACTCTGGAAGATCGACCATGACCTGGGCTCCCCGCAGCTGGGCTGGCTCGATCGCAGGCTGGCGCCCCGCGGCAACTGCCGCATCGCCTTCTGGCATCGCCCGCGGTTCAGCGCCGGCACCCACCACGGTGACGTGTCGCATGTAGCGCCGCTCTGGAACGCGCTCGAGGGCCGGGCCAGAATCGTCCTCAACGGCCACGAACACGGCATGCAGCGCTTTCGTCGCCGGGCGGGGATCACCGAGTTCATCTCCGGCTCCGGCGGAGCGGACCTCTCCCCGGTCGTTGAAGGGGACCCGAGATTGCGATTCTCGAACGACTCGAGGTACGGGGCGCTGCGCCTGAAGCTACGCCGTCGGCGCGCGGACTACTCCTTCGTCACGGCGTCGGGCAGAGTGCTGGACAAGGGGACCATCACCTGCCGCAGGTGATGCAGGAGCGACGGCGCGCGTCTGGAGCGGCTTCAGCCCACGCGAGTCCGGAGCAGGCCCAGCTGCGGCGAGCTGATCTCGACCACGTCTCCCGGCTGAAGCCAGACGCTCGGCTGCCGCGCGATGCCGACGCCGGAAGGCGTGCCCGTGGAGATCAGGTCGCCCGGTTCGAGGGTCATGAGGGTCGAGAGGTGGGCGACGAGCTCCGGGACCGAGAAGATCAGGTCGGACGTCCCTGACGCCTGCATCTCCTCGCCGTTCAGGCTCAGGGCGAACTCGATCGCGCCGTGGTCCACCTCGTCGGCGGTGACCAGCGCAGGGCCGCACGGGGCCGCCCCGTCGAACGTCTTGCCCGCCATCCACTGGGTCGTCGCGAGCTGAAGGTCGCGCGCGGAGAGGTCGTTCATCAGCGTGTAGCCGGCGACCCCGTCCAGCGCCTCGTCGGGTCCCACCTCCTGCAGCCGCCGGCCGATCACCGCGCAGACCTCCGCCTCGTAGTCCACCTGCGCGCTCGCCGCGGGCAGGGTCACGGTGGCGTCCGGCGCCGCCAGGGCGTTCCGGAACTTGCCGAAGATCGTCGGTACCTCGGGGGGTTCCTGCTTGGTCTCCGCGGCGTGCGCCGCGTAGTTCAGGCCGATGCAGATGATCTTCTCGGGATCGGGGACCGGCGGCAGCAGGCCCTCGTCGGGGAGAGGCTCGCCCTCGGCATCCGCGACCGCATCCGCCAGCTCGGCGAAGCGGTCCGCCTTCAGGAGGCCGCGCACGGTGCCGCAACCGCCCCCGAGCGCATCCCACGCGTCGACGACCCGATCGTCGCCAACCAGGACGCCCGCACGCGGCCCGCGATCGCTCTGGTACGTCACAAGTTTCATCCGGCGCCGGACCCTATCCACGAACTGCTGCAGTCTGCGTCCGAGGGGCGGTCGCATCCTGCATCGGTTCGCCGTCGCGGAGGGGGCTGCGTATCATCGAGGCCGCCGGGGGCGTAGCTCAGTTGGTTAGAGCGCCGGCCTGTCACGCCGGAGGCCGCGGGTTCGAGTCCCGTCGCTCCCGTTCCTCGCCCCGGCCGCCACGTCACCACTCGTGCTGGCACGCCTGATCGCCCGTTCGAAGAGGCCGAGCGTGGCGTGAGCGCCTGAGCGATAAACCGAGCGTATACCGCCCTGTCGGAAGCTCCGCCGGGTTGACGGCATCACAGGGACCGCGTAGCGTGAATGCGGGCGGGCTCGCGGGGCTCGGCCGAAAAGTGGCTTTGGAGATAAGAGTTCTCGGCCGCGTCGATGCCTTCGTCGACGGCCAGGCTCTTCCCTTGGGGGGGAGCAAGCAGCGGGCGGTGCTGGCGCTCTTGGCGCTGCATGCCAACCGAACCGTCAGCGCCGGCGAGCTGATCGACGGTCTCTGGGGCGAACGCCCGCCGGCGAGCGCCGCGAAGAACGTCCAGCTCTACGTCTCGCGTCTGCGAAGGGCCTTGGACGCGAATGGGACGGAAGCGACGATCGTGACCCGCGGCCGGGGATACGAGCTCCAGATCCCGGAGGACACCCTGGATGCTGCGCGGTTTGAGCGGCTGGTCGAGCAGGCTCGCCGCGAGGCGGAGGAGGGGGTCGCCGACGGCGCTGCCCAGGGAGCGCTCGACCTCTGGCGCGGGGCGCCGCTCGCGGATGTGGCCGAGCAGCCGTTCGCGGCGCCCGAGATCCGGCGGCTGGAGGAGCTGCACCTGCGTGCGATCGAGCTTGCGATCGAGGGCGAGCTCGCGGCCGGACGCCATGGCGAGGTGATCCCACGCCTCGAGGCGCTGATCGCGGACGATCCGCTCAACGAGCGCTTCCACTCCCAACGAATCCTCGCCCTCTATCGCTCTGGCCGCCAGTCCGACGCTCTGGAGGCTTACCGGCAGGTGCGCGAGACCCTGATCCGTGAGATCGGGGTGGAGCCCGGACCAGACCTTCGCCGGCTTCAGGAGGCGATCCTGGCTCAGGATCCAGGCCTCGATCCGCCACTGCCGAAGGAGGAGCTCGCGGCGCCGCTCGATCGCGGCTCCCCGATCTTGGCCGGGCGTGAGCGAGAGCTCCGCTGGCTGCGGACGTGCTGGCGGGAGGCGCGGTCAGGTCAGACACGGGTCGCGATTCTGTCCGGGCCCACGGGGATCGGCAAGACCCGGCTTGCAGGCGAGCTCGCGGCCGAGGTCCAGCGCGACGGCTCTGCCGCGCTCTACCTCGGCGGCCGGGAAACATCCGAGGACGCCCTGGCGACCATCGATCGAGCACGCGAAGCCGGTAGGCCGACCCTTCTCGTGCTCGACAACGCCGACGAGATGCGGGCGCTCCTGTTGGAGAGAGCCGCGAGCCTCATCCGCCAACCCGAACCGCGACCGCTGCTCGTCCTTGTGCTGCACCGCGACGAGCGGGTGCCGGCGGCCTTCGGGGAGATGCTCGAGACAGGCTCCGCTCAGCGCCGCGCACTGCCGCCGCTCCGCGCCGAAGCGGTGGCGGAGATCGCCGAGCTCTACGCGCCGTCGGAGGGAGCCCAGGTGCCGCCGGACCAGCTGGTCGCGGCCAGCGGGGGCGTTCCCGCGAGCGTTCACCGAGTTGCGAGCGAGTGGGCCCGCACGGACTTGGCAGGACGCCTCGAGGAAACGGCAGACCGTGCCGCCGGCGAGCGCGGGGACCTGCGGACGGCCGAGGCGCAGCTGGCCGGCGAGATCGCCGAGCTCCAGACCGCAGGCGAGCGAGCGGGTCTCTACCTGGTCGGGCCCGTGGATCCCGAAGCGCCGCCGGTGTGCCCGTTCCGGGGTCTCGTGCCCTTCGACTCGGCTCACGCCGAGTACTTCTTCGGCCGCGAGCGGCTGGTCGCCGGGTTGGTGGCGCGCCTGGTCGGCTCCACGTTACTGGCCGTGGTCGGACCCTCCGGCAGCGGCAAGTCCTCGGTGGTCAGGGCGGGGCTGCTTCCGGCGCTCGCGGACGGAGTCCTGCCGGGCTCCGCGGGATGGCGGCAGGTGCTCATGCGGCCTGGAGTGCATCCGCTCCAGGAGCTTGGGCGGGCTCTCGCACGCCTCGCGCCCGGCGCTCCCGAGCGGAACGGCGACGACCCCCTCGCTACGACCCTCGCCAGCCTCGCGCCAGGGGAGCGCGCCGTGCTTGCCGTCGACCAGCTCGAGGAGCTGTTCACGGCCTGCCGGGATGACAGGGAGCGCGTCGCCTTCGCCGAGGCGCTGGCAGTGGCCGCCACCGACCCCGACCAGCGCTTGGTAGTGGTGCTCGCGATCCGTGCCGACTTCTACGGCGGCTTCGCCGAGTACCAGGAGCTATCCACCCAGGTCAGCGACAACCAGGTGCTGGTGGGACCCATGACCCGCGAAGAGCTGCGGCGAGCGATCGAGCTCCCCGCCCGGAGAGCCGGGCTGCGGGTCGAGCCGCAGCTGGTGTCACGACTGATCGGGGATGTCGCAGACGAGCCCGGCGGACTGCCACTCCTCTCAACCACGTTGCTGGAGCTGTGGGAGCAACGGGACGGGCGGACGCTGCGTCTGGCGGCATACGAGGCGAGCGGAGGCGTGAGTGGTGCGGTGGCGCGACTGGCTGAGCGCGCCTATCACCGGCTGACCGACCCGCAACGTGAGCGGGCGCGCGCGATCCTCCTGCGGTTGGCGGACGCCGAGGAGACCGCGCTGGTGCGGAGGCGGGTCCCGCTCCAGGAGCTGGAAGTCGAACGCGACCGGCAGGCTGCGAGGGCGCTGGCAGTGCTGACCGAGAGCCGCCTGGTGACTGTGGACCAGGGGACGGCCGAGGTGGCCCACGAGGCGCTACTGCGTGAGTGGCCGCGGCTCCGCGGCTGGCTCGAGGAGGACGCGGAGGGACGGCGCCTCCACCAGCATCTGATCCATGCTGCCGCGGAGTGGCAGGAATCGGGACGCGACCCGGCCGAGCTGTATCGCGGCGCCCGGCTCTCGTCGGCGCTCGAATGGGCGGCGGAGCACGACCCGGACCTGAATGAGCTCGAGCGCGGGTTCCTCGACGAGGGTCGGGCTGCGAGCGAGCGCGAGGCCGAGCGCCAGCGACGAACGAATCGGCGCCTGACCGCACTGCTCGCGGGCGTCGGCGCGCTGCTGGCCGTGGCCGTTGTCGCCGGGGTGATTGCGATCTCGGAGCGTCAAGGCGCACGCGAGGCGGCCACCATCGCCGACGCGGAGCGACTGGGGGCCGAGGCGCTGACTGAGGATCGCCTCGACAATGCGCTACTGCTCGCCGCCGCCGGCGCCGCGCTCCATGATTCCGCAGCGACCCGCTCGAACCTCCTCACGACGCTGCTCCGCAGTCCCGCGGCCGTCGGGGTACTCGCCGTGGGCGGTGCCCCAGCATCGATCGCGCTGAGCACTGACGGGGGAACGCTCGCGGTCGGCGACATGGACGGCACGGTTCGCCTCTTCGACACCCAGACGCGGGAAGTGCTCGGCAAGCACCGCGCGCCGGGCCCGGTCTGGACGCTCGCCTTCGATCCCGATGGCAGCACGCTTGCGCTCTCCGCGAGCGCACCGCCGGAGGTCTACAACGGGCGCGTCCAAGTCCTCGACGCCGACACGGGGCGACTGCGCGAGTCGATCCCGCTCGGTCACCATCCACTCGCCTCCGGCCCGGGCGTCCACTACTTCCCCGCGGTCGCCTTCGCCCCGGACGGGCAGCGCCTGATCGTCGCCTACTCCGGCGCAGACGACGACGCCTCAATGCCACTGTTCATGCGTACCTTCGACGCCGACAGCGGGGCGCCGCGGGGCAGGGCCGTCCGCGTCGCCCCGCGGTCAACCCTCCCGCCCCTCTCGGCGCCGCACGGGCGTCTGCTCCTCTCGAGCAACCAGGCGACCTACGCGGTAGACGCGGAGACGCTTCGCGTCCTTCGCCACTATCCCGTCGGCGCCCGCACGAACGCGATCAGCCCCGACGGCAACACAATGGCGATCGAGGCAACGGGCGGGGCACTCCGTCTGCTCGATCTCACATCGGGGCGAGTACGGACGCTCGCGGGGCGCCAGGACGGGAGCTTCCGCGTCGGCGCCTTCAGCCCCGACGGGCAGACCCTCACGACCTGGGACGAGGACGAGAACGTCGTCCTCTGGGATGTCCGCCGGGGAGCTGAGACCGAGACGCTTGCAGGCCACTCGGGCAGCGGCGAAGGCCAGGTCTTCAGTCCCGACGGGCGCACGCTTTATACGACCAGCCTCGACTCGACCGCGTTCATCTGGGACACGGCCGGTGACCGCCGCCTCGGACGTCCGTTCTTCACCCGGCTCCGAACGCGGCCGCAGGAGTCCTCGCCGTCTCCTTTCGCCGTCAGCCCTGACGGAGCCTCGCTGGCGATCACGAGGCAAGATGGTCGCGTAGACCTGATCGACGCCGGGACACTGCGCCGGACGGGAGGATTCGAGGCCTTCGACGGGACGCCTGCGACCGCGATCGAGTACTCGCCCGACGGGCGAGGCCTTGCCGTAGCCGGAGGTCGCGGCTTGATTGGCCTCTGGGACGCCGAATCCGGGGAGCGCATCGGCCCCTTCGTCGACGCCCCTCGCGGATCCTGCGCCGATCCTGACTCCACATTCACGATCCCACGGTGTCAGTACGCCACCGTCCTGGGTGCCCTCGAGCTTGGTCCGGGGAACCTCCTGACCGCCGTGAGCCTCGACGGCGATCTGCGCACTTGGGACCTCGGCGAACGCGAGCCGCTTGGCCCCGCCGTGCCGTTGCCGCCGTTCGTGACCGG
Source organism: uncultured bacterium (assembly GCA_963734015.1). Taxonomy (GTDB): domain Bacteria; phylum Actinomycetota; class Thermoleophilia; order Solirubrobacterales; family 70-9; genus JALZKA01. Next base: position 20,788 of record CAVTFG010000014.1, on the reverse strand, counting down.
GCTCGACCTAAGCCCCGATGGTTCGCAGCTTGCCGTTCCATTCGGCTACGTCAACGCGGGGGAGAACGGGGTGGAGATCCTCGATCGCCGCAGCGGCGAACGGTTGGCCCGGCTACCTGCCGCGGCCGACGTCCGCAGCGCCTCCTTCTCGCCGGACGGCAGCCTGCTCGCGACGGGTCAGGTCGACGGCACGGCTCACCTGTGGGCAACCGACGACTGGCGACCGGTCGGGACACCTCTGAGCGTCGGTCGTGGGTTCGTGCTCAGCCTGGCGTTCTCTCCGGACGGCCAGACGCTCGCCACGTCCAGCGACAACGGAACCGTGACGCTCTGGGATGTCGAGTCGCAACGACCGAGCGGAGTTCTCCCGGGCCCGGTCGACACCTGGGTCGCGGCAAGGTTCACACCCGACGGCGAGCAGCTGTTCGCCCTCTACGAGGACGGCCATGCGCTTCGGTGGGACGTCGATCCAGTTGCGTGGAGGAGCCACGCGTGCTCCATCACCGGGCGGAGCGTTACGGCCCAGCAGTGGGAGGAGCTTGTGCCCGAGCAGGACTACATCGAGGTCTGCCCCTCCGGCTGAAGGCTCGACCGGTCGCGCTCATATACCGCTGCTGGACCGACCCTGAACCGCACGTATACCGGCCAATCGGAGCCTCCGGGATGACACCGGCTTCGGAGCCTCGCCTCGTCGAGGCCAGGCTCGGGGCCACGAACAAGGAGGCCCAGGATGAGGGCTCAGAACATCACCAAGTCCAGAGGAACGCGGATCAAGCCACCCCTTCGCTACGGGGCGGTCGCGGTTCTCATCGCGCTCGCGCTGCCCGGAACGGCAGTGGCGATGCCGATGGATCCGCCCCCCGCGCAGCCGACCGAGGATCAGGTGTTTCCGGGACTAGCGAGGGAGGCCCGCGAGGCGGTGCGCGAGGCGCGCGCGGCGACCAACGCGGAATACCCGACCGAGGATCAGGTGTTCCCAGGGCTCGCGACCGAGGCCCGCGAGTCCTGGAACGCGCTCAAGGCGCCGGCGACCTCGTTGGCCGCCGACGGGTTCGACTGGGCAAGTGCCACAGTGGGCGCGGGAGCCATGGCGGCCATGGCCGCGCTCGCCGGCGCCGCGCTCCTGACGGTTCGCAGGCGAGCCGCGGTGTCGCCCTCGGCTTGAATGCGCCCGAGGTCCAGCTGACGGGGCGCGAAGGGAGCAAGAGCCCCTTCGCGCCCGTCGCCGGTTAGGCCGATCCCGGCGGGTATCAGAAGCTGACCGTCGCCACCACGGCTCGGTGGTCGGAGGGCCACGGCCGCACGACGACGTCGGCCTCGGGGCGCTTCTCGCCCACGATTTCGGCGCTCTCGACCTCCAGGTCGTCGGCGCGGGCGAGGACGAAGTCGATCCGGTCGTGATGGTCCCAGGAGACGGTCGGCTTGCTGGACGGCGTCCAGGTGAAGGCGGGCTTTGCCACCGGATCGGGATTGGCGTCGCGGAACGTGTCGACGAAGCCCTCGTCCTCCAGGGCGCGAGTGGTCGGCCAGTCGACGACGATCGGCTGGTTGTCCGCGTCCACGGCCGCCTGTGTCCAGTCGAGTCCCGACGGCTCGTTGAAGTCGCCGAACACGAACGTCGCCTCGGCGCCATCCGCCTCGGCCAGGTCCTCCTTCAGCAACTCGATGGCCGGGCCCCGGGTGTGCTCCGCGAAGCGGATCGCCTCGGCTTCGGTGTCGATGAACGGCGCCCCGCCGTACGGGATGTCGAGCAGCTGATAGGGCTGATACGGAGAGTCGTCGAGGTGGATGTTGAACGCGTAGACCTCCTGGCCGTCGACGTCGATCTCCACCCCGAGGTCGTTGGGGGTCGGCTCGCCGATGGGGTCTCGGCTCAGGATCGCGTTCGCCCAGAGAGCGTCGTTCACCTGCCGCTGCTCGTAGTAGTGGTAGCCCAGCGCGTCGGCGAGCTCCTTCGCCACGCTGTCCCCGAGCGGGGGGCAGTGCTTGGCCGTGCAGTGGGGCCCCTCGAGCATCGTCTCCTGCACGCCGACGATGTCGGGGTCGACGGCCTGGATCGCCGCGACCGTGTCGTCGACGGGCTTGTCCTCGTTCGCGCCGCCGCCCCAGATGTTGAAGCTCATGACCGTCAGCGTGGTCTCGTCGCCACCGGCATCCTCGTCCGATGAGCAGCCCGGCGCGGCCATCGCCACCGCCACGGCCAACGCCACCCGAAGTCGCTTCCGCATCCACCCCTCCTTGAGCAGTCCGCGGGACCAGCCTAACGCCCGTCGCATTAGGGTCTGGCCATGGAGGGGATCCGGATCGAGCGGCGCGGAACGACGCTCGAGCTGACGATCGACCGGCCGAAGGCGAACGCGATCGACTCGGCGACGAGCCAGGCGATGGGCGAGGCGTTCATCGCGTTCCGCGACGACCCGGACCTGCGGGTCGCGATCGTCACCGGGGCCGGCGACCGCTTCTTCTCGGCGGGCTGGGACTTGAAGGCCTACGCGGCGGGCGACCCCGGTGACGCCGAGGCCTTCGGCGCCGGCGGGCTTGCCGGGCTGACCGAGCTGTTCGACCTCGACAAGCCGGTGATCGCCGCGGTCAACGGTTACGCGGCCGGCGGGGGGTTCGAGTTGGCACTCGCCTGCGACCTGGTGGTCGCGGCCCCCGATGCCACCTTCTCGCTGCCCGAGGTGAAGCTCGGGCTGGTCGCCGACTCGGGCGGGATCTTCCGCCTCGTGCGCCGCATGCCCCGCGCGCTCGCGATGGAGCTGCTGCTGACCGGCAAGCCCATCTCGGGCACCGAGGCGGCGCGCTGGGGACTGGTCAACCGCGTGGTCGAGCGGGAGCGGCTGCTCGACGAGGCGCGGGCGCTCGCGGCCGAGATCGAGGCGACGGCACCGCTCGCGACGCAGGCGGTGAAGGCCACCGTGGCCGCCACCGAGCGGATGACCGTGGAGGAGGCCTTCGCCGCGCTTCGCGACGGCACGATCCCGGCGTACGACCGCGCGATGGCCTCCGCCGACTCGGAGGAGGGGCCCCGGGCGTTCGCCGAAGGCCGCGACCCGGTCTGGCGCGGGGAATGAGCAGCGCGCTCGCCCCGGACGCCAATCGCGGCAAGGTCGTGCTCGTGACCGGTGGCGGCACGGGCATCGGTCGCGCCACCGCCGCCGCCTTCGCCCGCACGGGGGCCCGGGTCGCCATCTGTGGCCGGCGCCCCCAGCCGCTCGAGGAGGCGCGGATGGAGCTCGAGGGCGCGGGCGCCGAGTGCCTCGCGATCCCGTGCGACGTGCGCGAGCCCGACGAGGTGCGATCGTTGGTGAACCGGACGCTGGACCGTTTCGGCGCCGTCAACGTCCTGGTGAACAACGCCGGCGGGCAGTTCACCGCCCCGGCCGAGGAGATCACCGCGAGCGGCATGCGCGCCGTTCACCGGTTGGCGCTGGACGCCGCCTGGGACCTGACCCGTGAGGTGGCGACCCGCTCCATGATCCCGGGGACCGGCGGCCTGATCGTGTTCGGCGGGTTCTCTCCGCGCCGCGGTATCCCGGGGTTCGCGCACGCGGCCGCGGCCCGCGCGGCGCTCGAGAACCTCGCGCAGGGACTGGCCCTGGAGTGGAGCCGGCACGGGGTGCGCACGGTCTGCGTGGTGCTCGGGAACATCGACACCGAGGGCCTCGCCGGCTACGGCGCGGAGGCGCTGGAGGCGGCGCGGCGGCAGGTTCCGCTGGGCAGGCTCGGAACGCCCGAGGAGGTGGGCGCGACGATCGCGTTCCTTGCCAGCGACGGCGGCGCCTACATCACCGGCACGAGCGTCCTGGTCGATGGCGGGCTGGACGCCTGGGGACAGGGCGAGCCGCCGCCCGGGGACTGACCCCGGCCCGCGCGAATAGTGTTCCCGTTCCCGACGCGGAGGGTGGAATGGAAACGGTGAGCTTCACCAGGATGGCCGATGGAACGGTCGAGGACTACGAGCTCCTCGCCCGCCACGAGGACGAGTACATGGAGGCGCTGCCCGACCGGCTCCTCGACGCCGTCCGGGCGCTCGAGCATTCGTTCGGCGGCTATCAGGTGTCGCGTTACGAGCACTCGCTGCAGTCGGCGACGCGGGCCCTTCGCGACGGACGCTCGGACGAGTACGTGGTCGCGGCCCTCCTGCACGACATCGGTGACGAGCTGGCGCCCTACACCCACGGGGAGATGGTCGGCGCGATCCTGCGGCCCTACGTCGAGCCGCGGATCTGCTGGGTGATCGCCCACCACGGGGTCTTCCAGCAGTACTACTACGGCCGCCAGACCGGGGAGGATCCCGAGGCCAGACAGCGCTACCGGGGCCATGAATGGTTCGACGACTGCGCCGAGTTCTGCGAGCTCTACGACCAGAACTGCTTCGACCCCGCGTACGACTCGCTGCCGATCGAGGAGTTCGAGCCGCTGGTGCGCGAGGTTTTCTCCGAGGCTCGCTACCTGGATCGGGATTCAAACTAGGCTCGCGCCATGGACGACGCCGCTGCCGAGCGCAACGAGGCCACGATTCGCCGGCTCTACGACGGCCTGAACCGCCACGACGGGGAGGCGATGGCGGCTTGCTACGCGCCCGACGCCGAGTTCTCCGATCCGGTGTTCCCCGATCTCCACGGTGACCAGGCCGGCGACATGTGGCGGATGCTGACCGCCCGCGCGACGGACTTGGCGGTGGAGGTGCCGGAGGCGAAGGCCGACGCGCAGGCCGGATCGGCGCGGTGGATCGCGACGTACACGTTCGGGGCGACCGGAAGGCGCGTGGTGAACCGCGTGCAGTCCGCCTTCAGGTTCGACGCGAACGGGCTGATCACCGAGCAGCGCGACGAGTTCGGGTTCTGGACCTGGTCGCGGCAGGCCCTCGGCGCGTCCGGGCTCGCGCTGGGCTGGACGCCCGTGCTGCGCTCGAAGGTCCGGTCGAACGCCGCGACCGAGCTGGCCCGGTTCCGGGCGGACCGCCGGGCCTGAGCCCGGGGAGCTAGCGCGCCCCGCCGGCCGCCGGCGGGGCGGTCGGGTCGTCCTCCTCCTCGCCGAAGCCCTCGCGCGCGAGGAATTCCTCGATCTCGAGCGGCATGTCCTTCGCCCGCTCGACGACCGTGAGCAGGTCGCCCATCAGCGCGACCTCCTCGACCTGCTCTTTCAGGAACCACTGCAGGAACTGCTCGCCCTGGAAGTCGTTCGCCGCCCGCGCGATCGCGGCCAGCTCGTTGAACTGCTCGGTGACCTTGCGCTCCTGCTCGAGCGAGATGCGCACCGGCTCGACGATGTCGGCGAATCCGTTCTTGGGGCCGGTGACGCTCGGGATCGTCACCTCGGCTTCGATATCCAGCAGGTATTGGATGATCATCATCGCGTGGTCGCGCTCCTCGAGCGCCTGCCTGTAGAAGAACGAAGCCATCCTCGGCATGGTGAGGTCGTCGTAGTAGATGGCGGCGGCGAGATAGGCCTGGTGGGCCGCGAACTCGTTCGGGATGTGGTCGTTCAGGGCCTGCGCGAAGCTCTTCTCGGGCATCACTTCTCCTCGCTCGGGACGGTCGCGGCCACCCTAGCGAGATTCACGAATTCGGCCTCCCGAATCGCGGATGTGCCACAGTTCGTGGTGCACGCGGGGGCGGGCGCGCGAGTGGAAGGACCGAATCGTGGACATTCGCGAAGACAAGGCTTGGCTCCTGCAGAGCCGCATCAACCCGTTTCCCGTCTCGGGCGCCCTCAGCCTGGGCGACGGAAGAATCGCGTTCACGCTGGATGAGGATGCCGGCGAGGGTTCGATTGGCTGGCTCGAGAAGGAGCTGGGCCTCGAGGACATCGCCTCGCGCCTCCGCGCGGGCGAGACGGTCGTTGCCTTCGACTACGCGCTCGACGATTGCGCGGTGACCTGGCCGATCACCGGGGGCGGCGCGATGATGATCGTCCGCACCCCGGGAGGCCGAAAGTGGGTCGTCTCCTACGACGCCCCGGCGGGAGGCTCGATCTCCCAGCGGATGTCGGTGTTCACGGGCCGCAGCAAGGCCCGCGAGTGGAAGAAGGCGCTGGCGGAAGCCGGCGCCTAGGCGCCTCGGACTAGCCCCACTGGAACCCGGTGGCGCTCGGCGCCGGGTCCATCGGGCTCGTCGGCATGCCGGCCGGCACGGCGGGGTCGTTGTAGCCGGAGGGCGCGATGTCGTTCGGCGTGTCGGGGTGGTAGAGCGAGGCCAGGTACTGCACCTGGCCGCGCCCGGGGCCGACCTCGCCCTGGCCGCCCGAGTAGATCGCGAGGCCCTCGCGCTCGCAATGCTCGTAGACCGCGAAGAGCTCCTCGAGCGAGCCCCATCGCGACGGCTTCGAGTTGATCGCTCGCTCCGGCGCGAGGTCGACGATGTCGGCGACCGAGTGGAGCGGCGCGTCGTAGGTGATGCGTGCCGAGTGCGGCGCCAGGACCTCCCGGGTCGCGTCGTTCAGGTCGGGATCCTCCAGCCAGGCCTCCGGGAATGTCTCGGCGACCGCCCGGTAGAGCTCCGGATCGGTTTCGACCTCGACGACCGTGCCCTTGTAGAAGCCCTTGAGGTCGAGCACCTGGACGCCCGCCAGCTCGCGGATCTCGGCGATCAGGTCCGCGTCCCAGTCGTTCTCCGGATCGAGCTTGAACTCCAGACCCGGGTAGCGCTCGAGGCGCGTCGAGATCGGTTCCGTCGACGACGTCGCGTCGTCGCCGAACATGCTGAGCCGGGTTGAGCAGACGAAGCGAAGCGGCTTCGGGTCGCGGCCGAGGGCTTCGTGGAGCGGGATCCCGTTCTGCCGGAGCGCCAGGTCGAGCGCCGCCGACTCGTACGCCCAGCGGCGGTAGTGGCGTGAGACGTCGCGCTCGGGCGGCGCGCCCTCGTACAGGTCCAGATTGCCCAACAGCTCGCAGAGCTCGCCCAGGGTGCTCGGCCCCGTCAGGTCGAACCGCGGGCCCAGGTCGCGGTTCGCGATGTGGTCGAGGACCTCGTAGGCGACGTCTTCCCCGACGCCCTCGTGGCCGCCGCCCTTCATGTGGATGAGGGTCGACCCGCGGGTGAACTCGGCGGAGTACTCGACGTCGTTCGCCTCGAACTCGAAGCTCTCGACGTCGAGCGGCAGATCGCGCAGCTTGGGCCAGTCGCTCACCCGCGACAGATTAGTGAGCGGCGTTCGCGGGCCAGATCAGTCCGTGACCGGGACGACGAGGACCGGTCGCTCGCTGACGTGCAGCAGCCTGTGCGGCACCGAGCCGAGGATCGCGCCCTTGATCGGATGCTCGCCGAACGTGCCCACCACGATCGCGCGGGCGTCGCGTTCGTCCGCCAGCTTCAGCAGGGCTTCGGTCGGCCGCTCCTCGACCAGCGCCACCTCGACCTCGACGCCCGCGGCCCGGGCCTTCTCGACGGCCTCGTCCGTCACGCGCTGGCCGACCGCGCGCACCGCGTCGCGGGCGGTCTTGTACTCCTCGCCCGGGCCACCAGGGTCGTAGCCGAACGCGACGACGACCGTGTCGCCGAGCCCCTTGGCGAGCTCGACGGCCGCGCCCAGCGCGGCGCCGGCACATTCCGAGCCGTCGTATCCCACGACCAGGGTCGCCATCAGCGGTCCTCCTCGTCGGTGCCAACCGCGCCGGCGTCGGCCTCCGCCTCGGAGACCCCGATCGCCTCGACCTGGGCGACCTCGCCGGTGGCAACCTCGTGCGGGACGGCCTCGAACCCCCGGCGCGCGAAGAACTCGCGGCCGGCCGGCGGGCCGATCAAGCGCCAGGCGACCATCAGGATCAGGCCGAGGCCGATGAAGATGATCGCGATCGCGAGGGGGACGCCGACGCCGAACACCTCGCTGCCCGAGTACGACGCCTTGGGATCGGAAAGTTCGCCGACCGACTCGTAGAGGAGATAGAAGAGGCCGAGCGCGCCGATCAGCGGCGCCACGCCGATGAAGAGGAAGTTCTTCACCGACTTTGTCAGCTCGTGCCGCCAGTAGATGACGCAGGCGATGCCCGTCAGGCCGTAGTAGAACGCGATCATCAGCGACAGCGCCGAGAGCGAGTCGAAGAGGAAGTTCTCCGAGATCAGCTTGCCGGGGACGTACCAGGCAATAGCGAGAACGCCGATGACGATCGTCCCGAAGGCAGGGGTGAGGAACCGGGGGTGGATCTTGGCGAAGACCTTGGGCATCGCTCCGGCGGCGGCCATCGAGAGCGACGTGCGCGAGCCGGGCAGGATCGTCGTCTGGGCCGACGAGATGCCGGAGATGATGACCGCCAGCACCAGGAGCTTGCCGAGCTCCGAGCCCAGCACCTCGGAGCCGACGGTGCCGAGCACTCCGGCGTCGTCGTCGAACTTCTCGACCTGGCCGAGGCCGGCGTAGGCGACCAGCGCCACGGTCACCGCGACGTAGGTGAACACCAGGATCACGGTTGACGCGACCCCGGCCAGTCCGGGCGCGCGCGAGGAATCCTCGCTCTCCTCGGAGAGGTTGACGGCGGATTCCCAGCCCCAGTAGATGAACACCGCCAGCAGCACGCCCGTCAGGACGGCCGAGTACTCGACGCCGAACGGCGAGAGCCAGCTCAGCTCGGGCGAGATCGAATCCGCGGGCACCTTGTCGAAGATCAGGCGGACGAAGACGGCGCCCGCGAACAGGAGCAGGACGCCGACCTGGCCGATGGTCAGGATCCGCTGGAGGTGGGCCGATAGCTCGGTCCCGATCACGCAGATGGCGGTCATCACGATGATGATCACCACGGCGAACGCCGCCACCGCCTGCTCGGAGCGGAACAGCGGCTTGCCGTCGCCCTGCTCGAGCCCGAGCAGGTCGAACGTGTAGTACGCGGAGACGTCGGCGAGCGACCCGATCACGAGGATGCCGGTGGTGCAGATCGCCCAGCCGCCCATCCAGCCGACCCACGGACCCATTCCCCGCGTGACCCACGAGAACGTCGTGCCGCAGTCCGTGTCGACGCGGTTCATGTAGAAGAACGCCGCGGCGATGAAGAACATCGGCACGAACGAGAGCAGCAGGACGCCGGGGGCCTTGACCCCGACCGCGACCACGATCGAGCCGATCACCGCCGCCAGCGAGTAGGCGGGAGCGGTCGACGCGAGGCCGATCGAGAGCCCGTCGAGGAAGCCGATCGCATCCTTCTTCAGGCCCTTCTCGCCCGTTTCGACCGGCTCTTTCCCCGCCGCAGCGACGCTCGCGCTCTCCACCGAAGGCGAACCTACCGCCCCGGACGGCGCCAGGTCGGCTGATTACCGCGTTACCGGTGCTCCGGGTTGGGGAAGTCGAACCGCGATCCGGCGTCCCAGGCCGAGCGCTGGTTCCCGTGGACCGGGATCCCACCTGCGTCCTTGAGCATCCGCCCGACGTGCATCAGGTTCCACGTCATGAACGTGGTGTTGCGGTTCGTGAAGTCGTTCTCGGGGCCGCCGGAGCCCTCGTCGAGGTAGGACGGGCCGGGTCCCGCCTCGCCGATCCAGCCCGCATCGGCCTGGGGAGGGATCGTGTAGCCGAGGTGCTGGAGCGAGTAGAGGACGTTCATCGAGCAGTGCTTGATGCCGTCCTCGTTGCCCGTCACCAGGCAACCCCCGACGCGACCGTAGTAGGCGTACTGGCCGTCCTCGTTCAACAGGCTTGAATTGCCGTAGAGACGCTCGATCACCTGGGTGCAGACCGAGGTCTTCTCGCCGAGCCAGATGGCGGTGCCGAGCACCAGGATGTCGGCCGCCATGACCCGGTCGAAGATCTGCGGCCACTCGTCGCGGTCCCAGCCGTGCTCCGTCATGTCGGGCCAGACGCCGGTCGCGATCTCGTGGTCGATCGCGCGGATGCCGGAGACCTCGATGTCGTTGCGGCGCATGATCTCCATCGAGATGTCCATCAGCCCCTGGGTGTTGGAGCGCTCCGGGCTGCGCTTCAGCGAGCAGTTGATGAAGAACGCGGTCAGGTCCGAGTAGTCCGTTTCGCTGCTCTCGCAGAGCTCCGCCTGCATGTCCGTCAACTCGACTCGTTCGCTCACGTCGGCTCCTCCCCGAGGGTCAATGGCTTGGGCTTCCAGTCCGCGCCGGGCGTCATGCGTTACTCGCTCGCCGGAATCTCGATCTCGGTCGTGAACTCGGTGAGGAGCTCAGTGATCGATCGCTGGGCATCCTCGCCCTCCAGCCCCTCGCTCGCAATAGCGAAGAGCTGGCGGATGAACTCCTCCCAGCGCCGGGGCGGGCGCATCTCGATCCGCATCAGCGCCGGGCCCGCGCCGGCATTCCAGTTCTCGTGGAGCTCGCCGGGCGCGGCGGTGACGGTGTCGCCGGGGCCGGCGACCGATTCGTCACCCGCGATCCGGAACCCGACCTCGCCCTCGAGCACGCGCCAGCGTTCCTCCATCGCCGGATGGATGTGGGCGGGGGTGACGTGATTCGGGTTGGTCCAGCGCGCCTCCATGACGAGCAGCTCGCCGCCGGTCTCGTCTGCGGCCCGGATGATCCGCACGGTCTCCCCTGTCGCCGCGTTCCGGATCTCGCGCGAGCGGCCGGAGTCCGCGATCAAGGGTCCTCCCTTCTCAGAACCCGCTCGGCGAGCGCGCCGAACGCCTCGATCGCGATGGCGAGGTCGGCCTCGTCCGTGTCCTCCTCCTTCGCGTGGCTGATGCCGCCCTTCGACGGGCAGAACATCATCGCCGCCGGCACGACGCGCGCCACCTCGGCCGCGTCGTGGAGCGCGCCGCTCTCGAGCTCGGCGGCTTCGCCGGCGACGTCCGCGCACGAGTCGCGCGCCGCCGCGACGAGGCCGGCGTCGAACGGGATCGGCTCGATCCTCCAGACCGGCGCCTCGCTCAGGTCCAGGTGCCGTTCGGAGGCAGCGGTCTCGCACGCGGCCCGGGCCGAACCGAGCATCCGCGCGAGCGCCTCCGGGTCGGGATGCCTCAGGTCGGCGGACAGGGTCGCCTCGCCTGCCACGGCGGTTGGAATCCCTGGCCGCAGGCGGAGCTCGCCGGTGGTTGCCACCCCTCCGTGTGCGGCCGGCAGGCGCTCGATGGCCAGCGCCGCAGCCGCCGCAGCGAGGCCGGCGTCGCGGCGCATCTCCATCGGGGTCGTCCCCGCGTGCGACGCCTGGCCCGCGAATCGAAAGCGCAGCCGTTCGACCCCGACGCAGCCCGTGACCGCGGCGGCGCGGGTGCCGGCGGCCTCCATCCGTGGCCCCTGCTCGATGTGGAGTTCCAGGTAGGCGCCGACGCCTTCGCGACGGTGGCCGGACTCCAGCGCCCGGTCGAGGCTCACGCCGTGGGCCGAGAGCACCTCTGGCAGGGCCATGCCATCGGCGTCCGACAGGTCGCGAACGGCGTCGGGATCCAATGTCCCCGAGAAGCAGGAGCTGCCGAACAGGCTGCGCCCGAAGCGCGCCCCCTCCTCGTCGGCCCAGTCGACGAGGACCAGCGGCCGCCTCGGGGGCTCCGAGGCGTGGGAGCGCAGCACGCCGAGTGCGGCCATCACGCCCAGGGCGCCGTCGAGCCAGCCGCCGTCGGGCACCGAGTCCAGGTGCGAGCCGACGGCCAGCGCCGGAGCGGAGGGATCGGTGCCCTCGAGCCTTGCCCAGAGATTGCCAGCCTCGTCGGTCTCGGGCGCGACGCCGAGCTCGGCCAGTCCTTCGCCGAGCAGCGTCCGGGCATCGAGCCAGGTGTCGGTCCAGCAAAGGCGCTGGGCCCCGCGATCGTCGCCGGTCCGATCCTGCAGCTCGCGCAGGTCGGCGATCACCCGGGCGGCGTCGACCTGCGCGCCCATCTCACCCGGGTTCGCGGCGCAGCGCCTGCGCGAGGCAGTGGGCGCCGCCACCGCCGGCCGTGAATGCCGAGAGATCGGGGTCGAGGACCTCGAGCCCGTGTGCGCGCATCGCCTCGTTCAAGCCTTCGGAGTGCCTGGTGGAGATCACTCGGTCCGCCCCGAGCGAGATCGCGTTCACGCCGAGCCGGAACGCGTCCTCCAGCGTCACCTCGAGGATCTCGAAGCCCTTGCCGCGGAGCCAGGCCACGAGCCCGCCGGAGGCCGCCTCGACGCAGACCGCGGCGAGCTTGGGTGCGAGGATCGAGACCAGGACGTCGATGTGCACGAACTGGCCGGGGATCGGCTCGATCCGCACCTCCCAGCCGTCGTCGCTGAGCCAGCCCGCGAGCTGGTCGGCGGCCTGGACCTGGGTGCGCTCCTCGCCGTTGCCGATCACCATGCATCCCGGCTCGACGATCGTCACGTCCCCGCCCTCGAGCGAGCCGGCGGTGATCATTCCCCTCAGCGGGATCTCGTTTGCCTGGTAGAAACGGATCACCGGGGCGTACTCGCCGCGGCGCCACTGCTGGGCGGGCTGGGTGACGATGGCGCCACCGGGGGTCATCACGCTCGAGTCGCGCGCGAACACCTGGTAGGGAAGGTGGGGGTCCGGCTCGAGGCGGTGGACGGTGACGCCGGCGCCCTCGTAGGCGGCGACCAGCTCGGCGTGCTGCGCCTGCGCCGTCTCCGGGGAGAACACCGCGCCGCTCTCGAGCGTGGCCTTCGAGATCGCGCTGGTCGGGAGCCAGCGGAAGTTGTCCGGCGGCCCGAGCAGCACGTCGTGGAGACGACCGTACTCGGAGTCAACGCCCCAGTCGCTCATTCAAAAACCTGCCTTACCAGGCGGGCCAACATGGTTTCGCGACGTAAGTCGCTCATTCGATTACGACCCTGATCGTCTCGAGTGTCCGGTCGCTCGCCCCGCGCAGGTACCCACCGTGCTCCAGCGTGTCGGCGATGAAGTCGATCGTCTCGCGAGTCAGGCGCTCGCCCGGGAGGACGTTCGGAACCCCCGGTGGGTACGCGGCGAGGGACTCCGACGCGATCCGGCCCGCGGCGGCCGCGATCGGCACCGCCTCCTGCGGCCCCAGGAACGCGTCGCGAGGGACCATCTCCATCGGCCCCCAGGGCGGCGGCACGGCGAACGGCACGCCGTGTTCGGGATCCTGCTCGCCGAGGTCCGCGACCACGTGCTGCAGCCCGGAGACGAACCGGTCGGCCAGCGGTGCCGCCTCGCCGCCCATCCCGAACGCCCCGATGATGACCGTCTCGGTTGCCAGCTCGCAGTAGACGTCCGCGTTCTCGCGCAGCAGGGCGGCGCAGCGCTGGCCAGTGATGCCCGCTGCGCGGACGTCCACCGTCAGGCGCAGCGGGTCCCAGCCGCTGACGCCCGGGCTTACCAGGCGCTCGTCGAGCACGTCGAGCCCCTCGATCGCGCGGATCCGCTCGCGGGCGTCGCGCAGAGTTGCCAGCGTCTCCGCCAGAAGCACCTCGCCCTGGGTCGCGGCCAGGCGCCGGGCGGCGTCGAGCGACAGGGTGAGCAGTGCGCTCGGGCTCGTCGACTCGAGCAGCGTGACCACCCGGTCGACCACGTTCTCGTCGATCAACTCCGTGTGCCCCAGGTGGACGATGGCCGACTGCGTCAGGCTGCCGACGATCTTGTGGGTCGAGGAGACCACCAGGTCGGCGCCGGATTCGAGGGCGCTCGCGGGCAGCTCGGGCGAGAACCGCAGGTGGGCCCCCCAGGCCTCGTCCATCACCAGCGGCACGCCGTGCGAGTGTGCGACCTCGGCCAGCGCCGCGACGTCGGCGCAGGCTCCGAAGTAAGTCGGCGACACGCAGATGGCCCCGACGGCGTCGGGAGTGGCGTCGAGCGCAGCCGCCAGCGCGTCGGCGGTCACGCAGTGCGCGACCCCGAGGTCGGGGTCCAGCTCGGGAGCGACGAACGTGGGCTCGAGCCCCGCCAGGACGGCACCGTCGATCACGCTCGAGTGGGCGTTCCTCTGGACGACGAGCCGTCGTCCGGAATGGCGGAGGGCCAGGCACGCGGCGTGGTTCCCCTGGGAGGCGCCGTTGAGGAGGAACCAGCTGCGCTTCGCCCCCCACGCATCGGCGGCCAGCTGCTGGGCGAGCCCGAACGGGGTCGGCTCCGGACCGACGTCGATTCCGGGGATCAGCGCCGGGATGTCCATCTCGAGGGCTCGTGGGCCCGCGGCGTCCACCAGCGCCGGATCCGCGCCTGGCCCGCCCTTGTGGCCCGGGACGTAGAGCCGCGCCGGATCGCGCTCGGCGTGCTCGCGGAGCGCGTCGACGTAGGGCACCGGACGCTGGTCCATCGCATCACCGTACCGGGCGGAAGCCACCCGTCACGGGTGCCCGGCCGGCTTCCGGCACCGCACTCCGCCCGAACGGGTGGGGCCGCGGGATCCATCCCTGAGCGGGCTGTATCCTCTGGCCGTCGCCGATGGACGACGACCTTCCTCGAAGTAGCAGCGGAGCAGGCGCTCGATGACGGCCCTGCTCCTGATCCTCCTGTTTGCGCTCGTTGCGCTGAACGGGCTATTCGTCGCGGCCGAGTTCGCCTTGGTCCGGTCTCGGAGGGGGAAGATCGAGGCGCATGGCCAGGGAGGGGGACCGCAACGCGGACGCCGTCCTGGGCCAGATCGAGCGGCTTGACGAGTACCTCTCGGCCGCCCAGGTGGGGATCACCATGGCCTCGATCGGAATCGGGTTCCTCGGCGAGCCCGCTGTCGCGCAGCTGATCGAGCCCGTGATCGAGGGGCCGGTCGGACACGGGGTGGCGACGGGGATCTCGGTGGCCCTCGCGTTCACGTTCGTGACCGCGCTCCACATCTCGATCGGCGAGCAGGTGCCGAAGATCATCGCGATCACGCGCGCCGAGGCGACGGCCCGCCGAACGGCGCGGCCGCTGCACTGGTTCCGGGTCATCAGCGGCCCGTTCACCCTGGCGCTGACCAAGCTCTCGAACGCGATCCTGCGTGCGGTTCGGCATCCGCGAGATAGACCTCGAGGAGGCGCACAACGCCGAGGACCTGCGCGACATCATCCGCGAGTCGAGCCGCGGCGGGAAGCTCGACCCCGGCGAGGCGGTGATGCTCGGCGGCGTCTTCCACCTCCACGAGCAGGAGGCGCGGGAGGTCATGACGCCGATTCCTGCTGTGGTGACCGTGAACGCGGACGAGAACGTCGAGGACGCCCTGCAGCGCTGCGTGTCGTCGGGGCACACTCGGCTGGTCGCGATCGAGGACGACAACCCTGACCGCGTGCGCGGCGTCGTCCACAACAACAGCCTGGTGCGGCTCTACATGAACACCGGCCCCGATGCTTCGATCGAAAGCGCGATCCGCGAGGTCCCGATCGTCCCCGAGACGAAGGCGCTCGACGACCTGCTGGCCGAGCTGCAGCGCCAGCGCAGCTCGATCGCGGTCGTGTCGGACGAGTACGGCCGGACGGTCGGGATCGTCACCGTCGAGGACATCCTCGAGGAGGTGGTCGGCGAGATCGAGGACGAGACCGATGCGCGCTCATCCACGGTCCGGCGCCTCGCCGACGGCGACTGGTACGTCCGCGGCCACGTCGCGCTCGGCGACCTCGAGGACGCCGGGATCAAGCTCCCGGTCGACTCCGACGCCTACAACTCGATCGGCGGCTACGTGTTCTCCGAGCTCGGCCGCCTGCCGAAACGGGGCGACCGGATCCGCGCCGACGGGCACGAGATCAGGGTCGAGTCGGTGCGCGAGAACCGCATCGTCGCGGTGCGGATCAAGCCGCTGACCGTCGAGCACCCGGTCGCGCCGCCGCCCGAGCCTCGCAATTAGCGGCGATCGGCCCCTCGCGGCTACGTCCGCGCGTCGTCCTACCTTGGGCGCGTCCAGATTCACCGATTCCCCGTAGTAACGGGTGACAAGGGGCAAGTCATGTGGATGGTGCGGCTCACGGACAAGCAACTCGAGGTGTTGAGGGCAATGCTGGGCTCGGAGGACCGGCTGGGCCCCGCGCTCAGTGGAGCGCTCGAGGCGCTCGAGCTCGCGCGCTGGGACGACCTTCCCGACGCCCGTCTGCCGTGGAGCGAAGTCGCCGACGAGGCGCAGCGCCAGCACGTGTCGGAGGCTGACGTCGTCTGGGACCTCGCCGGCAAGGGCGGCCACGTCGAGGCGTAGGCGGGCGAGGATCGAGTGCCGCTCCTACCCGAGGACGATGACGATGAAGAGCGCCAGGACGACCTCGCTGACGATCCACGAGTTCTTGTTCATCCAGTCCCTGATCTTCGGCAACAACGTCTTCGCTCGTTGGCCGAGCGTCAAGACCATCAGGGCGGGCAGGGCGAGGAGGAAAAGGGTGAGGAAGACAAACGGAAGCGCGTGCCACCAGGGATCACCGTGATTGGCGAGGTGGGTGCCGATGACGATCGACGTGATGATGTCGCTGGGAAAGAAGCCCAGCAAGAGAAAGCCCAGCGTGAAGCTGAACCTGGCAGTCGCCGTCTCCAGCTTGCCCATCCACTTTGGCGGGTCCGTCCGCTTTCTCCCGTGGAACACGTAGGCCATCGCGACGAGCAGAAGGCCGACGATCACGTAGTCGAGCGTGTCCGACTTCGAGTCGCCGCCGTCGCTGCCGCCGCTCGTGATTCCCTTGGCGACGAGGTAGGCGGCGGTGACGACGACGAGCAAGGAGACGGCCGCGCCGAGCACGTAGGTGGCCGAAACCGACTTCCATCTCTCGCTGGTGGCAAAGAAGAACGCGCTGATGATCTGCGGCCCAGCGATCATCACGAACGCCAATGGCAGGGTGGCGGCGATGGTCACGATCGGTCCCGGACTCCAGGCGACATCGATCCGCAGTATCCCCTTTTGGCCCAGCGAGCGGGCGTCAGTACGAGAAGAAGCCCTCGCCCGCCTTCCGGCCGAGCTTCCCCGCGCTGACCATCTCGCCGATCGTCTTCGGCGGCAGGTGGGCCTCCTGGCTCGACTCCGCGTGCAGGGTCTGGCCGATCGCCAGCGCGACGTCGAGACCGACGAAGTCGAGGAGCTTCAGGGGCCCCATCGGATGCCCCGCGCCCAGGCGCATGCAGTCGTCGATCGCCGCCGCCGAGAGGCCGGTTCGCTCCAGCATCCGGACCGCATCGAAGAGGTATGGGAAGAGGAGGCGGTTGACGACGAAGCCGGGCGAGTCGGGAACCTCGACGGGGATCTTGTCGAGGGCGGCACACCAGGCCGTAGCGCGCTCGGCGACGCCGGCGCGGGCGCCCTCGGGAACGCACACCTCCACGAGCTCCATGCGCGTGACGGGGTTGAAGACGTGGAGGCCGAAGAACCGGTCGGCGTGTCCCGTGCGCTGACCCAGGTCCGCCACCGACAGCGACGAGGTGGTGGTCGCGAGGTCGGCGTCGGGCGCCGCCTTCCCAACCTCCGCCAACAGCCCGGCCTTGGCGTCGGGGTCCTCGGCGATCGCCTCGACCACGAGGTCGCAGTCGGAGAGCTTCGCGGCGTCGGTCGTCACCCTGATGTGTCCGGCCACGGCACCCTCGAGCTTCACGGCTGCGGCCTGCGCCTGCTCCTCCGCGCGCCACGCGGAAGCGTCGCTGCGGGCGAGCAGGGTCACCTCGCCGAGGGTGCTCGCGCAGGCGGCCAGCCCGGTGGCGATCGTGCCGCTGCCGGCGATCGCGGGTCGCTCGTATCCGTTCTTGGGACTCAAGGGGGATGGGTTCCTATCAGGCTGGCGAGGCCGCCGGATCGGCCGGACGGTCAGTTCCGCGCGGACCCGACCTCGAACGACCGCGTGGCGCCCTTCGGGATCCGATAGCGAGCACGGCCGACCGACCGGTTGCTACCAGCCCGCCGCGCCCGCCGCGCCGGTTCCCGACCGGCTGACCCCCCGGTCAGTTACCGCTACGCTGCCCTGGCCGGCGGGGTGGGGATATAGTTTCGTAACGCAACTGACTTCTAGGAGGCATCCATGGCCAGCAACGGGAAGTTCCAGGGCCGCGAGGTCGTGATCGTCGAGGCCGTACGCACCCCGATTGGGCGCGGCCATGAGGAGAAGGGCTACTACAAGGACGTTCACGCCTCAACGTTGCTCGCGAGGACGTACGCCGAGCTGATCGACCGCGCCGGCATCGACGCCTCCGAGGTCGAAGACGTCGTCGCCGGCTGCGTCCAGCAGTTCGGCGAGCAGGGCATCAACATCGGCCGCAACGCCTGGCTCGAGGCCGGGCTGCCGATGGAGACGCCCGCCACGACCGTCGACCGCCAGTGCGGCTCCGCCCAGCAGGCCGTGAACTTCGCGGCGGCACTGGTCGCGTCCGGCGTCCACGACGTCGTGATCGGGGGTGGCGTCGAGCACATGGGCCATATCTCGTTCGCGGACTCGGCCGCGGTCATGCAGGAGCACGGGTTCGCCTTCTCGCCCGCACTGCTCGAGCGCTACAACCTGGTGCCGCAGGGGCTCTCGGCCGAGATGATCGCCGAGCAATGGGAGATCCCGCGCTCCGAGCTCGACGAGCTCGGCCTGCGCTCGCAGCAGCTCGCGGCCCGCGCCACCGAGGAGGGCCGGTTCGACCGCGAGATCTTCCCGTTCAAGGTGAACGGCGACACCTACACGACCGACCAGGGCCTCCGCGAGACGTCGATCGAGAAGCTCGCCGAGCTCAAGCCCGCGTTCAAGGAGAACGGCACGATCACGGCCGGCAACTCCTCGCAGATCTCCGACGGCGCCGCCGCGGTGCTGTTGATGACCCGCGAGAAGGCCGACGCGCTGGGGCTGACGCCGCGGGCGCGAATCGTGGACCAGACGACTGTCGGCGTCGACCCGGTGATCATGCTCACCGGCCCGATCCCGGCAACGCAGAAGCTGCTCGATCGGAACTCGATGACGATCGACGACTTCGACCTGATCGAGATCAACGAGGCGTTCGCCTCGGTCGTCGCCGCGTGGCGCCGCGAGCATGATCCGGACATGGACAAGGTCAACGTGAACGGCGGCGCGATCGCCCTCGGCCATCCCCTGGGCTCGTCGGGCGCCCGGCTCGTGACCACCCTCCTCCATGAGCTCGAGCGCTCGGACAAGCAGCGCGGGCTGGTGACGATGTGCTGCGGCGGCGGGCTCGGTACCGGAACGATCATCGAAAGGGTCTAGCGGCGCTCGTTGCCCTCGCAACGCTTGCGGGTTGTGGGGGTGACGACGACCCCGACGACTTCTCGCCGGTTGTCTCCGACCCGTTGTCGAAGGTCGAGTTCCTGCGCGAGGCGGATCGGATCTGTTTCGCGTCAGAGGCCCGGATCGAGGCTGCGGCGGACGATCTCGTGACCGGCCGGGGCGAGCCGGACCCGGCCGAGGTCGAGCGGGTCGCGACCTCGATCGTCGTCCCGGCGCTCGAGAGCGAGGTGCGGGCCATCCGCGCCCTCGGGGCCCCGGAGGGCGACGAGCCGCAGGTCGAGGCGATCCTCGCCGCGACCGATCAGGGGATCGCCGCCATCGAGCGCGACCCGCGCGGGCTGCTCGACGGCGTGCCGCGACCGCTCACCCGCGCCCAGCGCCTGGCCGAGGACTACGGTTCCCGCCAGTGCGGCTTCCGGGCCGCCGGGTAGATTGCCCACCTCGTGAAGCTCACATCGCTACTGCTCGCGCTCCTGATCTTTGTCGTCGCCGGTTGCGGCGACGACGACGACGAACAGGAAGCGGAAGCCCCCACCAAGGAGGAGTTCGTCGCCGAGGCCGACAAGATCTGCGCCGACGCAGACGAGGCGCTCGCCGACGTTGCCCTCGAGCAGTATCCCGAGGGGCCGCCCACCGGTGACGATGCGGTCGCCTTCGCCGAGGACGTATTCATCCCGAACCTCCAGGGCCAGCACGACGACCTCGCCGCGCTGACGCCGCCCGAGGGCGAGGAGGACGCCTTCGCGGACCTGCTCGAGCAGCTTCAGACGGGGATCGACGAGATCGCCGACGACCCCGAACGCTTCGTGGAGACCGACGCCCTCGAGGACGCGTCCGTCGCGGCATCCGACTTCGGGCTTCGTAGCTGCGGCCAGTAACCCGTGGGCTAGACCGCCAGCCGTCCGCCGACGAACTGGACGAGGCCCGAGACCCGCTGCCGGATATCGACGAACCCGCGCTCTGCGAGCGCAGCGGTTATCTCGTCGGACTCGAAGACCCGCATCCCGCTGAGGCGCTCGACCACCGGCTTCATCGGCCGGACGGTGACCGGCCGCCGGATCGACGTCATCAGCGCGATGCGGCCGCCCGGCGCCAGGACCCTGCTCATCTCGTCCAGGCCCGCGAACGGGTCGGCGAATAGGTGCAGCGCCGCGAAGCAGCAGGCGCAGTCGAAGCTGGAGTCGGCGAAGGGGAGGGCGGTCGCGTCACCGCGGATCAGCACCAGGTTCCGGGTCCCGGCCTTGTCCGACTCCTCCGCGCCGCGCGCCAGCATCGTCGGCGAGGCGTCGATACCAACGACCAGGCCCTCCGAGCCGGCCGCCTTCGCGAACTCGCGCGAGAAGTTGCCCGGGCCGCAGGCCACGTCGAGGACCCGGTCGCCGCTCGTCAGACCCAGGAACAGGCGCGCGATCCGAACCTCCTCCGACATGCCCGGACCCGTGACGCCCTTCACGGCCCGGGCCAGCGCCGGGCGCCACCAGCGCTCATAGATCGTCGGCACGACGTTGGTCAGCATCAGGTCCTGCGTGACCCCGGTCGAATCCGGCGCGTCGTCGCCGAGGAGGTCGAGGTAGCCCGCCTTCCAGGCCTCGGCTTCTGCGGCTGCGGCGGCCGCATGGGGTGTGAGGATCCGCGCGAGCCGCTCGCGGGCGCTCATGCAAGCCGCCTCTCGGGCGGCGGGAATCGGCTTCGTCCTGACGGACTCCGCCTCATAGCGTGCCGCGCGGATCCCCTGAGTGTGACGCGAGGTCAGTCAAGCGGACGATCTGGCGCTCACCCTCGACTCGCGCAGGGTGCTCCGCGGG
>CAVTFG010000013.1:0-131185 GCA_963734015.1 uncultured bacterium | reverse complement strand
ACCCCTTCGGCGGCGTCAGCCCGGAGTCCGGCGTGCCCCCGACAGGGCCGTAGCGGCCCCGATTTCCCCCGCTATCCTGCCCCTCCGGGCCATTAGCTCAACTGGCAGAGCAGGAGACTCTTAATCTCAAGGTTGAAGGTTCGAGTCCTTCATGGCCCACTGAAAGCCCGCTACGGCGGGGTTTTCTGGTGCTCGTGTAGGGGCAGAATCCCGCCGCGCAAACGAAATGCAACAGCAGGTTCGGATCACTAGTGCCTCCGGTGATCACGACGAGAGAGCGCATCGCGACGATGTACGACAGCGGGACGCGCAACTCATCGCTTGTGGCGTTGGCGTCTTGAGAGAAAGTGCCGCTTCTCGTCCAAAGCGGTACTTCTGCGCTACTCCGACAGCCCGGCGGCTTCGAGGGCTGGGTCCCGGTCCGTGAATCCGAGCATGCGAGCGACCCTGCCGTCCCGCACCGTCCACACGACCCAGCCGTCCAAGCTCGTTTCCGCACCGCTGTGCTGTCCACGGCCGTGGATGGTGAACGAGGTGAAGACCTGACCCCCAGCGCCGATGAGGTCGTGGACCTCCACGCGGAGGGCGTCGAACTCGGCCAAGAACACCTCCAGAATCCGCCTGAATCCCTCAGGCCCCCGCTGTACCCCCGAAAGATCGGGGATGAGGACTCCGGAGGGAACGAACTCGAACTCCGTTGGAGGGTTCGCAAGCGCGACCACGCCCTCGAAGTCATCTCGGTTGACGGCCTGAAAAATCCGCTGGACAAGCTCCACGTTCTCCTGCGACATCGGCTACTCCCGCAGCCCGACTGCCTGGAGAGCCTGGGCACGGTCAAGGTAGTAGTCCGCCTCGACGATCAGGCCGTCTCGCAAGCGGTGAACGACGGCGAACGATCGCGTGTACGGCGCGTCGCTGGCACCCTGGCTGACCATGCTGGTGCAGGCGACGAAGCGGCCATCCCCGACGTCGATCAGATCGTCGAGGCGCACCTCGACCGGTCCGATGAGCTCGATCAGGCTTCGCATCCGTGCAAGCGCGAGAGCGCGTCCGCGGTAGACCCCCGCATCGGGCCAGCCGGGACCTTCGCGGTAGATCGCGTCCTCGGCCCAGAACTCGCTCGTGACCGCCTCAGGACCGGACGCGTTCCAGACCTCGTAGGCCCGACGAATCTTGTCGGCGTCCTCCTGCGACATCGCCTACTCCGACATCCCGGCGGCTTCGAGGGCATCGGCCTCGCTCCCGAAGGTCCGCCACCAGAGCGCCTTGCCGTCACGCGCCTCCCAGGCCTGCCACACCATCTCGTCCATGGGTGTCCCGCTGTCGAGGCCGTGGCCGCGAATGCGCGCGGCGGTGATGCCGTGGTCACCCGAGTCGCGCACCTCCAGAACCTCGCTGCGGAAGTCGGGGAAGATCGCGAGCAGGTCTTCCCACCATTCGCGGATGCCGTCGTGGCCGTGGTATTGGGGATCGCCCCCCTCAGGGCTCGCGAAGCGAGTGGTGAACTCAACGTCAGGGTCGAAGAACTCCAGGAAGGCATCGAGGTCGCGGCGGTTGAAGGCGTCATGCGACTGGCGGATGAGCTCCACGTTCTCCTGCGACATCGCTCACGCAGTATCTCGCGATTCATTGCGCTTTCCATGCCAAGCGAAATAGCCGCTTCTCGTCCAAGCGGCTACTCCCGCAGCCCCGCTCGCTAGGGGCAGCCGTCCTGCCCCGAGGGGCCGCAGCGGAAGCTGATCTGCCCCAGCGTGAGCAAGCCCGAGAACGGCGTCGTTTCAATCCTCACCACCCCAGCGGGCGTGATATCGACGCGCACGGGCTCGCTAAGTCTTGCCCACCCCGTCTGGAACTGGACGTACTCGGGCCGATAGCCCGGTGGAAGCGTGAAAATGAGTTCGGGCACGTCGCCGCAGGGCAGGACCGCGTTGGTCAAGTGGACGATTCCGTCGCGATCACGGACGTAGCCCGCTGGCCCGGAAAAATCGCTGGTCACCCACTGGTTCGGGAGCCCGACGCAGTTCCCCCCCTCGTCAACGGGGAGACCCGCAGACTGTGCCCCCTTGGGCGCAGAGAGATCTTTCGGCTTTACCTGCCCGTTGACGATGTGTTTCGACTTGACGCTGTTGCGGTCGAGTTTCGTCACCGCGTACGCGCCTCCGCCGAGCGCGATGAAGACCGCGACGGTCGCCATCACGTTCGCGTAGGTCAGCCGACTGCGAATCCCTCCGAGCACTTGAGTCGCCTTCCGTGGCGGTGTGCTGGTACGACCGTCTCATCTCGGAAAGGGCGAGTCAAGGATGTATCGCTTTCCATGTAAAGCGACCTAGTCGCTTCTCGTCCAAAGCGACACTCTCGTGGGAGTGGATGCCGAGGCTATGACGTGGCGATCAGGATGATCACCCGCCACCCTGCGCCACGGGCTCTGATGCTCCATCCCATCCTCCTCGGCTAGAGACTCGAGAGTCCACTGGCTACTGCAAAACCCACGACCGCCGCCAGGCCCGCGCGTGGCCCCGCTTTCTCCCGTGCCTCGGGGATCATCGAGTTGATCAACATCACAAGCAGTCCCCCAGCTGCGAAGCCGTTGACAGCTGCTTGAAGCTCGCCGGAGATCCAGTCGCCGATCGCATAGCCGACACCACTGGCCAGAGTGCAGACGAGCCCGATCGCGAGGAACAGCCTGATGATCTTCGGACGCGGCGTCCCGGACGCGCTCATAGCGGCACTCGCGCCAATCCCCTCCGGCAGGTTGGAGACGAAGATCGCCACCAGCAGCGCGACGCTGACCGCATCACCGATCGCAAGTCCTATGCCGAGTACGAGTTGTTCCGGAACCCCATCCAGGAACGCTCCGAGGGCGAGGCTGTCTCCTGAGTGCACGCCGCTTACTCGCGGCCTCTCCCTGGGCCGAGTCCGCGTGATCAGACCATAGACGTAGTAGTAGGTGAGCGCCCCGAACGCCAGCCCGAGACCGACCGATTGGGCGCTCCCGACCCGGGTGCCTTCCTGGGCGAGCTCGAAGCTCACCGCGCTGATCAGCGCGCCCGCACCGAAAGCGAGAGCGAGGCCGATCAGCGCCGGTCGCCAGGGTCGGGCGAACGCTACAAGGACACCCAGAACCAGCGACGACGCGGCAAGGGCGCCCCAGCCCAGGGCCGCTCCCAACTCAGGCCCCCCCGGATGGCGCAGGTCCTCCCTGATTGGCCTCTCTGGACACCTCCGAGAGCCGCGTCTGTAGGTCGGACTCCCCAGAAGTCCATCGAAGAAGAGCTGCCATAGGCCGAGAGAGCGCCAAGCGTAGAGGGGTACGTGGTCCTAGACGTCGCGACCTAAGACATCCGGGTGATGAGTGCCAGAGAGAAAGCGCGGCCCTGAGCGCCCGGCCTTCGCCGCCACGCGACCTTGACGCCGTCGGTCTCAGGCGCGAGCCTACGGCTCTCCGATGAACCTTTTCGCGCTGGCCGGGATTATTGTCGGGGCTGCCGCGGTGTGCGTCGGTTTGCTGTGGCTGGCCCGGCGCAGTCCGCTGAACGTGAGCTTCTCGTCGGAGCTGGGCGAGGAGGGCAGGGCGTTCGACTTCCTGGGCATCGCGTTCGCGATCCTGCTCGGGTTCGTGGTGCTCCACGCGTACGACAGCTATAACGAGGCGAAGAGAGGCGCTGAGCAGGAGGCTCAAGCGGTCCTGGAGTTGAGCCGCACAGCGGCGGCATTCACGCCGGAGGAACACGCGCGCCTGGAGGGCGCGCTCGTCTGCTACGGGCGGGCGGTGATCGAGCAAGGATGGCCGACCATGCGCGATGGCGGCGAGGGAAGCCCGGTCGTCACCGAGTGGGGGAGGCGCTTCAGGGAGCGGGCGTTCGACCTCAATGTCCGTTCGGTGATCCATCAGGAAGCGTTCCGGCAGCTTCTGCTGGAGCAGGACAGCCGCATCGAGGGGCGGCGCATCAGGCTTGCCGAAGCAGTCCGCGTGACGCCGCCCCCTCTGTGGTTCGTGCTGATCCTGGGGGCGGCGCTGACGGTCGGGTGGATAGTGCTGGGTGCCGACCGGCGCGGCAGCTTCCTCGTTCAGGCCAGCGCGGTGGCCTCCGTCGCCGCCATGGCGACGGCAGCACTACTGCTCGTGTGGTTCCTCGACCATCCCTTCGAGGATGAGGCTGGAAGCATCCAGCCAATCGAGATGGAGGCGGTGCTCAAGGTCATGGACGAGGAGTCACACACGGAGGGCATCGAGGCGACCCCTCCCTGCACCGAGAGCGGCGATCCACTCAGATCAGCCCAGATCCCTGCGCAATCTCAAGGTTGAAGGTTCGAGTCCTTCATGGCCCACTGAAAGCCCCGCTAGGGCGGGGTTTTCTGTTGCCCCATCTACGGCCAGGATCCCGCCCGCGCAAACGACGGTTGCCGTACCCGCAGGATCTGTGAGCGCCTAGAGCGCGAGCATCGCCGCCGCGACCTCACCGGCGGCCGCATCGGGGATCGCCGTCGCGGCCCGTTCGAGCACCAGCAGCCGCGCGTCGGGGATCTCGCGCGCGAGGGCTTCGCCGTTGCCGACGGGGAAGAACGGATCGCGGCGACCGTGCACTACCAGCGCCGGGATCGCGAGCTCGGACAGACGCTCGCGCCAGCGCGGCTTGCAGTTGAGCTTGGAGAACACGATGCCCATCTGGTTGGCCATCTGCACAGCGGGCTCAGTCCCCGGCGTTCGGTCCCAGATGCGCCCGGCGGTCGCGCGCGCGGCGGCAGGGTCGTCGCCGAGGATCTCCGCCCCGCTGGCGGCGAACTCCGCGACCGCGGCGCGGTCGGACCAGTGGGGCATCGAGCGCGAGAACAGCCGGTCCATCGTCGCCGCGTCATGGTCGGGCAGGTCCTTGTCGACTCGGCCTGGAGCGACGGGGCGCGTACCGGCGAGGGTGAGCGCCGAGAACGCATCCGGGTGGTCAAGCGCAGCGACCTGGGCGACCATCCCGCCCACGCCGATGCCCGCGAGGTGCGCCGGCCGATCGTCGAGCTCGCGGGCGAGCGCCACGGCGTCGGCTGCGAGATCGCGCAGCGTGTACGCCGGCGCCTTGGGATCGACGGTGGTCGACGTGCCGGAATCGCGCAGGTCGTACCGCACGACGTGGCGCCCGCCGCGCGCGAGCGCCTCGCAGAGCGCGTCGGGCCAGGAGAGCATGGTCGTGGCGCCCACGAGCAGAACGAGCGGCGCCGCCGCGTCGCCGAAGTGCTCGACCCCGAGGGTGACGCCGTTTGCATCAACCGTCGTCATCGCGCTCACTCGACGAACTGGTAGTCGGTCGCGATCCGGCCGTCGGCGGCGAGGACCACGAACTCGAGGCCGGCGCCGAGCACCTCGCCATCCGGTGAGACCCCTTCCCATCGCCAGGTCACCACATCCCCGAGGCGCTTCGCGCCGCCCCGCGTCCGAAAGGCCATCTGGCCGGTCGCCACAAAATCCTCGTAGGCCGAGGTCACCCTGGCTTCGAGCTCGGCGTGGCCGCGCACCTGCCAGGTCGGGTTCACGGCCCGCTCAGCGCCGGCCTCGTAGACCTCCTGCGTGGGCTGGAGGATGTGGATCGCATCCTCGCTCCAGACAGCGGCGATCGCCTTGCGGCGGCGATCGCCATCCGGCTCCATCCAGACCGCCGTGTAGCGCTCGGCGAGCTCGTTCGGATCATTGACGTTCATTCGAACCTCCATTGGGTTGCTTCGCCATGAACGGTCCCGGAAGAACGGCCGCGAGTCCATTACCTCGCGTGTAACGCCGGCCGGCCTCACACGCCGGGGAATGGAACCTGAGCGGACGCCCCGCTAACGTCGATCGGGTGGTCGCCCAGACCGAGCAGGAGCCCCAGACCGCGGGCGAGTTGATCCGCTTTTGGCGCAGGCGACGTGGCCTCAGCCAACTCGAGCTGTCCCTGGACGCCAACGTCTCGACCAAGCACGTGAGCTTCGTCGAGACCGGCCGGTCCAGCCCGAGTCGCCAGCTCCTCGTCCACCTGGCCCAGCACCTCGACCTACCGATCGCCGAGCGCAACCGCCTGCTGCTCGCTGGGGGCTTCGCTCCGCCCTATCTGGAGCAGGCGTACGACGGCGAGATGATGCGGCCGCTGCGCGAGTCACTCAGCCGGCTGCTGGAAGCCCACGAGCCGAACCCGGCGTTGATCGTCGACGGTCTCTGGAACCTGATCGAGGCCAATCGGGCAGCGTCGCTCCTCTGGGACGGGGTCGATCCGGAGCTCCTCGAGCCCCCGATCAACATGCTCCGCCTCGGCATTCACCCCGGCGGGCTGCCGAAGATCTCGTCGATGACCGCGGCCTGCAACGCGCCCCTGATCACGAAGCTGAGGCGAAAGAGCCGCGAGGACGCCGACCCGGCGCTCCGCGAGCTGATCGAGGATGTGGAGGCGTATCTCCCGGACGATCCACCGACCAGCCCGGCGACTCAGCCCGTCGTGTCGCTGGACCTGCGCACACCGGTCGGCGAGGTCAGCCTCTTCACCGTGATCGCCACCCTCGGGGCGCCGCTGGAGGTCTCGGCGGCAAACCTAGCGATCGAGACCTTCGTGCCAATGGACGCCAGAAGCGCGGCGCGGCTTGGCGAGCTCAGTGCCATGGCGCAAGGAGAATGACCGCGCTCCACCGATGTGACCGGATCACCTGAGCGCCCACGTCCCTGGCCATCTAGGCAATGGCGACCGTTTCCTGCACGCCATGAGCCGCGGTTAGCTCTCGACCTTCTCCGCCTCGGCGGCGTCGGCGGCTGCGCCGACGTCGTCGGGCTCCAGGCCTGGCTCCGAGCGGGCGGCGCGCTCCTCGTACGCGGCCCGGACGTTCGCATCCGCGCCGGCCAGTACCTGGTCGGCCTTGAGTGCGCGGGCGATGGCCTCGCGCCCGGAGCGCGGGAGCAACGTCATCACCCTGGAGATCGCGCCGGTCAGCTTGGGCACCCAGACGTCGAACTTCGGCGCCTCCACAGCGTCGACGATCGCATCGGCGACGTCGGACGGCTCGGAGACCTTTACCCCACGGGCCTCGACCAGGCCGGAGCCGAGCTCGGTGTTGACCACCGCCGGCATCACGACCGAGACCTCGACGCCGGTGTCGCGTAGCTCGGCGCGCACCGCCTCCGAGAGCCCGACGACGGCGTGCTTCGTGGCGCAGTACGTGGCGCCCCCCGGGAAGCCGCCCTTCCCGGCCGTGGATGCGATGTTCACGATGTGGCCGGAGCCGCGCCGGACCATGCCCGGGATCGCCAGCTTCGTCCCGAAGATCACGCCGTGCAGGTTGATGTCGACCATCCGCCGGGCGGTAGCGTCGTCCTCCTCGACGAACGGGCCGACGGGCATGATCCCGGCGTTGTTGACGATCACGTCGACCGGCCCGAGCCGCTCCTCGACCTGGGAGAGGAAATCCTCGAACGACTGGCGGCGGGTCACGTCCAGCTCGAGCGCGATCGTCGCGCCGCCGAGCGCTGCGGCGGTCTTCTGCGCGAGCTCTGAGTCGAGATCGCCGATCGCGACCTTGCCGCCCTTCGCCACGATCGCCCTCGCGGTCGCCTCGCCGATCCCCCGGGCCCCGCCCGTGATCGCAACTACCTTGCCGGCGAGCGAACGCCGCTCCTTCGCCATCGAAAAGCTCCTCTCGGAAGTGGTCGAAGCGCAGTCTACGGCGCGAGCGGTACGCACGTACCGGTGGCCGGGCCCCGCTACGGCTCGCGCGTCTCGCCGGTCACCTGGTAGCTCACGTACCAGGCGAGATGCCGGCAGGCGCCGACGCCGAGATTGAAGGGGACGAGAATCCGCTTCACGAGGCCGCAATCTACCGTGGCGGTCGGTGGGAACACGCTGCTTCTAGGCTTGCGGCGATGAACGCGCTCGTCGTCGGACACGCGGAGCCCGCGGCGGCGCTCACCTCCGCGCTGTCCGAGTGCGGCGTCGAGGCTGAGCTCCACGCCTTCCCGCGCCCGCCCGACGACCGAGCCGTGGCAAGCCTCGCCGAATCGCTGGTCGAGCTGGAGCGGCGCCTCACCGACGAGCGCCCGGCATTGGCGATCGGCGTGGGGACCGGCGACGCGTCGCTGGCGCTCGCGATCACGGCGGCGAAGCTGGGCGTGCCGCTGGTCGCCTGGCTCGAGGAGGCGAGCGCTCAGCAGGACGAGCTGGGCGCGGCCGAGGACCGGATCCTGCGGACGCTCGCGGACTTCGACGCCGGCCCGGTCGGCGACGGAGCCGCCGCGTTTGAGGCCGCCGAGCGGATCTCGTCCTGGGCGAACCTAGAATTGGACACATGAAGGTCGGGATCATCGGCATGGGCTACGTCGGCCTGCCGCTGGCCGTCGCGTTCGCCGAGGCCGGCTCCGAGGTGGTCGGGCTGGACGTCGATCACCGTGTGGTGGAGGTCATCGGGCGCGGCGAGAGCGCGGTCGAGGACGTGCCCTCCGAGCGCCTCGCCCCCCTGGTGGGTGACCGGATCGAGGTGACCACCGACCACGCGGAGCTGGCGGACTGCCACGCCGTGATCATCTGCGTGCCGACGCCGCTCGCCCATCGCCGCGAGCCCGACCTCGCCTACGTCGACTCCGCGGGCCGTTCGCTCACGGCGGTGCTGCGCAAGGGCCAGCTCGTCGTGCTCGAGTCGACGACCTATCCGGGCACCACGCGCGACCGTCTGGCCCCCTTGCTGGAGGAGTCGGGCCTGCGCGCGGGCACCGACTTCCACGTCGCGTTCTCGCCGGAGCGGATCGACCCAGGGCGAACGGACCACACGATTCGCACCACGCCGAAGCTCGTCGGCGGCCTGACGCCCGCATGCCTCGACCGCGCCGCCGAGCTCTATTCCCTGATCTGCGACGAGGTCGTGCGGCTGTCGTCGCCCGAGGCGGCCGAGCTGGCGAAGCTCCTCGAGAACATCTTCCGCTCGGTCAACATCGCCCTGGTCAACGAGCTGGCGATGCTCTCCGACCGCATGGGCATCGATATCTGGGAGGTGGTCGACGCCGCCGCCACCAAGCCGTTCGGGTTCATGCGCTTCGAGCCGGGGCCGGGGATGGGCGGCCACTGCCTCCCGATCGACCCGTTCTACCTCGCGTTCAAGGCGCGCGAATACGACTTCCCGACCGAATTCATCGAGCTGGCGGGCAAGATCAACCAGCAGCAGCCGCATTTCTGCGTCGAAAAGGTGGTGCGGGCGCTGAACGACGTCGGCCGCCCAGCCCGCGGCTCCCGCGTCCTCCTGCTCGGCGTGTCCTACAAGACCGGCGTCGGCGACCTCCGCGAGTCCCCCGCGATTCGGATCGCGGAGCTCCTGCGCGAGCTCGGAGCCGAGGTCAGCTACCACGACCCGCACGTGGAGACCGTGTCGGACCTGGACCTCCGCTCACTCGAGCTGGGCGAGGCGCTCTCCGAGTGCGATGTCGCCTGCGTCGTCACCGCCCATCCCGAGGTCGACTACGAGCGGGTGGTCGCCGAGGCGCCGCTGGTCGTCGACTTCCGCGGAGTCACGCGAGGGATCGAGGCTCCGAACCTCGTGCGCCTGTAGGGATGGCCGGGGTCACCCTCCGCCGACGGCGATCGCAGGGCCTGCTCGCCGACCGGTGGGTGCGCGGTCTCGCCGCGGTCGCCGTCGGCACGGCGGGCACCGTGGTCGGCGGGGAGCTGCTCCGGCTCGCCCGGCGGCGGCGGCGCGAGGCGGAGGCCGACCCCGAGATCGCGACGCCGGCCGGCGTGCTCGAAACCGCCGAGCTGGCGCTGTTCTCCACCGGGCAGGCGACTCAGGACACGGTCACAGTCGCGCTCGAGGGCTACGCTGCGACCCCGCGCCACGAGACGGTCCTGTTCAACCTCCTGAGCGGCTTCCTCGGTTCCTTCGCCCTGATGCGGCTCTCGACCGCGGGCATCCGCGCCGGCTGGTGGCCGATCGGGAACGTCAGGGTCGGCGGCCGCCACATCCACCACTTCGTCCCGGGCATCCTGATCGCGTTCACCGCGGGAGGCACCGCTCTGCTCACCGAGAACGAGAAGTTCGAAACCGCGCTCGCGGTCCCGTTCGGCGCCGGCGTCGGGATGACCGTGGACGAGGCCGCCCTCCTGCTCGACCTGCGCGACGTCTACTGGACGCGCGAGGGCGTCCTGAGCGTGCAGCTATCGCTTGGCGCGCTGGCCCTGATGGGCGGAACGATCCTCGCGCTGCGAATGCTGCGCCGGGGCGAGGAGAAGGCCGAGGAGGCCGAGGAGATCCCGATCGCCGGCTTCGGCTACTGAGCGCCTACTGACGCGGGACTCGATACCGCGCGAACAGCTCGTCCGTCTCCGGCTCGGCGACCAGCCAGACCAGCTCGAGGGGACGCTCCGCCTCCGGCAGACCGGCCACGAGCCCAGGCCCCTCGCCGCCGGCCAGCTTGGGCGCGTGCGTCACGAACAGCTCGTCGACCAGCCCGGCCTGCAGGAGCTGCGCGTGCAGGTTCGGTCCGCCCTCGCACAGCAATGACCGCACGCCGTGCTCGGTCCGCAGGTACTCGAGCGCCGCGGACAGGTCAACCATGCCCTCTCCGCGGACCAGCTGGATCGGGGTCTCGGTCGCCGGCGGGTCGTCGTCTGAGGTGGTGAAGATCAGCACCTGGCCGCCGCCCTCGGTGAAGAGGGGCGCCTCCCAAGGCAGGTCCAGGCGGCCCGAGACCAGCACCATCAGCGGGTCTCGCGGCAGGCCGTCCTCCTCGCGGCGCTCGCGCTTGGCGGGATCGGCCATCACCCGCCCGTAGCACTCCTCGCGCATCGTGCCGGCGCCGATCATCACCGCGTCCACCCGGGTGCGCAGGCCGACCAGCATGGCGGTGTCCCGCCTGGTCCCGATCGGCCCCGAGACCCCGCCGATCGTCGCCTTGCCGTCCAGCGTCAGGGCAAAGTTCGTGATCACGTGCGGGCGGTCCTCTCGCGGATCGTCCGAGGGGTGGAGCTCCGCGATCAGCTCGGGAACGGTGACGTCAGCGGCGGGCTCGGGCAGCAGGCGGCGCATCGGGGAGCACGCTACACGGCCTCAGAGGCTCCAGCCGAAGCCGCGACCCGCGAGCTCCTCAAGCTTCGCGACGTCGGGGCGGAAGAGCGCGGCCAGACGCTCGCGCAGCTCAGCGTCCAGTTCCGGCTTGGCTGCTTCGCCCGAGCCGGGGTCGTGGACCAGGCGCTCGACCAGCCAGCGCATCCGCTCGGGCAGGCGGTCGAAGTTGCGGTCCAGGGCGCGCAGCCCGGGCAGCCGAACAGCGCGGTCCATCACGCGGAAGCCGCCGGATCCCTTGCCGCTGCCGGTCTCCCACTGGCGGTCGAACTCGGGTGAGGTGAAACCGGGATCGACGCCGGCGAAAGCGAAGACCCGCCGGACCGTCTCGTCGCGGTCCTCACCGAGCTCCTCGCGCGAGACGATCAGGACCCGGTCTCGGTCGAACGCCTCCAGGTAGGGCTCGAGCTGGAACGCGTAGAGCCCGCGCTGGACGTAGGCGTTCCGCGGATCGGCGACCGCGGTGGGGAGGTCCCGTGGCTCGTAGCCGCCGCCGACGTTGTGCAGGTAGTGCGAGAGCAGGCGGTCAAGCGGGTCGCGGACCATGTAGACAATCCTCGCCTCGGGCCCGAGCGTCTCGCGCATCCGCTCGGCCACGCCCGCGAACCGCGGGCGGTTCGTGTAGTGCGGAGAGGTCTCGCCGCGGACCGCGGCGCCCGCGGGAAAGTGCGAGCGGTACCAGTCGACCCCCAGCTCCCAGTTCAGCTCGGCCACGAAGAAGTTCAGCTCCTTGGGCCGGGACATGCCGATCTGGGGATGGAGGTTCAGGTAGTGGTGGAGGCTCGTCGTGCCGCACTTGAGGCCGCCGATCACGATCAGGTTGGGCAGCGCCCCGCCGGTGGCGCCGGCGCCGCGGGCGACCCGCCGGCGATCCGCTGCAAAGCGCTCGTGGGCGCGGGCGACCATCGCCTCGTCGGCAGGGTCTCTCGGTGGCGCGTCGGGCGCCATGGGGAGCTACTTCGCGCCGAGTTTGGCGGCGGCCGCGCGGAAGGTCTTGACCTCGGCGTCGGGCTTCTTGCGGCCCTCGAGCTTCTCGCCGTGGCGGTTCACCCAGATCACCGGCACCTTCATCTTCAGGAGCGGCGCGATGTCGGCGTCGTACCCGGATCCGATGTGGACCCAGCCCTTCTTGCCGCCGAGCCGGCGTGCGCACTCGCGGAAGTGGGCCTCGTCCGGCTTGTAGGAGCGGACCTGCTGCGCGGTGACCACGATGTCGAGGTCGGTGCGCAGGTGGCGGCGGGACACGCCCAGCAGCTTGTCGTCGATGTTCGCCACGATCCCCACCTCGTAGCGGCTGGCGAGGCGGTCCATCGCGGCGTTCGCCTCGCGAAACGGCGGCCAGTAGGCGACGGAGTCGGGGACGAACTGTGCTCGCGAGGGCTCGAGCTCCCAGCCGATCTCCTTCGCGACCTTCACGGCGGTGCGACGGAGGACCTCCGCGTAGAGCTCGTACGAGCCGCTCATGATCTCCGCCTGGACCTCGAAGAACCGCTCGAGGAATGGTCCCTCGTCGAACGAGAAGCCGTCGCGCTCGGCCTCCTTGCGGAAGGCGTCGCCGAGGCCCTTCTCCCAGTCGATCAGGGTTCCGTAGCAGTCAGTGGTCACCCACTTGATGTCCTTGAGCTTTGGGAGAGGCATAAGTCCGTTCCGGAGAGGGGGAGGGCGGGTGATTATAGGAATCGCCCGTCGACGTCGGATAACCTGCCGCCCCGCGCAGCCACGGCGCGACCCCCATGGACCTACTCGAATACCAGGGCAAACAGCTCTTCGCCAAGCACGGCGTCCCCACGCCCTCGGGGATCCACGCGACGACCGTCGACGATGCGGTCAAGGCCGCCAACGAGATCGGCTACCCGTGCGTGGTCAAGGCCCAGGTCGCGATCGGCAAGCGCGGCAAGGCGGGTGGCATCAAGATCGCCAACGACGAGGCGGAGGCGCGCACCCACTCGGAGGCGATCCTCGGCATGGACATCCGCGGGTTCACGGTCCACGACCTCTGGATCGAGGGGGCTTCGGACATCGCCAACGAGTACTACGCCTCGGTCATCCTCGACCGGGGCGAGAAGAAGCTGCTGGCGATGCTCTCGCGGATGGGAGGAATGGACGTCGAGGAGATCGCCGAGTCCGACCCGACCGCGATGGTCAGGCGCCACGTCGAGCCGGGCGCAGCGCTCGACCTTGAGGTGGCACGCGAGATCGCGCACGAGGCGGAGATCGACGACGACGTCGTCAACGGCGTCGCGGAGATGCTCGCGCAGCTCGCCGACCTTGCCGTCGCCGAAGACGCAACTCTGATCGAGGTCAATCCGCTGATCGTCACCGCTGCCCGTGAGGTCGTGGCGCTCGACGCCAAGATCACGATCGACGGCAACGCGATGTTCCGCCACGAGGACCTGGCGGCCTACTCCGACGAGTCGGCCCAGGACCCGCAGGAGGCGATGGCCAAGGAGAAGGGCCTCACCTACGTGAAACTCGACGGCAACGTCGGGATCCTCGGGAACGGCGCCGGGCTCTGCATGTCGACGCTGGACGTCGTCGCCCAGGCGGGCGGCGACCCCGCGAACTTCCTCGACGCCGGCGGCGGCTCTAAGGCCGAGGCGATCGTCGACGCGCTCGAGGTGATCACCTCGGACGAGAAGGTCACCGCGGTCCTGTTCAACATCTTCGGCGGCATCACCCGCTGCGACGAGGTGGCGAAGGGGATCATCGAGGCCTCGCAGCAGATCGAGCTGAAGGTCCCGCTGGTCGTTCGGCTCGACGGCACCAACCAGGAGGAAGGGCTGAAGCTGCTGGCGGAGGCCAACCTCCCGAACCTGCACCAGGAGAAGACGATGCTGGGCGCGGCCGCGCGGGTGGTGGAGCTCGCATGAGCATCATCGTCGACGGCGACACGAAGCTCGTGGTCAGCGGCCTGACGGGCCGCGAGGGGACCTTCCACGGCCTCCGGAACCGCGAGTACGGCACCGAGCTCGTCGCCGGCGTGACGCCCGGCAAGGGCGGTCACGACGTTGACGGCGTGCCAGTGTTCCACACGATCAAGGAAGCCGTCGACGAGCGCGGCGCCAACACCTCGATGGTCTTCGTGCCCGCGCGATTCGCGTCCGCGGCGATCAACGAGGCGATCGAGTCCGGCGTGGGCACGGTCATCGCGATCACCGAGGGCATCCCCGTGCACGACATGCTGAAGACCTATTGGAAGGCCCGCGAGGCAGGGGTCCGCCTGATCGGCCCGAACTGCCCCGGCGTCCTCTCGCCTGGCAAGGCCAACGTCGGGATCATCCCCGCCCAGTTCTTCGACCCCGGCTCGATCGGCGTGGTGTCGAAGTCGGGAACCCTGACCTACCAGATCGGCAACGAGCTGAAGCAGGCCGGCGCCGGCAACTCGACGATCGTCGGCATCGGCGGCGATCCGATCGTCGGCTCCGACTTCATCGACGTCCTCACCCTGTTCGAGGACGATCCCGACACCGAGCTGATCGTGATGGTCGGCGAGATCGGCGGCGACGCGGAGGAGCGCGCCGCGGACTTCATCGCCGAGAACGTGACCAAGCCCGTCGTCGGCTACATCGCCGGCTTCACCGCGCCGCCCGGCAAGCAGATGGGCCACGCGGGGGCGATCATCTCCGGCTCGTCGGGCACCGCCCAGGCGAAGAAGGACGCGCTCGAGGCGAAGGGCGTTCGCGTCGGCACCTCGCCGACCGAGGCGGCGCAGATCGCAGTTGAGGTCCTGAGGCGGAGCGCGTAGCTCGAAGACGAAGCACTCCCGTTGTTGAGGCAGCTGGGCTGAGCACACCTATACTCGGCCGCCGATGGCCGGGACCGACGTGATCAGCTTCGCTCGCGGCGCGCCCAGCGCCGACATCCTCCCCGCCGAGGCGGTGCGGGAAGCGGCCGCTCGCGCCCTGGAGGGTGACTGGCAGCGCGCGCTCTCCTATGGCACCGGGATCGGCCACACCGGCCTCGGCGAGTGGATCGCGAACCTGCATGGGATCGAGCCCGAACAGGTGATGGTCACCAACGGCTCGATGGAGGCGGCCGCGCTCCTGTTCCAGCACTCGCTCGAGCCCGGCGACCGCGTGATCGTCGAGCAGCCGAGCTACGACCGGACCCTGCTGCTGCTCGGCCGCGCGGGCGTGGAGCTGGTGCCGGTCCCGCTCGAGTCGGACGGCGTCGACGTCGCCGCGGTCGAGGCCGCCCTGGCCGCCGGCCCCGTGCGACTCGCCCACATCATCCCCAACTTCCACAACCCGGCCGGCTGCACGCTCTCGGCCGCGAAGCGCACCCGGCTCGTTGAGCTCGCCGCCGAGCACGGCTTCACGCTGTTCGAGGACGATCCGTATCGCCTGGTGCGCTTCGGCGGCGACGAGCACGCGACGATGCTGTCCCAGGACGGCGCGGGCCGCGTGATCCACGCATCGTCGTTCTCCAAGACGGTCAGCCCGGGCGTCCGCGTCGGGTACCTGGCGGGCGAGCGCGAGGAGATCGCGCGGCTCGCCAAGCGGGCGGGCGAGACCTACATCTCGCCGAACATGCTCGCCGAGTCGATCGTGTTCGCCCTCTGCCAATCGGGCGGCCTCGAGCGGAACATCGAGTTCGTCAACGGCGCGCTCCGCGACCGCCGAAACGCGCTCGTACGGGCGCTCGGCGAGCACATCCCGGAGGCGGACTTCGTGGTCCCCGAAGGCGGCTACTTCCTCTGGCTGACCCTTGCCGAGGACGTCGATTCGGTCGAGCTGCTCACCGCCGCCGCGGAGGAGGGCGTCTCGTTCGTCGCCGGCCCGGACTTCCTGCTCGAGGGCGGTGCCAACGCCCTGCGCCTCTCGTTCGCGAGCGTGCCGGCGGAGCGCGTGCCGGAGGGCGTCGCGAGGATCGCACGGGCGCTCGAAGGCCTCCGCGCAGGCCGCGCTGCAGCCTGACGCCCAAAGCCAATACCTATTTCCCTACCGTTTTAGTAGAGAAACGCTAGACTCTTCTCCGGAACAGCAATCAACCCTGGTCCGAGGGAACTTCGGCGGGATCTTTACGCGGCCGTTACAAGCGCCAAAGCTTGGGGTCGTAGCCTCGCCGCAGGAAGGGATGTAGGCACAGGGAGCGATGAAGGAGGTGGCGTGATGAGCCCCGTATGGATGATTGAGGGAACCAGGGAGAAGCTCGACCCCGTGAGCGAGCGGAACATGGCCGAGCGCCGCTTCTCAGCGTTGGCGGCCGCGGTGCGAGAGCACGAGGCGAACGTGCGCAGGCGGGAATTCTCGATGCGGCCTCAGGATCAGCACCTCTACCGGAGGCTGCGGCAGATCTGCGGCGATGTCTGAGCGGAGATGAGCCACGAGGGCGCCGGGCAGTGGCTTGCCCGGCGTCCGCGCGTCAGCGGCCGTAGCGGTCGCTGGAGATGACGAGCTGATCCGGCAGCGGCGCGCGCGGCGCGGGCGCCGGGTCGGCGCGCACCGACACGGTCTCGGCGACGCTGCGCGAGATCGCGTGGTCGCCGTCGGGTGACCTGACGACGATCTCGTCATCGTCGGACGAGGCGAGCTCGCCCTCGAGGCCAGGGTGGAGCCCGGTGGACTTGAGGTAGTGAAGAAGCTCCTCGGCTTCGTTCTCGAAGCGCAGCACGACGACGCTGGCGCCGGGCTCGACGTCGGCCAGGAGCGCGCCCTCCTCACGGATGCCCTCGACGATCGGGTGGCCGTGCGGGCAGGTCTTGGCATCGCCGATCGCGGCGAGCATCCGCTCCTCGAGGACGGGCGACATCGCGTGCTCCATGCGCTCCGCCTCCTCGTGGACCTCGTCCCAGGGAATACCGAGGACGTCGGTCAAGAAGCGCTCGATCAGCCGGTGGCGCCGCACGATCGCGGTTGCCTCCTCGCGGCCGTCGGGGGTGAAGTCGAGCGACTTGTCGGCCGCGCGGCTGACGTACCCGTCGCGCTCGAGCCGACCGATCATCTCGTGGACGGTCGGCGGCGAGAGCTGCATCGCACGGGCGATGTTGGCGCCGGTGATCGGCAGCCCGGCCTCCTCCAGCCAGAACATGATCTGGAGGTACTCCTCCTCGGCGTCCGTGGCGTGATCGTGCGACATCCCCCCGATCCTACTCAGGCGGTTTGGTCCGCGACCACGGGCGCGATCGACTCGCAAAAGGCGTCGAAGTCAGGCCCCGACCAGGGTGGACACGACGGCCTCGTAGAAGCCCTCGCCCATCGCGCCCTCGGTGACCGCGGCGTTGGCGAAGCGTGGCAGCGCCTCGCGCAGGTCCTCGTCGTGCTCCGGGCCGTTCGCGACCACGAAGAACCGCCCGACCGAGGCCGACGCCTCCAAGTCCTCGATCGAGTCGCCGATCGCGATGCAGTCCTCCGGCTCGTAGCCCCGCACGCGGCGGTGGGCCTCGACGCCCTTCGCCTTGCTCGCTCCGCCCGGGACGAGGTGATACGCGTGCGTGCGCCCCTCGATGGCGTCCATGGGCCGCCCGATCGCGCCGTTGTCGAGGAAGCGGAGGTCCTCGTGACCGTGTTCGGCGATCAGCGCGTTGGCCTCGTCGACGTCCACCTTGCCGCGTATCAGGAGCGAGAGCTCGCGCCCCGTGTGCCACGGCGCGTGCCACTCCAGCCTCGGGCCGAACCGCTCGAACAGCAGGTCCGGGATCCCTGCCTCCATCATCTTCTCGGCCGGCGTGCCGTTCTCGTCCGGCTGCCAGTCGCCGGTCAGGTAGGTGCGCTCCCCGTCGATCACCATCGCGCAACCGGCCTCGTAGATGTAGGAGGTCTGGCCGAGCAGGCGGGCGTCGGCCATCACCTGCGCCTCGCGACGGCCCGACATGATCACGACCTCCACGTCCGCCCGGTGGCAGGCTTCGAGCGCGCGCGCCTGCTTGAGCGAGAAGTTCCCGTCCGGGTCGCGGAACAGGGAACCGAGCGGCCCGAGGAGGGTTCCGTCGAGGTCGGTGTAGACGCAGCGCAGGCTCATGAGGGGGCTACGGTAGTCGGCGTGGGTGACTGGCGGCTAGGTGACGGCCTCGAGCTGAGCTTTCCCCCGCCCTTGGCGGCGGGCGTGGTGAACGTGACGGCCGACTCGTTCTATTCGGGCGCGAGGAGCGTCACCCCGGAGCAGGCGGTCGCGGACGGACAGCGCCTGGTTTCAGAGGGCTTCGACCTGCTCGACGTCGGGGCCGTCGCGGCGCGCAGCGGGCCGCCGGTCGATCCCGCCGACGAGGCGGCAAGGCTCGTCCCTGCGATCGCCGGGCTGGTCGAGAAAGCGGGGGTGCCCGTCCTGGCGGACACCTTCTCGGTCGAGGTCGCGCGGGCGGCGCTCGACGCCGGCGCTGCGGCGATCAACGACATCTCGGGCGGCTCGGACGAGATGTTCGCGCTCGTCGCCGAGGCCGGCTGCGGCTACGTCCTCATGCACATCGAGGGCCCGCCGCGCGAGGACCGGACGCCCCCGCGCTACGGCGACGTCGTGGCGCACCAACTCACGTGGTTTTCCGAGCGGATCGAGGCGGCCCTGGCCGCGGGTGTGGCGGAGGACGCGATCGCGCTCGATCCAGGCCCGGACTTCGACAAGGGCGTCGACGACAACGTCGAGCTGCTGCGCCGGCTCGGAGAGCTGCGCTCGCTCGGCCGCCCGCTGTTCGCCGCGATCTCGCGGAAGGATTTCCTCGGCGCTCTCGTTGCGGGCTCCTGGGAAGGTCGCGTCGGAGCGGACGAACGGGGGCCGGCCACCGCCGCGGCCGCGACGCTCGCAACGGCGGAGGGGGCGGAGATCCTGCGCCTCCACGACGCCGAGGCGCTCGACGCGATGCGGGTCGCCTACGCGATCGCGGATTCCGCGTGAGCACGGCCACCCCTTCGATCGACAGGGCCTGGCGCAACGTCATCGCGAACGGCGCCGACGACGGGCGCCTGGTGGCGACGTCGTTCGACCCGCCGCGCGAGGCGGTCCGCGTCCCCCTGCCGAACGACCTCCCGGAAGCGCTCGCGCACGGCCTCCGCGGCGCCGGGATCGACGGCCTCTACGGCCACCAGAACGAGGCGCTCGGCGAGGCCGGCCAGGGCAACGTGATCGTCACGTCGGGCACCGCCTCGGGAAAGTCGCTTTCGTTCAACCTGCCGGTGCTGGAGCGGCTGGCGATCGACCCGAAGGCGCGGGCGCTCTACCTCTACCCGACGAAGGCTCTGGCCCAGGACCAGGCGCGCAAGCTGTCCGAGCTCGGGCTGCCCTACCTGCGCCATGCGATCTACGACGGCGACACCCCGCGCGAGGACCGTCCCGGGCTCCGCCGCCGCTCGAACCTGATCCTCA
This sequence comes from uncultured bacterium, assembly GCA_963734015.1. Lineage (GTDB taxonomy): Bacteria > Actinomycetota > Thermoleophilia > Solirubrobacterales > 70-9 > JALZKA01. The sequence goes on along the minus strand of CAVTFG010000013.1, from coordinate 111,841 downwards.
CCAACCCGGACATGCTCAACATGGGCGTGCTGCCCCACCACAAGGGCTGGGGCGACTTCCTCACCAACCTGGAGTGGGTCGTGGTCGATGAGGCGCACACGTACCGGGGCGTCTTCGGCTCGCACGTGGCGAACGTGCTGCGCAGGCTGGAGCGGACCTGCCGTCTCTACCGGGCCAACCCGAGGTTCATGATGGCCTCGGCCACGATCGCCAACCCCGGCGAATTGGCCGAGCGGCTTGTGGGCGAGCCGGTCGCCGTCGTTGATTCCGACACGGCTCCCCGCGCGGGCCGGCGGATCGTCATGTGGAACCCGCCGCTGATCGAGGAACGCACGCAGCGGCGCCGCTCGCCGCTCTCCGAGGGCGCCGAGCTGCTCGCCGACCTCGTCTCCGAGGGCATGCGGACGATCTGCTTCCTCAGGTCGCGCAAGGGCATCGAGCTGATCCAGCGGTTCGCCCGGATGCGGCTGGAGGAGCGAGGACAGGCCGATCTCGCGGCTCGGATCGCCCCCTACCGCGCCGGTTACACGCCGCAGCAGCGCCGGGAGATCGAGGCCCGCCTGGCGGCCGGCGACCTCCTCGGCGTCGTGGCGACAGATGCCCTCGAGCTGGGCATCGACATCGGCGAGCTCGACGCCTCGATCTGCGTGACTTTCCCGGGCACGGTGGCCAGCCTGCGCCAGATGTGGGGGAGGGCGGGCCGGCGCAGCGAGGGGTTGGCCGTCTACATCGCCGGCGACGACGCCCTCGACCAGTTCTTCTGCCGCCACCCGGACGAGTTCCTCGACCGCCCGGTCGAGGCGGCGATCCTCGATCACGAGAACGAGCGGATCCACGGCCCCCACGTGCTGGCGGCCGCCTACGAGGCGCCGCTCGGCGGATCGGACTCGCAGCCGGGCGGCGACGACGACCGCATCCTCGGTTCACACTGGCGCGAGCGTGCGGACGAGCTGGTCGGGGCGGGTGCGCTGCGGCGAAGCTCGGACCAGCGCTACCTCCCGCGGGGACCGGGCTACCCGGCGGGCGAGATCTCGCTGCGCTCCGCCTCGCTCGACTCGGTCGCCGTGGTGGATGTGAGCTCCGGCGAGATGCTGGGGACCGTCGAGGCGGAGCGGGCGTTCGGCACCGTCCACCCGGGCGCCGTCTACCTCCACATGGGGCAGTCGTACGAGGTGCGCGAGCTCGACGTCGAGATGCGCCGGGCGATCGTCGAGCCCTTCGACGGCGACTGGTACACGCAGCCGAAGAAGGAGACGAACGTCTTCATCGAGGCGCTGGGCGAGGGAGCCTCGGCGGAGGGCATTCATCCCGGCGTCGATCTCTACTTCGGCGACGTGTCCGTGAGCGAGCAGGTGATCGCCTACCAGCGCAAGCGTCTCTCCGACCACGAGGTGATCGATCTCACGGCGCTCGAACTGCCCGAGCAGAACTTCCCGACCCAGGCGCTCTGGTACGTGCTGCCCGACGAGCTCGCCGGCCCGGGCGCGCTCCCGCCGGATGTGCAGCTCGGGGCGCTCCACGCCGCGGAGCATTCGCAGATCGCGGTCCTGCCTCTGCTCGCGATGTGCGACCGCTGGGACATCGGCGGGCTCTCGACCAACGTCCACTTCCAGACGGGCCGGCCCACGATCTTCATCTACGACGGCCACCCGGGCGGCGTGGGCATCGCGCGCCGCGGCTTCGATGGCTTCGGGCGGCTGGTCGGCGACGCGCTGCGACTGGTGTCGGAGTGTCCATGCGAGGCCGGCTGTCCCTCGTGCGTGCAGAGCCCGAAGTGCGGCAATCTGAACGACCCGCTCCACAAGGCGGGCGCGATCGAGCTGATGGGGGGCGTGCTCACCCGTTGACCGTGGCCCGGACGCTCCCGGCCGAGGTCGCACCGCGGTTTCGCGGCGCCCCGCGGGCCGTTCTTCGCTCCGGCGATGCGTCGATCGAGGCGGTGGTGGCCGAGCGGTTCGGGCTGCGGCTGCGCGGGCTGGCCGGACTTGCGCCGGGGGATGTGGTGCCGCTGCTGTTCCCGCGCTGCCGGTCACTGCACACGCTGGGGATGCGGGCGGAGATCGATGTCGTCTGGCTCGACTTCGCCCCGGACGGCAACGGGTCCGTGTTGGCCGTGGATGCCGGGGTCGGGCGCCGCCGGCTTCTGCGCGCCCCGGCCGCGCCGGGGCGCGACCGGACCGCTGCACTCGAGCTGCCGCCGGGCGATGCCGTGAGGCTGGGCGTGGTGCCCGGCGGCCGCTTCGAGATCAGGACTTGACGGCCGCGATGTCGAGGATCAGCTTCACCTTGTCGGCGACGACGGCGTTGCCGCTGCCGAGGGCCGCGTTGAACTTCATCTCGTAGTCCTTGCGGGAGAGCTGGCCCGTGGCCTCCAGGCCGACGCGCTCCTCGCCCTGCGAGCCGATCTCGGTCCCGCCGACCTCGGCCTCGAGCTCGAGCTCGTTGGTGACGCCGTTCATCGTCAGGTTGCCGACGACCCGGAACGTGTCCTCGTCGATCTGCTCGATGCCGGTGGACTCGAAGCGCAGGTCGGGGTTGGCCTCCGCACCGAAGAAGTCCTCGGAGCGCAGGTGGGCGTCGCGCTGGTCCTGGTTCGTGTCGACCGAGCCGGCCTTGACGGTGCCGTGCACCCGGGAACCTGTCAGGTCCTCGCCGATCTCCAGTGCGCCCTCGAACTCGCGGAACTCGCCGCGGACCGTGGTGACACCCATGTGCTTTACGGCGAAGCCGAGCTTCGAGTGCGCCGGGTCCACGTGCCAGGTGCCGGTGGGAATGAGGGGCTTGGTGAGGGTTGCGGTGGTCATCTGAAGTCTCCTCTTTGGATAGTCCTTGCGTGTGCAAGCAATATAACAGAAAAAGGTTGCGCGCGCAAGTAACCCGCTAGACTCCGTCTCGTGGCAAGCAGTGCGAAACAGGCTCCGAAGCTCTCCGATGAGGCGATCCCCGGCCTGGCGGCCTGGAGGAGCTTCGTACTCGCCAACTCGCGGCTGATGGCCGCCTTGGACGACGATCTGCGCCGGGAGCACAACTTCAGCATCGGCGACTACGACGTGCTGATCCAGCTGGCCCGGGCGCCCGAGGGACTTCGAATGTGTGATCTCGCCGAGGCGGTGGTGCTCAGCCCGAGCGGCCTCACCCGCCGGATCGACCGGCTCGAGCGAGGGGGACTGGTCCGGCGCAGCCGCGGCGCGAATGACGCCCGCAATGTCGAAACACGGCTGACGCCGGCAGGTCGCCGGCTCTTCAAGCGCCTCCGTGCCACGCACGTGGCCGGGATCCAGGAGCGCTTCCTCGACCACTTCTCGGACGAGGAGATCGCGACGCTGGGCGAGCTCCTGGGCCGTCTTGTCCCGGACGAGCGACCCTGACCCCTTGGTGGAAACGGTCCACCGGCGCGTTCAGCGCCAGCGCCGAGTGGCCCCGACAATGGCCTGGGCATATCCGCGAAGCGCGGCCGCCGAGGTCAGCGCCTGGTAGGCGAACAGGTAGCCGAGGAAGCCCCGCGTGTCCCGGTCGACGACGATCCCCAGGCGGCTGAAGACCCACCGCTCCTGCCACCGCCTCAGCAGGCCGTAGATGACGAGGGTTATCGGAATCACCAGCATCGACCACCACGAGACGAGCAGCGGGTAGCCGAAGGCGAACAGGATCACACCGGGCACCCAGAAGAACATGTAGCCGATGTCGAGCAGCGGCACCAGGTAGTCGATCCCGGCGACGAACTTCGTCAAGACCCGCGGCTGCCTCTGGGGCGGGTTGGTCCGGATTCCCTCGACCATGCCCCGGGCCCAGCGCGAGCGCTGGTTCAAGAACCGGCGAACCCGCTCGGGCACGAACGTGAAGCCAACGGCGATCGGCTCGTACCCGACGATCCCGCGTTCGTTCATCAGGGTCCAGGTGAGAACGATGTCCTCGCCGATCGCATCCGGCCATCCGCCGACCGCGCGAAGGTCCTCGGTCCAATACGCCGAGAACGCACCCTGCGCCACGAGCGCGCTGTTGTAGGCCGACTGCATCCGCTTGATCCCGTTGATGCCGAGTCGGTAGTCCCAGCCCTGCATCCTCGTCAGCAGGTTGGTGGTCGGGTTGGCCACGACCAGGGCGCCCGCGCAGGCGCAAGTGTGCTGATCCTGCGGGCGGCCCGCGACGCGAGCGATCAGATAACGAAGCGAGTCACGGTGCAGATGAGTGTCGGCGTCGACGCTGACGACGAGAGGCGTGCTGATTGTGGCCAGGGCGGCGTTCAGCGCCCGGTACTTGCCCTGCTCGGCCTCGAAAACGCGGCGATAGCGAAGACCGTGCCGCTGCGCCTCCTGCTGGGCGAGCTCCGCCGTCCGGTCGGTCGAGTTGTTGTCCGCCAGGACGACCTCCATCGGGCCGGGGTAGGCGAGGCCTCCGATCCGCTCCACCGTCGCAGCGATCCCATCCTCCTCGTTCCACGCTGCGATCACGATCGTGACCGGCGGCCACTCGCCTTCCGGCCAGTTTCCCTTGGGCGGCGCCAACACCGGGAACCGGTATGGGCTCAGGATCAGGGTGAAGGCCAGGAACCCGATGATCAGCGAGGGGATGTAGGCGAGCAGGGTCGGGATCAACCACGCGGCGATCGGGCCGATCGCGTCCTCGAGATCCGAACGCCATGGATCCGAGAGGTAGACCGCGAGCGCGACCCACGCGATAGTGAGTGTGAAGGCGCCAAAGAACAGCCCGGTCGGCCGGGGGCCGAAGTCAGGACGTTGACGGTTCGCCAGACCTCCAAGCCGGGCCGGCTCGGTGCGCTTTGGACGAGAAGCGGTCTCAACCGAGCGGGCCTCTGGAAGAGCCGCAGCGTCAACCCGACTGCCGGCTCCTGCCACTCCCCGTTGCATAGGACCTCCAAGCCCGTCGCGTCTACGAGGACCATACCTGGTTTCTGGTAGGCGATACGAGCCCGTGCCAGTAGAGCAGCCCGCTGCGTCAGCGCGACTCACGGGAAACGCGCCCGGCGGCCGGTCCTGTCATGACGGCCTCGTAGAAGCCCTCGCCCATCGCGCCCTCGGTGACCGCGGCGTTGGCGAAGCGTGGCAGCGCCTCGCGCAGGTCCTCGTCGTGCTCCGGGCCGTTCGCGACCACGAAGAACCGCCCGACCGAGGCGGACGCCTCCAGGTCCTCGATCGAGTCGCCGATCGCGATGCAGTCCTCCGGCTCGTAGCCCCGCACGCGGCGGTGGGCCTCGACGCCCTTCGCCTTGCTCGCTCCGCCCGGGACGAGGTGATACGCGTGCGTGCGGCCCTCGATGGCGTCCATGGGCCGCCCGATCGCCCCGTTGTCGAGGAAGCGGAGGTCCTCGTGACCGTTCTCGGCGATCAGCGCGTTGGCCTCGTCGACGTCCACCTTGCCGCGTATCAGAAGCGAGAGCTCGCGCCCCGTGTGCCACGGCGCGTGCCACTCCAGCCTCGGGCCGAACCGCTCGAACAGCAGGTCCGGGATCCCTGCTTCCATCATCTTCTCGGCCGGCGTGCCGTTCTCGTCCGGCTGCCAGTCGCCGGTCAGGTAGGTGCGCTCCCCGTCGATCACCATCGCGCAGCCGGCCTCGTAGATGTACGAGGTCTGCCCGAGCAGGCGGGCGTCGGCCATCACCTGCGCCTCCCGACGGCCCGACATGATCACGACCTCCACGTCCGCCCGGTGGCAGGCTTCGAGCGCGCGCGCCTGCTTGAGCGAGAAGTTCCCGTCCGGGTCGCGGAACAGAGAACCGAGCGGCCCGAGGAGGGTTCCGTCGAGGTCGGTGTAGACGCAGCGCAGGCTCATGAGGGGGCTACGGTAGTCGGCGTGGGTGACTGGCGGCTAGGTGACGGCCTCGAGCTGAGCTTTCCCCCGCCCTTGGCGGCGGGCGTGGTGAACGTGACGGCCGACTCGTTCTATTCGGGCGCGAGGAGTTTCACCCCGGAGCAGGCGGTCGCGGACGGACAGCGCCTGGTTTCAGAGGGCTTCGACCTGCTCGACGTCGGGGCCGTCGCGGCGCGCAGCGGGCCGCCGGTCGATCCCGCCGACGAGGCGGCAAGGCTCGCACCTGCGATCGCCGGGCTGGTCGAGAAAGCGGGGGTGCCCGTCCTGGCGGACACCTTCTCGGTCGAGGTCGCGCGGGCGGCGCTCGACGCCGGCGCTGCGGCGATCAACGACATCTCCGGGGGCTCGGACGAGATGTTCGCGCTCGTCGCCGAGGCCGGCTGCGGCTACGTCCTCATGCACATCGAGGGCCCGCCGCGCGAGGACCGGACGCCCCCGCGCTACGACGACGTCGTGGCGCACCAACTCACGTGGTTTTCCGAGCGGATCGAGGCGGCCCTGGCCGCGGGTGTGGCGGAGGACGCGATCGCGCTCGATCCAGGCCCGGACTTCGACAAGGGCGTCGACGACAACGTCGAGCTGCTGCGCCGGCTCGGAGAGCTGCGCTCGCTCGGCCGCCCGCTGTTCGCCGCGATCTCGCGGAAGGATTTCCTCGGCGCTCTCGTTGCGGGCTCCTGGGAAGGTCGCATCGGAGCGGACGAACGGGGGCCGGCCACCGCCGCGGCCGCGACGCTGGCAACGGTGGAGGGGGTGGAGATCCTGCGCCTCCACGACGCCGAGGCACTCGACGCGATGCGGGTCGCGTACGCGATCGCGGATTCCGCGTGAGCACGGCCACCCCTTCGATCGACAGGGCCTGGCGCAACGTCATCGCGAACGGCGCCGACGACGGGCGCCTGGTGGCGACGTCGTTCGACCCGCCGCGCGAGGCGGTCCGGGTCCCCCTGCCGAACGACCTCCCGGAAGCGCTCGCGCACGGCCTCCGCGGCGCCGGGATCGACGGCCTCTACGGCCACCAGAACGAGGCGCTCGGCGAGGCCGGCCAGGGCAACGTGATCGTCACGTCGGGCACCGCCTCGGGAAAGTCGCTCTCGTTCAACCTGCCGGTGCTGGAGCGGCTGGCGATCGACCCGAAGGCGCGGGCGCTCTACCTCTACCCGACGAAGGCACTGGCCCAGGACCAGGCGCGGAAGCTGTCCGAGCTCGGGCTGCCCTACCTGCGCCATGCGATCTACGACGGCGACACCCCGCGCGAGGACCGTCCGGGGCTCCGCCGCCGCTCGAACCTGATCCTCACCAACCCGGACATGCTCAGCATGGGCGTGCTGCCCCACCACAAGGGCTGGGGCGACTTCCTGACCAACCTGGAGTGGGTGGTGGTCGACGAGGCCCACACGTACCGGGGCGTCTTCGGCTCGCACGTGGCGAACGTGTTGCGCAGGCTGGAGCGGACCTGCCGTCTCTACCGGGCCAACCCGAGGTTCATGATGGCCTCGGCCACGATCGCCAACCCGGGCGAGTTGGCCGAGCGGCTTGTGGGCGAGCCGGTCGCCGTCGTTGATTCCGACACGGCTCCCCGCGCCGGCCGGCGGATAGTCATGTGGAACCCGCCGCTGATCGAGGAACGCACGCAGCGGCGCCGCTCGCCGCTCTCCGAGGGCGCCGAGCTGCTCGCCGACCTCGTCTCCGAGGGCATGCGGACGATCTGCTTCCTCAGGTCGCGCAAGGGCATCGAGCTGATCCAGCGGTTCGCCCGGATGCGGCTGGAGGAGCGAGGCCAGGCCGACCTCGCGGCTCGGATCGCCCCGTACCGCGCCGGCTACACGCCGCAGCAGCGCCGGGAGATCGAGGCTCGCCTGGCGGCCGGCGACCTCCTCGGCGTCGTCGCGACCGACGCCCTGGAGCTGGGCATCGACATCGGCGAGCTCGACGCCTCGATCTGCGTGACTTTCCCGGGCACGGTGGCCAGCCTGCGCCAGATGTGGGGGAGGGCGGGCCGGCGCAGCGAGGGGTTGGCCGTCTACATCGCCGGCGACGACGCCCTCGACCAGTTCTTCTGCCGCCACCCGGACGAGTTCCTCGACCGCCCGGTCGAGGCGGCGATCCTCGATCACGAGAACGAGCGGATCCATGGCCCCCACGTGCTGGCGGCCGCCTACGAGGCGCCGCTCGGCGGATCGGACTCGCAGCCGGGCGGCGACGACGACCGCATCCTCGGTTCGCACTGGCGCGAGCGTGCGGACGAGCTGGTCGGGGCGGGTGCGCTGCGGCGAAGCTCGGACCAGCGCTACCTCCCGCGGGGACCGGGCTACCCGGCGGGCGAGATCTCGCTGCGCTCCGCCTCGCTCGACTCGGTCGCCGTGGTGGATGTGAGCTCCGGCGAGATGCTGGGGACCGTCGAGGCGGAGCGGGCGTTCGGCACCGTCCACCCGGGCGCCGTCTACCTCCACATGGGGCAGTCGTACGAGGTGCGCGAGCTCGACGTCGAGATGCGCCGGGCGATCGTCGAGCCCTTCGACGGCGACTGGTACACGCAGCCGAAGAAGGAGACGAACGTCTTCATCGAGGCGTTGGGCGAGGGAGCCTCGGCGGAGGGCATTCATCCCGGCGTCGATCTCTACTTCGGCGACGTGTCCGTGAGCGAGCAGGTGATCGCCTACCAGCGCAAGCGTCTCTCCGACCACGAGGTGATCGATCTCACGGCACTCGAACTGCCCGAGCAGAACTTCCCGACCCAGGCGCTCTGGTACGTGCTGCCCGACGAGCTCGCCGGCCCGGGCGCGCTGCCGCCGGAGGTGCAGCTCGGAGCGCTCCACGCCGCGGAGCATTCGCAGATCGCGGTCCTGCCTCTGCTCGCGATGTGCGACCGCTGGGACATCGGCGGGCTCTCGACCAACGTCCACTTCCAGACGGGCCGGCCCACGATCTTCATCTACGACGGCCACCCGGGCGGCGTGGGCATCGCGCGCCGCGGCTTCGATGGCTTCGGGCGGCTGGTCGGCGACGCGCTGCGACTGGTGTCGGAGTGTCCATGCGAGGCCGGCTGTCCCTCGTGCGTGCAGAGCCCGAAGTGCGGCAATCTGAACGACCCGCTCCACAAGGCGGGCGCGATCGAGCTGATGGGGGGCGTGCTCACCCGGTGACGGTGGCCCGGACGCTCCCGGCCGAGGTCGCACCGCGATTTCGCGGCGCCCCGCGGGCCGTTCTTCGCTCCGGCGATGCGTCGATCGAGGCGGTGGTGGCCGAGCGGTTCGGGCTGCGGCTGCGCGGGCTGGCCGGACTTGCGCCGGGGGATGTGGTGCCGCTGCTGTTCCCGCGCTGCCGGTCACTGCACACGATGGGGATGCGGGCGGAGATCGATGTCGTCTGGCTCGACTTCGCCCCGGACGGCAACGGGTCCGTGTTGGCCGTGGATGCCGGGGTCGGGCGCCGCCGGCTGCTGCGCGCCCCGGCCGCGCCGGGGCGCGACCGGACCGCTGCACTCGAGCTGCCGCCGGGCGATGCCGTGAGGCTGGGCGTGGTGCCCGGCGGCCGCTTCGAGATCAGGACTTGACGGCCGCGATGTCGAGGATCAGCTTCACCTTGTCGGCGACGACGGCGTTGCCGCTGCCGAGGGCCGCGTTGAACTTCATCTCGTAGTCCTTGCGGGAGAGCTGGCCCGTGGCCTCCAGGCCGACGCGCTCCTCGCCCTGCGAGCCGATCTCGGTCCCGCCGACCTCGGCCTCGAGCTCGAGCTCGTTGGTGACGCCATTCATCGTCAGGTTGCCGACGACCCGGAACGTGTCCTCGTCGATCTGCTCGATGCCGGTGGACTCGAAGCGCAGGTCGGGGTTGGCCTCCGCACCGAAGAAGTCCTCGGAGCGCAGGTGGGCGTCGCGCTGGTCCTGGTTCGTGTCGACCGAGCCGGCCTTGACGGTGCCGTGCACCCGGGAACCTGTCAGGTCCTCGCCGATCTCCAGTGCGCCCTCGAACTCGCGGAACTCGCCGCGGACCGTGGTGACACCCATGTGCTTGACGGCGAAGCCGAGCTTCGAGTGCGCCGGGTCCACCTGCCAGGTGCCGGTGGGAATGAGGGGCTTGGTGAGGGTTGCAGTGGTCATCTGAAGTCTCCTCTTTGGATAGTCCTTGCGTGTGCAAGCAATATAACAGAAAAAGGTTGCGCGCGCAAGTAACCCGCTAGACTCCGTCTCGTGGCAAGCACTGCGAAACAGGCTCCGAAGCTCTCCGATGAGGCGATCCCCGGCCTGGCGGCCTGGAGGAGCTTCGTACTCGCCAACTCGCGGCTGCTGGCCGCCTTGGACGACGATCTGCGCCGGGAGCACAACTTCAGCATCGGCGACTACGACGTGCTGATCCAGCTGGCCCGGGCGCCCGAGGGACTTCGAATGTGTGACCTCGCCGAGGCGGTGGTGCTCAGCCCGAGCGGCCTCACCCGCCGGATCGACCGGCTCGAGCGAGGGGGACTGGTCCGGCGCAGCCGCGGCGCGAATGACGCCCGCAATGTCGAAACACGGCTGACGCCGGCAGGTCGCCGGCTCTTCAAGCGCCTCCGTGCCACGCACGTGGCCGGGATCCAGGAGCGCTTCCTCGACCACTTCTCGGACGAGGAGATCGCGACGCTGGGCGAGCTCCTGGGCCGTCTTGTCCCGGACGAGCGACCCTGACCCCTTGGTGGAAACGGTCCACCGGCGCGTTCAGCGCCAGCGCCGAGTGGCCCCGACAATGGCCTGGGCATATCCGCGAAGCGCGGCCGCCGAGGTCAGCGCCTGATAGGCGAACAGGTAGCCGAGGAAGCCCCGCGTGTCCCGGTCGACGACGATCCCCAGGCGGCTGAAGACCCACCGCTCCTGCCACCGCCTCAGCAGGCCGTAGATGACGAGGGTTATCGGAATCACCAGCATCGACCACCACGAGACGAGCAGCGGGTAGCCGAAGGCGAACAGGATCACACCGGGCACCCAGAAGAACATGTAGCCGATGTCGAGCAGCGGCACCAGGTAGTCGATCCCGGCGACGAACTTCGTCAAGACCCGCGGCTGCCTCTGGGGCGGGTTGGTCCGGATTCCCTCGACCATGCCCCGGGCCCAGCGCGAGCGCTGGTTCAAGAACCGGCGAACCCGCTCGGGCACGAACGTGAAGCCAACGGCGATCGGCTCGTACCCGACGATCCCGCGTTCGTTCATCAGGGTCCAGGTGAGAACGATGTCCTCGCCGATCGCATCCGGCCATCCGCCGACCGCGCGAAGGTCCTCGGTCCAATACGCCGAGAACGCACCCTGCGCCACGAGCGCGCTGTTGTAGGCCGACTGCATCCGCTTGATCCCGTTGATGCCGAGTCGGTAGTCCCAGCCCTGCATCCTCGTCAGCAGGTTGGTGGTCGGGTTGGCCACGACCAGGGCGCCCGCGCAGGCGCAAGTGTGCTGATCCTGCGGGCGGCCCGCGACGCGAGCGATCAGATAACGAAGCGAGTCACGGTGCAGATGAGTGTCGGCGTCGACGCTGACGACGAGAGGCGTGCTGATTGTGGCCAGGGCGGCGTTCAGCGCCCGGTACTTGCCCTGCTCGGCCTCGAAAACGCGGCGATAGCGAAGACCGTGCCGCTGCGCCTCCTGCTGGGCGAGCTCCGCCGTCCGGTCGGTCGAGTTGTTGTCCGCCAGGACGACCTCCATCGGGCCGGGGTAGGCGAGGCCTCCGATCCGCTCCACCGTCGCAGCGATCCCATCCTCCTCGTTCCACGCTGCGATCACGATCGTGACCGGCGGCCACTCGCCTTCCGGCCAGTTTCCCTTGGGCGGCGCCAACACCGGGAACCGGTATGGGCTCAGGATCAGGGTGAAGGCCAGGAACCCGATGATCAGCGAGGGGATGTAGGCGAGCAGGGTCGGGATCAACCACGCGGCGATCGGGCCGATCAGCGCCTCGAGATCCGAACGCCATGGATCCGAGAGGTAGACCGCGAGCGCGACCCACGCGATAGTGAGTGTGAAGGCGCCAAAGAACAGCCCGGTCGGCCGGGGGCCGAAGTCAGGACGTTGACGGTTCGCCAGACCTCCAAGCCGGGCCGGCTCGGTGCGCTTTGGACGAGAAGCGGTCTCAACCGAGCGGGCCTCTGGAAGAGCCGCAGCGTCAACCCGACTGCCGGCTCCTGCCACTCCCCGTTGCATAGGACCTCCAAGCCCGTCGCGTCTGCGAAGACCATACCTGGTTTCTGGTAGGCGATACGAGCCCGTGCCAGCGCGGTTCCCCCCGCCCCGGGTCGACTTCCGCCGCCCGCTCGTGAGGCTCGGCGAAACGGTGATACTCCTTGCCAATGGAGCAGTTCACGACGACGATCCATTCGGCGCAGAGCATTGATGAGTTCCGAGCGGAAACGCTGCCCGAACTGCTGGCTCGCCTCGGCACGTGGGGTTATCGCGTCACCTCGCAGACGAAGAGCATGGCCTCGCTGACGAGGGAGAGGGGCGGGTGCTGGTTCATCCTCCTTCGTATGACCCACAGCCTTGCGATGAGTTTCACGGCGGAGGGCGACGGCACGCGCCTCATCGTCAGCGGCAACCATGGCAAGGTCCGCGAGCTACTTGATCAGCTCGCCACCAAACGCCGGCCGCGCTGATCCGTCGAGTGGCGAGGGCCGGAATCGAACCGGCGACACCACGATTTTCAGTCGTGTGCTCTACCAACTGAGCTACCTCGCCCGCGGCCGGTAAGGCTAGCGCCGGGGCGGCTCGCCCGGCCACCCGCGGCGAGGGTACTCTCGGGCCGCTGCGACCCCGACGGCAACCTCGTGCTGATCGGACAGCGCTCGCCCTGACCGGCGTTCGCGCGCACGCCGCGGGCGGCTCGCTAATCGGCCCCCGAGCGGGTATTCATTCCGCATGGCATCGCCGCTTTCGCGGATCAGGGAGGCGCGGCCGGTGCGCGCGGCGCGCGGGCTGGCAGGGGCCTACGGACGCCTGAGCCTGGGGGACCACGCGGCGGCGCTGACCTACTACGCGGTGCTCGCCGTGTTCCCCGGGATGATCGTGCTCATCGCCCTGCTCGGGGTCTTCGGTGACGAGGGGACCGTCGATGGGCTGCTGCGGATCATCGAGGAGCTGGCGCCCGGCTCGGCCGCGGACACGTTCGAGGGCGCGGCGCAGACCGCGATCGAGGGGGGCGGAGCGGGCATCGCGCTCCTGATCGGCACGGCGCTCGCGCTCTACAGCGCCTCGGGCTACATCGGTGCCTTCAACCGGGCGGCGAACTCGATCTACGAGGTCGAGGAGACCCGGCCCTTCTGGAAGAAGCTCCCGCGGCAGGTCGCGCTGACGCTGTTCCTGCTCGTCGTGCTCGCGATCGCGCTGGTCGCGCTGCTGCTTGACCGGGCCGCTCGCCGAGGCGATCGCCGGTGAGATCGGGCTCGGCGACACGGCGCTGACGGTGTGGTCGATCGTCAAGTGGCCGGTCCTCGCCGGCGTCATCGTCGTCCTGTTCGCGGTGCTCCTCCACGAGGGCCCGAACGTCGACCACCGCGGCTTCCGGCCGTTGATCCCGGGCAGCGCGCTGGCGCTGCTGATCTGGCTCGTCGCCTCCGCCGGCTTCTCGTTCTACGTCGCCAACTTCGGTGCCTATTCGAGCACGTACGGGAGCATCGCCGGGGTCATCGTCTTCCTGATCTGGCTGTGGCTCTCGAACCTCGCGCTGCTCCTCGGCGCGGCCTTCAACGTCGAGTACGCACGCACCGGCCCGATGGTGACCGAGGCCGAGGCGATGACCGGCGACGAGCCCGCCGACCGACCGCCGAGCGCGACCGCCGCGTAGCCAACGGCACGTCAGGTTTCGGCGCTGCAAACCGACTTTCAGGGAAGAGATGGCCGTCCGGCCGCCTCATTACCTTGAGCCGAAGAATGAATTCACCACCCAGACTCGCCGTTCAGCCCTCCCTCGGCGCCGCCGTAGCCGACGCCGGCGGGCGCGTGTTCGTGCGCGATCTGGCGGACGGCGACCAGGTCCGGGGCGCGTTCGCGGTGCGTGAACGGACCCGGCTGTCACGCCGCAACGGGGACGACTTCCTGAAGTTGATCGTCGCCGACATGAGCGGCACCGTCGAGGCCGTCGCCTGGGAGGACGTCGACACCTGCTTCGACTGCGCCGCTCCAGGCCGCGTCGTGTTCGTCGAGGGCAAGTTCTCCATCCATCCTCGCTATGGATCCAAGATCACGATCGACTCGATCCGGGAAGCGCTCGAGGGCGAGTACGAGGAGGCCGACCTCGTCGAGGGCTCGCCGATCCCAGTCGAGCGGCTCGAGACCGGGCTCCGCGATCTGCTCGACACGATCCAGAATCCGCAGCTCCGCGCCCTGCTCGACCGGTTCTTCGCCCCGGACTCCCGAATCTGGAAGCGCTTCCGGGTCGCCCCCGCGGCCAAGTACTACCACCAGGCCTTCACCCACGGGCTCCTGGACCACTCGCTCTCCGTCGCCCAGGCCGTGAGCGCCGCGGCGGCCGCGTTCCCCGGCCTCGACCGCGACCTCGCCGTCACCGGCGCCCTGCTCCACGACGTCGGCAAGACCCAGGCCTACAACGACGATCCGCTCGCCATCGACCTCACGGACGCCGGCCGCCTCCAGGGCGAGATCCCGCTTGGCTACTACCTCGTGCGCCGCGCGATCGAGTCGATCGACGGCTTCGATCGCGAGCTCGGCCAGGCCGTTCTGCACATCGTCCTGTCGCACCACGGTGCGCTCGAGCACGGGTCCCCGGTCGTCCCCGCCACGCGCGAGGCCACCCTCGTCCACGCGATGGACAACCTCGGCGGCAAGCTCGGCAGCTTCGACCGGATCGAGCGCGAGCTTCCGGACGGGGAGGCCTGGTCGAAGTTCGACCGTGGGCTGGACTCGGCGGCGTACTTCAGCGCCAAGCGCGCGGCCTGAGACTCAGCCGCCGGCGTCCTCGCCGGTTTCGTCGTCCTCGTCGCTGGTCAGCTCGCTCACGCCGATTCCCCCGCCGGACGCCTCATCCGGATCCGGCACGTCGATGTCCTCGGCGTCGCTGCCCGCTTGCTCGAGGCGATCCTCCATCTCCTCGCCCTCGCGGGTCAGCTCCTCGATTCGTTCGTCGACCTCGCGTTGTGCATCGTCCTGAGTGCCCTCCTGCTCTTCCATGCGAAGGACCTACCCCACGCGAACCCGGGCCAATCGTCGTTACGGCGAGAACCGGTCGACGCAGCGCTGGATCTTCGCCGTGTTGGGCTGGGCCCTGGTGATGCAGTCCCCGAGCCTCGACGCGTCGGCCCTCTCGGTCCCTTCCAGGGCTTCATCGACCTGATCCTGGATGTCGGTCGGCAGGTCGTCGAACGTTTCGGACAGGCCGTCGAGCCCGAACTGGTCGAACGCGTTGTTCGTCGTATCGAGGGCGGGCTTCACGAAGAAGAGGTAGATGGCCCCGAGGATCACGACCGTGGTCACGATCTTGATGATCGGATTGATGATTGTCCCCGCGCCGATCAACTTCGTCCCCTGAGCGCGGACAGCTTAGATGACTCGGCAGCGTTTTACGCGCAGTTTGCGGCACGACCCCTCAGTCCAGGCACACTGCGCTCAATCCGGGCACACCTCCCTCAATATCCTGCGTCGCGGATGGCCAAGGACACTGAGAAGCTGATTCGACAGCTCTCGTTGATCTCGTTCTTGATGGCCAACCGGCGCCCCGTCTCGGCGCTGGAGATCAAGCGCGAGGTCGAGGGGTACAGCTCAATGAACGAGGACGCGTTCGCGCGCCGCTTTTACGCGGACCGCGCGGAGCTGGACAGCCTCGGCATCTCGCTCCAGGTCGACAAGCCGGCCGAGGGGTTCTTCGAGGCAGAGCTCTACGCGCTGCCGCCGGAGAACTACTACCTGCCGGCGATCGAGTTCACCGACGGCGAGCTCGCGGCGCTGCGGACGGCGCTCGGCCTCCTCGACGGCGAGTTCGCCTATGCCGAGCCGCTCCGGCTGGCGCTCCAGCAGGTCTCATGGGGGCGCTCGAGCCCACTGAACGAGGGCGAGCCGGTCCCGATCGACGTGCGGCTCTCCACGAATGGCGGCGGTCGCGAGCTCTCGCAGCGCCTGGCGAAGATCGAGACCGCGATCTCGCGCCGCAAGACGATCGAGTTCAGCTACTACACGATGCAGCGCGACGAGGTCTCCGACCGCAAGGTCAACCCGTACCACCTCGTCTTCCGCGACGGGCAGTTCTATTTGATCGCGCACTCGCACGAGCGGGACGCGGTCCGCGTCTTCAGGCTCTCCCGGATCAAGGGCAAGGTCTCGTACGCGAGCAAGGCCGAGCACGACTTCTCGCCCCCGGAGGACTTCGACCGCCGCGACTACGCCTCGCGGGCCGAATGGCAGATGGGCACCCTCGAGGGAACCGCCCAGGTGTTCGTCCGCGAGCGGATCGCCTGGCTGGTCGAGCGGGACTTCGGCAAGTACGGCACGCTCCGCAAGGTCACGAAGGCAGACGGCGTCAAGGGACGCGGCATGGTCTACGAGACCGAGTACGCCTCGATCCGCCAGATGATCTCCTGGGTCCTGAGCTGGCGCGAGAACGCGCAGCTGATCGCGCCCAAGGAGGCCGCGGGCGAGGCGGCCGAGCGCCTCGACCTGCTGCGCGACCGTCACCGGGGCCAGTTCGACGTCGCCTCGACGGTCGCCCGTCCGGTCCTCGAAGCCGACGGGCGCCCGGCGCGCTCGAACGGCAGCCGCGGCCGCTCCGAGTCCGTGATCCGCCCGGAGCGATTCGCCCGGCTGGTGACGCTCGCGGGACTTCTCATCGGCGCCGCCCGGGAGGAGGACACGCTGCCCGTCGACCAGGTGCGGCGCGAGCTCAACATCTCCGCGGACGAGCTTCGCGAGGACATCGACGTTCTGAACGTCGTCAACTTCGGCGGCGGCACCTACGTGCTCTACGCGGAGATCGTCGGCGACGAGATCGAGGTCGACCCGGACACCTACGGGGACAACTTCGCGCGCCCCGCGCGGCTGCTGCCGCTGGAGGCCAAGGCGCTCGTCGCCGCGATCGACCTGTTCGGCGACCATCTCCCGCAGGCCGGGCTTGCCACGGCGCGGGGGAAGATCGTTGGCGCCCTCGGCCACGACCCCTCGCAGGAGGGACTCGAGATCGCTCCCGGGCGGGACGACTCGCACGTGGTCCGGACCGTGAACGAGGCGATCCACCTCCACCGGATCCTCGAGCTCCACTACTACAAGGAGAACGAGGACGAGTTCGTCAAGCGCGAGGTCGAGCCGTACCAGCTGGTCAACGGCCCCGAGGGCTGGTACCTCGGCTGCTACGACGTCGGCCGCTCGGACACCCGCCACTTCCGGCTCGATCGGATGAAGGAGGCGCGGATGACCGACGAGGAGTTCGAGCCGCGGGAGGGCATCGACGAGCGCCTCGCCGAGCAGGAATGGCTCGTACACGGCGAGGTCGCGAGTGCCGGCGTCGCGCGGGTCTGGGTCGCGCCGGAGCGGGCGCGCTGGCTGCGCGAGGAGCGCACGGTGGTCGAGGAGCTATCCGACGGCGCGGTGGTCGTCGAGGTCCCGTACGGGTCGACGGACTGGTTGGTTCGCGAGATCCTCAAGGGCGCCGGCGATCTGGTCGCCCTCGAACCGGACGACGCGCGCGAGGCGGTCCTCGCTGCCGTCTCTTCCTGACTTCGCGCTGATCGTCGCGCCGAACCCGGGGCCGATGACGCTCGGCGGGACCAACACCTATGTGGTCGGGCGGGACCCGGCCTATGTGGTTGATCCGGGCCCGGATGACGCTGGGCATCTGGATGCGGTTCGCGCCGAGGGGGAGGAGCGCGGCGGGATCGAGGGAGCGGTGCTGACCCATTCCCACTCCGACCATTCGGCGGGAGTTCAGGCGTTGGGCGCGCCGCTTCTGTGGGGAGAAGTCAGTGAGGGCGACGAGACCGCCGCGCTGTTCGGGCCGTACCGGCCGAACTGATGCAGATCGAGCCGCTCGCCGCGAGCGTCGGGAAACCGCGACACATGTCCGGCAACACGACGTTCGCGGGTCGGGCCGCTGGTGGTGGTGCCGACGCCCGGGCATGCACGCGACCACGTGGTGTTCGTGTGGGGGGACGTGTGCTTCTGCGGCGACCTGATCCTGGGCGAGGGGTCGAGCATCGTGCCGCCTGGGGCCTTCGGCGGCTCGCTCGTGGATTACATGGAGTCGCTACGGCGGGTTCGTGAGCTTGATGTGAGCCTGCTGGCGCCCGGCCACGGGCCGTTGATCGGTGACCCGTCGGCCAAGATCGACGAGTACATCGCCCACCGGGAGGAGCGTGAGGCCCGGCTGGTCGCGGCACTCGACGCAGGCGAGCGCTCGCGCACAAGCCTGCTGGACGCCGCCTGGGACGACGTACCTGAGATCCTGCGACCGGCGGCAGCGATGGCGATGGAAGCTCATCTGGAGAAGCTCGAAGCGGAGGGGCGCCTGGCGGCGTCACAGCTCGAGCCGTGAACGGGCTCGTCCGCAAGGCCGGAATCGCGTCGGCCCTGTTCGGGGGTCTGGCCACGACGACGGCCGCCGGGCTCTGGTGGCAGCTCCTGCGGCGCCCCCGCCCGCGCACCGAGGGCACGATCCGGCTCGCGGGCCTCGACGGGGTGATCGAGATCCGCCGCGACCGTTGGGGGGTGCCCCACATCACGGCCCAGACCCGGCACGACCTGTGGTTCGCGCAGGGCTTCTGCCAGGGCCAGGACCGGCTCTGGCAGCTGGACCTCTATCGACGCGTCGCGGACGGCCGGCTCTCCGAGATCGCGGGACCGGCCGGGCTTCCGTCGGACCGGTTCATGCGAACGCTCGGCCTGCGCCGCGCGGGGCTCCGCGAGGCGGCGGAGGTCGATCAGGAGCTGCGAGCCGACCTCCAGGCGATGGCCGCCGGGGTCAACGCCGCGGCGGAGGCCGCCCCGGCGCCCCCTCTGGAGCTGCAGCTGCTGCGGCTCGAGTTCCGGCCGTGGACCGCCGCCGATTCCCTGGCCATGCAGAAGCTCCTCTCGTTCGGGCTCTCGACCAATTGGGAGCGCGAGCTCCTTCGCGCGGACCTGGCGCGCGAGGTCGGCCCGGAGCTGGCGGCGAAGCTCGATCCCGGCTACCCGCCGGACAATCCGCTCGTCTTGACGCCGGGGATCCCCGCCGGTGCCGGCACCGAGCTGGCCGAGCGAGTGGACTCGATCCGCCGGTTCCTGGGGATGTCGGTCGAGGCAACGGGCTCGAACAACTGGGCCGTGGCGCCGTCGCGCTCGGCCACGGAGGGCGCGCTGATTGCAGGGGACCCGCACCTGTCGCCGACGATGCCCGGCATCACCTACCAGATGGCCTTCCGTCTGGGCGACCGGTTCTGCCGGGGCGCGTCGCTGCCGGGCACGCTCGGGATCGCGTTCGGCCACAACAACGACGTGGCCTGGACGCTCACGAACGCGATGGCGGACGTGATGGACCTGTTCGTCGAGCGGGTCGAGGGCGAGCGCTACATGTTCGACGGTGAGTGGCGCGACCTCGTGGCCTTCGAGGAGGAGATCGATGTCCGCGGCCACGACGCGGTGAAGCTGGAAGCTCGCGAGACCCACCACGGCCCGATCGTGAACGAGGCGCTGCGGGCGGACGAATCCGAGCCGCTCGCGCTGGCGTGGATGTCGCGCTCGCAGCCGGCGATCTCGCGCGCGAACACGGCGGTGCTGGACGTGCGCTCGGGCCCCGAGCTGGTCGACCTGATGGAGGCTCACGCGACCCCGGTCTCCAGCCTCGTCTGGGCCGACTCGCAGGGCTCGATCGGCTACAAGACCGTCGGCCGCGTCCCGACGCGCAACGGCGGCTCGCCCGACCTGCCCCGATGTGGCTGGACCGGCGAGGACGAGTGGGGGGACTGGATCCCGTACGACGAGATGCCGGAGGTCACGGACCCGGAGAGCGGCTACGTCGTGACCGCGAACAACCGGATCGAGCCCGAGGGGTTCGAACACCACATCACCAGCGACTACTTCGACGGCTTCCGCGCGACCCGGATCGAGCAGATGCTCGGGGCGGAGGAGGTCCACGACCTCGACACGTTCGCCCGTATGCAGACCGACATGCGCTCCCTGCCCGGCCTGGAGACGGCGCACCGGCTCTCGCGGCTGCGGCCCCGCGACCAGACCGAGACGAGCGCGATCGAACGTCTCCGCAGCTGGGACGGGTTGATGGACCGCGACTCGATCGCCGCGAGCATCTACCAGGCCTTCACGCTCCGCTTCGCCCGCGAGCTCGCCCGCGCCGTGATCGGCGACCGCGATCTGGCGGAGCGGTGGCTGGACCGCGCCCACAACGGATTCATGGCGCACGTCTCTTCGCCGTGGCGCTGGCAGGCGCACATGCTTGCCCTCTGGGAGGAGGGCGACGAGGAGCTGATCGGCCGCTCCTGGGAAGGGCTGGCGCTCGACTCGCTGCGCGGCGCCCTGACCGACCTGGCGCATCGCTTCGGGGACGACCCGGCGGATTGGCGCTGGGGCCGCGTCCACGAGCTCCATTTCCCGCACGCGCTCGGGGCGGCGAACCCGGCTCTCGGCTGGCTCCTCAACCGCTCGCTCGAGGTCGGCGGCGGGCAGGAGACGGTCTGCCAGGTGGGCTGGGACCCGAACGATCCCTACGAGGCGATCTGGGCGCCGTGCTGGCGGATGGTCGCCGACCTCTCCGAGCCCGAGGGCTCCCGTTGGCAGCAGTTCACGGGGAACTCCGGGCATCCCGGTAGCTCCAACTACGACGACCTTCAGCCGCGCTGGCGCGACGGTCTGATGCAGCCTTCCGCCGGCGAGGGCCCCTGGAAGACGCTGCGGCTGGAATCGGGCGCGTGAGCCGCCGTGGACAGATCACCCTCGACCGCGACGAGCAGCTCGAGCTCCTCGAGTCCGCCCGAATCGTGATCGTCTCGACGATCGGGCCGCGGGGCTGGCCCCATTCGATGCCGATGTGGTTCACCCTGCGCGAGCCGGAGGGCGACTCCCCGCCCGAGGGGCCGCCGCGCGAGCTCTGGTGCTGGACCTATGCGAAGTCGCAGAAGGCCCGCAACCTGGAACGCGACCCCAGGGCGACCCTGCTGATCGAGACCGGCGAGGAGTACCTGGAGCTGCGCGGCGTCCAGATCGAGGCCGAGGCCGAGCTCATCCGTGACCCCGAACTCGTCCTCGGGTTCGGCAAGGAGCTGACCGTCGCCTACAGCGAGGGGATCGAGTCGATCGAGGGCGACGCCGCCGCGGCGCTGCAGGCCCAGGCGGCCAAGCGGGTTGCGATCCGCTTTGAGGCGAAGCGAATCGCCACCTGGGACCACCGGAAGCTCGGCGGCACGTATTAGACGGAATCGCACCCGGCGCTCCACGCGGCGAGTAGCCTCCCGGCCGATGGAGACCCTCAAGGGCCTGATCCTCTCGGGAGGCGCCGGCACCCGGTTGCGCCCGATCACCCACACGTCCGCCAAGCAGCTCGTGCCGGTGGCCAACAAACCCGTGCTCTTCTACGGGATCGAGGCGCTGGTCGCCGCCGGGGTCGACGAGATCGTGATCGTGATCGCGCCCGAGACCGGCGCCGAGATCCGGGAAGCGGCCGGCGACGGGTCGGCGTTCGGCGCACGAATCACCTACGTCGAACAGGAGGCGCCACTCGGCCTGGCGCATGCCGTCCTGACCGCCGAGGAGGCGCTCGGTGGCAGCCCGTTCGCCATGTACCTGGGGGACAACCTGCTCCGTGACGGCATCACGGAGCTCGTGGAGTCGTTCCGCCACGACGAGCACGACGCCCTGCTCCTGCTCACCCAGGTGCCTGACCCGTGGCACTACGGCGTGGCGGAGCTCGAGGGCGAGCGGATCGTGCGCCTGGTCGAGAAACCCGACGACCCGCCCTCGGACATGGCCCTCGTGGGCGTGTACCTCTTCGGGCCAAAGATCTTCGACGCGGCGCGCTCCATCAGCCCGTCGGGTCGTGGCGAGCTCGAGATCACGGACGCGATCCAGCATCTCATCGACAACGGCTCGCAGGTGGAGTCGCGGACGGTCGGCGGCTGGTGGAAGGACACCGGCCAGCTCGCCGACATGCTGGAGGCCAATCGGCTCGTGCTCGAGGATATCGAAGGCGGCGTCGAGGGCGAGCTCGTCGAGTCCAGGGTCGAGGGCAGGGTTGCCGTTGGCCCGGGCGCGCGAATCGAACGCTCGCAGGTTCGCGGGCCGGCGATCATCGGCCCGAACGCCACGATCGTGGACGCTTACGTGGGGCCCTACACGTCGGTCGGCGAGGGCGTGACGATCGAGCGTTCGGAGGTCGAGCACTCGATCCTGCTCGCGGATTGCACCGTGCGCGACCTCGAGGCGCGAATGGAGGCGAGTCTGCTCGGCCGCAGCGTGAAGCTCACCCGCGGCGCCGGCCTCCCGCGCACCCTCCGCATGATCGTGGGCGATCGGTCGGAGATCACGTTGCCGTGAGGACGCTGGTCGCGGGCGCGCGCGGAATGTTGGGACGCGACGTCGTCGAAGCGTGTGCGTTGCGCGGGCATGATGTCTATCCCGCGGGGCGAGCGGAGCTTGACGTGACCGACGGTGAGCGGTGCGAGGAGGTCCTCGCCGAGGTTCGCCCGAAGACGGTGATCAACTGCGCCGCCTGGACCGACGTCGACGGCGCCGAGGATGCCGAGGACGCGGCGATGCTGGTCAACGACACGGGCGCTGGCCTGCTCGCCGCCGCGGCCGCCAAGCAGGGGGCGAAGGTCATCTACATTTCCAGCGATTACGTCTTCAGCGGGCAGCAGCGGCGCCCCTACGTTGAGTCCGACCTCACCGAGCCGATCTCCGCGTACGGCCGGTCAAAACGGGCGGGCGAGACGTCGACCGCGGACGCGAATCCGTTCCACCTCATCGTCCGATCGTCCTGGCTCTACGGGGTGCACGGGCACAACTTCGTCGAGACGATGCTGCGGCTCGCGGGCGAGCAGCCCGAGGTGATCGTGGTCTCCGACCAGGTCGGCGCGCCCACCTACACCAAGCACCTGGCTGCGGGCGCTCGCCGAGCTCGCCGAGGGCGAGGAGTGGGGCATCCACCACGTGGCCGCTTCGGGGCGTTGCTCGTGGTTTGACTTCGCTCAGGAGATCTTCGACCAGGCGAGATCCGAATGCCGCGTCATGGCCGGCACCACCGAGATGCTCGCGCGCCCGGCGCCCCGACCGCCCTTCTCCGTCCTCGCGTCGGAGCGGGAGGGCGCACGCCCGCTGCCGGAATGGCGCGATGGCCTCCGGGAGTATCTGCGCGAGCGGAAGAAGGTCCCAGCGTGAGCCGGCTGCTCGTGACCGGGGGCGCCGGCTTCATCGGCTCGGCTTACGTGCGTCGTCGGCTCGCAGCGAATCCGGGCGACGAGATCCGGGTGCTCGACAAGCTCACCTACGCGGGCCGCAGGGAGAACCTCGAAGGGCTGGAACGCTGCGAGCTCGTGGTCGGCGACATTGCGGACGCCGACGTCGTCGCCGAGGCGATCGAGGGGTGTGACGCCCTCGTCAACTTCGCGGCCGAGTCTCACGTCGACCGCTCGATCGAGGCGCCGGGCGAGTTCATCCAGACCGACGTCTTCGGCACGTTCGTCCTGCTCGAGGCGGCGCGGCGGGCCGGCATCCGGCACCTCCAGATCTCGACGGACGAGGTGTACGGATCGATCGACGACGGCTCTTTCACCGAGGCGTCGCCGCTCGACCCCTCGTCTCCGTACTCGGCGTCCAAGGCGGGCGGCGACCTGCTCGTCGGCGCCTACCAGCGCACCTACGGGACCGAGTCCCTGATCGTTCGCGGCTCGAACAACTACGGCCCGCGCCAGCACCCCGAGAAGCTGATCCCCCTCTGCATCCTGAACGCGCTCGCGGGCGACGCGCTGCCGGTCTACGGCGACGGGCAGCAGGTGCGCAACTGGCTGTGGGTCGACGATTTCGGCGCCGCGATCGACGTCGCGCTCGACCGTGGCCTGCCGGGCGAGGTCTACAACGTGGGCGGTCCCGACGAGCGCGCGAACATCGACGTGGTGCGCGCCATCCTCGAGCTCACCGGCCGCGACGAGTCGTTGATCGAGCACATCCCCGATCGCCTCGGCCATGACCGCCGCTACTCGCTGGGCTCCGAGAAGACCGAGGCGCTCGGCTGGCAGGCCGAGGTGGGGCTCGACGAAGGGATCAAGAGGGTCGTCGACTGGTATCGATCGAACGAGGCCTGGTGGGAGCCGATCCGCTCGGGCGAGTACCGCGCCTACTACGAGAAGCACTACGGCAAGAGCCTTGGTTGAGCGGATCGAAACCGAGATCCCGGACCTCGTCCTGCTCGAGGCGACGGCCCACGGCGACGACCGCGGCTTCCTGGTCGAGACCTTCCGCGACGATCTCTGGCGCGATCACGGGATCGACGTCGAGTTCGTCCAGGAGAACCAGTCGCGCTCCGGCGGCGGCATCCTGCGCGGCCTCCATTTCCAGCTTCGACCGGGCCAGGCCAAGCTCGTGCGCTGCGCCCGGGGCACGATCTGGGACGTCGCCGTGGACCTCCGCCGCGACTCGCCCACGTACCGGCGCTGGGAGGGCGTCCCCCTGAGCGACGAGAACCATCGCCAGCTCTTCATCCCCGCCGGCTTTGCGCACGGCTTTTGTGTCATGAGCGAACAGGCCGACGTCGCCTACAAGCTCTCGAGCTACTACGACGAGGACACCGAAGCGGGAATCCGCTGGGACGATCCCGGCATCGGCGTCGAATGGCCGATCCAGCACCCGCAGCTCTCCGACCGCGACAAGCTCGCGCCGACGCTGGCCGAGATCGCGCACGACCTGCCGTTCTAGGGAGGCGCCGCACCAGGGCGTCCATCGCGGGCGGGGTCGTTGACTCCGCCGTACCCGTGTGGGAGGCTGGGCCGGCTACCCGACACGGGGGGAGAGCGTGCGAGCGCAGCGACCGAACGGACTTGTGACGCTGCTCGTGCCTGCGGCTGTGCTCGCATTCACGGCGGCCGCCTTCCTGCTCGTCGGCGGTGGCCGGGCCTTCGCGAGCCACGTGGACTGCGGCGACACGATCGCCGCCGACACGACCCTCGACAGCGACCTCGAGAACTGCCCGAACAACGGCGTCGTGATCGGTGCCGCCGGGATCACGCTGGACCTGAACGGCCATCGGATCGACGGCGACGGAACGCCGGCCGCCGGCTGCGACCTGCAGGTCGAGCTCTGCGACGTCGGGGTGCTGAACGAAGGTTTCAACGGAGTCACCGTCGAGCACGGCTCCTTGCGCCAGTTCGCGTTTGGCGGGTTCACCGTCGGCGCGCGCAAGAACAGGGTGCTGGACATCGGCTCGACGAGGAACGTCTTCTTCGGGTGGGTGATGGTCGACTCGACCCGGAGCGTGATCCGCGGAGGCGCGTTCCGCCGCAACATCCCTCCCGAGGGCGACGGGCTCGGCCTGTTCGAATGCGATCACGTTCGGGTCAGGCATAACGCGATCCGGCACCACAACGGGCCGGGCATCCACATCCAGGGTTCCGGCCACAACCTGGTCAAGGGCAACGTGTTCTCCCGCAACTCGCCCGCGATCGCGATGGGGGGCGACGAGCGCCCGGCCCTGGTCGAGTCCGACCGGAATCGAATCCGCCGAAACCAGATCACGAGAGGCGGGGGCATCATCGTCGCTCCCGGCAACCGGAACGTGATCGCGAACAACCGCGTCTCGCAAGCGCACGACAGCATCGCGATCGAGAAGGGACATGGCAACCGGGTCACCCGGAACCGTGTCGCGCACGCCCGCGGAGCGGGTATCCGCCTGGCCATCCGGCAGCCCCCGTTCGGCGGCGTCAGGACCGTGGTCGCCCGAAATCGAGTCAGAGCGAGCGGCGAAGACGGGTTCGTGGTCAACGAGAAGGAGCGCCACAGCCTCCTGAAGCGAAACGTCGCGCTCCGCTCGGGCGACGACGGGTTCGACATCGTGAGCGACAGGGTCGAGCTCGCGCGCAACCGCGCGGTTCGCAACGCCGACCTCGGGATCGAGGCAGCGCCCGGGGCGATCGACGGGGGCGGGAACGTCGCCCGCGAGAACGGCGATCCGCTCCAGTGCACGAACATCCTCTGTAGCTGACGGCCGTGAGCTCCGTCCCGCTTGCCCGGGGCGTAGACTCGGTCGGTTGGCCACCGACGCGAAACAGACTGCGAAGACCAGTCCCCTGGACCTCTTCAGCAAGCCCGTCAGGCGCTGGTTCGAGGCGTCGTTCGAGGCGCCCACCCCTGCTCAGGACCAGGGCTGGCCCGCGATCGCGTCGGGCGCGAACACGCTGATCTGCGCCCCCACCGGTTCAGGCAAGACTTTGACCGCCTTCCTCTGGGGGATCGACAAGCTCTCGCGCGACGAGGCGCAGCTCGGCCAGGGAGTGAAGGTCGTGTACGTCTCGCCGCTCAAGGCTCTGTCCTATGACGTCGAGCGCAACCTCCGCGCGCCCCTGAAGGGCGTCGGGGCACCGATTTCGGTCGGCCTTCGCACCGGCGACACCCCGCAGAAGGACCGCCAGGCGATGCTGCGCAAGCCGCCGGACATCCTGATCACGACGCCCGAGTCGCTCTACCTGATGATGACCTCGCAGGCCCGGAACATCCTGGCCGGTGTCGAGGCGGTCATCGTCGACGAGATCCACGCGGTTGCGCAGACCAAGCGTGGCGCCCACCTCGCCCTCACTCTGGAGCGGCTCGAGCATCAGGTCCAGACCCACGAGGACGGTCGCGGGCCGGACGCGGTGGTACAGCGGATCGGCCTCTCGGCCACGCAGCGGCCACTGGATCGGGTCGCTTCATTCCTGGTCGGGCCGAAGCGGGAATGCACGATCGTCGACGCCGGCACCCGGAAGGAGCTCGACCTCGAGATCGTCGTGCCCGTTGAAGACATGACGCAGCCCGCGTCGGTTGACGGCAAGCCGAATGACGGTGAGTTCGATCCCGCGCCCACCCAGAACTCCATCTGGCCCGCGATCTACCCGGAGCTCCTGAAGCTGGTCCAGTCGCACACCTCGACGATCATCTTCGTGAACGCGCGCCGCGCAGCCGAGCGCCTCGCCAAGCGCCTGAACGAGCTCGCGAACGAGGTGCCCGAGCAGGAGCTGCCGGCGACGGAGCACGCCGGGAACGCCGTGCGAGCGCCCGGCGAGGAGGGCTTCGTCGAGGTCGCCCGCGCCCACCACGGCTCGCTCGCGCACGAGGAGCGCCTGGTGATCGAGGAGATGCTCAAGGGCGGGCAGCTGCCCTGCCTGGTCGCAACCTCCTCGCTCGAGCTGGGGATCGACATGGGCGCCGTGGACCTCGTCATCCAGGTCGAGTCGCCGAAGTCGGTCACGCGCGGCCTCCAGCGCGTCGGCCGCGCGGGCCACACCCTCGGTGAGATCTCGAAGGGCCGTGTCTTCCCGAAGTTCCGCGCGGATCTGCTCGAGTGCGCCGTCGTCGCCCGGCGGATGCGCGAGGGGCTGATCGAGGAGACGGTGATCCCGCGCAACCCGCTCGACGTGCTCGCCCAGCACATCGTCTCGATGGTCGCCGACCTGGACTGGGAGGTCGCCGAGCTCGAGCGGGTGGTCACCGCCGCCGAGCCGTTCTCCGAGCTCGGGCGGGAGCAGCTCGAGAACGTGCTCGACATGCTCGACGGCCGCTACCCGTCGGAGAAGTTCGCCGAGCTCAGGCCGCGGGTGGCCTGGGACCGGACCGCGGGCACCGTGCGGGGGCGCAAGGGCGCCCGGCAGCTCGCCGTGACCAACGCGGGCACGATCCCCGACCGCGGGCTATACGGCGTCCACCTCCCCGACGGCCGCCGCGTGGGCGAGCTCGACGAGGAAATGGTCTACGAGGCGCGCGCGGGCCAGACCTTCCTGCTCGGGGCGACGACCTGGCGGATCGAGGACATCACGCGCGACCGCGTGATCGTCACGCCGGCTCCCGGCGTGCCCGGGGCGGTGCCGTTCTGGCGGGGCGACGGGATCGGGCGCCCGGCGGAGCTTGGCCGGGCGATCGGGGCGTTCTCGCGCGAGGCGGTCGCCTCCGACGCCAAGACGCTGGCCAAGGACTACGACCTCGATCGCCGCGCCGCCGAGAACCTGCTGGCCTACCTGCGCGAACAGCAGGCAGCGACCCGGGTCGTCCCCTCGGACGAGTCGATCGTGGTCGAGAAGTTCCGCGACGAGATCGGCGACTGGCGCCTGTGCGTGCTCTCGCCGTTCGGCGGGCGGGTCCACGCGGCCTGGGGGCTCGCGCTCGCGGCAAAGATCCGCGGCCAGCTCGACCTGGAGGCCGACTCGATCTGGTCCGACGACGGGATCGTCATCCACCTGCCCGACGCCGACGAGGTGCCCTCGGCCGACCTGGTCCTGCTGGAGGCCGACGAGGTCGAGGACCTGGTCGTCGCCGAGCTGGGCGGCTCGGCCCTGTTCGGTGCGCGATTCCGCGAGAACGCGGCGCGCTCTCTGCTCCTGCCGCGCGCATACCCGGGGAAGCGCACGCCGCTCTGGCAACAGCGGCTCAAGTCCCAGTCGCTGCTGGCGGTGGCCAAGGACTTCCCGCGTTTCCCGGTGATCCTCGAGACCTACCGCGAGTGCCTGCGCGACGTGCTCGACCTGCCGGGGCTCGAGTCGCTCTTGGCCGATCTGGGGTCGCGGCGTATCTCGCTGGTCGAGGTCGAGACCCAGTCGGCCTCCCCGTTCGCCTCCTCGCTGCTCTTCGACTACGTCGCCACCTACATGTACGAGGGCGACACGCCCAACGCCGAGCGGAGGGCCGCGGCTCTCGCGCTCGACCGCGACCTCCTCCGCGAGCTGCTCGGCCAGGAGGAGCTGCGCGACCTGATCGACCCGGAGGCGCTGGAGGACGTGGAGCGCTCGCTTCAGCACCTGATGGAGGAGGGCCAGGCCAAGGACCGCGACGCCCTGCAGCAGGTCCTCCGCCGGCTCGGAGACCTGACGCCCGACGAGTGCCAGGAACGTGTGGTCCAGGGCTACTCGGCGAAGTCGATGCTCGAGAAGCTCGAGCGCGAGCGGAAGGTCGCCCTGGTGCGGATCGCGGGCGAGGAGCGGTGGATCGCCGCCGAGGACGCCGGCCTCTATCGGGACTCCCTGGGTGTCCCGCCACCGCCCGGCCTGCCGGAGTCGTTCGCCGACGAGGTCGAGGACGCGATGCTCGCCCTGGTGCGCCGCTATGCCCGCACCCACGGTCCGTTCCCGACCGCGCAGCTGACGCAGCGCTACGGCGTGGACCCGATGCCGGCCCTACGCGAGCTCGAGCGCTCGGGCGACCTCGTGCGCGGCGAGCTGCTGCCGGGGGGGACCGAGCGTGAATGGTGCGACGCGGACGTCCTGCGCAGGGTGCGCCGCGCGTCCCTCGCCCACCTGCGCCAGGAGGCCGAGGCCGTCGACCAGGCCGAGCTCGCCCGCTTCCTGCCGAGCTGGCAGAACGTTGACGCCCACCGCCCGGCCGGCGCCGGACCGGACCGCCTGCGCGAGGCGCTCGTGCCGCTCCAGGGTGTCGCGCTGACGCCGGAGGTCTGGGAGCGCGACGTCCTGCCCCGCCGGCTCGGCGCCTACAGCCCGGGCTGGCTCGACCAGCTCACCACCGGCGGCGAGATCGTCTGGATCGGCGCCGGCGCCGTCGCCCGCTCGGGCCGGGTCGCGCTCTACTTCCGCGAGGACGTCCGCGTTGCGGGCCCACCGCCCGCCAACGCGAAGCTCGAGCGACCCGAGGGCGAGCTCCACGACGTCCTGCGCGAGCGACTCGCGGAGTCCCCGTGCTTCTGGATCGACCTCGCCGCCGAGATCGAGGCCTCCCCGGAGGAGCTCCACGAGGCGCTCTGGGACCTGGCCTGGGCGGGCGAGGCGACGAACGACGCGTTCGCCCCGCTCCGCGGCCGCCGGCTTTCGGCCGTCCAGAGCCGGTCGAGGGCCAGCCGGCGCTTCTCGTCGCGCCGGGCCGCTGCGGGCGGCACCGTCCAGGGTCGTTGGTCGCTGACCGAATCCCTGTTCAGGGGAGCGCCCGACCAAGGACCACGGATGCGGGCACAGGCCGAGCTGATGCTCGAGCGCTACGGGATCGTGACGCGCGAGACCGTGCTCGCGGAAGGCGTACCCGGCGGCTTCGCGGCGCTCTACGGCGAGCTCGCGAACCTGGAGATGCTCGGCACCGCCCGCCGGGGCTATTTCGTCGAGGGCCTGGGCGGCGCGCAGTTCGCCCTCCCCGGGGCGGTCGAGCGGCTGCGCAGCATGCCCCGCGCCGAGGACGAGTTGCAGATCCTCGCCGCCACTGACCCCGCCAACCCCTACGGCGCGTCGCTCTCGTGGCCGCGGCGGGAGGAGGGACGGCGCCCGTCCCGCAGCGCCGGCGCCTACGTGCTGCTCCGCGACGGCGCCCCCCTGCTCTACGTCGAGCGCGGCGGACGCGGGATCCTCCGCCTTGCCAAGGTCGACGGCGAGGAGCTGATCGCCGCTGTCGCACATCTGGCCGAAGCCGCACGCGAGGGCGTGATCCCGAAGCTGTCGATCGAGCGTGTGGACGGCGAGCCGGCGATCGGCTCGGGCTACGAGGACGCGCTGATCGAGGGAGGCTTCAGCCGCCAGCCCCGGCGGCTCGTGGCCTCGGCCTGAATGCCCGAGGGCGACACGATCCACCGCACCGCCCGGCGGATGGAAACGGCCCTGGGTGGCAGGGAGATGGTCCTCGCCGACGCCCCCAACCCGCGCTCGCCGATTCACGGGCGTGCGGCGGAGCTTCAGGGCCGCGTGCTGGAGCGGGCGGAGGCCCGCGGCAAGCACCTGCTCGCGCACTTCTCGGACGGGCTCGCCCTCCACAGCCACCTCGGAATGAACGGCCGCTGGCGCATCAGAGCCGACGGGCGAGCACCCTACGGCAAGCCCTGGCTCGTGCTCTCGTCGGGCCGCGGCGTCGCGGCGCAGTCGGGCGGGCAGATCCTGCGGCTGGTATCCGAGTCCCGGCTGCGCAACGATCCCGTGCTCGCGCGGCTGGGCCCCGACCCGCTCGCGCCCGGCTTCGACCTCGAAGCCGCAGCGGCCCGGCTGCGCTCGGCGGGCGGCCGACTGGAGGTCGGCGAGGCGCTGCTCGACCAGTCGCTCGTGGCGGGGATCGGCAACGCGATCCGGAACGGCGGCCTGTGGGCCGCGCGGATCAGCCCGTGGCGCAGGGTCGGCGACCTCGACCCGGCCGAGGTCGAGCGAGCGCTCCACCACTGTCGCCGGATCATGGAGATCGCGGTCGAACGCGGGCGACGGCCCGAGTCGATCTACCGGGCCGAGCGGCGCGGGTGTCCCCGGTGCGGCGGGCCGGTTTCGGTTCGGGGCCAGGGCGATGCGAACCGGACCTCGTACTGGTGTCCCACCTGCCAGACGTAGTCTCCGCGCGTTTTGGGTAGATAATCCTTTTCGAGGACCCCCGGAAGACCTGACGATGGCCCCCAACGACACCGTCGAACTCCTCGGCCGCGTGCCCCTGTTCGCCGAGCTCTCTCAAAGGGAGCTCGAGCAGGTGGTGTCGGTCGCGATCCCGCGCTCGTTTGAAAAGGGCGTTCGGGTGTTCCACGAGGGCGACGACTCCGATGCGTGCTACATCGTTCGCTCCGGCGACCTCCGGGTGACCCGGGAGCACTCCGACGGCCGGGCGATCGCGCTGGCGACGCTCAGCTCCGGGGACTTCTTCGGCGAGCTCGCGATGCTCGACGGGGGCGCTCGCTCGGCCAGCGTGGAGACGCTGTCCGACGCCGAGCTCCTCGCCCTGCCGGCGATCGACATGCGCCGCGTTATCGCAGCCCACGGCGAGATCGCGGCCAAGCTGATCGTGGCGCTGACGCGCCGTCTGCGCGAGACCAACGAGCGCGTCGC
The DNA here is from genome assembly GCA_963734015.1 of uncultured bacterium. Lineage (GTDB taxonomy): Bacteria > Actinomycetota > Thermoleophilia > Solirubrobacterales > 70-9 > JALZKA01. Next base: position 80,106 of record CAVTFG010000013.1, on the reverse strand, counting down.
CCGCCAGTCGTTCCAGACGGTGCCGAGCCGGGTGGCCGGGGTGCTGGCGCAGCTGATCGCCGAGGAGGCGATCCCCGAGGACCGCGACGGCATCACGGTCCGGATGACCCAGGCGGACCTCGCCCAGCTCGCGGGGACGTCGCGGGAGAGCGTGTCGCGATTCCTCGCGACCCTCGAGCGGGCGGGAGTCGTCATCGTCGGCCGCGGCCGCGTGACGATCGTCGAGCCGCGTCGCCTCCGGTCGTACATATTCTGAGTGAGCGACGTAAGGCGCGAAAGCGTGTTTGCCCGCCTGGTAAGGATTTTTTGATCATGGACGCCGCCGCAGCTCGGGCGGCCATGGTCGATCGGCAGCTTCGCGGGGGCGGGATTCGGGACGAGCGGGTTCTGGCCGCGATGCTGGAAGTACCCAGGGACGCGTTCGTGCCCGAACGCATCCGCGACCGCGCGTATGAGGACGGAGCGTTGCCGATCGGCCACGGACAGACGGTCTCGCAGCCCTGGGTCGTCGCCGCGATCTGCGAGGGGCTCGAGCTCGCCGGCGACGAGGAGGTGCTCGAGGTCGGCACGGGCTCGGGGTACTCGACCGCGATCCTGGCGCTGCTCGCGCGCCACGTGCGCTCGATCGAGATCGTCGACGAGCTCGCCGAGCGCGCCGCTGCGACGCTGGCGGAACTGGGCTACTCGAACGTGGAGGTCTCTGGCCGGCGACGGCAGCGGCGAGGTCGCGGGCCCGCAGTCCGTCGACGCGATCGCGGTGCACGCGGCGGCCCCCGCGCTGCCCGGGGGCCTGGTCCGCGCCCTGCGGCCGGGCGGGCGTCTGGTCATCCCGATCGCCGAGGGCGGCGCCGACCTCCTGGTCGCGTTCAGGCGCACGGACGACGGCAGCGGGGACGAGCCGGAGCTACGGCGGAGAGCCATCGCGCCGTGCCGATTCGTGCCCCTGATCGGCGAGGGTGGATTCCCAGCCGGATGAGCGGCCGAACAGTGCCGGGGGCAGGTAGGCTGCCCGGCACGTGACCGGCCTCCTCTGCCTCAACTTCTTCTCGCCGGCGTTCATCGACCAGCTCAAGCGCGGCCGCAAGACCGCCACGATCCGGCTGGGCGACAAAGCGCGCAAGTACCAGCCCGGCCAGGTCGTATGGATCACCGTCGGCTACCAACACTCCCCGCGCGAGAAGATCTTCGCCGCTGTCATCGACGACGTCGAGGTGAAGCGGATCAAGGAGCTCTCGCCCCGCGACATCGAGCACGACAATCCCGAGTTCCGCCGGGTCGACGAGGAGATCGCGTTCCTCAAGCAGATCTATCGCCGCGAGGTGACCCTCGAGGACACGTGCACGATCGTCCGCTTTTCGCAGATCATCGAGCCGGCGAGCCCGCAAATGGGCAACGGCGGGACTCCGCACCGGAACTAAGAGGCATCCGGGCGTGGGGGAGTACCGGTTCCTCACCACCTGGCTTCTGGAATGCGATCGCGAGCGAGCCTGGGACGCGATCTACGAGTCCGAGCGCTGGCCGGAGTGGTGGCGCGGGGTCAAGACCGCTGAGCGCCTCAAGCCCGGCGACGAGACCGGCGTTGGTCAGGTCGGCCGCTACGTCTGGCGCAGCAAGATCCCGTACCCGGTCGAGTTCGAGATCGTCACCACCCGGGTCGAGCGCCCGCACCTGCTGGAGGGCCACGCCACCGGCGGGCTCGAGGGCGTCGGCCGCTGGCGCTTCTTCGAGCACGTAGGGGTGACGGCCGTGGTCTACGAGTGGAACGTCGCCACCACCAAGGCGTGGATGAACCTCATCGGCCCGATCGCGCGCCCGATCTTCGAGTGGAACCACGACTGGGTCATGCGAAACGGGGGCGAGGGCCTGGCGATGTTGCTGGGCTGCCGGCTGCTGGCGAGCGACTAGGGCCGAGTCACCTCCTCGCATGCCAGCGGATCTTGCCTGGGTCACACGTAGCGACGTGGTTTCCGTTGCGCTTGACGACCGCCGTGGGCTTGAAAACGCCCTTCCAGCGTCTCGGCGACACCCGATCGCCCCGGACGCGGACCTTCACCCTGATGCGGTAGTTCCCGTCGCCCTGGCGGAGGCGATAGAAGCTGCGATCGAAGAAGAGTCCCGGGGCCGAGCGGTCGAGCGGCTGTTTGAAGCTCGTCGTCTCGGTGAAGCGCCCGCCCGAGTTGCACCGGGACCTCCACTCGAAGAAGGTGATTCGCGTGAGCTCGTTCTGGCCGTTCGTCAAGAGCGCGACCCGCTTGCCCTGACTCGTCTTGCCCTTGTGGGTGGCGGCGTCGGAGGGACCCGCGAGAGCCAGCACTCCCGCCAGGCAAGCGATCAATAGAAGGCCACCCCTGGCCACTGGGACGATCATGGCACGGTTCGGGATCGGTTCAAGTCGTTCCCGAGCCACGCCTAGCGAGCACCCAGAGATAGGAAACCTCGCGATCACCCTCGACTTGCGTCTCGACCTCGGCTCGAAGGACCTCGAAGCCCGCCGCGCGCACCAACGCCAGCGTCGTCTCAGCGTCGTGCTGGCTGAAGAACATCGGCGTGCCCAACCAGTCGCCGACGATCCCGGGCTCGTCGTCGGGCTCGATCGTGAACAGCAGGTTGCCACCCGGGGCCAGCCAGCGATGGAAGCGCTCGAAGATCTCAGCGTGCTCGTCACGGGGGACGTGTTCAATGACGTAGAACGACGCGATCGCGGCGAACGCCTGCTCGAACTCGATCTCGGTCAGATCCGAGTGGACGAACTCGGCGTCGGGGACGTTCTCCCGAGCGCGCTCGATCTGGGCGGCCGAGATGTCGATCCCCACCGCCTCATGTGCCAGGGCGATCTCGCGCGTGGCCGGGATCCCGTTGCCGCACCCGACGTCCAGGACCCGCTCACCCGGTTCGACCTGGGCGAGCAGTTCGCGAAGCCAGCGCATGCGCGGCCACTCGTGCCCCTCCGGCTCCAGCTGCGCGTACCGCCCGGCGACCGCGTCGTAACCCGATTCGACGATCTTTCGCGGATCGGCCTCGGTCGCCATCCGTCCTGTCTACGCGATGGCCGGCTTCGGCGCAACTATTCCCGCTCGCCGAACCCCGTCGGGTTGCGCACCAGCTCGCGCGAGTCGATCACCCGGTCCGCGAGGCCGTATTCGACCGCGGCGTCGGCGGTGAAGAAGCGGTCGCGCTCCATGTCGTCGTGGACGCGTTCCTTTGGCTGTCCGGTGTGCTTCGAGTAGATGTCCTCGATCCGGTCGCGCAGGTGGAGCGCCTCGCGGGCGTGGATCTCGATGTCGGTCGACTGACCCTGAAAGCCGCCGGTCGGCTGGTGGATCAGGATCCGCGAGTTCCGTAGCGCCATCCGCTTGCCCGGGGTACCGCCGGTCAGCAGCAGGGAGCCCATCGACATCGCGACGCCGAAGCAGATCGTCTGGATATCGGGCTTCACGAACCGCATCGCGTCGTAGATCGCGAGGCCCGAATACACCACGCCTCCCGGTGAGTTGATGTAGATGGAGATGTCCTTGTCCGGGTCCTCGGACTCGAGGTGGACGAGCTGGGCGACGATCAGGTTCGCGATCTCGTCGTCGACGGGCTGGCCCAGGAAGATGATCCGCTCGCTCAGGAGCCGGGAGTAGATGTCGTACGAGCGCTCGCCGCGAGCGGTCTGCTCGACGACCATCGGGACCATTGGCATTGCGGCACCTCCTTGGCGTGACGCGCAACCGTACGGTTGCGCGTTCCAAGAGGCTATCATCCGCAACCACCCAGTTGCGCGACGACGCGAAGGAGGCTAGGTGTTTGATGAGCGACGTAAGGCGCGAAACCATGTTTGCCCCCCTGGTAAGGGAGATGTCATGAGCGAGGTACGGCGCGAGACCACGATCCCCAGCGACCCGGACGACGTCTGGCACGCGATCAGCGACGAGCGCGAGCTCGAGCGCTGGCTCGGCGAGGAGGTCGAGCTCGACCCCGTCGAGGGCGGCGAGGTGCGCGTCGTCACGGACGGCGAGGAGCGCAGCGGCCAGGTCGAGGAGATCGACTACGGCAGCCGGCTCGTCTTCACCTGGGCGCGACCCGGCGAGGGCGACTCGCGCGTCGAGTTCACCGTCTCCCCGCACCCCGATGGCGCCCGCCTCGTGGTCGTTGAGAGCGCCCCCTCGACGACCGGCCCGACGGCGTCGGCCGCGGAGTGGACGCGAAGCCTCCACGCACTGCACGACGCGGTGCGCCTGGTGCTCGCCTGACCCGGATGCCGGCGGCACCGGACGCAGTCTTCTCCGCGCTCGCGGACCCCACGCGCCGTCACCTGATCGAGGCGCTCGCGAGCAAGCCCGCGAGCGCCACGCGGCTCGCCGCCGACCTCCCGATCAGCCGCCAGGCGGTGGCCAAGCACCTCGCCGGCCTGCAGGCCGCGCGCCTGGTGAACGTCGAGCGCGCCGGACGCGAGGCGCTCTACTCGCTCGACCCGAGGCCGCTCGGCGACGCCGCCGAGTGGATCGCCCGTGTGGGCGGCGAGTGGGACGCCCGCTTCGCCGAGCTGCGCCGGGCGCTCCGAGCCTGAAGCGTTCGGCCGGACGCAATACCTAAGCGCCTGGCGCTCAGATCCTTGAGTCTTCACCGCCTGTTCACTACACTCCGGATCACTGTCTGGCACTCTCCTAAGTAGAGTGCCAAGGCATCCCGGGGCCACGCCCCGACGACTTGACCACCAAACCCCAACACGGAGGTACATACGCGATGAAGCTCAAGCCTCTCGGCGATCGTCTGATCGTCCAGGCGATTGAGGAAGAGGAGACGACGGCCTCGGGCCTCGTGCTGCCGGACACCGCCAAGGAGAAGCCGCAGCGCGGCAAGGTCCTCGCGGTTGGCGACGGCAGCTGGGACGAGGACGGCGAGAAGCGCATTCCGCTCGACGTCGCCGAGGGCGACGAGGTCCTCTACTCCAAGTACGGCGGCACCGAGCTGAAGGTCGACGGCGACGACGTGCTCGTCCTGCGCGAGTCGGACGTCCTGGCCAAGGTCGTCTAACCCCCGAACTTTCGAAGGAAGGAAGTAAGACATGGCTCACAAGGAGCTGAAGTACGACGCGGATGCGCGCCAGGCCCTGCAGGCCGGCGTAGACGCGGTCGCGAACGCGGTCAAGGTCACCCTTGGCCCGAAGGGTCGCTACGTGGTGCTCGACAAGAAGTTCGGCGCCCCGACCATCACCAACGACGGCGTCACGATCGCTCGAGAGATCGACATCGAGGACGTCTTCGAAAACCAGGGCGCGCAGCTCGTCCGCGAGGTCGCCACGGCGACCAACGACGTCGCCGGCGACGGCACGACGACCGCGACGCTGCTGGCCCAGTCCATTGTCCGCGCCGGCATCAAGAACGTGGCCGCCGGGGCCAACCCGCTGGCGCTGCGTCGAGGCATCGAGACGGCCGTCGACCAGGTCGTCGAGCACCTGCGCGAGAAGCAGTCGGCGGAGATCGCCGGCAAGGAGCAGATCGCGCGCGTCGCCGAGATCTCGGCGGCCGACGAGGAGATCGGCAACGTGATCGCGGACGCGATCGAGAAGGTCGGCAAGGACGGCGTCGTGAACGTCGAAGAGGGCCAGACGTTCGGCATGGAGCTCGAGTTCACCGAGGGCATGCAGTTCGACAAGGGCTACATCTCGCCCTACATGGTCACCGACCAGGAGCGGATGGAAGCGGTCCTCGAGGACCCCTACGTCCTGATCGCCAACCAGAAGATCGGTTCCGTGCGGGACATGCTGCCCGTGCTGGAGCAGGTCATGCAGTCGGGCAAGCCGCTCGTGATCGTTGCCGAGGACGTCGAGGGCGAGAGCCTCGCGACGCTCGTCGTCAACAAGCTCCGCGGCACGTTCACCGGCGTCGCGGTCAAGGCACCGGGCTTCGGCGATCGCCGCAAGCGGATGCTGGAGGACATCGCGATCCTCACCGGCGGTGAGGTGATCACCGAGGAGATGGGCCTCAAGCTCGAGAACACACAGGTCTCGCAGCTCGGCCACGCTCGTCGCGTCGTGGTCTCCAAGGACACGACGACGATCATCGACGGCGCCGGCGAGAAGAAGGAGATCGAGGGCCGGATCAACCAGATCCGCTCCGAGATCGACAACACCGACTCCGACTTCGACCGGGAGAAGCTCCAGGAGCGCCTGGCGAAGCTCGCGGGCGGTGTCGCCGTAGTCAAGGTCGGCGCTGCCACCGAGACCGAGATGAAGGAGAAGAAGCACCGCGTCGAGGACGCCCTGCAGGCGACCCGTGCGGCGCTCGAAGAGGGTGTCGTCCCGGGCGGCGGCGTTGCGCTGCTGAACGCCCAGGGCGCCGTCGACGGTTCCGATCTGGAGGCCGATGAGGCCACCGGCGCCGAGATCATCCGCAAGGTGCTCGAGGAGCCGATCCGCCAGATCGCGGAGAACTCGGGCCTCGAGGGCTCGGTCGTGGTCGAGAAGATCCGCGGCCTCAAGCCCGGCGAGGGCCTGAACGCGGCCACCGGCGAGTACGGCGACCTGGTGAAGGACGGCGTCATCGACCCGACCATGGTCACGCGCTCGGCGCTTCAGAACGCGGCGTCGATCGCGAAGAACATCCTCACCACCGAGGCCATCGTTGCCGAGATGCCCGAGGAGGCCGGCGCGCCGATGGGCGGCGGTATGCCCGACATGGGCGGGATGATGTAGTCATCCGCAGACCTTGCGCCGCTCATCATGCGGCGCAAGCCGAGGCGTAGCGGTCATCCCCCCGGCCGCTCGTCTCGACGAGAGGCCCGGGCCCGTCGAGGGTCCGGGCCTTCTCTTTACCCGGTCGCCCGCCGCGCCTGGCGCTCGCGGGCGCGCCGGGCGCGCTCCTCCTCGCGCTCGCGGACGCGTTGCGCCCGGTCCTCGAACGGGTCGTAGGGGCGTTCGACGAGGCGTTGCATCGCGGCGGCGAGGGCGGGGTCCTCGCAGAACTCCAGCATCGGCTCGTAGCTCGACACCTGCTGCGGGTGCACGAACGGGACGCGGTCGAGCCGCTCCACCAGCGTGCCGGTCCCGGCGAACGGCCAGCGGCTCACGTCCTCGCCGAGGAGCTCGACGTAGACCATCGTCCGCACGCACTTCTCGCACTCGCCGCAGTTCCCGGTCGCCGCCCTGTTCTCCCAGCAGACACGGATGTGGTCGCGCACCAGCGGGTGGTGCACCACCGCCCGCATCTTGTCGTCGCGAGTGAATTCCTCGCCGAAGTGCGTGACCTTGAGCCGCGACGAGGACCAGCCTGGATCGGTGTCCCAGCTCGAGCCCCAGTCGTTGCCGCTCTCGCGCGTATAGGCGGAGGAGATCAGGATCTCGCCCAGCTCGTCCCCGCAGGCGTGACCGAGCGCGGCCAGGGCGCCGCCGTGGGTCCGTCCCCAGCCGGCACCCTTGAAAGGCCGGCGCCGGCGCAGGTTCGTGCGGACGATCACGGCCCGGGCCCCCACGGCGGCGGCCACGGCGCGCACGGAGGCCTCGGCCGCGGCGAACCGCCGCTGCTCGTCGATCGGGATGTCGTATCCGTGCGCGAACACGAGGTCGTCGATGTCGCGCCCTGAGCAGAGCAGCGTGTGGAACGCGTCGAGGCCGCCGCTGAAGCAGAGCCCCACGCGTTCTCCCGGCGGACCCGGCGAAGGCGATCCTCGGGGTGCCTCGAGGACGTCGTCCAGGGCTTCGGGCGTCTGCCACCAGCCCGCCCAGACCTCCAGGATCTCCTGCGCGCCGGCCAGCCACTCGGGGTCGAGGGGCTCCGTCATCCGCAGCTTCCAGTTGCGCTGCACCACCGCCGGCAGCAGCGCCGACGCGAAGGCCTCCGGCTCCGGGGTCAGCTCGAGGTCCTCGCTCTCGAAGTAGAGCTCCCTGCCGCCGACGGCGGCGCTGATCCTGGTCGCCCCGCCCTCGGTCGCGGCGCCGGCGATCTCGACCGGGACCACGTGGCCCGCACAGTCCTTCGCGAGTTTCACGCGAGCACCTCCTCCATTCGCCTCGGGTCGACACCGAGCGCCCGCACGTCGGCGTCGCCACGGGCGCTCACCATCGGCACCTCCATCAACTCCGCCTCCTCCCAGGTAGCGAACGCCGCGTCCCCGACCACCCGGCGCACGCCCTGCAGACCGAGGCGCACGACGTTCAGCGGCACGTTGAACGTCGGCCGCTTACGCCCGATCGACCGGGCGATCACCTCGCCCATCTGCTCGTACGTGAGCGTCTCGGGCCCCGCGAGCTCGTACCGGACGCCGTCGCCGTTCTCGTCGTGTCCCAGCTCGGCGATCACGCAGCGGGCGACATCGTGCGCCCAGATCGGCTGGAACTCGGCGTCCCCGGAGCCGGAAATCGGCAGCGCCGGGAGGAGCGCGAGCCGGCGCATCAGCCGCACCCACGGGTCGTCGCGGTCATAGACGATCGACGGGGCGAACACCGTCGTGCGCAGCGGCGACTCCATCACCGCGGACTCGGCGAGTGCCTTGGCGCGGAAGAAGCGCGTCCGCTGGAACTCGCTGGTGCCCAGCGCGGAGAAGAAGACGAAGCGCTCGACGCCCGCCTGTTCGGCGGCGCGAAGCAGCCGCGCCGTTGCAAGGCCGTTCAACTCCTCGACCTTCGCGGCGGGCTGATCGCGGATAGCGGCAGCCAGGTGGATCACCGTCCGAACGCCGCGCAGCGCCTGACGGCGAATCCTCGGATCGCCCATCTCGGCGAGGTCGCCGAGGGTGATGCGCACGTCGACGCGATGGCGGCCGAGGCCGCGCGGGTCGCGCACCAGGGCGCGCAGCGGCTCGCCCGTCTCGACCAGCTGCGGTAGGAGCGCCTTACCGACCGTCCCCGTGGCTCCGGTGAGGAGGATCACCCGCTCGATGCTACGAGCAAGCGCCGTTGGGGCGCGCACCCGGCGCACGAGCCTCCGTAATATGCGGTGTTCGCCGGGCCTCGTCGCCCGGTCTGAACAAGCAAACGAGCGAAGGAACCCGCACCGTGGCTTACGTGATCGCCGAGCCGTGCATCGGACAAAAGGACAACTCGTGCGTCGAGGTCTGTCCCGTCGACTGCATCCATCCGACGCCCGACGAGCCCGACTACGACGCGGTCGAACAGCTCTACATCGACCCCGACGAGTGCATCGACTGCGACGCCTGCGTCGAGGCCTGCCCCGTCGACGCCTGCTTCGCCGAGGACCAGCTCCCCGACGAATGGGTGAAGTACACGGCGGTCAACGCCGAGTATTTCTCCAGCTAAGCTGGAGAAATACAACCCACCGCGGCTGCACCGCTTCGCGTCCGCTGCCGCGGGGTGTAGGGCTTAAGCCGGGCGGCAGGCTGTAGGCGCTTAGCCTTGGACGACGTTCAGCTCGGTGCCTGAGATCGGCGCGGCCTGGGCCATCGCCGGCGGCTCGGACTGAAGCACCGCCAGCTCCTGCGGCGTGGCCGCGACGATGCCGCGTGCTGCCTGGGCGATCGCGATCGCGGCCGGCTCGTTCGCCTGGTCGAGGACCAGGGGGCTGCCGGCGTCCGCATGCGAGCGGAGCTCTTCCGAGAGGGGCACCTGGCCCAGGAGGGGCACGTCGAGCTCGTCGGAGAGCAGCTGGCCGCCACCCTCGCCGAAGATCGAATAGCGCTGGCCGTCCGGCGTGGTGAAGCCCGACATGTTCTCGATCACGCCCAGGAGCTCGAGGTCGACCTTCCCGGCCATCTCGGCCGCCCGGCTCGCGACCGACTGCGCCGCGGGCTGGGGTGTGGTGACGATCAGGATCTTCGCCTGGGGGAGCAGCTGGGCAAGGGTCATCGAGACGTCGCCGGTCCCGGGCGGGAGGTCGAGCAGCAGGTAGTCGAGGTCGCCCCAGTCCACGTCCTCGAGGAACTGCTGGATCGCCTTATGGAGCATCGGGCCGCGCCAGACGACAGCGGCGTTCTGCTCGACGAAGAAACCGATCGACATCACCTTGACGCCGGCGGGCCCCTCCATCGGGATGATCTTGCGGTGTTCGTTCACGTCGGGCTTTCCCTCGACGCCGAGCATGCGGGGGATCGAGTAGCCGTAGACGTCGCAGTCGAGCGCTCCGGCGGAGTGCCCGTCCGCAGCCAGGGCGGCGGCGAGATTGGCGGTCATCGTCGACTTGCCGACCCCGCCCTTTCCGGAGGCGACGCAGATCACGTTCTTCACCTTGGCCAGCGCGCCCTCGGGCAGCCGGGCGCGGCCGAGCGCTCTGCTGCAGGTTCGAGCGCTCGTCCTCGGAGAGGACGTCGAACTCGACCGCGACGGCGGTCACGCCTTCGAGCTCCGTGACGTTCTGCGCGACGGCCTGCTGGAAGTGCGAGCGGATCGGGCAGCCAGGGGTGGTGAGCGAGACGATCACGCCGACGCGGCCGTCGTCGGCGATGTCGATCGAGCGGACCATCCCAAGCTCGACGATGTTGCGCCGCAGCTCGGGATCGATCACCGCGCGAAGCTTGTCCGTGACCTGCTCTTGCGTGGGAAGTGGCATCCCGGACATTCTGACAGGGCGTTCGATCGACCAAAGAAAAGCGGGCCCGTGCAGGGCCCGCTTCTCGGAGGAGGTTGTTGGGTGCGCTACGAAGCGGCCGTCGTGGTGCCGACCCGCTCCTGGACCGCGGACTGAACGTCCTTGACGGTCTTCTCGACCTGGGTGCGCCGGGTCTTCAGCTCACGCTCGGCCTTGGTGCGGTTCTGCTTGACCGTGCGCTCGACGCGGTTGCGCCGCTGCTTGAGCTCGCGCTCGATCCGGTTCCGCGTGCTCCGGGCGCGGGTCGTGGCCTTGCGACGGGCCTGGCCGCCGCGACGCTCGAGCTTGTTGAGCTCGCGGGAGACCTGCGTGCGGAGCTGCTTCAGCTCCTTCTCGCGGCCCGTGGGCTCGGCCCAGGGCTTGACGGTCTCGCTGACGTTCTCCGCGACGGTCAGGGCGGCGCCGACGGGGACGTCGACGGCGCGCTCGGCCGTCTGGCGGACGTAGGAGACGGCGGTGTCGATGCTTCGCTCGTCCTTCGTGGCGGCGGTGCTGGACTGGGTGCTGGTCTGCGTGGTCTTCTTGGTCGTGGTGCCGTTGGCTGCCATGAGTTCGATCACTTCCTCGGGTGGGGTGGTGCCTCTAAGTTCCTTACTACTAAGGATGTCGAGTCTATCAAGTTGACCCGAACAAGTGTTTGTAACCAGGAGGGTGGCGCGAGTTACGCCCGAACCGGTGAAAAACCCGTGTCCGGGCGCCGAATCGACTATGCGACGGGCGCGGCGACGACCCGCTCGAGCCATTCGCGCGGCGCCTCGAGCTCGGCCGGCGAAGGCAGCGCGGCCGGGTTCGGCCCATACCCGGTTCAGTCCCTCGACGCCGGCATCGGCGGCGACCGCATCGCTCCAGGACTTGCCGAGCTCGTATTGGCGGAGCTTCATGCCCATGCCCAGCGCCCTGGCGATCACGTCCGCGAGGCCGCCGCGGCGCGCCCGGCGCTCGTCCATACGCGCTCGCATCCCGGCCAAACCCGGGTCGTCCTGGGCGGCGGCGTCCATGACGTGCTCGGCGTAACCTTCGATCACCGCCATCGTCGCCTGCAGCTCGTCGATCACCGCCGCCTGGTCGGGGCCTGCGAGGGCGCGGGTCAGCTCACCCCTCATCGCCTCGCGCAGCGCGCGCCTGGGGTCGCTGGAGACGACCCGCTTGGCGATCGCGGCTGAGCGCCGCCACGTCGACGTTGCCCGACGCCGTCTCGATCAGCCGGGCCACGAGGCCCGCGACATGGTCGCGCAGCCACGGCACGGCCGCGAACTGGACCGAGTGCGTCTGCTCGTGGACGGCGACCCAGAGCAGGAAGCGATCCGGGTCGGCGTCGAGCTCGCGCGCCGCGTTGGCGAGGTTCGTCCGCAGCAGGAGCATCCGTGGCGGCTTCGGCTCCGGGGTCAGCGACACCTGGTACTGGCCGAGGACCCGGCGCGACGCGTAGCCGACCACGATCCCGGCCTCGAGCCCGGAAGCGGCGCCCAGGCCGCCTCGCACGATGCCCTCGAACGGGCGCGGCAGGGAGATCTCGGCTGCGGCCCGCTGCTCCAGCGGGGCAGCCAGCGCCTCGAGCTCGGCGAGGTTCGATTCGATCCACTCGCCGCGCGTGACCGCCTCGACCGCGGGAACCTCCGACGCCGGGTCCAGGCCGGTGTAGCCGAGGACGCGATCGAGCCCGGCCTCGGACGCCCGACGGATCGCGTCGTCGCCCAGCACCGGGCTCGCGCCGTCCTCGCCGCGCGCGAGGGCGCCCGCCACGCGCAGGCCAAGCCCCCAGTCGACGATCCCGTCGGTCGTCACGACTGCGGCGCCAGCGCCTGGGCCGCGCGAACCGTCGCCAGCATCTCCGCGTCGAGGCCCGCCAGCACGGGATAGCGGGCATCCAGGCCGAGGTCCGCTTCCTCGAGCGCGAAACCCGCGAACCCCACCTGGCCGCCGGCCTCCGTCACGATCAGCTGCCCGGCCGCGGCATCGACGGAGCGGCAGGCTCGCGCGCTCAGCATCGCGTCGAGGCGGCCGGCGGCCACGTAACAGAGCGTGATCGCGATCGAGCCGATCACGCGCACGCGGTACGCCTGGCCGACCAGCGCCTCCACCACCGGGGCGATCCGCTGCGGATCGGCCGATTCGAGCCCGACCACCTCCAGGCCGTAGCCGGGCCCTTCCGCGCGGAGCTCGCGACCGTCGAGCTGGGCGCCCGCGCCGCGCCGGGCGACGAACTCCTCACCGGTGCCGAACGCGTGCACGAATCCCCACTCGACATCGGCCATCGACGGTCCCGAGGCGACCGCGACGCTCAGGGAGTGCGCCGGGATCGTCCGGCGGGTGTTGAGCGACCCGTCGATGGGATCGACAACCACGCGCCACGGGGAGGCCGGATCCCCGAACGCGACCTCGCCGCGCTCCTCGGAGACCGCGACGAAGTCGTGGCCCGAGCCTTCGTGCAGCTGCTCGAGCTCGGCAAAGACGATGTCCTCGCAGCGCCGGTCGAGCGCCAGCGCGTGGTCGCCACCCTCGCCGGTGCCCTCGTAGACGGTGCGTCCGGCGACCGTCGGCTCGGCGTCGAACAGGCGCTTCTGCGCCTCCGCCGCGCGCCGCATCGCTCCCAGCCAGTCGAGGTCGAGCATGGCCCGTGACTGTAGTGAGGCGGAGGGCGAAGCCCGAAGCCGAGCCCCGGCGTTGTTGAGCCGGCTTGGGGTGAGGAGCGCGCTACGGTTGGCCAGGGATGGAGGAGCGAGCACCGAACGACGACGACGGCGCTCAGGCGCGGGCCGTCGCCGACCGCTCGGGATCGCTGCTGGTCACCGGCGCCGCCGGAAGCGGGCGCTCCGAGGCACTGGTCCGGCGGTTCGCCGCCCTGGTCTCGGAGGGAGTCAGGGCCGACCGGATCCTCCTCCTCTCCCGTACCCGCGCCGGGGCTGCCGGACTGCGCCGCCGTGTGGACGCTCAGCTCGAGCGCGCTCACGAGGAACTATGGATCGGGACCTACGAGGAGGTCGCCGAGCGCATCCTTCGCGAGTACCCGGTCGAGGCCGGGCTCGATCCCTTCTTCACCACGGTGGCCGCCGCCGACCGCCTGGCGATCCTGCTCGACCGCGTCGACGACCTGCCGCTGCGCCGGCACGAGATCCGGGGCAACCCGGCCGGCCTCCTGGCTCGTCTCCTGCGGCGGATCGACCTGCTGAAGCTCGAGCGCGTGAGCGCGGAGCGGTTACGCGACTGGGCGGCTGCCCGCGACCGCGAGGCCGGGAGTCCCGCGCAGCGGGAGCGGGCGCGTCGCGAGATCGAGTTCGCGGAGCTGTATGCCCGCCACGACCGGATCCTCCGCGACGCCGGAAGCCTCGACGGCGGCGATCTCGTGGTGGAGGCAGCGCGGCTCCTGGCGGAACGGGCCGACGTCGCCGACGAGGTTCGCCAACGCCACCGGCACGTGATGGCGGACGAGCTCGAGGACGCGGCGCCGGCGCACACCGAGCTGTTGGAGGCACTCTGCGGCGAGGGCGGCGTCCTGGTCGCCACCCACGACCCGAACCAGGCGATCCGGTGCTTTCGGGGCGCGGCGGAGTGCTCCAACGCATGGTTCCGGGCGGCCCACCCCGACGCGGAAACGATCGCGCTCGATCGCCAGATGCGCTCCGGGCCCGAGATCGCGGGCGCGCTTGCGGCCCTCTCGGCCGACGAGGCGCCCGATCGGCACGAGGCCGGCTCCGGGTCGGTGCGCTTCTGGCGCTGCCAGGGCGAGCGGGCGGAGGCGCAGGCGGCCGCGCGAGAGATCGAGCAGCTGCTCGCGTCGGGCGAGACGCTGCCCGAGCGGATCTGCGTGATCGCGGCCTCCGGGTGGCGCCAGGGGCGCCTGGTGGCCGCTGCGCTCGAGGAGCGCAGCGTGCCGTTCCGGGTGGCGGGCGACGCCTCGTTCTTCCAGCGCCCGGAGGTCCGGGACGCCCTCGCATGGCTGCGGATGCTTGCCGACCCCAACGACGCCGCCGCGGTCGTGCGCGCGCTCACCCGCCCCCCGGTCGACCTGCGCTCCGCGGATCTGGCGCGGATCACGACGATCGCGCGCCGGCGCAAGCTCGACATGGTGTCGGCCCTCGAGGCCTCGCTCGAAAGCCCCCAGCTGCGCCCCGAGGCGCGCGATCGGATCCAGGCGTTCCTGAAGCTCCAGCGTTCGGCTGCCGCCGCGATGGAGGCGATGCGCCCGGACGTGTTCGTGCGCAGGTTGATCGAGCGGGTGGGAATGCGCCGCCATCGGCTGTTCGCGGCCACGCCCGAGACCGCGGAGCGCCTCGTCAATCTCTCGCGCCTTGCCGAGCTCGCCGCGGACTTCTCCCGCCGCGTCCCGCGCGGCTCGGTTCGCGACTTCGTGCGCCACATCGCCGCGGTGGCCGAGGCGGGCGAAGTCGCTCCGGACGAGGTGGATCCGCCCGCGCCCGGCTCGGTGATGGTCGCCGAGCCTGGGCAGGTCAAGGGCCTCGAATTCGACCGCGTCTACCTCCTCGGGCTTCACGCCGGGTCGATGCGGGTCGCTCCCTGGGAGGACCGCTGGGTCCCGGAGGAGCTGGCTGTCGGGCCGCTTCCGGAGCCGGGAGAGGAGCTGGTCGCCACGCGCCAGCGCCGGCTCGCGTACCTGGCCGTAAGCCGCGCGTCGCGCTCGGCGGTGTTGTCGTGGCCCGAGGAGGCAGGCCGCGAGACCTCGAGCCCGGCGCCGTTCTACGAGCTGGTGCGCCGGGCGCTGGAGGCCGTCGAGGAGGTCCACGAAGAGGAGGTCTTCGGTCCGGCCGAGGGACTGCACTCGACCTACCGCATGATCCGGGACGAGGTGCTCGAGGCGTCCTGGAGAGCGGGCTCGGCGCTTTCCGAGATGCGCCTCGACACGGCCGAGGACGTGAACCGCGCCGTCGCCCGCTACCTCGAGCTGATCAAGCTCGCCGCGCTCCTCCAACAGCCGGGCCAGGAGACCGCGCGCGAGGGGCTGGCCGCGCTCAACGAGCTGCTCGGGCGCGTCGCCTCGCCGGAGCAGCGCGCCGCGCTCGAGACGTCGGCCCTCGACGATTACGTCCTCGGCGAGGAGCGCGAGCGGGAGGCGCGCGCGGAGCTGATCTCGACCCGGCGCGAGCCCTCGCTGGAGCAGTTCATCCCCCGCCGTGGCGACGGCCTCGCCCTATCGGCGTCGGACCTTGACCTCTACCGCACCTGCCCGCTCAAGTACAAGTTCGCTCGGGTCTTCGCCATCCCCCAGGAGCCGACCATCAACCAGCGGTTCGGGATCCTGATCCACAACGTCCTCGAGCGCTTCCACTCCGAGGAGATGCGCTCCGGGGAGGGCGCCGGCGAGACCTTCGGCGGCGCGCGGCCCGGCAGCCTCGACCGCCTCCTCTCCCTGTTCGAGGCCGGTTGGCGGCGGACCGGCTTCGGCGCTTCCGACGACGAGCTCCAGTACCGCGACCGCGCGGTGGCCGCCCTCGCCCGCTACCACGAGCGCCACGTGAGCGCCGATTCGCACCCGGTCTGGCTCGAGCGCAGCTTCTCGTTCGCGATCGGCCAGCACCAGCTGCGCGGGCGCGTGGACCGGGTCGACCAGCGGGCCGACGGCGCCTATGAGCTGATCGACTACAAGACCGGCGAGCGCACGGCCCAGGAGCGGCTCGCCGGCGATCTCCAGCTGGCGCTCTACCGGCTTGCCGCGCGCGAGGCCTGGGAGCTCGAGGCGGCGCTCGGCACCTACTGGTACGTCCTCGCCGACGAGCGCGTGCCCGTCCCGCCCGCGCCCGACGACGCGGAGCGGGTGGAGCGCACGGTGCTGGAGGTCGCGGCGGGGATCGAGGCCCAGGACTTCGAGCCACGCCCGTCGTACGAGATCTGCAGCTGGTGCGACTACCGGCTGATCTGCCCGGCCTCCGAGGCGTAGCCGCCTTAGCCCGGCCGCACCGCGTCGCCGAGCCGCACCACGCCCTCGGAGACGATGTCGGCGCGCAGGCCGCCCCGGTGGACCAGCGCCCGCAGTACGGGGCGTGAGGCATAGCGATCGACGACGGTGCACGGCTCGCACAGGCGCATGCCGCGGCAACGGACGTCGCCGACCGTGAACTCGTGTCCCACCAGCGCGTTCAGGTCGATCCCGCGGGTCACGATGTTCCGGCGGTGCTCGCTCGCCTCGAGCGGCGGGTCGAATGACTCGCAAACCTCGGACTCGATCAAGGTCAGCGCGCTGCCGGGCATCCCGGAGGGGAACGTGCCGTCGCCGGTCGTGTGACGGTCACCCTCGAGCCCGCTGCCCGGAAGCGCTCGAGCCTCGTCCCGCGGCTCGGCGGGCGCGCCGGCGGCCGGCGCGACGAAGATCGCCGTGACCGCGCCTTCCGTATCCGGCGACTCCGGCAGGGCGGGACGCGCATCGGCGACGTCGAGGGCGGCCAGGACGAAGCCGCCCACCAGCTCGGGCTCGTCGGACATGGCTCCCCCGCCCGGGTCCCAGACGACGCCCGAGGGAACCCCGTACATGACCACCGCGCGGCGCTCGCCGTCACCCGCGTCGACCAGGCCGATCCACGGCCCCGCCCACTGGAACGTGGCGGCGTCGCCCACCGGCACCAACCCGACTCCGAGCCCGCCGAGCCAGCGCATCGTGCGCCAGCCCGGCAGCGCCTCGCCCGAGTCGGGCGGCGGAACCTCGCCGTACTCGAGCTCCAGGATCGTGGCGATGCAGGCGGCGAACGTGGCCGCCTCGGATGCCGGGGTCCCGCTGTCGGGCGCGACCTCTCGCACGCGCGTCAGTCCTCGTCGGGCTCGTCGCTGCGCTGCCTGAGGAACCGCTGGAAGTCCCGGGCGAGGGTGTCACCGGACGGGACATCCTGGGGCAGCTCGAGCTCGTCCTCCTGCTGCGACTCGAGTCGCTGGACGAGCTCCTGGATCTCCGGGTTGGCCGCGACGGCGCGGTCGATCTGCCCCTCGAAGCGCTCCATCGCGTCCTCCAGCTCAGATGCCTCCAGCGCGATCCCGGTGATGCCCTCCAGCCGCCGGAGCAACGCGAGAGCGGCCTTCGGGTTCGGCACCGCGGCGACGTAGTGCGGGATCGCCGCCCAGAGGCTCGCCGACGAGATGCCGCGCTCGCGGCACTGGTCGTGAAGGACACCGACGATCCCGGTCGGGCCCTCGTAGTTCGAGCGGCTCAGGTTGAGGCGCTCGACGAGGTCCTCGTCCGTGGCCAGCCCGGTGATCGGGACGGGGTGGCTGTGGGCCACGTCGGCGATCAGGGCACCGAGCGAGACCAGCATCTCCACTCCCAGCCGCTCGGCGGCGTCGAGGATCGCCGAGGAATAGGTGCGCCAGCGCAGGTTCGGCTCGACCCCGCTGAGCAGGACGAGGTCGCGCTCGGCGCCGGTGGTTTGCGCGGCGACCAGTGTGTTGGCGGGCCAGTCGACCTGCCGCGTGCGCCCGTCTACCAGCCTGATCGTGGGGCGGTTCACCTGGAAGTCGTAGAAGTCCTCGGGGTCGATCCGGGCGGCGACCTGCGAGTCGAGGCCCGAGGCAACCGCTTCGAGCGCCGTGCTCGCGGCGCTCGCGGCGTCGTTCCATCCGGCGAAGGCGCACACGAGGACCGGGGAGCGAAGCTCCGGCGGGTCGCCCTCCCAGATCACGTGGTCCACACGCCCGAGACTATCCAGAAACTCCTTCGCGCCTCACGGCACGGCGTCCGGCTCGATCTCGACAATCGAGGCATGAGGCCAGCCGCGGCAACCGCTCCCGCGCCCGCACGCGAAGAGTCGCCCATTCAGGTCACGGACCTCCGCGCCGGTCAGCGCTTGGAGGCCGAGTTCGCCTGCTCCCGGAAGGACCGTCTGACGGCGCGGAACGGCTCGGTCTACCTCGCGCTCGAGCTGCGCGACCGGAGCGGCTCGCTGCCCGCGCGGGTGTTCCGCGAGGTCGACAGAGTCGGGCTTCGCTTCGAGGCCGGCGACGCCGTCGCGGTCACCGGCCGGGTCGAGCGCTTCCGGGGCGAGCTGGTGGCCGAGCTCGACGAGATCCGCCGGCTGGAGCCCGGCTCGTATGACCCGGCGCGGTTCCTGCCCGCCGCGTACCGCTCCGTGGAGGAGCTGGAGGGCTTCCTCGAGCACCTGATCGGTGAGGTCCACCACGATGGCCTTCACGGGGTCGTCACCAGTCTGATCCGTCTCGGGCCCGCATGCCGCAGAGTTCCGGCGCGCACCCTGCACCAGGGGCGGGCATCACGCGTACCTCGGAGGCCTGATCGAGCACACCGTCGCCGTGGGCACGCTGGTGCTCGAGACGTGCCAGCTCCACCGGCGGCTGAACTCGGACCTGCTGATGGCGGCGGCGCTGGTGCACGATGTCGGCAAGGTCAGGGAGTTCACGTACGGGGCCGAGTTCGGCATCTCCGACGAGGGCCGGATGCTCGGTCACCTCGCGATCGGCTCCGAGCTGATCTCCGGTGCGGCTGAGGGTCTCGAGGACGAGCTGCGCCTCGGTCTGCTCAATTGCGTGCTGTCGCACCACGGCCCGGACGGGGCCGGAGGCTCAGGGCGCGGCGGATTCAGCTCGCCCGAAGCGCTCGCCCTCTACCGGATCAACGCCCTCGACGCATCGGTCAAGGGCGCTCTGGAGCACGGCTCGCTCTGATCACGAGCTGCACGGCGACCACCAGCGCCAGGGCCGCGAAGGCGACCTCGAGCGTTCGCTCCGAGACCTCGTTGGCGACCACCACTCCCAACGCCACCCCCAGCACCGAAAGCGCGCCGATCACGGCAGCGTCGCCGAGGCGAACGTTGCCGTAGGCGCGCTGGCGCCAGGTGCCCGCGATCGCGACGATCACGATCGCCAGGAGCGACGTCGCCTCGGCCCGGACCTGGGGCTCGTCGAGGAAGATCACCAGCGCCGGGACGAAGAGGATGCCGCCGCCGACGCCGACCAGGCCGCCCAACACGCCACCGGCGATGCCGAACAGGATCGCGAGGAGGATGTCCATCAGGCTCCGCGCCTCATGGGACGAGAAGGTGAACCGCCATGGCGACAAGCACCAGTGCGAAGAGGTAGGAGACGGTGACCTGCGGGATCCGCTGCTGGAGTGCGGTGCCGGCGATGACGCCCGCCACGGCCGGGATCCCGATTGCGATGCCCTTGACGACGTCGACGTTTCCGTAGGCACCCTGGCCGATCGCGGCGAGCGCGGCGATGATCACGATCGCGGCGAGGCTCGTGCCGGTCGCCTCGCGCTCGCCGTACCCGAACCAGAGGATCAGGAGCGGGACGATGATCGTGCCGCCGCCGACTCCGAACAGCCCGCTGAAGGCCCCGGCCGCAGTGCCGACGGCCGCGAGCTTGAGGTACCGGGCGTCCACGGCGGGCGATACTAGTTCGCCCCTGTGAGCTCTCCTCTCCTCGAGCCCTTTCTCGCGCGCCCCGAGCGCTGCGCGGTGCTGACCGACGTCGACGGGACCCTCGCCCCCATCGTCGACCGGCCGGAGGATGCCCGGGTGCCGGCGCAGGCGACCGCATTGCTCGAGCGCCTGGCGGATCGTTACGCCCTGGTCGGCTGCGTGACGGGACGCAGGGCCCTCGCGGCGCGGCGGATGGTCGGCGCCGACCTGGTCTACATCGGCAATCAGGGGTTCGAGCTGCTGCTGCCGGGCGATGACGAGCCGGCGCTGGATCCCGCGGCCCTGCCCCGCGGGCGCCGCGCCGCGGATTTCATCGCCGGCCTCGACTGGGACCGCCTCTCCGCCCTCGGCCTGCGGAGCGAGGACAAGGGGCCGATCCAGGTGGTGCATTGGCGGGGCGCCGCGGACGATCCTGCGGCGGAGTTGGCTGCGCGTGAGATCGCGGCCGGAGCGCGCGACCGGGAGCTGATCCCCCTGTGGGGGCGCAAGGTGCTGGAGCTTCGCCCCGTCTCCGGTATCGACAAGGGCTCGGCGGTGCACCGGCTGCTGGTCGAGCGCGCACCGCTCGACGCGGCGCTGTTCGCCGGCGACGACCGCACGGACCTCGACGCGTTCCGGGCGCTGGACGCGCTCGCCGGCAGCGCCCGGCTGGGCAGCGCGGTGCGGGTCGGGGTGGCATCCGAGGAAAGCCCGCCGGAGATCGCCGCCGAGGCGGATCTGGTGGTCGAGGGTACGGAGGGCGTGCTGGACATCCTCCGGGCGCTGGACACGGGCTGATGCTGTTCTCGGAGCTGCTGCGCATCACGGTGCTCCTCGTGGCGGGGGTCGCCACGGCGCTCGCGGCGCTGTCGGTGCTGGTTATCCAGAACGACGACTCCACGTTCGCCGCGATCTTCGGCGGGGGCTGGTGGCTGATCGCGACCGTGATCGGCCTCCTGCTCGGAACGCCCGCCAGGGCGGCCGAAGGGATCACCCCGGCCCTGCGCGGCGCCCGGACGGCGACGAGCCTGCCGTCCGAGAGCGACACGCGGATCGCGTTCATGCGGCTCTGGCCGATCGGGGCGTTCGCGATCGTCTGCGGGGTGGCGGGCGTCGCCTTCCCGCAGATCGCGGTGATCGGGGCCGGCTACGCGCTCCTCATCGCTCTGCTCTGGCGCCGGCGCGAGGACGCGGTGCGGGCGATCGAGGACCGGGACGGTGTTCGCTTCTACGTCGAGCCGACCTCGGCACTGGAGCCGATCCGTCTCGTTCGCACTCCCGGCCTCTATCGGGATCGCTCGCCCCAGCCGAAGCCCCCGCCTCCACCGCCGGAGGATCGGTGACACGCGACCGGGAGGCGCGGGCGAAGGCGAACCGGGCGCCGAGCGCGGCTGTGAGCGCGGCGACCCCGCCCATCACCAGTGCCGCGCGTGCGCCGAGCGCGCCCGACAGGAGGCCCGTGATCGGACCGCCGATCGGCGTCGATCCGAGGAAGACGATCGAGTAGAGGGCCATCACTCGGCCGCGCATGTGCGGCTCGGCCGCCAGCTGCAGCGTCGAGTTGATGCCCGCGGCGAAGGTGACGCTGGCGGCGCCAAGCGGCACCAGGGCGAGGGCGGCCAGGCTCAGCGTCGGCGCGGCGGCAGCAAGCAGGGCGAACGCTCCGAATCCCACCGCGGCACCGACCAGCAGCCGCTCCCCGATCTGGCGCCGGGCGCCGGTGACGAGTGCGCCCGCCACCGCGCCGGCGCCCATCGCGACGACGAGTGCCGAGTAGGCGGTCGCGCCGCCCGCGAAGGTCTCCCGGGCGAGGAGCGGGAGCAGGACCTGGAAGTTGAAGCCGAGGGTGCCGACCAGCGCCATCATCCCCAGCGGGATCGCCAGCTCGGGAGTCCGGGTCACGTAGCGGAAAGCCGACCGGATGGCGCCGGGCTCGCGCGTCGCGAGCTTCGGCGGAGCGAGCTCTTGGATGTCCAGCGAGCGGAGCGCGAGGATCATCGCGCCGAACGAGAGCGCGTTCAGCAGGAAGCAGAGCTCGATGCCTCCGCCGGCGATCAGCAGGCCGGCCAGCGCCGGCCCCGTGATGCGCGACGTGTGGATCAGGACGCTCTGGAGCCCCACCGCGTTGACGACGCGGTCGGATCCGACGATCTCGATGACGAAGCTCTGGCGCGCCGGCATGTCGACGGCGAGCACGAATCCGCGAGCGAGGACGAGCGCCATCACCATCCACGCGGCGATGTCGCCGGTGGCGGAGAGGGCGAACAGGGTCAGCGCGGGCACCGCCATCAGCGCCTGGGTCACGAGCAGCAGCTTGCGCTTGGACATCGAGTCGGCGACGAGGCCGCCCCAGGCTCCGGCGAGCAGCATCGGAAGGAACTGGAGCGCTGTTGTCAGGCCGACGGCGAAGGCGCTGCCCGTGAGGGTCAGCACCAGCCACATCTCGGCGACGATCTGCATCCAATTGCCGCTGATCGAGACCAGCTGGCCGGCGAACCAGCGCCGGTAGTTCGGGACCTGAAGCGAGCCGACGGAACGCCGTAGGGCGGCGCTCAAGCCTTCTCACCCTCGAGCATCCGCTCGAGGACTTCGGCGGCGCGCTCCAGCGCCTCGACGTCGTCGGAGTCGAGCTCTCGCAGCCGGCGCGAGAGGTATGCGTTCTTCCGCTTGCGAAGTCTCTTCAGGAGGTCGCGGCCGCGGGGGCTGATCCTGAGGAGCGACCCACGGCCGTCGCTCGGATCGGGCGCGCGGACGATCAGTTCGTCGGCCTCCAGGGATGCGGCGATCCGGGTTGCGGTCGGTCGCTTGATGCGCTCGGCGTCGGCCAGCTCACTGGGTGTCAGCGGACCGTGGCGCTCGATCGTGGCCAAGCGCGGCCGTGAGGGTGGGCGAGAGGTCGGGGCTCGGCCTCCTGCCGCATGCGCCGAGCGGTCCGGACGATCGCAAGTCGCAACCGGGAGGCTGCCTCCAATAGCCGATCGTCTTGAGGTAGTTACCACTGCTAATTAGCTTAGCAAACTACCTCTTTCGCAGCTTCTGGAACTGCGCCCACGGACGCGCGTTTGCCACGTCGGCCTTCGTCAGCCACGCCCGTCGCGCCGTGGCGATGCCGTAACGCATGTTCTCCAGCGTCGACACGCGGTGCGCGTCCGTGTTCAGGCAGATCTTCACGCCGGCGTCCGCGACCACGCGCGCGTTCTGCTCGGAGAGGTCACGCCGGTTCGGGTTGCCGTTGATCTCGATGAACGTCCCGGCGCGCGCTGCGGCCTCGGCCACCGCCTCGATGTCGAAGTCGTAGCCGTCCCGGCGCAGCAGCATGCGGCCGCTCGGGTGGCCCAGGCAGTCCACCAGCGGGTGTTCCACCGCGGCCACCATCCGCGCCGTCATGTTCGCCTTCGTCATCCGGAACGACGTGTGGACGCTGGCGATGACCCAGTCGAGCCGCTCCAGCAGCGAATCCTCGTAGTCCAGCGAGCCGTCCGGGAGGATGTTGCTCTCGGTCCCGGCCAACACGCGGAAGCGGCTCGAGCCGACCCGCGCGTTCAGCTCGGCGATCTCCTCGATCCGCTCCTCCAGCCGCTCCGGCGTGACGTGGTCACCGAAGCCGTGCGTGGCCGAGTGGTCGGTGACCGCGAGGTAGGCATAGCCCTTGGCCTTCGCGGCCTCTGCCATCTCGTCCAGCGTGTTCTTGCCGTCGGAGAGCGTGGTGTGGGAGTGCAGGTCGCCGCGGATGTCGCCGACCTCGATCAACTTCGGCAGCTTGCCGTCCGCCGCCGCCTTGATCTCCCCGCGCCCCTCGCGCAGCTCGGGCTCGATGTAGCGGAGGCCGAGGCGCTTGTAGACCGCGGCCTCGGTCTCGTGCTTCTGGACCTTGCCGGTCTCGACGTTCTTGATGCCGTGCTCGGAGACGGACAGCCCGAGCTTCACCGCGCGCTCGCGCAGCTGGACGTTGTGGGCTGCCGAGCCGGTGAAGTGCTGCAGGAGGTTCCCGTACTCCTCCGGCGGCACGATGCGCAGGTCGACCGCAACGCCGTTGTAGGTCGTGACCCGCGCTCCGTTGGCGCTCGGGTTGCCGGACGCGGCGGCGAGGGGGTGCTCGATCAGGGTCTTGGCGAGGGCCATCGGGTCCGAGGCGGTGGCGATCAGGTCGATGTCCTTGCAGGTCTCTGCCATGCGGCGAGCGGATCCGGCGATGTCGACCGCGTGCGACGCCGGGTGCTCCCGCAGGACCTCGGCCAGGCGCTCCGCGATCGGCAGGGCATCGGACAGGAGGACGCGCTCGGACGGCCCCTCGTCCCCGAGCTTCTCGAGCTGAGCGGCGATGTTCTCCTCCGCCTTCGGACCGAGGCCCTTCAGGCCGCGGATCCGCTGCTCGGCCACCGCGGTGCGCAGATCGTCGAGGGTCGCGATCCCGAGTTCGTCGTGGAGCCGGCGGACGGTCTTCGCGCCCAGCCCCGGGATCAGGGTGACCTCGACGAGGCTCGGCGGGAACTTCGCCTTGAGCTTGTCGGCCGACGGGATCGAGCCCGTGTCCATCAGCGCGACGATCTTCTCCTCGATCGTCTTGCCGATGCCGGGTAGCTCCGTTACGCGACCCGCGCGGGTGAGCTCCGCGATCGAGACCGGACTCTGCTTGATGACCTTGGCGGCATCGCGGTACGCCAATACTCGGTACGAGATCGCTCCGTCCAGTTCGTAGAGCGTTCCCAGTTCGGTGAAGGCGTCGGCGATCTCGCCGTTCGACATTTCTTTCTTCGCTGCCATCCCCCTAGTCTGCCGCCTCAACAACGGCGGGACTCGGCTTCGTCCTTCGGACTCCGCCTCAGATAAGCCGGCTCAACAACGCCGGGACTCGGCTTCGTCCTTCGGACTCCGCCTCAGATAAGCCGGCTCAACAACGCCGGGACTCGGCTTCGTCCTTCGGACTCCGCCTCAGATAAGCCGGCTCAACAACGCCGGGACTCGGCTTCGTCCTTCGGACTCCGCCTCGTAGTCTCACCAAATGACCGCCGCCGCCGACGTCTGGCTCGTGCTGCCCACCTACAACGAGGCGGAGAACCTCGAGCCCCTGGTGCGCGCGGCGGGGCCGCATTTGCCCTCGGGCAGCCGGATCCTCGTTGTCGACGACGGCTCCCCCGACGGCACCGGCGAGATCGCCGACCGCCTCGCCGCGGAGGGTGAGGACGTCGACGTCCTGCATCGTCCGGACAAGCAGGGTCTCGGGCCCGCCTACGTCGCGGGCTTTCGGCAAGCGCTCACCGGCGGCGCGCGCCTCGTGGTCCAGATGGACGCCGACTTCTCCCACGACCCGGCGGACATCCCGGCGCTGCTCGCGGCCGCGGCCGAAGCGGACCTCGTGCTCGGCTCGCGCTACGTCGACGGTGGGAGCGTCGCGGACTGGGGACCGCTGCGGCGAACGATCAGCCGCGGGGGCAGCGCCTACGCTCGCGGCGTGCTGGGCGTGGAGATCCGCGACCTCACCGGGGGATTCAAGGCGATTCGCCGCGAGGTGCTCGAGGCGATCGACCTGAGCTCGATCTCCTCGCTCGGCTATGCGTTTCAGGTCGAGATCACGTATCGCGCTGTCCGCGCCGGGTTCCGGGTGGTCGAGGTGCCGATCACGTTCCGCGACCGGCGGGTGGGGGAGTCGAAGATGTCGGGTGGGATCGTCGTCGAGGCCGCGCTCGGGGTGCCGCGGATGCGGATGCGCAAGCGGTGAAACGAAAACGTGTCTTCGTTGTACTTCACTTTGTATAGTAAAAGCCACGCGGTGACCGGAGACACCATCCGCCACCGCATCGGATACAAAGGACGCTCCAGTTGACCCTTCAAGCAGGAGACCAAATGGCCGGCAAGCTGCCCGACGTCACCGACGCCAACTTCCAGAGCGAGGTCCTCGAGTCCGGCGAGCCCGTGCTCGTGGACTTCTGGGCGCCCTGGTGCGGGCCGTGCCGCGTCGTTCACCCGATCCTCGAGGAGATGTCCGGCGAGCGCGAGGACGTTCGCATCGTCTCGCTCAACATCGACGACAACCAGCAGACGGCCGCCCGCTTCGACGTCCTCTCCATCCCGACGCTGATCCTGTTCAAGGATGGCGCCGAGGCCAAGCGCATCATCGGAGCCCGGCCGAAGCGCAGCCTCGAGGCCGAGCTCGAGCCCGCGCTGGCCGCGTAGTCGGAGCAGGGGCCTGACGCGATAGCGTCCCCGGCATGCCGTTCATTCACATCCACTGGTACGAGGGCCGCTCGGACGAGCAGAAGGTCGAGCTTGCCCGCCGCATCACCGACGCGATGGTCGAGGTCGGGAAGACCCCGGCCGACCACGTCTGGATCCGCTTCGACGACTCGAAGAAGTCCGACTGGGTGATGGGCGGCGAGCAGCAGGGCTAGCCGGCCGGGCCCGCCTACGCACGCTCGACGTAGATCTGGAGCTTTCGTCCCTCGATCTCGGCCGGCTGGCCGAGGCCGACGTCGTACTCGACCGTGGTGGCGAGCGTCTCGCCGGCGACGTATGTCCTGATGGCTGCGCGCGGCGTCGAGCAGCGTCTCGTCTCCGTCGAGCTTCAGCGTGATTCGGTCGGTGACGTCGAGACCGGCCTGCTTGCGCGCGTTCTGGATCGCGTGGACGACCTCGCGGGCGAGGCCCTCGCGCCGGAGCTCGTCGTCGAGGTCGAGTGAGAGCGCGACGGCGCGCCCCGCTTCGGACTCCACCTCATAGCCGTGAAGCGGCTCCATCGCGAGGATCAGGTCGTCGGGCTCGAGCCGGTGCTCGTGGCCGTCGACGTTGATCCCCACGGCCCGTTCGCCCTTGGCCGCCGCAGCCGCCGCGTCGGGATCGAGCGCCTCGATCGCGGCCGCCACCTGCGGCATCCCCGAGCCGAAGCGCGGGCCTAGCGTCCGGTAGTTCGGCTTCACGCGATAGGCAACGAGGTCGGCCTCCTCGGAGACGAACTCGAGCTCCTTCACGTTCAGCTCGGCACGCACGAGGTTTCCGAGCCGTTCGATCTCCTCGCGCTCGCCGCCCGTCGCGACGATCACGGCCTTGGCAAGGGGTTGGCGGACCTTCATCCTCACGGCCGCCCGCGCCGCCCGCCCGAGCTCGATTGCCCGCATGGCGGCCTGGACGCCAGCCTCCAGCTCCGGGTCGACCAACGCTTCGTCCGCCTCGGGGAAGTCCTGGAGGTGGACCGAATCGCTGTCGCCGGTCAGGTTCAGGTAGATCTCGTCGGCCACGAACGGCGTAAACGGCGCGAGCAGTTTCGCCACCTCCACGAGGCAGTGGTGAAGCGTGGCGAGCGCGGCGCGGTCCCCCTCCCAGAAGCGCCGGCGGTTGAGGCGCACGTACCAGTTCGAGAGCTCCTCGACGAACTCGGAGATCGCTCGGCCGGACGAGGTCGAGTCGAAGTCGTCAAGCCTTCCCCGGACGGTGGCGACCGTCGCCTCAAGCCGGGAGACGATCCAGCGATCCAGGTCCGAGGCCTCACGACTGTCGACAGACGACTGATGAAATTCCGCTGGACCGAGTCCCTCCGCGTTCGCATAGAGCACCCAGAACGAGTAGGTGTTCCAGAGCTGGTTCAGGAACTGACGGACCGCCTCGCCGACGGTCTCGGTCGAGAAGCGGTAGCCGGCCCAGGGCTGCTGGGCGGTGAAGTAATACCAGCGGAACGCGTCGGCCCCGTGGGTGTTGATCACCTCCCATGGGTCGACCACGTTGCCCCTGCTCTTCGACATCTTCTGGCCGTCCGAATCGAGGATCAGGCCGAGGCAGACGCAGTTCTCATAGCTCGCACGGTCGAAGACCAGGGTCGAGACCGCGAGCAGCGAGTAGAACCAGCCGCGCGTCTGGTCGATCGCCTCGCAGATGTAGTCGGCCGGGAACCGCGCCTCGAACTCCTCCGACCCCTCGAAGGGGTGGTGGAACTGGGCGAACGGCATCGAGCCCGAGTCGTACCAGGCGTCGATCACCTCGGGAACGCGTCGCATCTCGCCGTCGCAGCCCGCGGCCGTGCAGGCCAGGACGACGTCGTCGATGTACGGGCGGTGGAGGTCGTGGGGCACCTCGCCGCCGCGCTCGCGAAGCTCGTCCAACGAGCCGGCGCAAAACGCCTCGTCGCACTCCGGGTCCTGGCACAGCCAGACCGGCAGCGGCGTTCCCCAGTAGCGCTCGCGCGAAAGTGCCCAGTCAACGTTGTTCTCCAGCCACCGCCCGAAGCGCCCGTGCTTGATGTGCTCCGGGTGCCAGCCGATCTTCTCGTTCTCCGCCAGCATCCGGTCGCGGACCTCGGTCGTGCGGATGTACCAGCTCGACTTCGCGTAGTAGAGGAGCGGCGTGTCGCAGCGCCAGCAGTGCGGGTAGGAGTGCTCGTACTCCTCGGAGCGGTAGAGCCGTCCGGACTCGTCGAGCGCGGCGACGATCTCCGGGTTGTGCTGGAAGACGAGCTTGCCCTGGAAGTCGGTGACCCGCTCGTCGTACGTGCCGTCGAGGCGCACGGGGTTCTGGAGCGTCATCCCGCGCTCCTCGCCGAGCCGGAAGTCGTCCTCCCCGAAAGCGAGCGCCGTGTGGACCAGGCCCGTGCCGTCCTCGGTGGTCACGAAGTCCGCGGTCAGGACGGAATGGCCGAGTGGCCCGAAGTCCTCACCCTTCACGTATTCGAACGGCGCGTCGTAGCGCGTGCCCTCGAGCGAGGAGCCCGGGAACGAGGCCAGCTCGGACCAGCCCTCGCCGAGCACGCGGTCCGCGAGTGGGCGAGCCACGACGACGACCTCATCGGAGCCCGGCGGCTGTGCACGGACGTACTCGATCTCCGCGCCAACCGCCACCGCCGCGTGCGAGATCAAGGTCCACGGCGTCGTTGTCCAGACCAGCAGGTTGTCGCCAGCCTGCACGCCGCTCTCGGGGATCTCGTCGGCCGGCGGTAGCGAGGTCACCGGAAGCCTCACGTAGACCGAGGGGTCGACCACGTCGTGGTAGCCCTGCGCGACCTCGTGCGAGGACAGGGCTGTCCCGCAGCGCGGGCAGTACGGGACGACCTTGTGGCCCTGGTAGAGCCTTCCTGAGTCCCAGATCTTGCGCAACGACCACCACACGGACTCGATGTAGTCGTCGGTGAGCGTCACGTAGGGGTCGTCGAGGTCGATCCAGAACCCGATCCGCTCGGTCAGCCGGTTCCACTCCTCGACATAGCGGAACACGGACTCTCGGCACCTCGCGTTGAACTCCGCGATCCCGTAGGCCTCGATCTCGGCCTTCGACGAGATCCCCAGCTCCTTCTCCACCTCGAGCTCAATGGGCAGGCCGTGACAGTCCCAGCCGGCCTTGCGCGGCACCTGGTAGCCCGCCATCGCGCGGTGGCGCGCGTAGATGTCCTTGAAGACGCGCGAGAAGACGTGGTGCGAGCCCGGGATGCCGTTCGCAGTCGGCGGGCCTTCGTAGAAGCTCCAGGTCTCGGCTCCCTCGCGCCTGGTGAGCTGCTCGTGGAAGACGTCGTCGCGGCGCCAGCGCTCGAGGACCTCCTCCTCGAGGGCGGGAAAGCTCTGCTTGGGGTCGACGGGTCGAAAGCCACTCACGGGCGCGGATTCTGGCAGCCGTCGTCCCAACGCAAACGGCCCCGCCGGGGCGGGGCCGTTGCTGGGAGTCCGCTGTTCGCTCTGCTCAGTGGCCGAGGCGCACCGTGGACAGGTAGTCCCAGCCCGCCTGCGCGCTCGCGAACGGGTCGAACGTCGGGTCCTCGAACGGCGGGTCCTGCTCGTAGACGTAGTAGCGGACCTTCCCCTTCGCCGCTCGCAGGATCGGCTCGAACTCCATCTCGCCTTCGCCCAGCGGCACCGGGGTGGCGTTGACCGGATCGGCGACGTTGATGCCGTCCTTGATGTGGAGCAGCTTGATCCGATGCGGGTACTGCCGCAGCAGCTCCACGGGGTCGGCTCCGCCGTCGGTCGCCCAGAGAACGTCGACCTGGAACGCGACGTAGCGCGGATCCGTGTTCTCGACCATGATCTGCCAGGCGCTCTTCATCTCGCCGGTCTCGGGATCCGGATACATGGTGCGGAACTCGCCCTGGTGGTTGTGGCCGAAGATCTTCCCCGTGCCGTTTCGCACCGAGCGCTTGCCGAGGCGGTTCAGCGTCTCAGCCGTGGCCAGCGTGTCCTCGTAGCTCCCGATGCCCGGGGCCGCGAAGCCGCCGGAGCCCGTGAACTTCTGGCCGAGAACCTTCGCGTCGGCCAGGTGCTGGTCCCACGTCGCCTCGTTCGTGTCGCCGTGCCTGGACGGTGCCTTCAGGTCGTACTTGCGCAGCAGCGCCTTGAACTCCTCCGCGCTGAGGCCGTTGAACGAGAACGGCTCGACGTTGCGATAGCCGATCTCGCTGAGCCCGGCGAGCGCCTCCTCGAGACGCTGCTGGTTCTCCGGTTCCTCGCCGAAGCCGATGTACGCCGCGAAGTTCCAGAGCTGCACCGAGATCTTGCTCTTCGGGATCCCGGGGCCCTTGCCGTGCCCACCTCCGTTCGACGCGGTTCCGGCGGTGGCACCCGCCGCGACCAGCAGCATGCTGAGGACCAGCACCAGCCAGGCGCGGGTCCCATTAAAAGCCTTCATCGATCTCCTCCTCCTGCGCCGCCCTGCCTGGCGACGCTCACATTTGGCGGCCTGAAGGCCTAAGTGCCCGACTTTGGCGTTTGCTAATCAGAGAAATGCGTTTCTCTAGAACAAACCCTGGGTACGAGGACGGCGCACAGCAGGCGACGGAGGAGGAAAATCGTGCGGAGTCGGTCTTCGGGGGCCCGGAATGGTTGGCTTAGTGGACTGACTCTCGTGCTGGGGGCGGCGATCGCATCGCTGGCGATCGGTGCCACCGCCGCCGCGCAGGCGCCGCCGGACTCCGAGTTCGAGAAGGTGACGCTGAACGACACGCCCGGCGAGCCGATGGACCTTGCGGTGCTGCCCGACGGGCGCGTCCTGCACACGACCCGCCCCGGCGAGCTGTGGCTCCACGACCCCGAGACCGGGCTGAACACCCTCGCCGGCGAGTTCGACGTCTACCAGCACGACGAGGAGGGCCTGCAGAGCGTCGCCCTCGACCCGAACTTCGAGAAGACGAAGCGGATCTACGTCTACTACTCGCCACCGCTCGACACCCCGGTGGACGATCCCGCGACGGCCGAGAACGAGGGCAATGCGCCCGAGTTCGGGACCGAGGAGGACTGGGAGCGCTTCCGCGGCGCGATCCGGCTATCGACCTTCAAGTGGCAGAAGGACCGGGTCCAGATGAACTCGGAGCGGCAGATCATGGACGTGCCGGTCGACCGCGGAATCTGCTGCCACGTCGGCGGGGACATCGTCTTCGACAGTGCGGGGAACCTGATCCTCTCGACCGGTGACGACACGAACCCGTTCGAGTCCGACGGGTACACCCCGATCGACGAGCGCCCCGACCGCAACCCGGCGTTCGACGCCCAGCGCACCTCGGCGAACACCAACGACCTGCGGGGCAAGATCCTGCGGATCACGCCGAACGCGAAGAAGGGCGGTTACACGATCCCGGACGGGAACCTCTTCGAAGAGGGCACCGAGGGGACCAGGCCCGAGATCTACGCGATGGGCTTCCGCAACCCGTTCCGGAT
The DNA here is from genome assembly GCA_963734015.1 of uncultured bacterium. Taxonomy (GTDB): domain Bacteria; phylum Actinomycetota; class Thermoleophilia; order Solirubrobacterales; family 70-9; genus JALZKA01. The sequence goes on along the minus strand of CAVTFG010000013.1, from coordinate 48,606 downwards.
CGAGATCAACGGCGTGAACGATGAGATCTACGTCGGCGACTACTCGCCGGACAACCCGGTGGCCGACCCGCAGCGCGGCCCCGCCGGCCAGGGCAGGTGGACGATCATTCGCGAGCCCGGCAACTACGGCTGGCCGTATTGCGCAACCGCGGAGCTCCCCTACGTCGACTACGACTTCGCTACCGAGGAGTCCGGCGAGGAGTTCGACTGCGCGAACCCCGTCAACGAGTCGCCGCACAACACCGGGCTGACCGAGCTGCCCCCGGTCGTGCAGCCGGACGTCTGGTACCCGGCCGGCCCGTCCGCGGAGTTCCCCGAGCTCGGCACGGGCGGCATCGGCCCGATGGCGGGCCCCGCCTACGTATTCGACCCCGACCGGGCTGACCCGCCCGCCTGGCCGCAGTACTACGACGGCGTGCCGCTGTTCTACGAGTGGACGCGGGACTACATCAAGGAGTTCCGGCTGAACGACGCCGGCGAGGTCGAAGCGATCAACCCGGTCCTCGACGGGGTCGGTCCCGCGAACGGCGACGAGGCCACGCTCGACAACGGGATGGACATGGAGTTCGGTCCCGACGGTGCGCTCTACACCCTCGAGTACGGCGACGGGTTCTTCTCGGAGAATCCCGACGCGCAGCTCGCGCGGATCGACTACATCGGCCCTGGCGGCAACCACGCGCCGCAGGTCGAGGTCGCGGCCGATCCCGACAGCGCGTTCGAGCCTCCGCTGACGGTCCAGTTCTCGAGCGAGGGCACGACCGATCCGGATGGCGACGAGATCTCGTACGAGTGGCGCCTGCAAGGCAAGAAGAAGGTCGACTCGACCGACCCGAACCCGGAGTTCACCTACACGAAGGAGGGCGTCTACCGGGCGACGCTCAAGGTCACCGACGAGCACGGCCGCTCGGCGTCGAACGACGTGCGCATCGTCGTCGGCAACCAGGAGCCGATCGTCGAGTTCGTCGCGCCGCAGGGCGACCAGGAATTCTCCTGGGGCGACGCGGTCGACTTCGAGGTCGCCGTCTCCGACGAGGAGGAGATCGACTGCTCGCAGGTGCTGGTCCACCATCTCGTCGGCCACGACCAGCACGGCCATCCGGTGTCGACGACCAGCGGCTGCACCGGGACGATCCAGACGTCGCTGCCTCAGGGCCACGAACCCGGAGAGACCAGCGCCGTGTTCGTCGCCGTCTACACCGACCCGGGCGGCCTGAGCGGCAGTGCCCAGGTCGGGCTCGACCCCGCCGAGTGAGGCTAAGCCTACGTAGGACGGCTGGGGCCGAGCGCCCCGGCCGTCCTACGCTCCTCGCCACGTAGCATCGGAGCGATGAAGCGCGGAATGCTCGCGGCCCTGGCCGGGCTGCTGATCGTCGGTTGCGGCGACGACGACGAGGCGGGGGCGCCGGTGGCGTGTCTCGGCGGCACGGACACGTACCTCACGGCTCTCGAGGACGCGCCCGACGACGTCCGGCTGGACGGCACGACGCCGATCTCAGACTGCATCGTCGAAGGACAGGAGGGCGGCGAGCTCGCTCAGGTGGGGGAGGGCCTGGTGAAGGCCGCGACCGAGCTGAACCGGCTGGCGCGGGAGGATCCCGCAGGGATGGCGACGGTGCGGCTCGGCTATCTCATCGGCGCCGTCCAGGAGGCGGCGTCCACCACCGGCGGCATCCACGAGGACCTGGTGATCCGCCTCGATGCAGCGGCGCGGTTCACGGGCGACGAGCAGGCGTTCCCGGCGTCGTTCGAGCGCGCGTTCGGGGCCGGCTACGCGGCCGGGCAGCGCTCCGGCTGAGTAGCCTGAGCGGTGAGCACCTGTCACCGAGCGGAGGGCTGATGTCAGAGCAACTTTGGGGCGACGAGACCGCCAAGGCGGTCGAGAATTTCCCGGTCTCCGGCCAACCGGTTCCAACCCCCGTCGTCCGTGCCCTCGGCCGGATCAAGGCCGCCGCGGCACGGGCGAACGCCGAACTGGGCCTGATGGATGCGGATCTCGCCGAGCGGATCGCGGCCGCCGGGGAGGCCGTGGCCGCGGGCGAGCACGACGACCAGTTCCCGGTCGATGTCTTCCAGACCGGCTCCGGCACCTCGTCGAACATGAACGCCAACGAGGTGATCGCGAACCTCGCCGGCGACGCCGCCCACCCCAACGACCACGTGAACATGGGCCAGTCGTCGAACGACGTGTTCCCCTCCGCCGTGCACGTCGCGGCCCTCGGCGAGGTCCACGCGGACCTGCTGCCCGCGATGGACGCCCTCGCCTCCGCCTTCACCGCGCGGGCCGGAGAGTTCGCGGACATCGTCAAGACCGGTCGCACGCACCTGATGGACGCCGTGCCGGTCACGCTCGGCCAGGAGTTCGCCGGGTACGCGGCGCAGATCTCGCTGGGCGCCGACCGCGTGCGCGCAACGCTCCCGCGGGTCGGGCAGCTGCCGCTGGGCGGGACCGCCACCGGGACCGGGCTGAACACCCACGAGCGCTTCGCCGAGAAGGTTCGGGAGCTGATCGCGAAGGAGACGAACCTCGAGATCTCGGCTCCGCTCGACCGCTTCGAGGCGCAGGCGAACCGCGATTCCCTGGTGGAGCTCTCGGGCGCCCTCAAGGTGGTCGCGGTCTCCCTGATCAAGATCGCGAGCGACCTCGCGCTGATGGGCTCCGGTCCCCGCGCCGGGCTCGGCGAGCTCCGCCTGCCCGAGCTCCAGAAGGGGTCCTCGATCATGCCCGGCAAGGTCAACCCGGTCATCCCGGAGGTCGTGATCCAGGTCGGCGACCAGGTGATCGGCAACGACGCCGCGATCACGGCCGCCGGCAGCCAGGGCCAGTTCGAACTGAACGTGCGGGTCCCGCTGATCGCCCGGAACCTCCTCGACCAGATCAGGCTGCTCGCCTCCGCGTGTCGCCTCCTCGACGAGAAGTGCGTGGCCGGGATCGAGCCGAACCACGAGGCACTGACTGCGCACAAGGAGTCGAACCTCCAGGTGGCCACCGCCCTGAACCCGATCATCGGCTACGACCGCGCGACCGAGATCGTCAAGGAGGCCGCCGCTTCGGGGCGTACCGTGCGCGAGGTGGCGATCGAGAAGGGCGTGGACGCGACAGCACTCGACGACGCGCTCGACTACACGGCAATTGCGCGGCCGCACGGCTAGGGGCCGCGGACTCGCGGCGGCCGGCGCGCTGGTCGCGCTCGCCGCCGTTCCGGTCGCCGCCGGGGATCGCGCTCCCGGGCCGAAGGAGCTGCCGCGCGGGGGCAAGAGCGTCCTGCCGCAGAACCGCGTGATCGGCTTCTACGGCGCGCCCCAGGCCGACAGCCTGGGCGAGCTGGGGATCGGCTCTCCCGCGAGCGCGGCCAAGCGGCTTCGCCGGCAGATCAAGCCGTACAAGTCGCGCAGCCGCCAGCCGATCCTGCCCGTGTTCGAGCTGCTCGGGACGATCGCCCTGGCGAGCCCGGGCCCGGATGGGAAGTACCGCGGGCGCCAGCCGGATTCGATCATCCGCCGCTACTCGAAGGCCGCGAAGCGCAACCGCTTCCTGCTGATGCTGGACATCCAGCCGGGCCGGTCGCGGTTCAGCAAGGAGGTCAAGCATCTCGAGCGGTGGCTGCGAAAGCCCTTCGTGTCGGTCGCGCTCGACCCGGAGTGGAACATGGGCCGGAACGGTGTGCCGGGCCAGGGCATCGGCAGCGTGTCGGCGAAGATGATCAACCGGGTGACGCGGTACCTGACCCGCCTCGTCCGCGAGCACGACCTTCCGCAGAAGCTCGTGGTCGTCCACCAGTTCACCGATTCGATGATCCGCCACAAGGAAGACCTGAAGACCCGGCCCGGGGTCGACCTCGTCCTGAACGCGGACGGCTTCGGCACCCCGGACGCGAAGCGCTCGAAGTACGAGCAGCTCTCGCCGTCGCGCCGGTCCGGCCTCTTCGCGGGGTTCAAGCTGTTCTACGAGGAGGACACGAACCTGATGAGCCCGAAGCAGGTGATGCGCCTGAACCCGCGCCCCTACTTCGTCGTCTACGAGTAGGAGTTGCGGGTTGGAGGCCGTCACCGTCCGGGAGATCGAGGCCGCCGCGGAGACCATCGACGGCGTGGCGCGGCGCACGCCGGCCCTGGAGGCCGGCGAGATCTCGCGCCGGGTGGGGGCGCCGGTCACCCTCAAGGCCGAATGCCTGCAGGCGACCGGCTCGTTCAAGGTGCGCGGCGCGTTCAACGCAATCGCCGAGCTCGGCGAGGCAGAGCTCCAGTCGGGGGTGGTGACCGCCAGCGCGGGCAACCACGCGCAGGCCGTGGTAGCCGCCGCCAAGCGGGCGGGCGCCCGGGCCGACCTGTTCATGCCCGCGGCCGCCCCGCTCGCCAAGGTCGCTGCGGTGCGACGGCGCGGAGGGGAGGTCCACCTGGTCGAGGGCTCGTACGACGAGGCCGCGGAGGCCGCGCGGGAGTTCGCCGGCAAGCACGGCGCGACGTTCGTGCCGGCGTTCGACCACCCCGCGATCATCGCCGGTCAGGGCACGATCGGGCTGGAGATCGCCGAACAGGCGCCCGAGACGACGCTGGTGCTGGTCCCGGTGGGCGGCGGCGCGTTGGTCGCCGGGATCGCGATCGCGATCAAGGCCCGGCTCGAGGGCTGCCGCGTCGTCGGCGTCCAGGCCGAGAACTGCGCGCCGTACCTGGAGTCCCTCGCTGCTCGCCGGCCGATCGGTGCCCGCTCCGCCGGCACGATCTGCGACGGCATCGCGGTCAAGCGCCCTGGGCGACCTGACGCTGCCGCTCGTCGACGAGTGGGTGGACGAGATCGTGACGGTCACCGACGACGAGGCGGCCGAGGCGATGGTGCTGCTGCTCGAGCGCTCAAAGCTCGTCGTGGAAGGAGCGGGCGCGGTCGGGGTCGCGGCGCTCCTGAGCGGCAAAGTGGAGGCGCCCGGGTCGGGCGCGGTCTGCGCCGTGCTCTCGGGGGGAAATGTCGACGCGACCCGCCTGTCCGAGTGCATCGCGCTCGGCGAGACCGTGGCCGGCCGGCGGGTTGTGGTCTCGGTGGTGATGCCGGACCGGCCCGGCGCGCTCTCGGGACTCCTGGGCGTCGTCGCCGAGCAGGGGGCGAACGTGATCGACGTCGAACACCTGCGCGAGGGGCTCGATCTCCACGTCGGCGAAACGGCGATCACCCTCGTCCTACAGACGAAGGGCCGCGACCACTCCGCCGAGCTCCTTCGGGCGATCGAGTCCGAGGGCTTCGCGAGCCGGACTCAGCCGGGCTTCGGTTCGTAGCCGGGCGGTAACGATGCGATGATTGGGAAGACAAACTCCTCGGAACCACTAACGAGGTGAATGACCTGATGACCCAGACCGAGACAAGCCCCGAGACCTCCGAGACGACCGAGAAGGCGACGTTCGGCGCCGGCTGCTTCTGGCAGGTGGAGGACGAGTTCCGCAAGATCGACGGCGTCATCGACACCGCCGTCGGCTACGAGGGCGGGCACGTCGACAACCCCACCTACGAGCAGGTATGCAGCGGCACCACCGGACACGTCGAGGTTGCGCAGATCGAGTTCGACCCCGCCAAGGTGTCGTTCGAGGAGCTGGTCGCGAAGTACTTCACGATCCATGATCCGACCCAGCTGAACCGCCAGGGCCCCGACGTGGGCTACCAGTACCGGTCGGTGATCTTCGCCCACTCGGACGAGCAGGCCGAGACCGCGCGCCGGGTGATCGAGCAGACCCAGGGACGGTGCCGCGACCCGATCGTGACCACCGTCGAGCCAGCCGCCCCGTTCTGGCGCGCCGAGGAGTACCACCAGTGCTACGTGCAGAAGCGCGCCGAGCGCCCGGGACTCCTGTCGTCGCTGCTCGGGCACTGACAGCTCTCACCGCGCTCGCACTCCTCGTCGCCGGCTGTGGCGACGAGGAGGACGACAACTCCGCGGTCAGCCAGACAGCCACGGAGATCCACCTCGCGCTCGATCCCGACGGCCCCGGTGGCACCGAGCCGCAGACGGCGATCGTCAGATGCGAGCAGACGGACGGATCGGAGTGCGGAAGGTTGAAGGCCACCGACTTCGCGCCGATCGACCCGCAGACGCCGTGCACCGAGATCTACGGCGGCCCGGACGAGGTGGCGCTGGAAGGAACGATCGCCGGCGAGCCGGTCAGCACGACCCTCACCCGGGCCAACGGCTGCGAGATCGACCGCTTCGACCGCATAACGCCGCTGCTCAAGGAGCTCTTCCCGGACTACAAGCCGGGCGCGTCGCTGGCGCCGTAGTACCCCCAATCCAATTCGGTTGACAAGGCGCGAGGCGAACAGGGATAGGCTCGCGCCGAGTCATGGAAATGGCCGGCAAGACCGCGTTGATCACCGGGGCCTCTCAGGGGCTTGGAGCAGCAACGGCGCGGGCGATGGCGGTCCGCGGCGCCCGCGTTCTGCTCCTCGCCCGCACCGAGAACAAGCTGCGTGAGGTAGCCGACTCGATCGAGAGCGCCGGAGGGCACGCCGAGATCTTTGCGGTCGATCTTGCCGACCCCGAGGCGCTCGTCGCCACCACCGACGCGATCAAGGCCGCCGGCACCATCCCAGACGTGATCGTCAACAACGCCGGGATCGGCCGCTGGCTGTTCATCGAGGAGACGCCGCTCGACGAGATGCGGGCGGACATGGCGCTGCCCTACTTCGCGGCCTTCGGCGTCACCAAGGCCTTCATTGCCGAGATGGCGGGCCGCGGCAGCGGCAACATCTGCAACATCAACGGACCGGGCGCCTGGTTTCCCTGGCCGAGCTCGGTCGCCTATTCGTCGGCGCGCTGGGCGTTGCGTGGATTCTCAACCGCGCTTCGGGCAGATCTGCGGGGCACCGGGGTATCCGTGACCGATGTGGTGATGGCCAGGATCTCGAGCAGCTACTGGGAGAACAACCCGGGCTCCGAGGACCGGATGCCCTGGGTCGACCGGCTCATTCCGACGTTGAGCGAGGAACGCGCCGCCGACGTGGTCGTCCGTGCGGTCGATCGAGAGCGCAGACTCGCAACGGCGCCGGCGATGTACACGGCGTTCCACCACCTCGGCAGAGTGTTCCCACGCCTCGTGCACTGGACGGTCTATCGGGGCGGTGCTCGCAGGCCGACGTCTCTCAACCGCTGAGAGCCGGGCGCTTCGCCGGCGCCCTAGGACGCCGAGGACCTCGACGCCGCTACCGAACGTATAGCTGGTGTGCGAGCCCGCTTGCTCCTACCGATCGCCGTCGCTGCCGCCTTCGCGGCCGGCTGCGGGGATGCTGAAAGCCGGGGTGAGGGCGCGGATGCGCAACCGGCGCGCGTTTCGGCTGCGGAGCTCTTGAGTCGCGATCCCTACATGGGGGTGTCCTGCCGGATCTCGAATTCGTTCGCCTGCGATCGTGTCGGGCTCGCAGTCTGGCTGCGCGATCCCGCCGCGCGCGTCGACGCCGCGATCGCGGGTAGAGAGCTCGAGCTCGACGATCCCGAGTGGAGCGGGCCTGTCGAGGGAGGCGAGCGGCGAATGTTCGCCGGCTTCCTGCAGCCCGCGGGCCTCATCGACGGACCCATCCAGGTCACTCCGGACGACGGGCCCGATCGCTGGGTCGGCCACGAGCCGGTATCAGCGACCGTCGATCTTTGGATCATCCGCGACGACGCCACGACGACCACGACGACGGTCGAGGTCGGGCTCTCGCCTGGCTGGGGTTGATCCAAGAATTAGGGAGTAGCCGCAGGTAGGCGACCACCGCGCCGATGCCAACGACGCCGGGTAGAAGCTCTTCCAGTGGGATGCCGAGCAAGTGCGCGGCTGGCGGCTCGAGCGGCACGCGCTACCTCCACATTCAGCTATTCGACGAAGCAGTAGGAGTCGCTGGACGCGTCGCCGCCTTGGAGTCGCGTCTGGTGCACGCGCAGTCCCTGGAAGTCGTCGCCGTGAGGGAAGAACTCAGGGTCGACGGACATCCCGCCGGTCTCGACGCTCGCGTCGACGCGAGCCATCCAGGCACCGACGCCGTCCGGATAGAAGATGTCGTCCCAGCTCGCGTAAAGCGAATTGGTGAAATACACGCGCCGGCCGTCGCGGCTTATCTCCACCATCTGCGGGCCGCCCGCCAACGGCAGCTCGGGAGCGGCCGGGTGAGGAGTTCGGGCCACGATCCCGCCCATGCGCACCGAGCCGGCTTCCCTCGGGTTGTGCGGATCGCTCACGTCGTACTGCTTGATCTCACCAGTGCCCCAACACGAGACGTAGAGCCAGCGGTCGTCAACCGACAGGTCGATGTCGCTGACCAGCGGCGGAACCGCGCCGAAGGGCTGAAGCGCGGGCGGCAACTGGTCGGCCTCGGCCGGCTCGGCCGGAATGGTGATCGCCTTCTCGACCGCCCAGCGGTCGTCGTCACGGTGCCACAGCCACACTGACGCGGAAAGGTCTTCGACGCTGATCACCACTCCGACGAAGCCCCAGGTCTTGCGAGGGTCGTGAGCGGGCCTCACCTCGAGCACCATCTGGTGCTCGTCACCGAGATCGATCCGCTCGAGCAGCTTCCCCTCCGAGAGGCTCCAGAAGTCGAGGTGGTGGCCGAAGCGCTTGCCGAGCAGGTCCTCGGGATTCAACCCGTCCTCGATCATTGACGGCGTCGCCCACTCCGAGGTCACCGCGACGTCCTCGTTCAGGTGCCACCAGACGTCGTAGGCGAAGTACTGGTCGCCGCGGTCGGTCTCCCAGGCGCCGGTGACCTCGAAGGTTTCGTGATCGATGAGCGCGACCCCGCCCGGGCCGTCACCGTTGCCGGCCGCGCCGAGGTTCGACATGAAGATGCCGCCCGGCCCGCAGTGCACGGTGTGCGGGCGGGAGTAGCCGGCCTTGGCCGCAAGCTCCTCGGGCTCGATCGTGCGCACGACGTGGGGCTGACGGGGATCGGGCTTGGTATCGAGCACGTATGTTCGCGACGAGCGGATGCCGGGCACGATCAGGTAGCGGCGCTCGAGTGCGCCATCGTGGCCCTCGTGGCAGAGCGCGCTGGAGCAGGCGTTCCAGCCGAAGTGATGCAGCTCGTTGCCGGCGGTCGGGAGCTCCGTCCACCCAACGACGCCTCCGTAGTCGGGTGAGTCGGGATCACAATCCACGACGGCCATCGCGTCGCGCTGTTCGCCCGCCGGGTCGAACGCCGCGACGTAGGCGAGGCTCTCGGGCGGAGCCGCGATCGCGGCGGCGGGCGAGCGGTAGAAGGTGGGATCGGTGGTCTCGGGCATCGAAACTCCTCTCGCCGAAGGTATGTGCACCTGAACGTACACCCGACCCGCGGTGATTCCTACCCCGATTCGTCCTGATCTCCCGGGGGTCGTTGCTCCGCTCTAGTGCGTCAGTCGCGGGCAGCCACGGCCTCGATCTCGACGAGCTGTCCGGGCCAGCCGAGGACGGCTACACCGAGGAGGGTGCTCGGCGGCCCGTCCGTGCCAAACAGCTCCTCAACGACGTTCCATGCCGCCGCCAGATCTGCGTCGTCGGTCGTTGCGACGTAGACAGTGGTCTTGACGATGTCCCTTGGCCCGCAGCCCGCGGCGTCGAGGGCGACGAGCAAGTTGTCGAGGGCCTGGCGAGTCTGTCCCCCGACATTGCCTGGATCAACGACGTTTCCGTCCATATCGAGCGGACAGGCTCCGGCCGTAAAGACCGTGTTCTTGGATGGGGCGATCGCGGTGTAGGAATACGGGGCGCCGACATAGAGCGCGGAGGTCTCGGATCAGTTCTCTTGGCATTCGCGCAGTTTGCCATCGGCACCCGCAGACCGGTGGAGATCTGCCACCGATCGGAGGTCCGGTTCCTAGACGGAGCGGTTCTCACGGTAGGGCCTCGGCCTGCGTTGCGCGCCGAGGCGTGTGGGCCATCGAGCTTTCCCGTTTGCAGTACCTGTGCGGTGCTCTAGCGCGAAAAGTCAGGGTGGGCCGGGCGATCACCTCGCCTGGTCTGCTTCGAAATAGCCGCTTCTCGTCACAAGCGGCCATAAAGCCGTGTGGTCTGCCCGCCGATGGAGTAACGATGATCGAGGATCTGACCTGGCTGCTACTTCCGCGCGCCCCCGTTGCCCAGGGCTCAGATGTTCACCGCGATGTACTTCGTCTCGAGGAACTCGTGGATGCCCTCGTTGCCGCCCTCGCGGCCGACTCCCGACTGCTTGACGCCGCCGAAGGGGGCGCCGGCGTTCGAGACCATGCCCTGGTTCAGGCCGATCATCCCGGTCTCGAGGGCCTCGCAGACACGGAACGCGCGCTTGACGTCGCTGGTGAAGACGTAGGCGACCAGCCCGTACTCGGTGTCGTTGGCGGCGGCGATCGCCTCCTCCTCGGAGCCGAACGAGGCCACCGGCGCGACGGGACCGAAGATCTCCTCCGTCAGGACGCGGGCGTCGGAGGTCACACCCGCGAGGACGGTGGGGTCGTAGAAGTAGCCGGCGCCGTCGCGCTGTGAGCCGCCCACGACGGCGTTGGCGCCCTTTCCGACGGCGTCTGAGACCAGCTCGGCCACCTTCGAGCGCTGGGCGTCGTCGATCAGCGGCCCGACCTCGACGCCCTCCTCGGTGCCCCGGCCGACCTTCATCGCGCCCATGCGCTGGGCGAGCTTCTCGGCGAACTCGTCGGCGCGCGATTCGGCGACGTGGAAGCGGTTGGCCGAGGTGCAGGCCTCGCCGACGTTTCGCATCTTCGCGATCATCGCCCCCTCGATCGCGGCGTCGAGGTCGGCGTCGTCAGAAGATCAGGAACGGGGCGTTGCCGCCGAGCTCCATCGAGACCTTGAGCACTCCTTCGGCGGCCTGGGCGATCAGCTTGCGGCCGACCTCGGTCGAGCCGGTGAACGAGAGCTTGCGGAGGCGCGGGTCGGAGATGATCGGCTCCGAGACCCCGGCCGATGAGCGGCTCGTGATCACGTTCAGAACCCCGGGCGGAAGCCCGCACTCCTCCAGGAGCTTCGCGAGAGCCAGCATCGAGAGCGGGGTCTGCTGGGCGGGCTTGACGACCATCGTGCAGCCCGCGGCGATCGCGGGGCCGATCTTGCGCGTGCCCATCGCGTTGGGGAAGTTCCAGGGGGTGATGAAGTAGCAGGGGCCGATGGGCTGGCGCATCACCAGCACCCGGCTCAGGTTGTTGCCGGCGGTCTTGAAGTAGCCGTCGATCCGCAGCGCCTCGCCCGCGAACCAGCGGAAGAACTCGGCCGCGTAGACGAGCTCGGCCTTCGACTCGGCAACCGCCTTGCCCATCTCGAGCGTCATCAGGATCGCGAGCTCGTCGGCCCGCTCGTTCAGCTCTACGAAAGCGCGGTGGAGGATCTCGGAGCGCTCGTTGGGCGGCGTCGCGGCCCAGCTCGCCTGGGCGTCACAGGCGGCGTCGAGCGCGTGCTGTCGCGTCCTCCGGGGTCGCGTCGGCGACCTCGCAGAAGGGCTCGCCGGTCGACGGGTCCTCGACCGCCAGCGTCGAGCCTCCGGACGCGTCCCGCCACTCGCCGCCGATCAGCAGCTGCTTCGGGGCGGCGTCGACCGCGGCCTGCTCGTTCGTGGCGATGCTCATCCATGACCTCCAGCTGGGTTGCGCACGTAGTCCTATCCGAATAAGCCGGCTCAACGACGCCGGGGCTCGGCTTCGCCCTCCGGGCTCCGCCTGAGATAAGCCGGCTCAACGACGCCGGGGCTCGGCTTCGCCCTCCGGGCTCCGCCTCACAGGAGGTCTCTCGGGCCATTCGGCGAAACGCGACTTTGGGTTCCCGTACGGTTTGTCGATAGGGGCGGGGGGATGATTCATGAAGGGACGTGCGCTCACAACGCTCACGCTGGCGGCCGTCGCGGCCGCGCTCTGCCTGCCGTCCGGCGCCGCGGGCAAGTGGGTCGTGCACGGAAAGGGTTACGGCCACGGCGTGGGGATGAGCCAGTACGGCGCCTACGGACAGGCGAAGAAGGGGCGCTCGTACAAGAGGATCCTGCGCCACTACTACACCGGGGTCAGGATCGGGAAGGCCAAGACCCGCGGCGTCCGCGTGCTGCTGACCACCGGCCTGAGCGCGATGCAGTTCACGGAGGCACGCAAGGCGTGCGGCAAGACGCTGAACCCGGATCGCAGCTACTCGTTCGGCGCGACCCGGGGCGGCGGCGTCGAGCTGAACCGCTCGAGCGGCCGCCGGATCAAGAAGTGCGGCAACGAGGGCGCCGCGTCGGGCGGCTCCGTGCGCTTCTCCAGCGTCGGCTCGTACCGCGGCAAGCTGATCGCGCGGAACGTGAGCGGCTCGCTCTACGCGATCAACAAGGTCGGGATCCAGCCCTACGTCCAGGGCGTGATCCCGAACGAGGTGCCGGCGTCCTGGCCCGCACAAGCGTTGCGCGCGCAGGCCGTGGCGGCGCGCTCCTATGCCCTGAGCACCCGGCTGAACGGCAGCGGCTACGACCTCTATGACGACACGCGCAGCCAGGTCTACGGCGGGCGGTCTTCCGAGACCGGGGCGACGAACCGCGCGACCAAGAGGACCGCCGGACAGGTCATCAAGGCCGGCGGCGGAACGGCCACCGCCTACTTCTTCTCGACCTCCGGCGGTGAGACCGAGAACTCGGAGTTCGTCTTCGCCGAGCCGCGCTCCTACCTGAAGGCGGTCAAGGACCCGGCCGACCGCCGCTCCCCCGTCCACCGCTGGAAGGTCAGGCTCTCGAACTCGGAGATGGAGTCCAAGCTCTCGGGCCTGTTCTCGGGCAACCTCAAGAAGATCCGGGTGCTGAGGACGGGCCGCTCGCCACGGATCGTCCGCGCGAAGGTCGTCGGCTCGCGCGGCTCGACCAAGGTCTCCGGAGACACTCTTCGCTTCCGTCTCGGTCTGCGCTCGACCTGGGCCCGCTTCAAGAAGCGCTAGCCGTCGGGATACGGCTGCAGCGGCATTCCGTGGTCGGTATCGCGGGTGCCGAACTCGTACGCCGCCGCGCGCTCGACGCCGACGTGGGCGTGCGGCTTGCCCGCCCGCTCGACCCTGAGCTCGAGGTCCGAGATCGAGCAGTTGAGCGTGTTGTGCTCGGGGCCCTTCGGGTCGGCGTAGATCCAGGCCACGAAGTCCTTCGCGGGCGCGCTGACGCGGCCCTTCACGTTGATGTCCCTGCCCGGGATCGTGAACTCGCACGAAGTGGGCGACGCCGAGAGCTCGGTCCCGTAGGTGCCGCGGAAGCCCCCGACCCGGTGGGGCTCGCCGTCGATCACGATGCGGCCGTTGGCGACCCACGGCGTCGTCATGCCGCCGATCTTGATCCGGCCGGCCGCGACGTCGAGATAGTCGCTCTCGTTGCCTCCCAACCCGGAGGCCTGGATCCAGACCCAGTGCTCGGCGTGCTCAGGGCCCCAGTTGTGGCCGATCATGCCGGGCCAGCCCGCGATCTCGATCGTCTCGCCTCCCACGTCCACGGTGCCGGTGAAACTCGCGGTCGGATACGGGCTCAGGAACTTCGTCTTCGGCAGCTTCGCCCGGTACATGAACTCGTAGGGCAGGTGGTGAAGCGGCTCGGATTCGTCGGTGAAGTCCAGGTCCCAGGTGGCGCCAAGGGACTCGCTCGTGGCGCCGCCGTGGGCGCGGCCGGGCTCGAGCACGGCGCCCCCGATCCCGATGTAGCCGCCGTCCGGAAACGAGAGCTCGTCGTGGCCCACGGTCTGCTTCGTGGCCCGCGGCCCCGGAGCGTCCGCATCGAAGTACGTGAACCAAAGCGCGGCGCTCACCGGCTCGCCGGGGCGCTGGTGGATCGTGTGGCGAATCCAGATCGCCCGCCCGCCGCCGGGCTCCGCGGCCTTGATGTAGAAGCTCTCGTAGTGCCCGGCCTTGGCCGGAACGTGCGGGAACTTCGCCTCCGTCCTCACCGGCGAGAACCTACCTGTCTAGCCTGGGAGACGTGAGTCGCCAGCCAGTTGCGGCGGCCCTGATCACCCTGGCCATGGTCGCGGCCGCCGGCGCGCTTGCCGCCCTGGTGCTGGCGCTCGGGCTGGGTGATTCGGACCCGCCCGAAGTCGAGGTCGAGCAGATCGTGGACGCCGCCCGGTCCGGCGGCGGCGCGGGGTCCGGCGATCCGTTGGCCTGGTCGGCCTCGAAGGGGGAGGACCTTGCTGAGCGGGCGACGCTCGGCACCTCGCACGTGATCTACGCCAAGAGCCCGGGCGGCGTCGTCCTCGCCGCCGAGCGCACCGCCGACTGGCGCGACGAGATCGAAACGGCGGCCGACGAGCACGGCGTCGACCCGGACGTGCTCGAGGCGATGGTCTTCCTCGAGAGCGCGGGCCGCCCGACCGTGATGGCCGACGGCACCCCCCGCTCGGCCACCGGCCTGGCGCAGATCATCCCGTCGACAGCGACCGACCTGCTCGGGATGCAGGTCGACCTCGCGCGCAGCCTGGCGCTGACGCGGCAGATCGCCAAGGCCGCCAACCGGGGGAAGCCCGAGCTCGCCCAGGAGCTCAGCCGCGAACGGGCCGAGGTCGACCAGCGCTTTGACCCGGAAGCCGCCCTGGCGGGCGCTGCTCGATATCTGCAGATCGCCGAAGAGCGGTTCGGATCCGAGCAGCTCGCGGTGGTCTCGTACCACATGGGCATCGGCAACCTGGAGAACGTGATCGCGGCCTACAGCGGCGAGGAGGTCCCGGAGGGGGGCGCGGCCGCGCTCGTGGACGACCAGGGGCTCGATTACCCGCGGCTCTTCTTCGACTCGTCGCCCGAGGGCCACGCCGAAGCCTGGGACCTGCTCGCCGGGTTCGGCGACGACTCCTCCCTCTACTACTGGCGGGTGCGAGCCTCGCAGGAGGTGATGAAGCGCTGGCGCGACGATCCGGACGCCCTGGACGCGCGCGGCGACCTGATCACGGAGAAGGCGACCCTCGAGGAGCTCTACCACCCCGAGGAGGACACCGACTCCTTCGAGACAGCCGACGACGTCCTCGACGCACGGTCGGACGGCAACCTCGTGGCGCTCCCGGCCGATCCCTCGCTGGGATTCCGGGTCACGGAACAGGCGGGCGAGATGGCGAACGAGCTGGGCTCCGACCCCGAGCTCTACCGGGCGCTGCGGCCCGAGGCGCTGGCGGCCCTGGTCTACCTGTCGGCGAAGGTCAAGGCGATCTCCGGCGAGCGCGAGCCCCTGAAGGTCACGAGCGCCACCCGCGACCAGGAGTACCAGGACCTGCTCGTGGGGGTGAACCCGGAGGCGACGCAGGAGTACTCGCTCCACACGACGGGGTGGTCATTCGACATCCGTCGTGACTACGCCTCCGACGCGCAGGCCGCGGCCTTCCAGTTCGCGCTCGACCGCCTCCGAGCCCACGCGATCCTCGACTACGCCTACGAGCCGGCCGCGATCCACGTGACCGTGAGCGAGTCCGCGCGCGTGCTCGTGGACTAGACCTTCACCGTCATCACGTCGCCGTCGGCCATCACGTAGTCGCGGCCCTCGAGGCGGAGCCTCCCGCGCTCGCGCGCGCCGGCGTAGCCGCCGGCGTCGACCAGGTCGCTCCAGGCGACGACCTCGGCGCGAATGAAGCCGGCCTGGATGTCGCCGTGGATCTTGCCCGCGGCCTCCCACGCGGTCGAGCCGCGGCGGACGTTGCGCGCCATCGCCTCCTTGCCCTCGTCGGCCGTGAAGAACGTGATCAGGTGGAGGAGCGAGAACGCGGCATGAATCACGCGGTCGAGGCCCGACTCCGAGATCCCGAGCTCGGCGCGCAGCTCGCCGGCCTCGCTCGGGTCGCCGATCTCGGCGAGCTCGGATTCGATTCGCGCGCTTACGGAAACCGCGGTGGCGCCCGCGCCCTGCGCGTGTGACGCCACCGCGTCCGGGACCTCGTCCGATCCCTCGTCCACGTTGGCCACGTAGAGGATCGGCTTCGACGTGAGCGCGTGCAGCAGCCGCCGGGCGTCCCCTGCCTCCGCGGGGGCCGGCACCTCGCGCGCCGGGCGACCGTCCTCGAGAGCGGCGACCACCGCCTCGAGCCAGTCGCGCTCAGCGACCACCGCCTTGTCGAGCGACCGCGCCTGCTTGGTCACCCGTTCCAGGCGGCGCCGGGCCTGCTCGAGGTCCGCCGCCAGCAGCTCGAGCTCGATCAGCTCGATGTCGTCGCCCGGGTCGATGCGCCCCTCCGGGTGGGGGACGCCGCCGGTCGAATGGGCGCGCACGACGTGGCAGATCGCGTCCGTCTCCCGGATCGCGGCGAGGAACCGGTTGCCGAGGCCCTCGCCCTCGGACGCGCCGCGGACGAGGCCGGCGATGTCGTGGAACTCGATCGTCTCGAGTACGACCTCCGACGACCCGACCGTCTCGGCGACCCGCTCCAGCCGCTCGTCCGGAACCGGGACGACGGCGACGTTGGGGTCGATCGTGGTGAAGGGGTAGTCGCCCGTCTCGGCCCCTCCGCGGGTGAGCGCGTTGAACAGGGTGGACTTCCCCGCGTTGGGGAGCCCGACGATGCCGACCTTCACCCCGCGGCCTCGGACGGCGGCGCGGGCTCCGCCGCACGCTCGTGCACGAGGTCGGCCATACGCTCCTCCAGCGGGCGCTCGCCGACGCCGGGAACCAGGCCGCCGACGAGGGTGCCGAGCGCCACGCCGGCGAGGACATCGGACGGGTAGTGCATGCCGAGGTAGGGGCGCGAGACGCAGATGGCGGCGGCGAGCGCGTAGAGCGGGACCCTCGTCCGCGGTTCGACGCGCCCGAGCGCCGCGGCCGCCGCGAACGAGGAGGTGGAATGGGCAGATGGGAACGAGAGCTTCGAGGGCGCGCGGGCGAGCGGAGGGTGGTCCTCGATCAGCGGGCGCTCGCGGCCGATCACGACCTTGATCGCGTAGTTGACGACGACCGCGCCCGGGCCGGTGGCGGCACCGAGCAGCCAGCGGCGACGCCGAGCGGCATCGGATGCGGCCCCGGCGAGGCCCACGGCCACCCAGACTGCCGCGTACTCGCCCACCAGGCCGAGAGTCTTGAACACGGTCTCGGTGGTTGGGTCATGCGGAGCCTTCGTGCGCAGGAAGCGGAGCACCGCCTGGTCGGCCGCACCGAGAGCGCCGAGCAGGCCCGGGCGCCGCGCGGGCGCGCGCCTGGTGCGCAGCCGAGCGGGAAGCAGGCTGCGCTTGCGCTGGGTGGGCCGAAGCGGGGAAGGCACGCGGCGAGGATACGGAAGGGCCTGGGCGCGCCCGGGAGCTCAGAGCTCGCGGCGGAACACCCGCATCGCGGCCTCCGCGGCCCGCGCGCGCGGCCCGCGGCCGTCCCAGCGTTCCGGCTCGATCTCGTCGGAGCGCTCGAGGTCGCGCTCGTACTGCTCGGTCAAGAGGCCGGCGAACCGGTCGTCCCACACGCAGAGCGTCACCTCGTCGTGGAGCTGGAACGAGCGGTTGTCGAAGTTCACCGTCCCGACCGACGACCACGCGCCGTCCACGACCATCGTCTTGGCGTGGAGCATCGTCGGCTGGTATTCGAAGATGCGCGCTCCCGCCTCGAGCAGCTGGGCGTAGGCGTCCCTGCCCGCGATGCGAACGAACTCCTTGTCGATGTGGGGCCCCGGGACCAGGATCCGGAGCCTGACACCGCGCTCTGCGGCGTCCGCCAGCGCCTCGGTGAAGGCCGGGCGCGGCGCGAAGTAGGCCGCGGTGATGTCGAGCGACTCCCGGGCCGAGGCGATCGCCAGGTAGTAGAGCGACTCGATATTCGTGTCGCCGACGCCCGAGTGCGAGCGGACCAGCTGCATCCGGGCGCCGTCGCCGCGCTCGTCGAGGTTCGGCAGGTAGTCCTCACCGCTCAGCACCTCACCCGTCGCCTCGAGCCAGTGCTCGGCGAAGGCGCCTTGGAGCCCGCGGACGATCGGACCCCTGATCCGCACGTGCGTGTCCCGCCAGTGGTCAGGATCCTGCGCGTCGCCGGTCCACTCCTCGGCGATGCCGACGCCGCCCGTCATGCCCACGAGGCCGTCGGCGATCAGCGCACGACGATGCGAGCGGTTGGCGAGGCGCCGCACGGTGTACGGGCGGATCGGGCGAAAGCGCCGGACCTCGACGCCGGCGTCCTCCATCTGGTCGACCTGGTCGGTGTCCATGATCGCCGAGCCGAGCGCGTCGAGCAGGACCTTGCATCGGACCCCTGCCCGCGCCCGTTCGCACACCGCGCCGGCAAGCTCGTCGGTGATGTCCCCCCTCCAGTAGACGTATGTCTCGAGGTTGAGGGTCCGCTCCGCACCCTCGATGGTCTCGAGGATCGCCGGAAAGATCGCGTCGCCGTTGACGAGCAGGTCCACCTCGCTGCCGGCGGAGATGGGGGCTCCGGTCAACGCCTCGGCGGTCCGCATGAAGTCGGGCGAGCCGACCTCGATGTCCGATCCGAGGTCATAGCCGAACGCCCCCTCGCGACGGTGGCGGAGGCTGTCGGAGACGTACCAGCCCGCGACCGCCGCCCCGACTCCCGCGGGCCAGACCCAGTTCGGCGCCCGCCTCATCCGACCACGACCGAGATCGCGCCCGGCTCGACCTCGAAGCGGCAGGTCCCGGATTCGACCAGCTCGCCGTCGACGTTGAACGCCTGCGGCTCATCGAGGGCGATCTCGACCGAGGGACAGCGCCGGCTGTGGACGCCGGGCTGGCCCTCGATGTCGCCGGCCCGCAGGCCGTACGCGTGCCGCACCAGGCGAGCGCGGGATTCGGCCTCGATCGCCACCACGTCCAGGCGGCCGTCGGCGGGGTCCGCGTCAACCGACGAGCCGCCGCCGAACGCGCCGGTGCACGCGACCGTCACCTGCCAGACATCTCCGTCGATGAGCGTCCTGTCCGTCGCACGTCACCGTGCAATGCACCGGGTCCGCCTCGAAGCCCGCCCGAAGAGCGCCGGCCGTATACGCGAGCGCACCGAGGGTGTCCTTGAGGCCGGCGGCGTCTCTCCGCCGCAGCAGGAGACAGACCGAGGCTCGCCACGTTCAGGAACGGCCGGTCGTCCATGCGGGCGATGTCGAGCTCGCGCGTCTCCTCGCCCTCTACGGCGAGGCGCACCGCGTCGTCCAGGTCGAGTGGGATCTCGAGCGCGCGTGCGAAGTCGTTCGCGGTGCCGGTTGGCACGACGGCCAACGGCAGGCCGGCGCGGGCCGCTGGCGACGCGACGCCGCCGAGCGACCCGTCGCCCCCGGCCACGACCACGCGAGCCGGCTGGGCAGCGATGGCAGCGTCGATCTCGCCGAGGCCGAATGTCTCCACCTCGGCGCCCAACGCGCGCAATGCCTCCGCCACGTCGTCCGCTTCGCCCTGTCCCGAGTCGGGGTTTGCCAGCAGCGCGATCAAGTCAGCCGGCTCAACAACGCCGGGGCTCGGCTCCATCCCTTTGGGATTCCGCCTCACAAGGGTGTTTTCGAGCGTCCCTCGCGCCCCTTCTGGGCGCTCTTGTTCGTGGCCTTGCGGGACTGCTGGAAGGGCTTCTTCAGCCACTCGCCCAGCTTGCCAGGGGCGGTGCCGGCGGCGCTCTCGCCGGCGCCCAGCGTGCTGTCCACGCCGCGCTGCGGATGGCGGGAGAGTCGCGGGAGCAGGAACGCGAGGATCGCCAGAATGATGCAGACGCCGATGATGATCGCGATGGTCATTCAGGATTCCCTTCCAATTCGAGGTCCCGGCGGGGTACCCACGATCGCCTCGCCTAATCGCTCAGCGGCCCTCCAGCGCTTAGGCTTCGGCCGATGGAGGAGCTGCAGTTCCCCGACTCCGACGTGACCTCGTTCGTGCTCGAGCGCGCGGGCGAGCTGGGCGACAAGCCGGCGCTGATCGATGGGCCGACGGGGCGGAAGATCACCTTCGCCGAGCTCGACGGGGCGACGCGCGCGCTGGCCGCCGGCCTCGCGGCGCGAGGCTTCGGCCCCGGGGAAGCGCTCGCCATCTACATGCCCAACCTCCCGGAGTACGCGGTCGCATTCCACGGAGTGGCGCGAGCGGGCGGGCGGGCGACGACCGTGAACCCGCTCTACACGGCACGCGAGCTCGAGCATCAGCTGCGCGATTCCGAGGCGAAGATCCTGTTGACGGTGCCACCGTTCCTGGACGTCGCGCGCGAGGCGGCCGCGGCGGCCGGCATCGAGGACGTGTTCGTCGTGGGCGAGGCCGAGGGGGCGGCAGTGAGGCGGAATCCCGAAGGGATGAAGCCGAGCCCCGGCGTCGTTGAGCCGGTAATTTTCCGACCTGCTGGGCGATCCGGCGGAGGCTCCGGACGTGGTGATCGACGCGAGCGCGGACCTCGCGGTGCTGCCGTACTCCAGCGGGACGACCGGCCTGCCCAAGGGGGTGATGCTGACCCACTCGAACCTGGTCGCGAACCTGGTGCAGATCCAGGATGCCTTCCCGATCTCGGAGGACGACGTCCTGATCGGGTGCCTGCCCTTCTTCCACATCTACGGGCAGACGGTGATCATGAACCAGGGCCTCTGGCAGGGAGCGACGATCGTCACGATGCCGCGTTTCGACCTCGAGCAGTACCTCGACCTGATTGCGGAGCACGGCGTCTCTCGGGCGTACGTGGTGCCGCCGATCGCCCTGGCGCTCGCCAAGCATCCGGCGGTCGACCAGCGGGATCTCAGCTCGGTCGACGTGGTCATGTCCGGCGCCGCGCCGCTCGGCGCCGAGCTCGTCGGGCAGGTGGCCGAGCGGATCGACTGCAAGGTCATCCAGGGCTACGGCCTGACCGAGACGAGCCCCGTGACGCACGTGATCCGCCCGCACGGCGAGAACCGTCCCGGCTCGATCGGCCCCGCCCTCGCCGGGACCGAATGCCGCCTGGTCGATCCGGAAACCGGCGAGGATGTGACCGAGGGCGAACGTGGCGAGCTCTGGATCCGGGGCCCGCAGGTGATGGCCGGCTATCTCAACAACCCTCGGGCCACCGCCGCCACGATCGACTCCGACGGCTGGCTCCACACCGGCGACGTCGCCGTTCGCGACGCCGACGGCTTCTACTCGATCGTCGACCGGCTGAAGGAGCTGATCAAGTACAAGGGCTTCCAGGTCCCGCCGGCGGAGCTCGAGGCCCTCCTGATCACGCACCCCGACGTCGCCGACGTGGCCGTGATCGGCGTCCCGGACGACGAGTGCGGCGAGGTGCCCAAGGCGTTCGTGGTCGCGGCGGGCGACGGCGTGGACGGCGACGCGCTGATGGAGTTCGTCGCCGGCCAGGTCTCGCCGCAGAAACAGGTCCGCCTGGTCGAGGAGGTCGAGGAGATCCCGAAGTCGCCTTCCGGCAAGATTCTGCGCCGGGTCCTGAGGGACCGCGAGGCTGCATGAGCGCGGTGTTGGCGTTCCGGCACCGTCCGGGCAACCACTGCGGCTCGACGGCGCTGCGGAACCTCCTCGCCCATCACGGGATCGAGCTCAGCGAGGAGATGGCGTTCGGGCTCGGCGCGGGAGCCTGTTTCTACTACGTCGGTCTCGATGGCCAATCGCCGTCCCGCTTCATCAACGGTCGGGTCGGGCGACTGGAGGAGCAGTTCCTCGAGCTCACCGGGGCGCCACTTCGCCTCGAGACCTTCCCCGATGCCAGCGCGTCCTGGGAGGGCGCCCGCGAGGCGCTCGACGATGGCCGCCCGCCGCTCCTGTTGACCGACCTGTACTACCTCGACCACTACGGCAAGTCGGCTCACTTCCCCGGCCACGCCGTCGTCCTCGCCGGCTACGACGACGATTCGGCGTTCCTGTCCGACACGGCCTTCGAGGAGCTGCAGACCACGAGCCTGGCGAGCCTGCGCGAGGCGCGCCACGGGAACCATCCGATCTTCGCGCTCGCGGGGAACATGTTCACGTTCGACCGCAGCGCCGAGGTCGGCGATCTGCGCGACGCCGTTCCGGCGGCCGTCGCCCGGAACGCGAAGCAGATGATCGATCCGCCCCTGGGCGAGTTCGAAGGCCTTCCGGCGCTGCGCCGCTTCGCAGCCGAGGTCGGCGATTGGCCGGGGACCGTCGAGGACTGGCAGTGGTGCGCCCGCTTCGCGTACCAGACGATCGAGCGTCGCGGCACCGGCGGCGGGAACTTCCGGCTGATGTACTCGCGATTCCTCGAGGAGGCGGGCTACGAGCAGTGCGACGAGGCGGCGGGAGCGGCCCAGGGATGGACGGAGCTGGCCGCGGCGCTCGAGGCCGCCAGCGAGGAAGACGAGGCCGACGAGCGGCGCTGGTCCGAGATCGCGAACCGCGCGGGAGCCGTCCTCGAGGTCGAGGAGCGGCTCTGGGAGTCGCTGGCCGCGGCTAGCCGCTGAAGCCGATCGAGTGCGTCGCGTCGTTGACGCGGATGAACATCACGGTGGCGAGGTTGAGCGCCACCGATCCCTCGTCCGTCTTCAGGTCGTACCAGCCCTTGCCCGATTCGACCGCCTTGCGCAGGTCCGTCAGCTCATCTTCGGCGAGCTTCGCCGAGAGGACCTGGCCGAGCCCGAATCCGATCTCGACCTTGGTCTGTTCAGAAGCCATTCGCGGTACCTCTCAGTGTTGGTTTGCCGGTTGAACGATTTCGGTGAGCACGCCGCCGGTCGACCGCGGGTGCAGGAACGCGACGCGGCTGCGGCGGATGCCGATGCGGGCCTCGGAGTCGATCAGCTCGATCCCGGCCTCGCGCAGGCTCGCCAGCGTCGCGTCGATGTCCTCGACGCGGTAGGCGACGTGGTGCAGGCCGGGGCCCTTGCGCTCGAGGAACTTGCCCACCGGCGTGTCGGAAGCGAGCGGCCGCAGCAGCTCCACGTGGCAGTCGCCGACGTCCAGGAGCACCGCCTCGACGCCCTGGTCGGAGATCGTCTCGCGATGCGCGAGCGGCATCTCGAACGAGCCCTCGTACAGCGCCAGGGAAGCGTCGAGGTCGTCCGTCGCGACGCCGATGTGGTCGATCAGCCCGAACACGGGCCGGAGTCTAGTTGGGGCTGGGCGCGTCCTCGGGGGGCTCTGAGACCATTACCTCGGGACGGCCGAGGGCCTCTTCGAGGTCCGCGGCGGGCTCGTTGGTGCGGTCGCGGTGGCTGCGCATGATGTCCTGGATTTCGTCGCGCTCGATCGACTCGTTCTCAAGGAGCCGCTCGGCCACCTGGTCCAGCAGATCGCGGTGATCGGTCAGCAGCCGGTGCGCGCCGCGGTATGCCTCCTCGGCGATCGCCTGCACCTCCTCGTCGCGGGTGCGGCGCAGCGCCTCAGAGGCGCCGAAGTCATCACCCTGGACCTGGTGCGAGCGGATCTGCGTTCCCATCGCGTACTCGTAGACCATCGACCGCGCGATTGCCGTGACCCGCTTCAGGTCATCCGCGGCTCCCGTCGTGACCCTGCCGAACGTGATCTGCTCGGCGACCCTGCCGGCGAGCAGCATCTTCATGTAGTCGATCAGCTCCTGCCGCGACTTCAGGTAGCGGTCCTCCTGGGGCAGGTTGAGCGTGTAGCCCAGCGCCTTGCCGCGGGGCACGATCGAGACCTTCTGGACCGTGTCCACATTGGGGAGGAGCTCCGACACGATGGCGTGCCCAGCCTCGTGCCAGGCGACCACGCGCTTCTCCTGGTCCGTGATCACCTTGCGGGACTGGAGGCCGGCGACCACGCGCTCGAACGCGTCGTCGAAGTCCGACTGCACGATGAATTCGCGAGCGTGGCGGCCGGCCAGGATCGCTGCCTCGTTGGCCAGGTTGGCGAGGTCGGCCCCGGTCAGGCCCGAGGCGTGACGGGCGACCCGGTCGAGGTCCACGTCCTGGGCGAGCGGCTTCGTCTGGGTGTGTACCTGCAGGATCTCCTTGCGCCCCTTCATGTCGGGCGGGGGGACGAAGACCTGGCGATCGAAGCGACCCGGTCGGAGCAACGCCTTGTCGAGCTTCTCGAGCATGTTCGACGCGGCCATGACGACGACGTCCTCCCGGGCATTGAAGCCGTCCATCTCCACGAGCAGCTGGTTGAGGGTCTGGTCACGCTCGCCCGAGATGTCGGAGCCGCGCTCGGCTCCGACCGCATCCAGCTCGTCGATGAAGACGATTG
Organism: uncultured bacterium; assembly: GCA_963734015.1. Classification (GTDB taxonomy): domain Bacteria; phylum Actinomycetota; class Thermoleophilia; order Solirubrobacterales; family 70-9; genus JALZKA01. Next base: position 24,618 of record CAVTFG010000013.1, on the reverse strand, counting down.
CCGGCGCGTTGTCGCGCGCTTCCTTGAAAAGGCGGCGGATCCGCGCGGCGCCGAGGCCGGCGAACATCTCGATGAACGACGACGCCGACTGGGAGAGGAAGTTCGCGCCCGACTCGTGCGCGACCGCCTTGGCCAGGAGCGTCTTGCCGGTTCCGGGCGGGCCGTGGAGGAGGATGCCCTTCGGCACCTTGGCGCCGAGCCGCTTGAACCGCTTCGGATCCGAAAGGAACTGAACGACCTCCTGGAGCTCGGCCTTGGTCTCGTCGACGCCGGCGACATCGGCGAACGTGACTTGCTCCTTCGACTTGGCCGAGATCTCCTGCGGCTTCGTCTGCGGCATCAGCCTGATCGTGCGCCACATGAAGTAACAGATGAGGCCCAGGATCAGAACGGGCGCCCACAGCGGGACGTACCGCTCGATGTCGTCATATCCGAAGGCGATCAGGAAGTTCATGTCAGACGGGCGCCACCCCTTCCGCGGGGCCCTCTTCGCTTGTATCGGCAGGCGGGGCCTCGACCCGTAGTAGCTCGCGCACCGCGGCTTCGCCGACCTCGAGTTGCTCCGCGGTGGGTTCGCGGGTCGAGATCAGGCGCTGGATCTCATAGCCCGTTCCGTGCACTGCCTTCGAGATCGTCGCCTCCGGGTTGCGCTCGGCGTAGGCAAAGACCTCGACCGCGGCGCCGGTTGCCGCCAGGGACGCCGCTCCCCGGGCGATCGAGTTCGGCCGCTCGAGCACTCCCTCCACGATCACCTGGCCGGCGACGCTGAAGGCGAGCAGCGGGCCGATCAGATTCGAGCCGCAACGCTCGTGCTCCTTCGGCTCGTCGGCCGCGGGGCCGCCGGACTCGTACGCCCCGATCGCCTTGTGCTCCGCCCCGTGGTACGCCGCGAGGTCGCGGTCGCGGAGAGCCGCCAGCGCCGGGAGCATGCCGATCAGCGCGATCGCCGTCTCCCTGGTGGCGCTGCCCCGCGCGAGCTTACGGGCGACCGCACTGGCGGCAGTCGCGGCCAGGGCGGCCAGAATGACGCGGACGTCCTCAAGCGGGAGCCGGGCCGCGGGCAGGCGGACCCGGGCCAACGGGATCACGAGCAGGGCCTCACCCAGGCGCAGCGGCCCTCGTAGCACCGGGATCTTCCCGAGCCGCCCGCGCGCGAGAGTGGGCTTGACGCCGGAGGCGACCTCCACCTCGCCGGCGGAGTTGCGGACCGCGATCGCCCACGAGGTCGGGCCGTGGACGAGCAGGCCGTTGCGCAGGGCCATCCCGCCCAGGCGCAGACCGCCCTGTTCGGCTTCAGCCACCCAGGAACCTCCGGGCGAGCCACGCGTAGAAGTCGGCGGCGAGCTCGATGTCGGCGACGGCGGCGCGCTCGTCGGGCCCGTGCACGAGCGGGGCGGCCGTGAAGAGGTCCAGCTCGCGCTGGGGGTGGAAGCCGTAGACGACGACGGAGTCGAACGCCTTGCGGAACCAGTGGCTGTCCGAGAACCCCGGCATCACCATCGGCACCAGGGTCGCCCCGGGGTCGGCCTCGGCCAGCCACTCCTGGATCGCGGTTGCGAGCTCGGTGTCCAAGGGCGACTCGTTGCCGATCGTCATCGAGTCGAAGTCGATCTCCACGTGGTCCCCGAGGTCGCCGAGGACGGGGCCGATGCGCTCGCGCACATCCCCCTCGTCGAGACCGGGCGGGACGCGGGTGTCGATGAGCGCCTCCGCGACCGAGGGGATCACGTTGTCACGGGTGGAGGCGCTGGCCTTCGTGGGCACCAGCGTGACCCGCAGCAGCGGCTCCGCCAGGTAGGCGGCGAGCAGCGGGGAGTGCGCGCGCAGCTCGTCGAGCGCGGCCGCCAGCTCGTCCGCGTTCTCCCCGACGGGGCGCCCAAGCACTCCGCTCAGAAACGCGACTCCGGCGGGGGTCGGCTCGAGCTCGGGCTGCTCGTTCAGGCGGGTCAACACCGGCGCCAGGCGCAGCAGGGCGTTGTCGCCCAGACTCGGAACGCTGCCGTGCCCGGCGCGGCCCCGGGCGCGGAGGTTGAAGCGGAAGATGCCCTTCTCGCCGACCGCGACGCCGTAGAACCGGCGCCCCTCGTACTCGAACATCGCGCCGCCGCCCTCGTTGATCACCAGGTCTGCGTAGGCCTTATCGGGGTGGTTCTCGCACAGCCACTTGGCCCCGAGATGAGCGCCCATCTCCTCGTCCGCCGTGACGATCACCTTCAGCTCCCCGCGCTCCGGTCGCCAGCCCGAGCGGGCGAGGTGGGCCGCCGCCGCCACCTCGGTCGCCACCTGGTCCTTCATGTCCTGGCCGCCGCGGCCGAGGACGAAGCCGTCGCGGACGTCGCCGGACCACGGATCGAACGTCCACTCGTCCGGATTCGCGGGAACCGTGTCGACGTGGCTGATGAGGGCCAGGACGGGGCCGTCGGAGCCGCTCGGCAAGCGGGCGATGAGGTTCGGCCGCCCCGGCTCCGCCTCGAGGATCTCGCACTCGAATCCCGCCTCGCCGAGGATGCCCGCGATCAGGTCCTGAGCGGGCCCCTCGTTGCCGGGCGGGTTCACCGTGTCGATGCGGAGCAGCTGCGAGAGCAGGTCGACCGCCTCGGCGCCGAGCGTCTGCTCCCCGACCGTTCCCGTCCTCTCCATAGGGGGAGGGTACGAGAACCCCTCTACAGCAGGCCCTCCAGGATCATCGCTGCACCGGTGATCACGAGCACGGTGGCCATCGCCTTGATCAGGGCCGATTCGTCGAGGCGGCCGGTCAGCTTCGAGCCGAGGTAGGCCCCGGGCACCCCGCCGGCGGCGCCCGCCCAGAGGATGTCCCAGTCGACGCCGCTCGGCAGGTGGCCGACGAGCCCGCCGATGCCGACGATGACGCCTACGGCGGCGTTGGTGCCGACCGCTGCGTACGGGCTCATCCCCACGTACTTGACCATCGCCGGCAGCCGCATCGAGCCAAGGATCAGGCCGACGAACCCGCCCAGGAGCCCGACCCCGAAGCCGACGCCGGCGGCGCTCAGGAGGTCGGCGCGCCGCACGTCCGGCACCTCCGCCTGTGGGCGCCTGTAACGGGCCACCTCCCACGCCCCGTAGAGGACGACGAGCCCGATCGCGACCAACAGCACGTCGCCCGGGAGCTCGCCGGCGATCAGGCCGCCGGCGACGGCGCCGGCCAGCGACGGGGGCGCCATCCACGCGAACAGCCGCCAGCTCACCCGGCCGGCGCGTGCGTGCGTCCAGGCCGCCGCAACCGCTGCCGCGCCCGAGATGGCGACGTTGGCTCCCGCGCCGGCGGCCGGCGAGGACGAGAACTGGACGACGACCGGGAGGCGCAGGTTGCCCAAGACCAGGCCGACCAACCCGCCGATGAGGGAGACGACGAACGCCCAGACGCCGACCACGATGAGCTCCCAGGCTTCCACGGGCGCGGCACGCTAGTTGATACTCCGCGGGATGGAGAGCCTGTTCGATGCCGGCGACGAGCGGTCCGGGGCCGAGCCGCCGGCCGGAGCCCCTCTTGCAGTGCGCATGCGACCGCGCACCCTCGACGAGCTCGTCGGCCAGAAGCACCTGCTGGCGCCGGAGTCGGCGCTGCACACCGCCGTCGAGTCGGGCGTGCCCCACTCGGCGATCCTCTACGGCCCTCCGGGCTCGGGCAAGACGACGCTCGCCAGGATCATCGCCGGCTCATCCGACGCGGCGTTCGAGGAGGAGTCCGCGGTCAACGCCGGCAAGGCCGAGGTGCGCGCCGTGATCGAACGTGCCCGTGAGCGGCTGCGCGGCAACGGCCGGCGCACCGTCCTGTTCCTCGATGAGATCCACCGCTTCAACAAGGCTCAGCAGGACGCATTGCTGCCGGCTGTGGAGGAGGGGCTCGTCACCCTGATCGGCGCCACCACGGAGAACCCGTACTTCGAGGTCAATTCGGCCCTGCTCTCGCGGTGCCAGATCTACGAGCTGCGCGAGCTCTCGGCCGAGGACGTCGTGGCGCTCCTGCGCCGCGCGCTCGGCGAGCCCGAGCGCGGGCTCGCCGATCCGCCTGGGGTCGACGACGATGCGCTCGAGCTGCTGGCGACGCGTTCCGGCGGCGATGCGCGCACGGCGCTCGGGGCGCTGGAGCGCGCCGTCGAGACGGCGGGTGCGGCCGGCCACGCGGTGGACGTGGCGACCGCCGAGGACGCGCTGCAGCGCAAGGCCGTCTCGTACGACCGCGAGGGCGACCGCCACTACGACTACATCTCGGCCTGGATCAAGGCGACCCGTGGGTCGGACGCCGACGCGTCGCTCTACTACCTGGCGGTAATGCTCGAGGGCGGGGAGGATCCGCGCTTCATCGCGAGGCGGATGGTGATCTTCGCCTCCGAGGACGTGGGCAACGCCGATCCTCGCGCGCTCGCGGTCGCAACGGCGGCGGCGGCGGCGGTCGACCGGGTCGGCCTCCCGGAGTGCGTGCTGAACCTGGCCCAGGCGGCGGCGTACCTTGCGCTCGCGCCGAAGTCCAACGCCTCGACGACCGCGATCTCGGCGGCCATGCGGCACGTGCGCGAGCACGGCGCCAAGCTGCCGCCGGACCATCTCCGCGACGCGCACTACCGGGGTGCGAAGGCGCTCGGGCGCGGCGAGGGCTACGTCTATCCCCACGACCAGCCGGACGGCGTCGCCGATCAGCCGTTGCTCCCGCCGGAGCTGAGCGGCGTCCGGTTCTACGAGCCGACGGACCGCGGGCTGGAGGCCCGGCTGCGCGAGCGCATCGACGAGCTTCGGCGCCGCTGGGACACCTGAGTGGTTTCAGCCGGCTGAGCGCTATGTGACCGGAGTCACCTGATCGCGTACCGAGCCACGTTACCGTCGGCCACCTAACCACGAGCGGGAGGGAACGATGACGATGACGGGTCGATTCGAACGGGTTCTGGTCTTGGGGGCGATTGCGGTGCTGGGGGCCGTGCTGCTTGCAGCCGACGCCCTCGCCAAGAAGGACCGCACGAGTCTCGTCAGCCGGCAGAGCGCCTCCGTGAGCGGTCTGGGCGGCGACGATGAGAGCTTCAATCCCGTGGCGTCCGCGGACGGCCGGTTCATCGCGTTTGAAAGCCTTGCCGACAACCTGGGCGGGCCGATCGACGAGCTCGTGACCAACATCTACGTCTACGACCGCAAGCGCGAGAAGGTCGAGTTGGTCTCGCGAGCCTCGAACGGCGGCCCGGGCGGCGACGGCAGCAGCTTCCTGCCTTCGATCTCCGCCAACGGACGGTACGTCGCCTTCGAAACCCTGGCCGAGAATCTCGGCGGTCCAGCGACGGGACTCAGCCAGATCTACGTCTACGACCGCAAGCGCGACCGGATCCGGCTTGTCTCCAGGCGGTCGAACTCGGCGGGCGGCGCCGTGGGGGACTCGGACAGCTTCAACGGCGTCGTGTCCGGCAACGGCCGGTTCGTCGCCTTCGAGACAAACGCCGACAATCTCGGCGGCCCGATCGCGGACTTCACGAACATCTACGTCTACGACCTCGAGCGCAAGAAGGTGAGCCTGGTCTCGCGGCAGTCGCGCGGCGCCGGCGGGCTCGGCGGCGATGCAGACAGCTTCAACCCGGACATCACGGACACCGGGAACGGCATCGCGTTCGAGACGGACGCCCGGAACCTGGGCGGCCCGATCGCGACGCCGCTCGCGGATCAGAGCAACGTGTACGTGTACGACCGCGGCCGCAAGAAGGTGACGCTCGTCTCGCGCCGGTCGAAGTCGGCCGGGGGCGGTGGCGGCAACGAGGACTCGGAGGGCGCCGACATCGCCGGGGGCGGCCGGTTCGTTGCGTTCGAGACTGACGCCACGAACCTGGGCGGGCCGATCGCGACCGCGCCCGACGACGACAACGTCTACGTCTTCGACATGAAGCGCAAGAAGGTCCAGTTCATCTCGCGGCGCTCGAAGGGCGCAGGGGGCGGCGGCGCCAACGGCCTGACCGAGGACGTCAGCATCTCGGCGGACGGGCGGCTTGCCGCCTTCGAGACTGCGGCCGACAACCTCGGCGGCCCGATCGCGACCCTCGCCGGCGACACGAACGTGTACGTGTACAACCTGGAACGCAAGAAGGTGGTGCTCGTCTCGCGCCGCTCGAAGGGCGCTGGAGGCCAGGGCGGAAACGATGAGTCCGAGGATCCCGCGATCTCGGCGAACGGCCGGTTCGCCGCCTTCGAGACGGAGGCGCAGAACCTCGGGGGGCCGAACCAGCTGTCGGCCGACGAGGAGAACATCTACCTGCACACGCTCAGGTAGGGAATCCGCCGCCATCCCCGGCGTAGACTCCGCCCGGGATGGGGCAGCTCGAGTCGCACAACCCCGCCACCGGCGCGCTGGTCGGCACGGCCGAGACGATCGAGCCGGGCGAGGCCGACGGCGTCGTCGCCGAGATCGCCGAGCTGCAGCCCTTCTGGGCGCAGCTCACCCCCGCGGACCGCGGCCGCTATCTGAAGCGGGCGGCGGACGTCCTTGTCGACGAGATGGAGTCGGTCGCGGAGCTCCTCACCACCGAGCAGGGCAAGCCGCTCACCGAGAGCTACACGATGGAGATCCTGCCCACCATCGACACCCTGAACTGGTGCGCGGAGGCCGGGCCGGAGATCCTGGCCGACGAGCCGATTCCGTACACCCAGGTGTTCCTGAAGACGAAACGGAGCTTCTTCTCATACGAGCCGATCGGCGTGGTCGGCGTGATCGCACCGTGGAACTACCCATGGTCGATCCCGCTGGGTGAGATCGCGATCGCCCTGCTGGCCGGCAACGGCGTGATCTTCAAGCCCGCCAGCCTGACGCCGCTGCTCGGCGAGCGGATCCAACAGGTCTTCGAGAAGGGCGGCCTCCCGGAGGGGCTCCTGCGGACCGTGCACGGCGGCGGCGCGGTGGGTCAGGCGATCTGCGAGTCCCCGCGGGTCGGCAAGGTCTTCTTCACCGGCTCGGTCGAAGTTGGTAGGAAGGTCGGCGAGATCTGCGCGGCGCAGCTCAAGGGCTCGGTGCTGGAGCTCGGGGGCAAGGACCCGCAGATCGTGTGCGAGGACGCGGACCTGGCAAACGCGGTCTCCGGCTGCGTCTGGGCCGGGTTTGCCAACGCAGGCCAGACCTGCTCCGGGATCGAGCGCACATACGTCGTCGAGAGCGTCGCCGACCGGTTCATCGAAGGGGTCGTCCGCGAGACCGAGCGCCTCACGGTCGGCGACCCGATGAGCTGGCAGACGGAGATCGGCCCGATGGTCTCTGCCGACCAGGCCGATGCGGTGACCGAGCTGGTCGACGACGCGATCAAGGGCGGCGCCGAGCGGGTCACCGGCGGCCCCCGCGAGGTCCCGGGCTTCGACGGCCGGTTCATCGCGCCCACCGTCCTCGCCGGCGTCGACGACGAGATGCGCATCATGCGCGAGGAGATCTTCGGGCCGGTGGTGCCGGTGATCGTGGTGGCGAGTGAGGCGGAGGCGCTCGAGCGCGCGAACGACTCGAACTTCGGCCTCGGCGCGTCGATCTGGACCACCGACCGCGCCAAGGGCGAGCGGATGGCGCGCCGGCTCGAGTCGGGGATGGTCTGGATCAACGACCACTCGTACTCGCACGGCGCGGCGCAGACCTCGTGGGGCGGGGTCAAGGAGTCCGGGCTGGGGCGCTCGCACTCGAAGTTCGGGTTCTACGAGTGCGTCAACGTCAAGCACGTGGCGTGGGAGCCGGGCCTGACCCGGGACTTCTGGTGGCAGCCATACGACCGCACGCTCGGGGACGCGCTCCGCTCGTCCGCGCGCCTGATCTATGGCCGGAACGGTGCGCGGCTGAAGGCGCTACGCGAGGGCCTGGTGCCACTCGCGAAGGTCGGCGCACGGACGCTCCGGAAGGGTCGCTAGCCGGCGATCCGCACGTGCAGGTGGTTGTCGTGGTTGACGAGCGGGACCACGACGCCGGGTGGGCCGGTGAGCGGGGTGTTCGGGCCGACGTAGATCACATCCGCCCCCGCTGCGACCAACCGGTCCACGAGGTCCTGGGCCAGCCGCATGCGGATCTCGTCGATGGCCAGCGGCGCCCGCTCGGCGTCCGGCTCGATCGGGTAGTAGAGGTCCGCATCGAGCCCGTTCTGGTGGGTCGCGTGGCCGATCCCGCCGCCGATCTCGGGCCCGAAGTAGCCGCCCTCGGGGAGGCTGAGGTCGCCGATGCCGACCCGGGGAGCGCTCGGATGAGCGCGCGCGTACTCGTGGACGACCCGCATGACGACCCGGATCAGGTCATCCGTCCCCCAGCGCCTCCACGGTGGGCTCGGGCTCTCGTGCTTGACCGGGTCCCAGGTGAAGTAGTGGCGGCCGTTCGCCGGAAGTTTGACGCCGCGGACCAGAGAGCCGGCTCCGGGCGAGCCGATCGCCTCGGATTCCCGGTACTCCAGCGGCGCGCGAACCGGTTCGTGAACCGGCTCAGGTCGCGGTTCCGCGATGCCCGCGAGGAGCGCCGCCGCGAACGCGGCTGTTGCAGCTGCGAAGCCCATTCCCCCTCTGTACGGCGAATCGAGGGCGCGAGGTCCGCTTCACGCACAAGTTCGTCTGCTCCGACGCGCCTGGTTGCTGGGAGAATTCGCGTGGTGCCAGCGCCGACCGCTGTCCAGCGCGAAGCCGGTGAGGATCCGGCGAACCCGCCCGCCGGCGAGACCGGCGCGGCGGTCGAGGCACGCGCGCTCCGCCGGGACTTCGGCGACGAGCCCGTGCTCCAAGACGTCTCGCTGACGCTCGAGGCGGGCGCGACCCTCGTCGTGCTGGGGCCGAACGGCGCGGGTAAGTCGACCCTCTTGCGGATGCTGGCGACCCTGCTGCGCCCCACGGCGGGCGAGCTGCGGGTGCTCGGCGCGGAGCTGCCCAGGCGCGCGTGGCGGGCGCGGGGGCGGATCGGCTACCTCGGCCATGACCCGCTGCTCTACCGGGACCTCACCCTCGTCGAGGCGCTCGAATTCCACGCGCGGCTCCACGGGCTGGAGGAGCCGGGCGCGCGCATCACGGAGCTGCTCGAGGTCGTCGGGCTCGAGCGCCGGCGAGATCAGCTCGTCCGGACGCTTTCCGCAGGACAGGTCCAGCGGGCGGCGGTGTGCCGCTGCGTACTGCACGGCCCGCCGCTGCTGCTCCTGGACGAGCCGGGGGCGCACCTGGACCCGGCGGGCATCGAAACGGTGGAGCCGCTGATCGGGCGGGCCGCGGGCGTGACGCGCGTGGTCGTGACCCATGACTTCGAGGGCGGGCTGGCCACCGCCGACCGGGCGCTCGCGCTTCGCGCCGACGGGACCGTCGCCTATCAGGGGGAGGCGGCGGGCCTCTCGCCTGGTGACGCGCGCTCCGTGTACACGGGACGGAGCTGATGGCGGCCTTCCGCACGATCCTCGCCAAGGATCTTCGAGTCGAGCTGCGCACCCTCCAGTCGCTCCCGGCGATGGCGCTGTTCGCGGTGACGACGTTCGTCGTCTTCCGGTTCGGGCTCGACCGCACCTCGCTCGAGGGCAGTCTCGCGGCGGGCGTCCTCCTGGTGACCGTCCTTTTCGCCGCGCTGCTCGCCATCAACCGCCTGTTCGTGGCCGAGCGCGACGAGGGCGGGTTCGACGCGATGCGTCTCGCGCCCATCGACCTCTCAGCCCTGTTCGCCGCCAAGGTGGTCGCGTTGTTCGTGTACCTGCTCGTGCTCGAGGCGATCGCCCTGCCGGTGTTCGCGGCGTTCTTCCTCGACGACGCCGCCGGACTGCTGCCGCTCGCCGGCGTGCTGGCCCTGGTCAACCTCGGGCTCGCGGCCACCGGCGCGGTGGTCTCGACGGTCGGCGCCCACTCACGCGCCCGCGACCTGCTGACCCCGCTCATCCTCCTCCCGCTCCTGGTGCCGCTGATGATCGCCGCGGGCGGCGCGGCCGAGCCGTTGCTGGCGGCGGGCGGCCCGTCGTACGACGAGGTCGGGAAATGGGTGGGCACGCTCGCTCTCTACGATCTGGTTTTCCTCCTGGTGGGTTACGCGGTCTATGACTTCTTGCTGGAGGATTAGGTATCTGATGAGCGACGTAAGGCGCGAAACTGACTTTGCCCCCCCGGTAGGGGCGTAGATGATCCGACTCGAGATGCCAAGCCTGCGAACGATGGCGCTCGCCACCGTGGTCGTCCTCGGCGGCGCCTTCGCGCTGGCGTTCTTCTACGCGCCGAACGACGCCGACCAGGGCTTCGTCCAGAAGATCTTCTACCTGCACGTGCCGATCGCGATCTGCGCGCTGGGCGGCTTCATCCTGGCGGCGATCTACGCGATCGCCCACCTCCGCACGGGCAATCCCATCCACGACGTGCGCGCGTACGTCTCGATCCACATGGGGATCATCTTCGGAACCGCCGCGCTGCTCACGGGCGCGATCTGGGCTCGCGCCGCCTGGGGCAAGTGGTGGGTCTGGGAGGAGCCGACGCTGGTCTCGTTCCTGATCGTCTACCTGCTCTACGCGACGTACTACCCGCTGCGCTACGCGATCGAGGACCGGGAGCGCCAGGCGCGCTACGCGTCGGTCTTCGCGATCACCGCGGGCGCGTTCGTCCCCCTCAACTTCATGGCGGTGCGGCTCGCCGAGTCGCTGGTGCACCCGCGCGTGTTCGCGACCAGCGAGGGCGGCCTGCCCGGCGAGATGCTGTTCACGTTCCTGGTCGCGCTCGCGGGCATGGCGCTGCTGTTCGCGACGCTGATGCGCTTCGAGCTCGCGGCCAAGGCAACGCGCGGCCAGATCTCGCGCCTGCGCCGGTCGCTGGACTCCGAGGCGCCCGCCGCGCCGGCCTCTCGCATCGCGCCGTCGGGAAGTGGGTCTTGATGAGCGACGCAAGGCGCGAAACCATGTTCGCCCTCCCGGCAGGGAAGGTTTCCTGATGCCGGCGCTGCCGCTCGACGAGGCGGGCAAGTACGTCGCCGGCGCCTACGTCGTCTTCGTCGCGCTGCTCCTGATCTATGTGGCGATCATGGCGGTGCGAATCGATCGCATGCGCGAGGAGCTGAGCGAGCTGGCCGATCTGGCAGAACGCAAAGCACGCAACACGCAGCACGCAGCCGGCAGACCGCAGGCCGAGGCCGACGAGCGATCTCGGGAGGTCGTCGGCTGATGGCGGAGGTGCTGGCTCTTGGCGTCTCGCACAAGACCGCTCCGCTGGAGCTGCGGGAGCGCCTTGCCCTGACCGAGGGGCGAGCCGTGAGCGTCCTCGGCGAGCTCGTCGGCGCGCCCGAGATCAGCGAGGCGGCGGCGATCTCCACCTGCAACCGCACCGAGCTGTACCTGTTCGCGAGCGATCCGGTTGACGCCGAGTCGCACGCGCTGTCGGTCCTCGCGCGCGTCGCCGAGACCCGCCCGACCGAGCTCGTCTCGCATCTCTACTCGCTGCGCGGCGGTGAAGCCGCCGAGCAGCTCTACCGCGTCACCGCCGGCCTCGATTCCATGATCGTCGGCGAGACCGAGGTCCAGGGGCAGGTGAAGCGGGCGTACGAGCTGGCGCTCGTCGAGGACGCCACCGGCCCGGTCCTGAACCGGATGTTCCGGGGCGCCCTTGCCGCGGGCAAGCGCGCACGGACCGAGACCGCGATCTCCGAGGGCGCCCTCTCGGTGCCCCAGGTGGCGGTCGAGCTCGCGCAGCGGACGCTGGGCGACCTCGAGGAGCGCAGCGTCCTGGTCATCGGCGCGGGTGAGACCGCGGAGCTGACTGCACGCGCCCTGGCCGCACGGGGCGTGGACGCGATCTTCATCGCCAACCGCCACTACGACCGCGCGATCGGGCTGGCCGAGCGATTCGGCGGTCGCGCCGTGCGTTTCGAGGAGCTGCCCGCCCTCCTGGCCGACGCCGACATCGTGGTCTCGTCGACGAGCTCGCCCCACCACGTGATCGAGCGCGAGTCGCTCGCCGAGGTGATGGCCCTGCGCGCCGGGCGCCCCCTGATGCTGATCGACCTGGCCGTGCCACGCGACATCCACCCCGCGTGCCGCGAGCTCGCCGGCGTCACGGTTCACGACATGGACGACCTGCAGTCGCTGGTGGAGCGCAACACGTCGGGGCGGGAGGCCGAGGCCCGTCGCGCCGAGCAGATCCTGGACGCGGAGCGCGGCCGGTTCCAGGAATGGCTCTCGGGCCAGGAGGTGACGCCGACGGTGGCGGCGCTCCGCACCCGGGCCGACGAGATCGTCGAACGGGCGCTGGCCGAGAACGAGGGCCGGTGGGAGGCTCTTACGGAGGCGGACCGCGAGCGGATGCGGGCGATGGCACGGGCGATCGCGAGCCGGCTCCTGCACGAGCCGACTCTGCGTTTGAAGCGCGCGGCCGGCGAGGATGGCCTCTCTCCGCACGTGCACGCGCTGCGCGAGCTGTTCGGGCTCGACCCGGCGTCCGAGAGGCTGGAGGGCGCGGACGCCGAGGTCACCGAGCTCGACTCCAGGCGTCGCGCCCGCGACCGCCGGTGAGGCGGAGCGAAGCAAAGCCGAGCCCCGGCGTTCAAGAGCCGGCTAATTTGAGGCGGAGCGAAGCAAAGCCGAGCCCCGGCGTTCAAGAGCCGGCTAATTTCAGGATCGCGACCCGTTCCAGCGCGCTGGCGGTCGCCCAGGCCGAGGCGGTGGCGGCCGCCCTCGGGGGCGCGGAGCTGGTCACCGTCTCGAACGTCGAGGGCGAGCCCGGCGACAAGGCCAGGTTCGTACGGTCCGTCGAGCGCGCGTTGCTGGACGGAGAGGCCGACCTGGGCGTGCATTCGGCGAAGGACGTGCCGGGCGAGATGGTGGACGAGCTCGCGCTGGTCGGCGTGCCCGAGCGCGAGGATCCGGCGGACGCCTTCGTGGGCGACGCCGGCGCGATCGAGGAGCTTCCCGACGGGGCGACGGTCGGGACCGCCAGCCTGCGCCGCCGGTCGCAGCTGCTCGCCGCGCGCCCGGACCTTGACGTCGTAGAGGTCCGCGGCAACGTCGACACCCGCCTGCGGAAGCTCGCCGAGGGCGAGCTGGACGGCATCGTCCTGGCCGTTGCCGGGCTCCGGCGGCTGGGGCGGGACGACGAGATCAGCTTCCGGTTCGGCGCCGACGTGATGGTCCCCGCACCCGGACAGGGCTCGCTGGCCCTGCAGGCGCGCGCCGGCGACGCCGAGACCGCCACGGCGGCGGCGGAGATCAGCGACCGGGAGGCACTGGTGGAGTTCACCGCCGAGCGAGCGGCCACCGCGGCGTTGGAGGCCACGTGCGAAACGCCGCTCGGCATCTGCGCCCGCCACCTCGAGGGAACGCTGGCGGTGGCCGGCTACGCCGGGTTGCCCGACGGCAGCGAGTGGGTCCGCGACGCATTGCGAGGGGATCCCGATCAGCCCGCGGCGGTGGGCCAGGCCCTCGCCGAGCGGATGCTCGCGGCGGGTGCGGGGGAGATCCTCGAGCGCGCGGCGGAGGGTGTCTGATGAGCGACGCAAGGCGCGAAACAAGATTTGCCTCCCTGGTAAGGGGATTGTTCTCGTGACGGCCCGGCCCGGGGTCGTCTACCTGGTCGGCGCCGGGCCCGGCGACCCCGGCCTGATGACCGCGCGCTCCCTGGAGCTGGTCGCTGCCGCCGACTCGATCCTCTACGACCGCCTGATCCCCGCCGCGGCCCTCGCCGGGGCGCGCGCGGACGCGGAGCTCCGCTACGTCGGCAAGGAGCCGGGCGACGCATCGGTCCCCCAGGACCGAATCCACGACGAGCTCGTCGACCGAGCGCGGCGGGGCCTCTCGGTCGTGCGCCTGAAGGGCGGCGATCCGTTCGTGTTCGGCCGCGGCGGTGAGGAGGCCGAGGCGCTGCGGGCGGCGGGCGTTGAGTTCGAGGTGGTGCCGGGTGTGACCGCGGGCGTGGCGGCGCCCGCCTACGCGGGCATCCCGGTCACGCACCGCGACGACGCCTCGGCCGTCGCGTTCGTCACCGGCCACGAGGATCCGGAAAAGGGCGAGACCGCGCTCGACTGGGAGGCGCTGGCCCGCTTCCCGGGGACGCTGGTGATGTACATGGGGGTCAAGAACCTGCCCGAGATCACGCGCAGCCTCGCCGCCGCCGGGCGCGATCCCGGCGAGCCCGCGGCCGCGGTCGAACGTGGGACCTTGAGCGGGCAACGCCACGTCGCGGCGACGCTCGAAACGCTGGCGGGCGCGGTGAGCGAGGCGGGGCTGAAGCCGCCCGCGATCCTGCTGTTCGGCCCGGTCGCCGCGCGGCGCGACTCGATCGCCTGGCTCGAGCGCCGGCCTCTCCACGGCAAGCGCGTGGTCGTCACGCGCGCCCGTGCGCAGGCGAGCGGGATGGCCGCGACACTCGCCGCGCTTGGAGCCGACGTCGTCGAGCTGCCCGCGATCCGGATCGAGCCTCGGATCGAGAGCCCCGAGGTGCGCGACGCCGTCGAGCGCGCTCCACACGTACGCGCTCGTCTGCCTGACCAGCCCGAACGGCGTGCGTCTGCTGTTCGACGCGATGGAGGCGACGGGACGCGACGCGCGGGCGCTCGCCCAGGCCCAGGTGGCCGCGATCGGTCCGGGAACCGCGGCGGCGCTCCGCGAGCGCGGTGTGATCGCGGACGTGGTCCCGGAGCGCTCGGTCGCCGAGGCGCTGGTCGAGGAGCTGGAGGCCGTCCCGGTCCAGGGCAAGCCGGTCCTCGTCGCCAGGGCCGCCGAGGCCCGCGACCTGCTGCCGGACGCGCTCCGCGGGCGCGGCGCGGACGTCGATGTCGTCCCGCTCTACGAGACGGTGCGCGAGAACCCGGCCCCGGATGCCGTGGAGGCGGCGATGGACGCGGACTACGTGACCTTCACCTCGTCGTCCACCGTCAAGAACTTCCTGGAGGTCACCGGCGGGCGAATGCCCGAGCGAGCTCGCCTGGTCTCCATCGGGCCGGTCACGAGCGCGACCTTGCGCGAGGCCGGCTTCGAGCCGGACGCCGAGGCTGGGCGCCACGACCCGGAAGGACTGGTCGAGGCGCTGCTCGCCGACGCCCGGGATTTGGCCGACCGGGACTAGGTTGCGCCGGTGGGCACGCTCCCGGTCACCTTCCTGTCGGACTACGGAGACGAGGACGAGTTTGCCGGGGTCTGCCGGGCGGTCATCGCACGACTCGCGCCCGAAGTGCGCGTGGTCGATCTGACGCACGGAATCCCCGCCGGCGATGTCCGCCGCGGTGCCATGGCGCTGGAGGCCGGCGTCGCCCAGGTGAGCGCCGCAGTCCACCTCGCGGTCGTCGACCCCGGCGTAGGGTCGGAGCGGCGCGGCGTCGCGCTTCGCGCGCGGCGACGGCTTCCTCGTGGGCCCTGACAACGGGCTGCTGGCGCTCGCCTCGATACGCCTCGGCGGGGTGGACCAGGCGGTCGACGTCTCGGCAACGTCGCTTCGCCTCGAGCCGGTGGCTCCCACCTTCCACGGCCGGGACGTCTTTGCGCCGGTGGCCGCTCATCTGGCGGCGGGCCGGCCCATCGCCGCCGCGGGCGACGCGATCGACCCGGGCTCGCTCGTGGGGCTCGACCTGCCAGAGCCGCGACGCGACGGAAACGCACTCGTCGCCCACGTTCTCTACGCGGACCGGTTCGGGAACCTGGTGCTCGACGCGGGGACGGACGATCTCGGCGCGAGCCCCTCTCCACTATCGATAGCCGCGGCCGGGCGCGAGTTTCGGGCGGTGCGTGGCAGGACCTTCGCGGATGGAGCCGGCGGGCTCGTCGTCTACGGCGACTCCTCGGGCCGGCTCGGGATCGCGGTGGATCGTGGCAGCGCCGCCGACCTGCTCGGCGCCGGGCGCGACGACGAACTGAGGCTGAGCCCGGCGTGAGTCTCGACGGGCCGCGCCGCCACCACCGGCGTACCGACTCCACCAACGACCGCGCACGGGAGCTGGCGCTGGCCGGGGCCGTGTCCGGGACGTTCGTCACCGCGGATGAGCAGACGGCGGGCCGGGGCCGCCGGGGCAGACGCTGGTCGGCGCCGCCGGGGGCGGCGCTTCTCTGCTCGGCCATCCTGCGTCCCCTCGAGGCGCGCCACACGTTGCTGCCCCTCGCGGTGCCCGTCGCGGTCTGCGAGGCGGCCGAGTCGCTGGCGCCGGTCGAGTGCCTGGTCAAGTGGCCGAACGACGTCTGGCTCCGCGAGCGCAAGCTCGCCGGCGTCCTGATCGAGGCCCGGCCGCCCGAGTGGGCCGTGATCGGGGTCGGCCTGAACCTCGCGGTCGCCGATGCCGACTTCCCTGACGACCTCCGCTGGCCCGCGACCTCGCTGGGGCACGGCGTGGAAACGGATCAGGCGCTGGCGGCGCTGCGGGAGTCGCTCGGGAGGTGGGTGGCGGCGGAGCCGGACGACGTGGCGAGCGCGTTCGCCTCGCGCGATGCGCTACGCGGCCGCGAGATTGCCTGGGAGGGGGCGGGCGGTGCCGGCGGCTCGGGGGTGGGTAGGGCGGCAGGCATCGACGAGCGCGGAAACCTGACCGTGGAGACCGCCGCGGGCGACCGCGTCACGCTGGGCTCGGGCGAGGTCAGCCTTCGTCTGAGCTGACGTCCTCGGAGGCTTCGGCCTCAGAGGTTTCCGGACTTTCGGCCTCCGCCTCGACGTCCTCGAGCTTCTCGCGCTTGGGCTTGCCGTCGCCGTCCTCCTTGGACTTGGCGTCCGTCTCGCCCTTGCCGCCTGAGCCCTTGCCCTTCCGGCGGCGCCGGCGCTTCGATCCCGGCTTGGGGAAGTTGCGGAGCAGCTCGCGAGCGACCGCGGAGGGCTTCCTGGCCATCCGCATCCGGGCGCCCCGCAGGACCTCCTCGGCCTCCGGCGTATGGGCGACCGCGGCGGCGAGCAGCGAGATCGAGAGCCGGCGGTCCTGCTGGCGCGCGGCTGTGACCAGCCGGCGGGCGTTGCGGCCGTGGGCGCGGCCGGACGAGTTGACGAACAGCCCCAGCAGACGCTTGGTCTCAGGCCACCGCTGGACCGCGTACTGCTCGTGGAGCTCGCGCGTGGCGGCGGCGAGCCGCCAAACCCAGGCCTGGGCCTGGTCGCGGCGGCCGATGCGGCGCTCGGCGAGCGCCTGCAGCAGGACCTTGGCGCCGGAGCGGCGGTCGTCGCGACCCCAAGTGGCGACGATGTCCACGCAGTCGTCGAACGCCTCGGCGTCGCGTAGGGCGGCGACCTCGGCGAGGGCCTTCAGCCGCAGCTGGTGGTTGCGGTTGCGCTGCACGCAGGTCAGCAGGAAGCGGCGGCGCAGCTCCTTGCCCTCGTCGTGCTGGATCATCGCCTTGGCGCGGCGCCACTGGTTCGGCGTCACGCGGGCGCCGGCCAGGGCTGCCCAGGCGTGCTGCTCGGAGTAGTTCAGGTTCTCGACCGCGATCCGCCAGAGCTCGCGCTCGAGCACGACCAGGCGGCGCTCGGGATCGGCCGCCACCGGCACGACCCGGCGCTCCACGCGCACCCGTCGTCCACGCCCGCGCCGAACGGGACCGACGACGATCGCGCCGCCGCGATAGACGTCGCGGTCGAGCAGGGAGTGGAGGGTGACGATGGTCTCGTCCGAGGTTGTCGCCGGGTGCACGAAGTCGATGACCAGGCCGGCCTCCTTGCCGGGCGCGCGACGGGTCACGCGGCCGACCCGCTGCTGGTAGACGCGGCGCGACGCGGTCGGAGCGAGGTGCATGCAGAGCGTTGCGCGCGGCGAGTTCCAGCCCTCGGCGAGCAGCATCGCGTTGCAGAGGACGTCCACGTCGCCGCGCTCGAAGCCGGCCAGGATCTCGGCGAGCTCGCGCTTCGGCGTCTCGCCGGAGACGGCCTGCGCGTTGATGCCGGCGTCGCGCAGCGCCGCGGCCACGTTGTTCGCGTGCTTGACGCCGGCTGTGTAGAGGACGCCGGGTGCCTTGCGGAACCGCGACTGGTAGAGGTCGGCAACCGCCACGTTGAACGGGCCCTGGTCCAGCAGCTTGGCCAGTTCCTCCTGATCGAAGTCCTGGTCCACCTCGCCGCGGCGCAGCGGCACCTTCGCGAGCGACCGCACGCCGGGGCCGGGGGGGATCCGCAGGCAGCGGAGCGGCGCGATGACGCCGCGCCGGGCGGCCTGGGCGAGGTCGAAGCGGGAGGTCTGGGTGGGGAAGAGGTCGGTGACGTGGCGCGCGATCAGCGCGCCGGTCGCGGTCATGCCGATGAACACCGGCCCGGGCATGTCGCGGATGCAGGCGCTGGTCTTCTCGCCGAGGGCGGTGTGGGCCTCGTCGCAGATCACGATCGAGTAGGCGCCCGAGATGCGGCTGTGGTTGCGGACGAACCACTGGTAGGTCTCGACCGTCACCGGGCCGTAGGGGTGGTCCGCGCCGTCCAGGAGGGGCGGCGAGAGCCGCTCCTTGTAGCCGCGGTCGGAGATCTCGCCGATGAACTGGTCGACGAGGTTGCGGCGGTGGGTGAGGATCAGGATCCCACCGGTGCGGGACGCTTCGACGAAGCCCACGGCGGCGACGGTCTTGCCGGCACCGGTCGCGTGCTCGAACCAGAAGCGCCTGCTCGCGCCCGGGTCCTCGGGCGCCTCGGCGACAACCTCGTCCTCTTCGTCAGCGGCCTCGTCCTCCCAGTCCTGCGGCTCCTCGTCCGGCTCGAGCTCCTCGTCCAGCTCGGCGTCTCCGTTGAGGCCGTTCTCCGTCTCGTCCGCCTCAGGCTCGGCGGTCGCCCTGCGCGCTCCCTGGCCGTTGCCGTTCCCCTTGCCGTTCGGGCTCTCGCCCTCCTCGACCTCGGCGATCAGCGCGGCGAGCGTGCCCGACAGGGCGTCCACCTGGTGCTCGTTCAGCTCGGCACCATCGAGCAGGGTCGGAGGCTCCATCGAGAGGAAGCGCTCCAGCCCGAGCACGAGCGAGTACTCGCGGCGCCATTCGACCGAGGGCTCCTCGGCGCCGGCGTCGAGCTCGGCGATGGCCGACCGCAGCCCGAGCATGCGTACGCCGTCCGGGGCGAGGTCGGTGAGCTTCTCGCCCTCGAGCAGGATCGGCTCGCGGGTGAAGGCTTGCGCCCGCTCCAGGTCGGCTTCAGTGGGAGTGCGTGCCGCGCCAGCGGCAACGTCGGTGGTGTTGGCCATCGAAAGGCTTTCCGTGAGGTGCCCGTCTGGACGCAGAGAGCGCGGAGACGAGCGATGTAAGCTCGTGGAGGCGGTCGGCGCGGCTTTCCCCTCTGCCTGGCCGGTGCCCCCGCAATCCCGTGCGGGATCACCTGAAAAGTACCACTCCGATGCGGCGGATGAGCTCTCGAGCAGCGAAAAGCACCCTGGCATGCGGGTTGGCGGCGGCTGCCGTCGCGCTCGGCGCATGCGGTGGCGGCGACTCGGACGAGGGCGCGGGGAACCCCGAATCCGAGCTGACCGCCGATCAGGCCCAGGCCCCGATCGAGGAGGCCCCCCAGGAACTCGCAGCCCTGCGCGAGGACGCGAACCAGATCCTGGACGAGGGCCTGGAGGGGTTCGAGGCCCGGCTCGCGGAGCTCGAGGGCACGCCCGTCGTCGTCAACAAGTGGGCGTCCTGGTGCGGGCCCTGCCGGGAGGAGTTCCCGTTCTTCCAGGCACAGGCGATCGAGCGCGAGGACGAGGTCGCGTTCCTCGGCCTCCTCTCCGACGACGGTGCGGAGACGGGCGCGCAGTTCCTCGAGGAGCTCCCATTGCCGTACCCGAGCTATCTCGATCCCGACAAGGAGATCGCCGACTCGTTCAACGCCGGCCGCGAGTTCCCCTCGACGGTGTTCATCGACGCGGCGGGGGAGGTCACCTTCACGAAGCTCGGTCCCTACACCGACGAGGCTTCCCTCGCCTCCGACATCGACCGCTATGCCGCGTCGCAATAAAGCTACGGTGCGGTAGCAAGTGCCTCCGGGCATGTCACAATGAGCCCGATGGAAGCCGTTCGCAGCACCGGCCGTTTCGTGTGGTGGGTCGTCCGCTGGCCCCTCGCCGCCCTCGGGATCCTGCTGTTCGGCGCCGGCGTGCCGTACCTGTGGGTCTGGGTGGGCTCGCAGCTTCAGGGCGGGACGGCGCCATCGTTCTCCGGCCTGGGCGTCGCGCTCTTCGGGATCATCATCTCCTACTCGCTGCTCGCCTTCGGCCTCGCCTGGCTCAAGGCGTGGGTCATCCACGACGAGGGCAAGCCCGTGCGCTACGCCTGGAACCGCAGCCTCTCGTCCGAGCGCTACACGGGGCCCAACACGCACCCGATCGAGGACCTGATCATGACCGCGACGATCCTGGTGGGGATCGTCTGCACCATCTGGTTTCTCCTCTTCGGGAGCCCCGGGGTCCCGGTCGCTCCGTAGGCGGATAATGCCCGTGTGCGGGCAGTTCCTCTGAGTCGATCCCTGTCGCTGATCGCGGTCGTCGTCGGCGGACTGCTGCTGGCCGGCGGTGCGCTCGCTCAGGACGACTCCGGGATCGCCGTCTCGATCGAGCTTCCGGGCTCGATCGACCCGGCCACAGAGGCCTGGATCTCCGGCGCGCTCGAGGAGGCGGCCGACGACGGCGCCGAGCTCGCGATCATCCGGCTCGACACACCCGGCGGCCTCGACACGTCGATGCGCGAGATCGTGAAGGACGTGATCGCCGCGCCGATGCCGGTCGTGGTCTACGTGTTTCCGAACGGCGCCCGGGCCGCGTCGGCCGGGCTCTTCGTGACCCAGGCCGCGGACGTCGCGGCGATGGCTCCGCAGACCAACATCGGCTCCGCCTCCCCGATCTCGATCACCGGCGCCGACATCGACGAGGTGCTGGGCCGCAAGATCGAGAACGACGCCGCCGCGTACGTCACCGCCCTGGCCGAGGAGCACGGGCGGAACGCCGAGCTCGCCGAGGAGATGGTGCGCGACGCGACCAACGTGAGCGCGTCCGAGGCGCTGGAAGCGGGGCTCATCGACGTGATCGCCGGCAGCGAGGAGGAGCTGCTGGCTCAGCTCGACGGGTTCGTCGTCAAGGGGCCGAAGGCCGGGGAGCTCGACACGACCGGCCTCGAGGTCGAGGAGCGCAACATGCCGCTGCAGTACGACATCCTGCAGCTGATCGTCAACCCGAACGTGGCGTTCCTGCTGATCCTGGCGGGAATCCTCGGGCTGGCGATCGAGCTCTTCAGTCCCGGCCTGATCCTGCCCGGCGCACTCGGCCTGGTCTCGTTCGTGGTCGGGCTCTACGGCTCGGCGCAGCTTCCGGTCACCGCCGCCGGAATCATCCTGCTGGTCGTGGGGGTCGGCCTGATAATCGCCGAGGCCCAGCTGCCCACGGGCGGCATCGTCGGCGTCGTGGGCGTCATCGCGCTCGCGATCTCGGGCCTGATGCTCTTCGACACGGACGAGGGGTTGGAGATATCGCCGCCACTCGTGATCGGCGTCGCGCTGGTGCTTGGCGGGCTGCTGGTGGTGGCCGTCAAGAAGGTGGTCGAGGCGCGGCGAAGGCCGGTGTGGACAGGCGAGGAGGAGTTGCACGGCGCCGAGGGGGACGTGCGGGTGGCGATCGACCCCGTCGGCCAGGTGTTCCTGCACGGCGCGCTCTGGCGAGCGGAGCCGGCGGGCGGCCGTGACGGAGGCCCGATCCCGGTCGGCGTTAGAGTCCGCGTGGCGTCGGTCGATGGTCTCACCCTGTTGGTTGAGCCATTGGGCGGCGACGTGGATGTATTTGATGAGCGACGCTAGGCGCGAAACCAACGTTGCCCGCCTGGCAAGGCAGTATCCGAACTAAGGAGCCGGTTGATGGCAGCACTCGTAGTCGCAGCGGTCCTCGTGGTCCTGCTGCTGATCCTGCTGGCGGCGGCGATCCGCATCCTGCGCGAGTACGAGCGCGGCGTGATCTTCCGACTCGGCCGGCTCATCGCCCAGAAGGGCCCGGGGCTGATCATCCTGATCCCGATCATCGACCAGATGGTCCGGGTCGACCTGCGGACCGTGACCCTGAACGTGCCGCCGCAGGAGGTCATCACCAAGGACAACGTCACGGTCCGGGTGAACGCCGTCGCCTACTTCCGCGTCGTCGATCCCAACAAGGCGATCACCGACGTCGAGAACTACCTGCTTGCGACCTCGCAGATCGCCCAGACCACCCTGCGCTCGGTGCTCGGCAAGGCCGAGCTGGATGCGCTGCTCGCGGAGCGCGAGCGGCTGAACGTCGAGCTCCAGCGGATCATCGACGAGCAGACCGAGCCGTGGGGCGTGAAGGTCACGACGGTCGAGGTCAAGGACGTCGAGCTGCCCGTCGACATGCAGCGCGCGATCGCGCGCCAGGCGGAGGCCGAGCGCGAGCGCCGCGCCAAGGTGATCGCCGCGGACGGCGAGTTCCAGGCGTCCGAGAAGCTCAGCCAGGCCGCCGAGATCATCAGCAAGAACCCGGCGACGCTGCAGCTCCGCTATCTGCAGACGTTGCTCGAGATGGGCGTCAACCAGAACACGACGATCGTCTTCCCGCTTCCGATCGACCTGCTCAAGGCATTCGTCCCGGGAAGCGGCCCGGCAACGACCGCGCCGCTGCCGAGTCCCGACACCCCTGACCGGTCCTGAGATCCGCATAGACCAGCTCACCGGGCTGCGGGTAATCCTCGCGCCCGGCCGGGCCGAGCGCCCGGACGCGTTCGCGCCGGCGACCGCTGAGCCGGTGCCCGACGCTGAGAAGGAATGCCCGTTCTGCGAGGGGCGCGAGGACCGCACCCCGCCCGAGGCCTGGGCCGATCGGCGCGGGGGCGGGCCTGCGGACGGGCCCGGTTGGCGGGTGCGGTCCGTTCCGAACCTCTATCCGGTGCTGGACAGCACGCAGCACGCGGCAAGCAGCACGCAGGAGAAGGGGCTGTCGAGCGCTGTCGATCCCCTCGCGGAGTCGCGGCGGACGGGTGACCCGGACCTGTTTGCCTCGCAGCCGGCGGAGGGCTCGCACGAGGTGATCGTCGCCACGCCTCGGCACGAGACGTCACTGGCGGGGTTGGGCGCCGACGAGTTGGCGGTGCTGCTGGACACGTGGCGGGAGCGGATGCGGGTGGTCGGCGACGGGGCCTCGTACGTGCACCTGATCGTGAACGAGGGGCCGCTGGCGGGCGCCTCGCTCGAGCACACGCACGCCCAGCTCTACGGCCTGCGTTTCGTCCCGGCCGAGATCGCGCGGGAGCGCGAGCGGGCGTCCGCCTATCACCAGCGGACGATGGGCTCGCACCTGCTCGGCGACGTCGCGACCGAGGAGGTCCGCCGGCGCGAACGTCTGGTCGCGATCGACGACGAGACGGTGCTGCTCTGTCCCTGGGCGTCCCGCGGTCCGTTCGAGCTGCGGATCGTCCCGCGCCGGCCCGCACCCTCGTTCGAAGTGGAGGGCGAGGCCGGCGCGGCGATGCTCGGGACCGCGCTGCGCGCGCTGGCCGGCGTGTTCGGGGCGCTGCCGCAGTTCAACCTGTGGATCCGCACGGCTCCGCGCGGAGCCGAGGAGTTCTGCTGGCACCTCGACCTCCTCCCCCGCCTGACGATCCGCGCCGGCTTCGAGCTCGGAACCGGCGTCGACATCAACACCTACGCGCCTGAGCGTGCGGCGTCGGACCTGCGCGAGGCGCTCAACTAGGCTTGTCCGCCCAATGAGCCCACCGACCGCCCGCCCGTTCCCCCGCTTCATCGCCGACGCCTCGCAGGAGGGCAAGGCGCAGGGCCGCTTCGCCGAGCGGCTCACCGCCGAGTTCGCGAAGGCATGCGAGGGGCTCGCCGCCGAGGCGGGCTCGCCACTCAACCCGGACTCGATCCGGTGGTTTCCGGATCGAGCGTGGGGCGGCCGCGTCTACGTCCCGGCGACGGCACGCGCGCAGGAGCCGTCGGTGCCGAGCGACTCCCCCGAGGATGCCGAGCCCGTGCTGGTCGAGTACTACGGCTGGGTCTCGTTCGTGCGGCCCGAGGAGGGCGAGCCGACCGACTTCGAGTCGACCGCCGACTTCACGGACGTCACATCGGAGGACAACCCTGATTGGCAGGTGGACCTCTCCGACGACGTGATCGGCGCCTGGAACTCCGAATCCGGCAGGGGTGGCGACGTCACCCTGGTCTGGGGGCTGCCGCTG
This sequence comes from uncultured bacterium, assembly GCA_963734015.1. Taxonomy (GTDB): domain Bacteria; phylum Actinomycetota; class Thermoleophilia; order Solirubrobacterales; family 70-9; genus JALZKA01. The sequence goes on along the minus strand of CAVTFG010000013.1, from coordinate 595 downwards.
GTCCGCGGCGCCGTGGCGGTCACGGCCGAGCTCGACGGCGAGGTCGTCGACCAGGCGCCCGTGCACGACGGCGACTTCACGCTGGTCGCGGTGGACGCGGTCCACGGCTTCGACGACGATGTGTTCTTGCAGGTGAAGCTCTGGGATCGCCGGCTCGGCGAGGTCGCGACCGAGAGCCTCTACGACGATTCCGACGACGAGTCCGAGTAGCCGGCCGCAACTGTTCCGGGTATAGGGTCGGGACGAGCAGCTACTCCACGATCGGAGGATCGATGTACGCCAGTGTGCGCAAGTACCTCGTCGACGGCGAGCACGTCGACGACCTCATGCACCGGGTCGACGAGAAGTTCGCCCCCCGGCTGGAGCAGATGCCCGGGTTCGTCTCGTACCAGGTGATCGCCGCGGGTGAGGACCGGACTGGGAAGGGGATGCTGTTCTCGATCACGCTCTGCAGCGACCGCGAGGCTGCCGATCGATCGGTCGAGATGGCCGGCGAGTTCGTCGGCGGCGAGCTCGGAGACTTGGATATCGAGCGGGTCGAGTCAGCGGCCGGAGAGGTGGGCGTGAGCCGCGCGGTGTCCGAGGTGCTCGAGGC
>CAVTFG010000012.1:0-251335 GCA_963734015.1 uncultured bacterium | reverse complement strand
CTATAGGCAGAAGCCCGCTCGTGGAGCGGGCTTCGGCCGTTTCGGAGTCCCCGCGCTTCCGAACGCGGGCATCAATCGGGCATCAATTCTTGCCGCAGACGACCTGAAACCGGGCCGCCGAGCGCCCGGGTGATGAGTGAGGGCGGGCGCGGGCGGCGACCGATCGCATCGGGTACTAGGTCCATCTGGGCTCTTGACCAGCGAAGCGCCACGGGAGGAACCACATGGGGAAGGCCCCCTATCACGCGAGGCGGCTCTGCGGCTGTACCCGATGGACCGCTTCGGGCACTTGAGGTTCATCGAGGTTGAGGGGCGAGTTGCAGGAGGCCACTGGCGAGCGCTGGTCCGCGCTCCTGCGCGGCGCCGTCGCGCAACGCGCGGAAGGCATCGCCGTCGATCTCAGGGGTTGTCGGGGTATCGACGCCCACTCCCTCGAACAACTCCTGTCTGTGGCGACGACCTTGAAGGCTCGCGGCGGCGTTGGCGCCGTCCTGGTGTTATTGCCCGGATCAGCGCTCGCCCTGCGACTTCGTCTGCTCGTCAGCGACGAGCTGCCGATCTGTGACAGCCTCCGAACGGCCCTGGCAGCGCTTGGCGTGCGCCGACTGGAGCGACCCCCTTTGTGAGGGTCGAACAAGAGGCTGGGATTGCGATCATTGCCGTCAACGGGGAGTTCGACCACGCGGGAGGAGCCGACTTCGGCGCGGCACTGGACGAGGCGCTCGCACTCGAAGCGCCGCTGGTCGTGGACCTTGAGCACTGCGCATTCATCGACTCGACCTGCATCGCGCTGCTGGAGCGCTCCTTTCGCCTTGCGGCTGATCGCGGGTTCGCGTTGGCGGCGTCGAGACCCCAGGTTCACCGGGTGCTGGATCTGGTCGGGATACCGGAGCGGCTCCCGACCCACAAGACCCGACGCGACGCGATCGGCGCTCTTTCGTCCCAGGCGACACCCGTCCCGCTCTGCCCGCGCGATACTGCATGGGAGATGTCGCAGGAGAACGTGGAGATTGCCCGCCAGGCGATCGGAGCCTGGAATGCCGGGGACATGGACGCGCTGCGAGCGCTCTATGACCCCGAGGCGGTGATGCGGAACCCGCCTGACTGGGCAGAGCCTGGGCCCTATCTGGGTCGTGACGCAATCATGCGGCAGTTCAGTCAGGTGCGTGAGATCTGGCCGGACGAAAACTTCTTCGACCGAGTTGACCTCCTCGATGCCGGGGACCGCGTAGTGGCGCAAGTTGACTTCCACGGCGGCACGCGTGGTCTCCCACTCACTGCGGACATGGCGTGGGTCTACACCATGCGCCACGGGTTGATCGTCAGCCTGGAGCTATTCCCTTCGAGGGAAAAAGCCCTCGAAGCCGCCGGGCTGACGGAGTAGTCGCTTCGGACGAGAAGCGGCTATCTCGCTTCGCATGGAAAGCGGGAGAAACCGGGGCCGCTCCTGCTTCTCGCCGAAGCGGGAGCGCGCAGTAGCCAAGTGAGACGCGCGGCTGGGGTCGCACGTCGCCCATTGCGGCCCGAGGCCGCGAGCCCAATGCTGCGCTATACCTAATAGAGAGTCCGGCTGGCGCCGGGCGCGCACGAGAGAGGAACGGACGAGGGCAGCCACCGGCCAATGCCCGGCGGCGCTGCTGTCGAGGAAGGAATTCGGAGGAGGATGGCGATCGCCGTCGACCGAGGTCCGGAGCGGCGGGAGCGCGTGCCCGAGCCGACGGAGGCCGAACGCGAGGTCGCCGATCTGTTGCCGATGGCGGTCTCCGAGCAGCGGGCACGCGAGACGCTGGAGCAGGTTCCGCTCTGGTTCCACACGTTCAGCCTCGACGGCGGCTCCCTCTATACCCCCGGTGTCGCCCGCGACCATCGTTACCGGATCCCGGCGCTACCGCAGGATCTGAGCGGCATGAGCGTCCTGGACGTTGGCACCTTCGACGGCTTCTACGCCTTCCTCGCGGAGTCGCGCGGTGCGACTCGCGTCGTCGCGATCGACAACGAGCAGTACCGCGACTGGGTGCGCGCCCGTTGGGGGGTCGAGCTCGTCGGCGGAGAGGGTTTCCGGGCGATCGCGGCGCTGCTCGGCTCGCGGGTCTCCTATCGTCGCCTGGACGCCTTCGACCTCGGCCTGCTCGACGAGCGCTTCGACGTAATCCTCTGCTTCGGCATCCTGCACCGGGTTGAGCACCCGCTCGGCCTGCTGAAGGCGCTCCGCCAACGCCTTGACGACGGCGGCGAGGTGCTGGTCGAGACCTACAGCGTCGCCCGCCCAAAGCTCGACGGTGAGGCGGCGATCCACGTCTGCGAACCGGGCGAGGTCTACGCCCGCGACGACTTCGTCTACTGGGGCTTCACCGGCGAGGGGCTCGGTCGCCTGGCGCGCCTCGCCGGCTTCGCCCGGGTCGAGGTTCTCGGGGCGCCGACGGTCGACGGCCACCCGCGGATCATCGCCTCGCTTTCCTGAGCAGGGCAGCTACGCGTGCGCGCGTATCGCTTTTCGTCCAAAGCGATAGTCGCCACTCCTCCCCAGTCGACCGTCGGAGCTCGCAGTGAAGTCTGGGTCGTGCGCGTTAGAGCGGCTGTACGGTAGGTGGGGCATTCGGAGTTCGCGACCTGGAGGTAACGGCCGTTGTTTGCCCGCTTGACCCGCTATGAAGGAGCCTCGCGCGAGTCGATCGAGGAGGCGCTCGAGACGAAGAAGAGGGTGCTGCCGACCGAGTACGGGCAGACCGAGGGCATGAAAGGCACGGTCTTCCTGGTTGACCGCGAGAGCGGTGCGATCGTGGTCATGTCCCTGTGGGAGAGCGCGAAGGCGATGAACGCGAGCGAAGCGGAAGCCGCCCGTCTTCGTGCGGACGTGACGAGTGCCGGCGAAACGGCCTCGGTCGAGAATTACGAGGTGGCGATCTTCGCCGTCGAGCAGACTCCCCCGGTGGCGTAACTCCTCCTCCCGCCGAGGTCGCGCCTAGCAGCCGGATAGCCGCTTCTCGTCCGAAGCGGTACTTCTGCTCTCACGCGAGAGGAGAGGCCCGGGTTGCCGGCCGGAACCTACCCGCCGACCGCCCGCGCAACCACCAGCAGATACTCGTATCGGTACTCCGCGGCCCCGTCGGACGGTGCGCTGTTCGCGCGCGTCGTGAAGTCCAGGAAGTCGCGGTCGAGCGAGCCTGCGCGGTCGGGATCGTCCACGAGTCTCATGTATGTCGCGACGACCGGCCCGAACGTCTGCTTGAAGAGTTCGTGGTAATCGCGCGGGCTGTCCGCTCGCTCCACGTAGTGCCTGCGGCTCATCTCGAGTGACTCCAGCCGGTCGGCGAACAGATCCCGCACGTGTTCCTCGCTGCCCCACAGCGGCGGCGGCATCGCTCCCGGTGGGGGCGGGGGCATGTAGGGCGCGAGCGCAGCGAAGAAGTCGGAGATCAGGCCCTCGGGCGTGAAGTTGAGCATTCCGATCGTGCCCCCAGGCCGGCATACGCGCAGCATCTCATCGGCGACCGTTTGATGGTTGGGGGCGAAGATCGCGCCGAACGACGAGGTGACAACGTCGAACTCCCCGTCGGCGAAGGGAAGAGCCTCGGCGTCGGCCTCGACCCAGTCGAGGTCGACCTTCTGCGCCGCGGCCTCGCGGCGCCCGGCCTCGAAGTTCTCGGGCGTGAGGTCGGAAGCCACGACAGTGGCCCCGGCCTGCGCTGCCCGGATCGCCGCGTTCCCAGTGCCCGCAGCGACGTCGAGTACGCGCTGACCCGGGGAGATTCCACATGCCTCGACCAGCACCGGCCCGACCTCCCAGATCGTCGCCTTCGCGAACCGGTGGTAATCGCCGAGCCCCCACGCCTGCCGAGCAGCCGCCTTGACCTGCCGATCCGCGTCCGCATTGGCGGTCGCGTCCACCATTCGATCCGCGCCCATGTCCATCCTCCCGTGCGTTGCCATCTCGTCGATCCTCGCCAGCGCCGCTACCTCTGCTATCAGCCGGCGCGGCGAGGTGTGACGATCCATGACCGGCACGGTAGTCCGCGCGGGAAGCCCTGACTTCGCCAGAAGCGAGCATCTTCGGGCGCTTCGCCGAATGGCCAGATCTGGCTATCTGTGCGGTTCCTCGGGCAGGCCGAGGCGGGCGGCCAAGGCTGCTGCGGCTGTCCGCGAGGGCAGCTCGAGCTTGCGCAACATGTTCGTTACGTGGCGATGGATCGTGTGCTCGCTGACCACGAGACGCTCCGCGATTTGGCGGTTCGTAAGGCCCTCGGCGACGAGGCGTAGCACCTCCCGCTCTCGCGGCGTCAGCTCCGGAAGCGGAACCCCAGCCTCGTCGCCGACGCTCGCTCCCTCTCCCAGTCGTCGGGCGCGCTCCGCATCCGGCGCGGCGCCAAGCTCGAGGAGTTGATCGCGGGCGTTAACCGCCTCCTGCTGGGCGACATCGAGGCGACCGAGTGCAACTAGCGTGGTCGCAAGCGCGATCCGCGCTTGCGCGGCCTCGAATGGCGCGCCGCTGCGCTCGAAGCGATCGCAGGCATCCTCGAACAGGGGGCGGGCCCGCTCGTGATCGCCGCCCTCCGCCGCGACCGACCCCTCGACGAAGTCGGCGGAGGCTCGGAGGGCTTCGGTACCGACGCTACGTTCGATCTCGCGCAGGGCCTCGAGCGCCGCGCCGGCCTTCTCCAGCTCGCCGCGTGCCGCGCGCGCCTGGGCGAGCACTTCAAGGCCCGGGCCGCGATCGAGCTGGCGATCAGCGGGCACCTGGCGCACGCAGCGCTGGGCGAGCTCCGCAGCGCGGGTGGCGTCCCCGCGGTCGAGCGCCATCCGCGCGCGGCAGAGCTGCGCATTCGAGGACGGACCGGCCCGGTCGAGCAGCTGAGCAGCCTCCTCCCACCGGCCCTGACGGCGCCTCAGCTCCGCCAGGCCCACCAACGGTCCCCCGACCATCGCCGGTCGCGATCGGCCGAAGTCCTCGATCGCTGCCTCGAGCATCGCGTCCGCCTCCGCCCACCGGCCCCGCCACAGGTGCACCGCGCCGTACTCGGCGCGGCAAAAGGCGAGCATGTAGCGGCTTCCGTAGCGCTCGGCGAACTCGGCGATCCGGTCGCACCATTCGAAGGCTCGCTCGTAATCACGCACGGCCGTGCACGCCGTGACCAGGAAACAGCACGCCCACGCACCCGAGATCGGGACCGTGGCAACGCCGCGCAGAGCGGTCGCGGTTGCTTCGTCGAGGCAACGCATGCCTTCCTCCACGCGAGCGCATGCCACCAGCGTTGCCCCCTCCACGGCGAGCCCGAGCATTTCCAGATCGGGAACGCGGAACTGCCTCCCGAACTCGGCCGCGCGGCGCCCGAGCTCGCCCGCCTTAGCCGTTTCGCCACCCGCGTGGGCCATGTATCCCTCGAGGAAGGCAAGCCAGCCGTGCTCAGGTCCCGACTCGAGCGGGTCGAGGAGGCGATGGGCGCGAGCAAGCCAACCGGCGGCGACCGCGAATGCGCCGTGAAAGTCGAGCTGATCGGAGGCAAGCCAAGTCGCCATGCGGGCTGCGTCGGCGGCGTCGCCGGCCGCATCGTAGAGGCGGAACGCACGCTCACGGGCGGCGAATACCGCCTCGGCGTCGTCGAGCCACCACGCCGCCCAGCTCAGCCCCTCGAACGCCTCGGGCGTCTCCTCGGCCTTGACCGCCTCCTCGAACAGCGACGCCGCCTTCTCCCAACGCCCCTCACGGAGCTCATCCCAGGCGCTGTCGAGTCGGGTAGGAGGGGACTCGCTGGATTCCTTCGTCACGCGAGCGCATTCTCACACGCACCCCGCCGGACTTTTGCTCTCACACCGGGCGAACACCTCCGCGCGGTCTCTGAGATCGTGAGATGGACGAGTTGCGAGTGCCTTCGCCGCCAGTGCGGTCGCTGTCGCAATGCGCGAGAACCGGGAGCGCCTGGCGATTTGTGTCGCTTTCCATGCAAAGCGAATAGTCGCTTCTCGTCCGAAGCGATACTCGAACTAGGAGCTAGGAGTCGGGCGAAACGGCTAGCGAACTCCCCCGGGCGACCCGACTAGGAGGAGTGAGCTGGATTCTGCTGGTCCTGCGGCCAACGATTCTGGCCTGAAGAGCTAATCGCACGCCGACACGCGAGCAACGCGGCGAGGTAACCGGCTCTCAGGCAAACGGAATCGACTGCGGGGGCCAGTGGGTTCGTGAGCGGGCTACGCAGCGAGGGTGCGACACGCGCTCGGGCGAGAGCGCAGGAGAGCTTGGCGAGGATCGTCAGGTTCGGAATTAAGCGCAACCCGATCCAGACTGCGAACACGAAGCGGCAGCAGCGCGAGCGCGCGGAGGACGGGGCTACCGATGCTCCCACTCCACACTGACGGCCACCCCAAGAGGGAGTCCGACCGAGACCGAGAACCCGGACGCGCCGGATTGTGCCGCGACGGATGCGGCGGCCCTTTGCAGGTGGGCAACGAGCCGACGGAAGCGTTTCCGGTCGGGCTCCCCGACCATCTCGCGGTTGATCGCCGCGACCGCCTCGGCCAGCGCCCCCATTGCCTCGGCGGGATCGCGGTAGGAGCCGGATTCAACCGCTGAGAGCAGCTCTTCGGCGTCCATACGACAGAGACTAGCCCTCGGACCGCCGGGGATCGGTCGGGATCACGCAGACAGACTGTCGGCCCCTTCGAGACGTTGCGTAGCCGCTCGCCGGCCGTCGGGTCATACCTCCAGAGTCATGTCTGCTGGCTCCCTCGTCGTCGAGCCGACCAGGACCGCGAGCAACTCGCCCACCTCGCGTTCCTGGAGGAGGGGATGACGCATGGGTAGCCCCGCCACCACCTGGTAACGGTTTCGTCGTCCCTCGCGCTCGCGTAGGACGTAGCCCTCTTCAACCAACTGGGACAGGATCTGGTGGGCAGCGCGCTCGGTGATGCCTACTGCTGCGGCGATGTCGCGCAACCGGATGGCCGGGTCGGTAGCCACGCACACGAGGACGTGGGCGTGGTTTGTCAGAAAGTCCCAGCTGGCGGCCCCCGACGATGGCCTTTGTTCTTTGTCTCTAGAAATCAAATTCATGAATTCATGTTACACTGTGTGTCCATTCGGCGATCTCGCCGCGTCATCCGTCTCGGCGGGATCGCTGGGAACGGACTCCAAAATGACCATTCTCAGCGCCCTCAGCGAGCGACTTTCGGTACGTAGGGCTTCAGACCTTCCGCAGGCGCCGGGCGATGCCCCTGCCGGTCCGGCCGGGGACGCCGAGCTGCCGTTTGCCGGCTATGACGGCCTGGACGACAGCCAGGTGATTCATGGGCTCTCCGAACACTCACAGATCGAGCTCGAGGTGGTCGAGAGCTATGAGCGGTCTCATAAGAACCGCGAGCCCGTGCTCGACAAGCTGCGCTGGATGCGTGGACGGGAGCCACTCCCGGGCTACGACGCCCTCGACGTCGAAGAGATCGTGGCCGTGCTCGGAGACGCCGACCTCACCACGATCAAGAAGGTCCGCGCATACGAGCGGAAGTTCGCCAACCGCCCGGCCGTCTTGGACGAGGTCGTCCGCGTCCACCACCGGAGCCTGGCAGGCCGACCTGCAAGTGCCGATCCGAGTTACCAGCCGATGAGCGCCTCCGCGATGGACGCATCCGTCGTGAACAGCCGTGGCGACCGGACGGAGAGAGGTCAGCCATGAGCGACTTCCCAACCCTGTCGGCGGAGGTGACCCGATCGCTCACGTCGTTGTGGACACGGTACGCGGGCAAGGCGCCGACCAACGGACGCACCGAGATTCGCGGCAACGTCGTGACCTGCGTGCTCGCTGACGCCGTCGGCGACTTCAACAAGAGCATGATCGCTCCCGAAACCCTCAACGCCGTCCGTGGTGTCGGGAAGGTCACCCCAGCGGCATACAAACAGGAGGCTGTAGCCGCGGTCGTGAGGGTGACACGCCAGCGCGTCGCCTCGTTCGTGAGCAGCCACGATCGGGACACCGACGTCGCCACCGAGGTATTCACCCTTGAGCCATCTCTGAACCGAGGGGCGCCCGCACTGGCCGAGAGGCGATTCGGACAGGCTTCCTGGCTGCCCCCACCGCACCCGCCGCGCGTCTTGGGGCAGGCCTAGCGATGGACTCTGATGCGCCAAGGTTCGGGCAAGAACGTCCGTCTCGTCGAACTCGAGGCCGAAGCGCGCTACGCCTGTGACCTCTACCGGGGCACAGGCGTACGGCCCGCGATTGACCAGCCCACGGCGCCTCCGCGTGCTCGAGCGAGCATCGCAGTTGGCGGACGGTCGGCTGGATCGGGCAGGCCAACCGGCCCAAAGCGCCCCTTGAAGCTCCTTGCTGACGACCGCACGCGGGCGGAGTTCCTCGCCCTGATGGAGCAGCATCTCGCGACCCTGGCCGACTGAAACCTTCCCAGGACACGGGAGTCCGCTCCATGCAATGCGAAATAGCCGCTTTTCGTCCAAAGCGGCTAGGGTCGCCCGGCACGACCAGCCAGGCCGAGCTCGACTGGATCAAGGCCAAGGCGCTGCCCGGATGACCACAAAAGGGGAAGAGACACATGCTGCGACGGATCGATGACATGCCGCCCGGAACGATCGGTTACGAGGCGATCGGCGAGGTCGAGGACGACGACTGGGAGGAGCAGGTCGAGCCAGTGCTGCGGCGCGAGATGGCTGACGGACAGAAGATCCGCCTGCTCTACCTGCTCGGTCCCGAGGCCCACGAGATCGAGGGCGACGCGATGACCGCAGACACCGGATTTCGTGCCCGCTTTGCGACCTCGTTCGATCGCGTCGCGGTGGTCAGCGACGAGAGCTGGATGCGACCCGCAATGCGGACGCTGTCGTTCCTGCTCCCGGGCAAGGCCAGAGCGTTCCCGGTCGCCGAGCTGGCGACCGCCAAGGCCTGGCTCGCCGAGGCGGACAGCGGCTAACGCTCGGGCAGGCCGGCCACAGTCCCTCCGACCGAGCGCCCGGCCTCGTCAGCCCAATGCCGGCGCCCCGGCCGGCTTCGCCTCCGGCAAATGCACCATGCGGAACGCGTTGATAAGGCCGATCAGCCCGGCCAGAAGCGGGACGAGGAGGGCGACCTGAAGGGCGCGCGGGCGCGCGTCCCTGTTGATCTCGATGATCTCGGCCTTCACATCCTCAGGCTGTCCGGCGAGCAGCTCCTCAAGCCTGGTGTTGCTCATCACCTCGGCGTCGTCTTCCAGCGCGTCGGCGACCCGCTCCTGCTCGGCCGGGGCGAGGACGGGGCTGTCGCTGGCCAGGTCGGTGAAGATGATCGAGAGCGCGGCCAGCATGATCGCGCCTGCAAAGGCGAGGCCGAACGAGAGGCCGAACGAGCCACCAGCGGAGTTGACCCCGGCAGCCTCGCTGACCCGTTCCTCTGGCACCGGGGCGAGGGTGTAGTTGTTGAGCTGCGAGACGAGCAGACCGAGCCCGGATCCGATGATCAGGAGGGGGATGACGAGTGCCCACGCGTCGTCGGCGCGCGGAATGATCGGCAGTAGGACTACAACGCCGACCACGACCAGCGCGAAGCCGACCCGGATGATGGCGCTCGGTCGCCGGTCGCCGGCCTTGCGGCCTGCGAGGAGGGCGACCGCAAACGTGCTCAGCGACAGAGGCGCGAGCGAGATGCCCGCCTGCAGCGCGTTGTACTCGAAGACCATCTGGAGGTAGATGGGCAGCGCGATCATGCAGCCGCCCAGGCCGATCTGGGCCAGCATGTGGCCGGTGACGCCGAGCCGGAAGCCCTTGGACCGAAACAGGTCGGGGTCGATCAGCGCCGGCTTTGACTCGCGCTTTCGCCGCAATAACCAGTAGACCAGCGATCCGAGGCCAAACACGCCGATCGCAAGCAGCGCGGCGACCGCCTCGCCGCCCTCCTGCCAGACGAGGATCCCCAAGACGATCCCACCCATCCCGATCACCGAGAGGACCGCACCCCCGATGTCGACGCCGCGCGAGCCGGTGAACGGGACGTCGCGAACCAGTCCGATGTTGAGCAGGACGATCGCGATGATCGCGCTTCGAGCGCGAAGCCAACTCGCCAAGAGAGCAAGGTGGTGATGAAGCCGCCGAGTAGCGGCCCGATCGCGGCGGCGATCGCAGCGGCGGCGCCGACCAGGGCGTAGACCTTGCGCTGGGCTTCGCCGGTGAAGTTGCCGTGGACGAGTGCCTGCATCCCTGGTAGGAGCAGTGCGGCGCCGAGGCCACCGATGACCGCCCAGAAGACGATGATCGCGGCCAGGTCCTGGGCGACGGTCATGGCCAGCGCACCGATGGCGTAGCCGAGGAGGCCGAGTACGTAAGCGCGCTTGCGCCCGATCAGGTCTCCGACCTTGCTCCCGATAAGGATGAAGGCGGCTGAGACGAGTGCTTCGAGCGCGATCGCTGACTGGACGCCGCTGACGGTCGTGTCGAGGTCGTCGACCACGGCCGAGATCGACACGTTCATCAGCGACGTGTCGACCACGAGCACGAAGCTCGCCGCCCCCAGCAGTAGTCCAAGCCGCCGGCTGCCCGGTGTCTCTGCGAGAGCGTTCCCTGCACCCTCGCTTGTGGCCACGGCTCGATTATCACCGGTCGGAGAACCGCCGGGAATCGTGGCGCTTTCCATGCAAAGCGACTATCTCGGGCGGGCATCAATTCGGGCATCAATCTGAGCGCAAGTGAGGGCAACTCAGGGCATCAGAGCTCGCCTAGCGGCGCCTAAGGGCGGCTGAACGCAAGGCTCAAGCTCGATCTCATAACCCGGAGGTCGTGGGTTCAAATCCCACCCCCGCTATATCCAGAAGCCCGCTCATCGAGCGGGCTTCTGCGTGTCACGGGCTCCCCGCGGCTTCTAGTACGAGCATCAATCGGGCAGTTTTTTGGAAAGGTCGCTCCCGGACACTCCCCGCGCCGCGCAAAAAACGGCCTTAAGGTCTGGGGCAGCTCTTAGTCCGCGTCGGCGAACGAGAGCCCATGTTCGGCGAGGGCCCGGCGCAGCTTCTCGAGCGCATTCCGGCCCATGCCGTGGAGGCTGGCGATGTCGCGCTCGTGTACCTCGGCGAGCTGTTCAAGCGTCGTATAGCCGGCGCCGGCAAGCGCACGCCGGGCCGGCGCCGCCAGCCGGTCGAGGGGGATTGGAGTCGGTTCGGAACTCATGCCGATAATGACCGGCGCGATTGGCGAGATTCATCGGTCCGCGGCGGCATTTCTTGGTGGCGATCGCGCTCGCGGTGGCGACCGGGCGCGGACTGCGCGACCGTGACCGTTTCCCCGTCCTCGTCGCCGATCACGTCGGTCGCGCGGCTTGCAGGGGGTGAAAAGCGCTCGGTTAGGTTGCCCGTGCTCCGGGGACACCCGGATTCCCAACCCACCGGCGGCCTGCGCATGTGCCGCCGGTGGGTGCCCATATACAGATGGAGGCCAAGATGAAACGGTGGATCGCTCTGGTAAGCGCGGCGAGCGTCGGCATCTTGGGCGCTCTGGCGCCCTCGGCGTCTGGGGCCGCGAACCCGCAGCACGCAAACTGCTTTGCTCTCTTCGCGAACAACCAACCGCCAGGGGACGTCGGCGTGTCGGCCTCATCCAATGCCAAGGAGGCCCGTCCACTGGGACTCAACGTCGTGAGCTTCACCGCACACCTGAGGGAGCCTGACTGCGGCGAGTAACAACCGCCCGGTCCCGGCCCGTGAAAGGCGACCGCCCGCACCGGTACTTGAGCACCCGGAGGTCGTGGGTTCAAATCCCACCCCCGCTACTAGTCAACGGCCCTCCTACCGAGGGTCATTGGTGTGAGTTGGGCCGCAAGCGCTGCCACATTCTCTATGGCACAAAGGCCGAGGCAGAGAGGACCTGTTCGGCCGCGCGCCGTCCGCTCCGAAGCGCCCCCTCCATCAGCCCGTGCCACTCGCCGGCCGTATGCTCGCCTGCGAAGAACAGGGGGCCGATCGGCTTCACCAGGTCGTCGTCGCGAAGTGGCGATGAGAGGGTGCGAGCCGAATAGGAGCCCCGCACCCACGGGTCGTCGTTCCAGCTCGAAAGCATGGCGGTTTCAGGCTCCAGATCGAGGTCCACGCGAAGCGCGCCCAGCGCGGCGACCCAGCGCTCGAACCCGTCCGAACCCCCGAGGTCATCGATCGCGGACATCGTGCCCGTGTAGCCGGTCACGAAGGGAGCGGGCCGACCGTCCCCGCCCAGCTGCGTATAGGTCCAGAAGTGTCCGGCCACGGACATGATCGCGCTCGGCGGTGCGGGCGAGCGCAGGCAAAGGAAGAGCTTCGAGTTCTGACCGTAGGTGACCGCTCGCAGTGCCTCCGCGGTCGCGCCCTCGAGCGGGGGATCGAACTCGATATCGGCCAGTGGCGCGGTGGGGATCGTGACCACGACCGCGTCCGCCTCAAGTTCGGCGTGGTCGGTGGTGATGTTCACCGCGCCCTGCGACCAGCGCACCCTCCGCACGGGGGACGAGAGGTGCACGGCTGTGCCGAGCTCGGCCGCGAGCGCCTCGGCGAGCCGCATGTTGCCGCCCTCCAAGGTGTGGTTGTCGAAATCGCCAAAGGTCGAGGCTCCCTCGTCGAGCACCGAGGCCGCAAGGTCGTCGGCGGGATAGCCGTTCGAGATCGCGACGCGCGTCTGAATCAGCTCCGAGAGGGGTGGGTCCAAGTCCAGGGCGGTGATCGCGTCGGCAGCGCTTGCTGCGTCCGCGGCCTCGCCGGCGGCAAGGCGGTCGAATGCGTCCTCGAGCTCAGTCTGGGGCACAGCCTCCTCGCCGATCGGCACGCGCCGCCCGTACGGCGTCCCCTTGAGCACCCGCGGGATCCCGAAGCGCGCCGCCAGGGCGTTCATCGAGTCGTAACCGGGCAGGATGAACTCGGCGCCCCGCTCGACCACCGCGCCCTCCCCGAACGGCACCGACCACACGCGTCCCCCCACCCGGTTACGCGCCTCGAGCACGGTCACTTCCGCTCCGCCGGCGCGCAGGGCGTCGGCCGCGGCGAGGCCGGCAAAGCCGGCGCCGATGACGCCGACACGCTTCATTCATCTCCCCTTTCTTGCTCACGGTTCACGACCGGGATCCTCCCAGCCCATAGCTCAGGAGTACCAGCGGTCGTACCAAACTAAGCGAACGACAGCGCATCTCAGAGCATCCAACAAGGCACGAGAGTGCCGGGTATTTGTCTGCCGCTGCGACGCAGGACTCAGGCGTGCTCGAGATGTGCGCTTTGCATGGCAAGCGCATATCTCAGCCATCGCGAGATACTGCGCGGGCGATGTCGCAGGAGAACGTGGAGAACTACCGCCGGACCGCCGCCGCCTGGGACCGTGGGGATCTCGATGCCGCTCTGGCGTTTGCCGACGAGGACGCGGAGATCTTCTCTCGCGTGGTGGGCGTGGAGGGCAGCTATGCGGTCACGAGGGAGTCCGTCGCTGGTGGCAGGACCTGCACGACTCGTTCCCCGACTGGGACGCCGAGGTCGGCGAGGTCCGGGCGCTGGGCGACGCGACGCTTGCCAGGCTGCATATTCGAGGCCACGGCGGTGAAAGTGGCGCTCCCATTGACGAGACGATGTGGCACCTGGCCCACTGGCGAAACGGTCAGATGGTCCGGCTTAGCAGCCACGACAGCGAGGCTGAAGCCATCGAAGCCGCCGGGGGGTGGGAGTAGCCGCTTTGGACGAACAGCGGCTACGGCCGGGGCCGGTTTCAACTGGCCTGCTTCCAGGCCCGGAGCCGGTTTAGGACGTTGAACTCGAGGAGAGCGTTCGGCGCAGTCCGTCTATGGCTTGCTCGGCCCAGCGTTTGATGAACCAGCGCCCGACCGTCTTGTCGAAGAGCGCAAAGCGGGATGACTCTGGGTCCTTGATCCCCATCTCCATGTCCACGAAGGTCCCGCCCTGGGCGTCGCTCAGCAGCCAGTGCTGATACCCGCCTGTCGTCGGACAGTGCCACCTCAGCTCCTTGAGCTCGTCACGGCGGTCGATGATCCGGTTGTACTCCAACCGCCGCCCTGCGATCCCCAGCACCTGGTGATAGACGTCGCCAACCTCAAACGTGTCACCCCGGATCTCCACCGCAACCGGCCACCAGTCTGGAGATGTGGCGGGGTTGCCGACCAACGCCCAGACCTCCTGGAGCGGCGCATCTAGGTAGGCCTGCGCACGGTAAGCCGACACGACGCCATTCTAGGTCCGTTCGTCTCAGGCCTCGCTCTGGTCGGGCGAAAGCGTCATCGCGCCCACCGTGGTAGTTTGCGTTTCGCACAAGCTCCGCAGGGGGGAGTGAGGAGATGCGTTATGACCGAGATCCGGCTGAATCGGAGGCGGTTCCTTGGCGCGACGGCAGGGAGTGCTGCGGCGCTCGCGACTTCCGGCGCCTGGGCTCCCGGCACGGCGTTCGGTGGCCGAGTCCCGAAGGGACACATCTCGATTCAGATGTGGTCGGTGCGCGATATGTTCGCCGCCGACCCCGAGGGCACGCTGCGCGCCCTTTACGACATCGGCTACCGCCAGATCGAGCTGGCGGGCATCCCCCCCGGCCACACCGCCACGAGCCTGCGGGCGCTCCTCGATGAGGTTGGCATCCGCGCATACTCGGGCCACGACGGCTGGGACGTGAACAACTTCGACGAGGCGAGCTACCGCGCGCAACTGGAGCGGGCGGTGACCCTCGGCCAGGCGCAGACGGGCTTCGCGTGGTTCCCCGGCCCGTACACGGAGGAGTTCTTCGGGATCGTCGCGGGGCAGCTCAACCGGGCGGCGGCGATCGCCCGCGAGTACGGGCTGCGGTTCTTCTACCACAACCACGACTTCGAATTCACGAACCAGCGCGCCGACGGCCGGCCCGTCTACACGGTGCTCCTCGAGGGAACCGACCCGAAGAGCGTGTTCTTCCAGATGGACCTCATGTGGATCTACTTCGGAGGGGGCCCCTGGAGGGAGCTACTGACCGCGATGCCCGAA
The DNA here is from genome assembly GCA_963734015.1 of uncultured bacterium. Lineage (GTDB taxonomy): Bacteria > Actinomycetota > Thermoleophilia > Solirubrobacterales > 70-9 > JALZKA01. The sequence continues at coordinate 236,404 of CAVTFG010000012.1, read as the reverse complement.
CGGTTCATCAGCTTCCACGTCAAGGACCAGTCTCCGGAGGCCGCGCCGGGCTGCGACTGCGACGTCTTCGCCGACCCCGGCGAGGGAGTGGTGCCGCTCGAAGAGATGATCGCCACGGCGGGCAAGACGCGCAACAAGCGCTTCGTCGTCGAGCGCGACTCCCAGCCACACCCCTTGACCACGGCCAGGATTGGGTACGAGTTCCTGCGCGGCCTATGAGCTAGTCGACCGGCCGCATCGCGTCGAGGCGGCGCACGTCCCGCCGCGATCTCGACGCGGTTATTTCGCCGACCCGCGTGGGGCGAGGCGAGGCGACACCGATCGCTTCGGCTGAAGAGGCGAGAACGGAGTCGCTCTAGCGCGCGTGATCGAACTGGCTAAACGGCGACGGGTAGGCCAACGACCTTGACTTCGCCATGCGCGGGCGTAGGGTCGCGATGTTCAGCACAAACGTGCCGGCCGCGGAACAGGAGGTTCCCGGCGACCTCGACAAGGGGGGGCGATGAAGAAATCTGTCGTCGCGGCGATCGTCGCGGTCGTCGGCTTCGCTGCGGTCGTTGCCGCGGCGGAGGCCAGGGAGCGACTGCAAGCGGTATCGGAGAGCGAGGAGCTGGCGGTCGAGCAGAATGGTTCGGTCGGGGCAACATGTCCTGCGGGCACCAGGGTGGTCTCAGGAGGGTTCGCGAGCGAGTTCTCGGACCCGCCGGTGAACTTTCCCTTCATCGAACTCGACGCCTCCCAGCGCTCCGGACGGCGTTCATGGACGAGCTCGGGGTTCAACGACGGGAACGCCGCTGGTGACCTGACATCGTTCGCTTACTGTCGCGACCAGACCCTCCGCGCCGTGAGGACCACCGTTCCGGCGCCGGTGGGCCAGTTCGTCACCGCGACCGCGAAATGTCCCCGCGGCACGAAGGTGATCTCCGGTGGTATCGAGGCATCGCCGATCGACACCGTGGGAGACACTCCCGTCCTCTACGTCTCCGAATCGCGGCGGGCGGGCAAGCGCAAGTGGGAGGCATCGGCTTTCAGCGATGGAAATGAGGCGGGCGAACTGACCGCCACGGCGTCCTGCGACAAGGCTCGAAAGCCGAAGGCGCGCAGCGTCAGCACCACACTCAGCGACGTCCCTCCGAACACTCCGTTTGACGCCGTCACGGCCCGCTGCAAGCGCGGTGAGCGCGTCGTAGCCGGCGGCTTCGGCAGCCCCGACGACTCCGGGTCAGCAACGCCGAGGTTCATGGCGTCCAAGCGAGTCGGCAGACGCGGATGGAAGGTGTCGGGGTTCTACGGCAACATCGGAGCTCCGATCGAGATCACCTCGTACGCCTACTGCGAACGCCTTTAGCCGTCGTTCCTGTCGGCACCGGGCTTCCAGAGTCGGCGTAGCTTGCGCCGGCCGATGTTGCCGTCTGTGGAGCGGTCGGATTCGCTCAGCGCGGCCAGCAGAACACTTCGACCCGAATCCCATCGGGGTCGAATACGAAGAACGCGTAGTAGCCGGGCAGGTCACGATCCTCCTCGGGCGGGAAGTGAACGCTTGCGCCGCTTGCGAGGCAGCGTGCGTGCGTCTCATCAACCTCCTCTTGCCGGTCAACTTCGACGGCGAAGTGCTCGATGCCGACGTTGTAGTAGCGGTGAGTGCCACCGTCCGCTGGACGCAGGCCGACACCGCCGAAGTAGTTCACCTCCGGCCCGCCGTCACCGGCTGCTTGTCGCACCAGGTAGACGACCTCCTCCGTGCCTCTGTAGGTCGGATACCTGACCTCCTCGGTGTATCCGAGCGGCCCGAGCAGCTCGAGGTAAAAGGCGAGCGACCGCTCAACGTCTGTGACGGCCAAATCAACGTGGTGTATTCCTCGCGCCGGCATCGTCCAGTATCGCTAACTCGCCGACTCCCGCATGCCGGCGGCTTTGAGCGCCGTTCCGAGATCCTTACCCCACTCGAACCGCGTGATCCTGCCCTGTCGGAGACCCCAGGTATGGGCTTCCTCCTGCACAAGCTCGCTGTCGCTTCCTCGGCTGCGCGTGTACCAGCTAACGGAGGCAACCACGACCTCGCCACCGTCGAATAGCTCGTGGAGCTCGTGCCGGAAGTTCTCCCAGACCTCGGCAAAACCGCGCATCGCTCGTATGACCGCGTCGGGTCCACGGCGAACGCCCGGTTCGACTGCATACTGGGGATTCACGTATTCGACTTCCGGGGTGGCCAGTTCGAGGAGCCATTTCTCAGGATCTCGATCGATTAGCCCCTCGTCGTAGATGCGCCGCACGATCTCCATGTGCTCCTCCGACATCGCTCGCTCAGTATCTCGCAGAATGTGCCGCTTTCCATGCGAAGCGAAATAGCCGCTTCTCGTCCGAAGCGTCTATGGCTTCGAGTTCTCCCGTTTGAGTACCCATGCTGTGCTCTAGCGCGAAAAGTCGAGCTCGCTGGCGCCACCTCGCCTGGTGCGCTTCTCCGTGCAGCCGGGACCGCAGACGCTGGCGGTGGGGTCAGCACAGCTAGCCGTTTTCGTCCCGCCAAGCCGCGATCGGTCGCCTGCGATGATCGCGTCATGCCCGAGCTCTACGGCCAGGAGCACGTCGAGCGCTACCGCGCCACCGACGGCGAGGAGGGCCACTACTGGCGCGAGGCCCTCGTGTTGTTGCTGACCACCACCGGCCGCAAGTCGGGCGAGAAGCGAACCACGCCGCTGCTCTACGGCCGCCGCGGCGACGACGTGGTGCTGATCGCCTCCAACGGCGGCGCGCCTGCGCACCCGCCCTGGTACCTCAACCTGGAGGCCGACCCCGACGTCGAGGTGCAGATCAAGGGCGAGAGGTTCAAGTCCCGGGCGCGGGACGCGACTCCCGAGGAACGGCCGGAGCTGTGGCGCACCATGGCCGGCTACTACCCGCCCTACGACGAGTACCAGCGGCGGACCGAGAGGGAGATCCCGGTCATCGTGCTCGAGCGCGTTGACTAGCCGAGCAGGCTTGAGTATCCGCGGCGTGCCGCGCTCAGCCCATCCGAGACGGTGTGCGTGCCGATATCGCTATGCGTGAATGAAGACACCGGGTTTCGTACTGCTTTCCATGCGGAGCGACTTAGGCGCTTCTCGTCCTAAGCGGTACTTCCCGCGCTACTCCGACAGCCCGGCGGCCTGGAGGGCCTGTTTGTGATCGAGAAAAGCCCGAATCGAAATCGTCTTGCCATTCTTGACCTCGGTCACGAGGGCCAAGGGAGTCTCAGTCTCGACGCCGCTTTCCTTGCCACGTGTGCGGTTGCGGCCGATTGCGACGAGTCCGTCTCCCAGATCCCGGATCTCCGAGATCTCGATGTGGATCTCGGAGAAGGCCTCGTTGAGGTCGCGGAGCATCTCGCGGACGCCGTCGTGCCCCCGAAACACGGTCTGTTCCCCTCCCAGCAACGCGTGGAGTGCCGAGTGCCACTCCACCTCGGGATCGAGCTCCTCCAGCAGCGTTTCGACGTCTCCGCGGTTGCCCGCCTCGAGTCCGCGCTTGAAAGCCTCCACGCTCTCCTGCGACATCGCCCGCGGAGTATCTCGCGGAATGTTGCGCTTTCCATGCGAAGCGAAATAGCCGCTTCTCGTCCGAAGCGGAATAGATGCTGGCCATCCTTCTTCCACACCAGGGTCGACAGGTTGTGGCCACGGCCGAAGCCCGGGTTTCGCCAGGGCTTCAGATCGATGGGGTTCTTGGCGCGCCTATGCAGTCGCGCCGACGTTCGCACGCACTGCCGCGATAACCAGCTTCGCCGCGGCTTCGGGCTGCGACACCATCGAGGCGTGCGACGCCGGGGCCTCCTCGATCGTTGCCTTTGCGCGCTCTGCCATGTAGCGCTGCGTCGCCGGTGGGATCGCCTTGTCCTCGGTGCCGAGCAGATACCACGAAGGGACCGACTTCCAGGCCGGTGGTCCCGACTCCGCGCCGAGTGCCGCGGCACTCCAGGGGCGCAGGGCGGCCGCCATCACGCGCGCCGTGTCGTCGTCAACGTCTCCGGCGAAGACCTCGGGAAAGGCGTCCTGGTCGAGATAGAGATCCACGCCTTCAGAGCCGTCGGGGTTCGTAAACGGGACTTCCCGCAGCGCGGTCGGAACCAGGCTGCCCTCGTTTAGCTCCAAGAGCTGCCCGATGCTCTCCCCTTCATCCAGAGCCCACCCGGCGAGATACACGAGTCCAACCACCTGGTCGTTGCCACTAGCGGCATTCGTGATGACCGCTCCGCCGTAGGAGTGACCGACCAGGACGATTGGCCCCTCGATCGTCTTCAGCAGGTCAGCGAGGTACTGCGCGTCGCCTTGTAGCCCTCGCAGCGGGTTCGCAAAGCCAATGGCGCGGTAGCCCTGATCGTGCAGGATGCGGATGACGCCATCGAATCCAGTGGCATCCCCCCAGGCTCCGTGGACGAGGACGATCGTCGGCTGCGAGCTGCTGCGGGTGCTCTCCATGTTTCCTCCTTGATCTTGAGATGGCCCGCCGTGGCCAGCCTACCTCGCCACTTTGGGTTCGCAAGGGGCGAGAACTCAGATCGCTTCGAGTAGGGCGGTGCAGGCTGCCTCGCAACGGCGGCAGCCTTCAGCGCAGAGCCGGCAATGCTCATGATGCTGGGCGTGGCGCTCGCACTCCTCGGCGCAGGTCGAGCAGGATTGCCGGCAGCTCTCGACCTCCGCCCGCGCGGTCTCCGGCTCGTATTCCGTCTGGCGGCTGACCGCGCGTCCGGTCGCGATGCAGACGTCGGCGCAGTCCAGGCAGAGGCGAATGCACCGCCGCATCTCAGCGACGTCTTCCTCGGCGAGGTTGGCGTCCACGCAGATCGTGCAGCTGCGGGCGCAGTCGTAGCACTCGGCGATGCATCGGGCGAGCGCCTCGCGGTCGACCTCGCTCGGCCGCGGGTGGGTGGCGAGTAGCTCGGATATGTCGGCGGCTGTGGCCATCGGTCCTCCATTGTTCCGCCTCAGGTCGTCTTGAGCATCTCATCACCGAGCCACTCGCAACGGACACCACCAGCAGGGCCGTGGCGACTCGCTCATCGCTCCATTGCGCGAGTTGCGGATGCGGTCACAGTGCCCTGCCGGGGATGGGAAACCGCGTGGGGCACACGCGTCGGCTGTCCCGGCCCTAGCCGGCGTCGAACTCGTCGGCGAAATCCCAGATCCGGATGTGGTCGGGCTCGAGCCGGACGATGACATCCGCGCCTCGGCGGGCCTCCGCGTCATCCTCGGCTTCCTCATCGCCGTACCTGGCAACGATGCGGCGCGTCGTTTCGGTGACGCCGTCGTCGATGAACTGTGCCGAGCCTCGGACCTCGACGCCACGCAGCGGCGGTTCGGACTCGGCCACCAAGATCGTCGCTCTGGGGTCGCGCCGCAGATGCCGAGCCTTCACATTCTGCGCCTCGATCACCACGTTGAATGCGCCCTTGCGCCATTCGTGGTAGACGGGAGAGAGCAAGACGGTTCCGTCGACCCTGAGGGTGGCCAACACCGCCACCCGCGGCTCGTCGAGGAAGGTGCCCAAGTCCTCAACGGACAGGTTCGTCCGCATGGGCCCAGCGTATCGGTCTGCACGTTGATACGCGTAACGCGGCGCCTTCGAGCCGCCACCGCCTCTCGCTGCGCGCGAGACGGAGAAGCGCCGGTGATTCGTGCTGCTTTCCATGCAACGCGACTAGCCGCTTCTCGTCCTAAGCGGCTATCTCAGTCCACATCCCATTCGAGACTGCGTATGTCGCAGGAGTGACCGGATACCGAGTAGCACGTGAGATCGCCGCCGGCTATCGCTCCTGCTGGAGGTGCATCCGCGAGGCCTCAGGGGCCTGGAGCGGCCCGGTTGACCTCTCTTGAATCAGGATGGGCGCGGAGAGCGACGTGCGCGCCCTCCTCGCCCATCCCTTTCTGTTGACCTCAGCCAACCGAAGCGCGCGGCGACACTTCCGGGTGCCTGCGGAAAGCCAACAGAGCGCCGCCGGCGAACGCTACGAGCGCCCCCGCGATTCCGGCGCCGAGCGCGGCGTCGGCCCAATCGAACTCGTCGCCACCCGCGACAGGCGATGTGGTTGTCGCAATGAACTCAGGCCCGCGCGAGCCACCAGTCGGCGCCAACGGCGCCAACGAAGCGTCCAGCGAGCTGTGGTCTGGGGACACGAGCGGGCCCGAACCGGTCGAGCCCTTGTCCGGGACGGGACCCTGATCCGCGACGAATCCGTAAGACGCACTCGCGCTCGTCGGGATCGCGAGTGCACCCATGACGAGGGCCAACGCGACCACGCGAGGGTGCGGGGACCGCGGCCGTGGCGTCGAGATGCTGCTGTTGGTGATATGAGCCCTCATGGTGAGGCCTCCTTCGTGATCTTGGCTCGGAACAGGCCTCCCTACGAGACGAGACTCCGGTGCCGGTTGTCAGCAGCAGGTTCCGAGACACCGGTTGCGTTTCGGCTGCGCTTCGCCAACAGGCGCTTGCAGGGCTTCGCGGGCGGGTGTACGTTGGGCTGGAGGTAAGGATTCGATGGATTTCCGGATCCTCGGGCCGCTGGAGGTCATTGCCGATGGGCGGTCGTACTCCATCGGCAGCGGCAAGCAGCGCGCCCTGCTGGCGATACTCCTGCTCCGGGCGAACGAGCCCGTCGCCACCGACACCTTGCTCGAGCTGCTCTGGGGGGAACGGGCGCCCGCGACATCCAGAAAGACGCTGCAGGCGTACGTCTCCCGGCTCCGCAAAGCCCTTGGAGCTGCAGACGGCCGGATCGTCACGCGGCCCAACGGCTACATGCTCCGGGTCGCGCCCGGTGAGCTTGACCTCGAGCGCTTCGAGACACTCGCCGAACAAGGTCGCCGGGCGCTCGCGGTAGACGACCCGGAGCGCGCCGCCGGCCTGATGCGGGCGGCGCTGGAGCTTTGGCGCGGGCCGCCGCTCGCTGACCTGAGGTTTGAGGCCTTCGCGCAGCCCGAGATTCACCGCCTCGAGGAGCTGCGACTCGCCGCGCTTGAGGATCGATTCGACGCCGACCTCGAATCCGGGCGAGACGCGGAGTTGGCCGCTGAGCTCGAGGCGCTGGTGGACGAGCATCCGCTTCGAGAGCGACTGCACCGTCAGCGCGTTGTCGCCCTCTACCGGGCCGGCCGCCAAGCCGAGGCGCTCGAGGCCTACCGCGCCGCGCGGACCCGCCTTGTCGACGAGCTCGGCGTGGAGCCCACACCCGAGTTGCAGGCGCTCGAGCAGGCGATCCTCAGACACGACGCCATCCTGCAGATCCCTGTCGCGGCGCGCGGCAGTCAGCTGCCGACGCCCTCGACAAGGACGTTCGGCCGCGAGACGGACCTGCTTGCCGTTGCCGCTCTGTTGCGCCGCGACGACGTCAGGCTGGTCACACTCGTCGGGCCCGGTGGCGTGGGCAAGACGCGTCTGGCTCTCGAGGCGGCGCGTGAGCTGGAACCCGACCTGGCCGACGGCGCCTGGTTCGCTTCGCTGGCTGCGACTGCGAAGCCGGAGCACGTTGCGGGTGCGATCGCGCAGGCCATGGAGGTCACGCCCCTCGAGGGGGAGACGGCCAAGGAGGCTCTGGAGCGCTTCCTCGCGAGGAAGCGTGGACTCCTGGTTGTGGATAACTGCGAGCACCTTCTGACCGCGGCCCCGGATATCGGCGATCTGGTCCGTGCGGGTGAGGCCCTGACCGTGCTGGCCACGAGCCGGGAGCCCCTGCGACTGACGGCGGAGCAGTGCTACCCGGTCTCACCCCTGCAGATCCCGACCGCGCCGCAGGTGGTCGCCGTTGAGGAATCCTCGGCCGGGTCTCTGTTTGTCGACCGCGTGCGAAGCCACGACCCGTCCTTCGATTCGACCGACGAGAACGCCGGCACGATCGCCGAGATCTGCCGTCGGCTCGACGGTCTCCCGCTTGCGCTCGAGCTCGCCGCGGTTCGAACGACGATGCTCGACCTCGAGGAGCTCAGCGCGCGACTCGCCGACGCGCTGGACGTCCTGGCGGAAGGCCCGCGCGACGCCCCGGACCGCCAGCGCACGCTTCGCGCCACGATCGACTGGAGTCATCGCCTGTTGACCTCCGAGGAGGCTCGGGCTTTTGCCCGATTCGCGGTATTTGCCGGTGGGGCCACGTTCGAGGCCGCCCAGGCGGTCACGGCCGCCGAGCTCGATGCACTGCAGGGCTTGGTGGACAAGCAGCTACTACGCCGTGAGGGCACTGGCAAAGAGGCCCGGCTGACGATGCTGGAAACCGTCCGCGGGTACGCCCTGGCGCGCCTGGCGGAGGACGACGAGGCCAGCCAAACACGCGCCCGACATTGCCGTCACTACCTCCGGCTCGCCGAGCGCGCCGAGCCTGAGCTCTTCACCGGCAGTGAGACCAAGTGGCTACTCAAGCTCGACGTCGAGATCGACAACCTACGGACGGCTCTCGAGTGGAGTCTCCACCACGGCGATCCGACGCTCGCGTTGCGTCTGGCAGGGATGCTCGAGCTCTTCTGGGATATCCGCGCCCGATACTCCGAAGGCCTCGGATGGCTCGAAGCGGCCCTTGCCGCTGCCGGCGACGACGCTCCGACCGCAGACCGGGCCCGGGCGCGACGAGCGCAGGTGCGTCTCCTCGGCCCGCATGGATCCAGAGAGGGCTCGAAGGAGGAACTGAAGGAGCTGGGGGAGGACGCTCTGACCCTGTCGCGGGAGACCGAAGACCCGGCTTGTATCGCCGCCACGCTGGTGGTTCTCGCCGACTCGGAGGCGGACGAGAGCCTGCCGCAGCGTCGCCGGCAGGAACTCGCCGATGAAGCGCTGGCCCTCGCGTGCGACGCAGGCGACGACAGGCTCATCGCCGTGGCCCTCTGGGAGCAGGCCCTCTCGCTGGCCGTCGAGGAAGGTGCGGCCGCGCTCGAGCGGGCCGCGGCGGCGGCGAGCGCAATCGGCAGCTCTCGACTGCTTGCCTTTCTGTACACGAACGCGGCATACAACGCGATCAAGGAGGGGCGTCCGGCGCGGGCGCTCGAGCTGAGTGAACGGGCGGTTCCGGTTGCCCGCCGGCGCGATGATCCGATGATTCTGGCCTTCGTCTACGGCAATCTCGGTTTGGCGGCGCTGTTCACCGGTGATCTGGACCGCGCCCGCGGCGCCTTCGAGGAGGAGCTTCACCTGTGTCGCGAGCATGTCTGGACCGGGCACGCAACCGAAGGCCTCGCCGGTGTGGCGGCGATCGCAATCGAGACCGGCGATGCGAAGCGTGGGGCGACGCTGCTGGGCGCAGCGTTGGCCGCAGACTCGATCGGCGACGCCGACGTGGAGAGCCAGTTCGAGGAGCGTTTCTTCGAGTCCGCTCGCAACGGACTTGGCGCGACCTGGAGCGAGGCGTATGCGGACGGTGCCGCGATGGGCTTCGATGAGGCGATCGCCCTCGCTCTCAGCGCCGAGTATTCCTGAGCAAGATCTCTGCGCGGCTACGCCAGACCGCGGTGTTCCGCTTCCCTCGCAAAGCGAAATCGCCGCTTCTCGTCCGAAGCGGCAGTTTCGGCGTGCCTGGTGGCTATCAGCTCGGCTCCCGCTTTCAACGCGGTTGCGGGCGTCAGATCAGGGCGCGTCCTTGCTGCTGCTCTTCGTCCTACGCCCGGCACGCCCGTAGCGCTCGTAGATCACGCGCGAGCCGAACGTCCTGGTCTCGATCAGGTCTAGCCGAACGTCTTCGGTGACCGGCGGCAGGAACGGCGTGCCGCCACCGACGACGACGGGATAGCGGTACATGCGCAGCTCATCGACAAGACCGAGCTCGATCGCGGCCGCGGCGAGGCCGGCGCCGCCGATCCCGACGTCCTTGTCGGTCGCGGCGAGCGCCGCAGCGGCTTCCTCGGCCAGCGACGCCTCGGCGAGCCGGGCGTTGCCTTGGACGCTGTCGAGCGTGTGGCTGAAGACGATCTTCGGGATCGCGCACCAGGCGTCGGCGAACGCGGCGTCGAGCTCGCTGTCGCGCATCGACGGATCCGTCTCCCACACCAGCATCGTCTCGTAGAGCCTGCGGCCCAACAGAAAGCTCCCAAGCTCCCCCGTCTGCGTGACCTGGAAACGAAAAAGGTCCTCGTTGGGCGCCGCCGACCAGTTGAACGCGCCCTCACGGTCGGCGATAAAGCCGTCCACCGAGAGGCTCAACGAGTAGATCAGCATGGGTCTCCTTCCTTCTGCAGGTTGCTCTGCCACAGCTAGAGACCGATCGCGAGACGAAAACTCATCGTCGGGCGGCGGAGGTTGGTCGCAGGACTGCCGACGCACCGCAATGCGCGAGAAGCGAGCGCCTGATCAAAACGCTGCTTTCCATGCAAAGCGGTTAGCCGCTTCTCGTCCTAAGCGGCTATCTCCGCTACTCCCCCAGGCCCGGCGACTTCGAGGGCTGCGACGCGATCATCGAAGTTGCGCGTGCGACCGACCCACTCCGTTGCGCAACGTATGGACGTGTGGGCCCAATCACACACTCGTGCCGCATGTGCGGATCGTCACGGACAACCTGCGCAGCCGCGCTTAACGTCGCTGCGAGAGGAGGTAGTGATGGCACAGGAAGACACCATCCAAGTCCCGAACAGGCTCAGGCGGCGCGCTATTGGTGCGCTGGCGGTCGGGGTAACTGCGACCGCCCTCGCAGTTCCGGGCGCCGCAGCCGGCTTCTCGTCCACTGGCGACGATCTCGCGGGGCCACCTTCCGCTTCGACGCCGCCCACGCCGCAGGAGAACGCGGTCGTGGTGCGTCGGGACGGATCCGCGGCGGTTCCATTTGTCGCTGACGTGAGCAGCGAGTCGCCAGCCGCCGCTGCAGCCAGCGGCTTTGACTGGGGCGATGCGGCGATCGGCGCTGGTGGCGCTCTCGGCATCATCGCACTGTTGGGCGTGGGCGGCCTTGCGATTCGCAGTCGCAGGCACGTTGCCCCGAGCCCGGGCTGATACACGGCGGGGTCGCCGCCTGGACGCGGCACCTACAGCGAATGGAGGCCGGTCGCCCGGCCTCCATTCGTCATTCGTGGCTGATTTCGAGGCCGCGGTCGTACGTTGATCCCAACGAGGCTTCGAAGCGGGTTGCTGGACTAGGACGCTAGGCCGCCCACCATCGCGCTCCTCGTCCAAAGCGCCTACTCCGATAGCCCGGCGGCTTCGAGGGCGGCAGCCCGCTCGCGGAAGTCGACCTTGCGAATGCATCGGCCGTCACGGAAGGTGTGGACTTCATACACGCGGTCGTTGACCTCGACGCCGCTGGCGCGCCCCCGACCCCGATAGCTGACGCCCATGATCACCGCGTCTCCCGCATCGATGACTTCCTCGATCACGGTCTCGAGGTCATCCCAGTCACCGTCCCAGCGCTCCCACATCTCTTGGACGGCAGCCGGGCCGTGCGCTGGCCCTTCCTGGCCGACAGCCCAGACGACATCGGAAGCAAGGTGGGCCGTAGCGCCTGCGTAGTCGCCGCGGCGGTAGGCCTCGATGCTCCTGCGTGTCGCCTCGACGTTCTCCTCCGACATCCCTGCGCAGTATCCCGCGAGCGTGAGGTATGCGCTTTCAATGCGAAGCGACTTAGCCCGCTTCTCGTCCCGGCTAAACGGCGACGGGGTGGCCGACCTTGACTTCGTCATCTGCGGGCGTAGGGTCGTGATGTTCAGCACAAACGTGCTGCGCGATCTACGACGAAGGGGCGACTTATGGCTGTCGTGCGTCGGACTGCTCTGTTCATCGCCGCAGTTGGACTGGCGGCCGCGGTGGCCGTGCCGGCGGTCAGCGCTCACGACCGGAGAGGTCCGGAGGTGACGCCACTGGCTGAGTTCGGGAGCGACGACTTCGTCGTAGGGAGCACGATCGGTCCCGGCAAGGCGCTCTATGTCACGGACGGCGTGGCCGGCGCGGTGCTGCGCATCGACCGCCGCTCCGGACGAGTGGCCACGTACGCCGATGGCCTGCCACCGAAGGCGTTTCCGGGTGTCGACATCGGGGGAGCGGTCGACGTGGCCTTCGCGGGTCGCAGGGCGTACGTGCTCGTCACGCTCGTGAGCGGCACGATCTTCGATGAACCGTTCGGTGATCCGGAGGCAGTGAACGGCCTCTACCGGATCGAACGCGACGGCTCGAGCACGCTCGTCGCCGATCTCGGCCAATGGTCGGTGGACAACCCGCCGGAGCCGGCGTTCTTCGTCGACACGGGCGTGCACTTCGCGCTGGAGCGCTACCGCGGCGGGTTCCTGGTGACCGATGGGCACCACAACCGGGTGCTGCGGGTCGACCGGCACGGTTCGATCAACGAGTTCGCCACCTTCGGGAACGTGGTGCCGACCGGACTGGAGAAGGCCTTCGGCCGCGTCTTCGTCACCCAAATGGGCCCGATCCCCCACCCCCCCGAGGACGGCAAAGTCGTCGCCCTGCGCGCGGGACGGGAGCCGCGCGAGGTAGCCAGCGGGGCGAGGATGCTGATCGACGTCGAGCGGGGACCGCACGGCAAGCTCTACGGACTTTCACAAGGTGAGTGGGATGGCGTCGGTGAGGGCTCCCGGGCCAAGCCGGACACGGGCCGGTTGGTCATCGTGGGACGTCACGGCGACCTAACGCCGGTCCTGCTCCGCCGCGGCAAGGAACTCGTGCTGGACCGGCCCACCTCGGTGGAGTTCGTCGGAAAGACCGCATACGTCGTGTCGGTTACCGGCGACGTCTACGGAGTCGACGGCCTCTAACAGCCGCGTTGTGCGCCAATCGGGCCTGGGTCAAGCCGACCGGGGACGAGCGTCTGGCCGAAGCCGACCACGATCTCCCGCGATGACTGCCAGAGGTCGAATCGGCAGAACTCGCCCGGCCGGTGTGCGGGACTTGAGGGAACCTCCGCCGTCGCCTTGATAGCACCGCAGCCATTTACAGCGCTTCTGGGACGCCACCCGACCGTCGAGGCGCTAGCGCTTTCGCGTGAAAAGCAGAAGTGCTGCTTTCCATGCAAAGCGGAACTTTCGGCTGACTTGTCGCTCGACCCCGCGAAACGTCGGAAGCCCGCTCACAGAGCGGGCTTCCTTTCGTTTGGCCGGTGCGCCGAAGCGCATGAGCGTTTGGCCGACCTATCCCTCGGTCGTGAACGAGCCGGACGACAGCGTCTGGTTGCCGCTCCGCTCGATTGCCAGCACCTCCCAGTTGTAGTCGGTGCCCGGCTCGAGGAAGCCGTCGGGCACGTCGCTCTCCGTGACCGAGCGCGGCAGGTACATGCTGAGGCTGCCGAGCGTCCCGATCATGTGGCGGTGGGGCTCGACGTCCTGCTCGATGATCAGCTGGTACGAGATGATCTTCGTCGGATCGCCGGTGATCGTCTTCGACACCGGTTCCCAGTCGGCGACGACGCCGTGGGTCGGGACGGTTGCGCCCTCGGCGGGCGACACCAATCGCGGCCCCCTCGGGATCTCGTGGGTGAGCAACGCCTTACCGACGGTCGGCCCGGTGGCCTCGCCGTTCTCCTGTCCGGGCCCGGAGAACGTGTAGCGCCCTTCCGGCAGCTTCGCGAGCATGCGCCGGATCGGCACGTCCGCGTTCTCGGGCTCGACCGTCTCGAAGAAGAGCTCGGTCAGGCCCAGCTCACCGAGCGATCCGAGCCCCTGGAATCTGAGCACCCGTCCGTCCGGTCCGCGCGCATCGAGGCGCCGCCAGCCCTCGCTGTCGACGAATCCCTGAAAGCCGGTGTCGCGGTCGGTCGCGTTGTGCTCGATGTTGAGCTTCGCTTCCTTCAAGGGCACCGGCTTCTGTGAGCCCGCGGCCCGCGCTGCCGACCCGCCGGACGACTGCGCTCCGGCGTACACGCATGCCACCGCGAAGAGGATCATGGAAATTCGGCCTATTAGCTTCATCGCGAGCCTCCATTCGGGTCGTGAATGCTTCGCGGGCGACGCTAGGTGGCGGCGATGAACCAATCGTGAAAGGGCGCCTCTGAGATATGCGCTTTGCATTGAAAGCGGGTACTCACGGATTTCGTGATCGCTTACGCGGGCGGCTGATAGCCGGCCGCATGCATTTCTGGCGCTTTGGATGAGAAGCGACCAGGGGGGTCTCAGGCTTCGAGCATCCCCCAACTCTGGATCAGGGTGAAGGTCGTGCCCCATCTGCCCGGCTCGGCCAACTCGGTCTCGGCCTCGCGGCGTAGCGAGACAAGCTCGTCCTCGCTCAAAGTCTCAAGTAGCCGCGACTCGAGCGCGGCGCTGAACTGAACCGGCAGACCCAAATAGGGGTGTCCGGGTTTGAGCGCGACGACGTGCGCGTCAATTTCGGGATCCTCAATGCCGATTTCGCGGAGTAGTTCCGGAAGTCCGCGGCCCGCCTCGCCGCCCAGGTCGGCAAAGATCTCGGAAAGCAATCGGATCAATCGCTCGGCTGCGGGAGCGGGCGGATTGAAGTGCCACGAGCCCAGATCCCACTCCTCCAGAACCAGTGAGCCACCGGGCCGCACCAACCGCTGGTGTGAGGCCACCTGCTCGTGGTCGCGGCCGAGCGGAGCGATCAGGTATCGGGCATGGACGAGATCGAAGGAGTGCGGCTCGAGCTTGCTGTTGAACAGATCATCGACGACGAGCTCTACGTTGGAGATTCCTTCTGCCTCGAGAAATGAACGAGCCGCTGCGAGCAGGCGCTCGTCGATGTCCCCGCCTACGACCTGGCCGGAGGCGCCGACCCACTCGCCGAGAATCCGAAGCCAGCCCAGGGCGCCGCAGCCAACGTCCAGGGCGCGCCCGCCTGACCCTCTGTCGATCTTCGAAAGGAGCTGCCGCCCGGCGGGCTCCCACACCTGTGATTGCAGCTGCAGGCGCTCCAGCTCCGAGCGTTGGTTGGCCAGCAGGTACTCATCCTGCGACACGCCGGCAGTATCTCCCGTCCGGCCTGGGGGCGCAAGGCCACCAACGCACTTGAGCAGTACGTCGCGAACCTGCGCCGTGCGGGGGCGCTAGCGCCCACCTTGGGCGCACCGAGTACATAGGGCGCTCTCGGGCGCGGCCCGTAGGCGGCCCGCGATGATGTTTCCTCCGCACGCGTCACACGTGCCGTAGGTGCCGTCCTCGAGCTTCTCCAGCGCGCGCTTGATCCGTTCCTCGATCGCGTGGAGGTCGTTGGCGACGCCGATCTCGGTGAAGCGGGAAACCGCCTCGTTGGTGCCGTCGCCTATGCGCTTGCCGAAGCCGATGTCGGCGCTGACCTCCGGCGGCTTGGTCAGCTCGGCGATCCGCTCCTGCGTCTCGGCGAGGCGAGATCGGAGATCGTGCTCGATCGCTTTCAGGTCCAGCTCGGGGGCGGTATCGGGCACACCTCGACCGTAGCGCCATGGGTAGCAGTTCCTCTGCTGTCACGCGACCGCGATAGCTCCTTGGAGGAGGTGAGGAGGCCGAGGCGCTCCACCGGGTGATCCGATCCCGTGCCGGGTACGAATGGGCTGCGCCCGGGTCCAGCTCGGCGATGTGTGCCATCTGCTCGTTGCTGAGCTCGAAGTCGAAGACGTCGAGGTTCTCGCGCATCCGTTTGCCGCGTACCGGGGCGGAGGGTAGGGTCGAGAAGGTCGATTAGGAGAGGAGAGCCGGATGGCTGACGCTGCACTATTCATCGGATGGGGCCAAGTCGTGCGCGGACGCGAAAAGCGGGCCCTCCAGGTATTCAACGAGAGCGTCGAATACTGGGGCGGGCTCCAAGGTGACGGCAAGATCGAGGACTTCGAGGTGGTACTGCTGACGCCCCACGGTGGCGACTTGCAGGGCTTTGCACTGCTTCGCGGCAGCGAGGATCAGGTCAGCGCGCTACGTGCCGACGAGGAGTTCCAGCGCCGCATCGCGCGGGCCGACCTGATCATCGACTCCCAAGGTCTCATCGACGCCGCGATCGGCGAGGGCATCGCTCGGGGCATGGCCCAATACCAGGGCGAGATCGAAGACCTGGACTAGCGCCGCGGCTTCGGCCGAGAAGCACCCACCGGCGGCACATGCGCAGGCCGCCGGCGGGTTGGGAATCCGGGTGTGTCCCGGAGCATGGGCAACGTAGCTCCCAGTAGTCCGCGCGGGCCGCTCAGGCCGGGCACCTTGACTTCCGGTCCTTGGCCGTCGCAGAGCAGGCCGATCACATTCGCTTTGGCACCGGGGACCGCGGTCGGATGGTGCGCACTGCTAGAAGTCACTCCAAGCATGGATTCGCTGCCCGCCCTCCACTCACGCGTCGAACGGATCGCAGTCGTCGGCCTCGGCAATGTCGGCCGGCTGATCGCAGACATGCTTGTCGAGCGCGGGTTCGAGGTGCGGGAAGTCGACGCCGACGAGAGCAGGGTGGCCGGTGAGCGCGCGTCGGTCATGGACGTCAGCGATGCCGCTGCGCTCGAGAAGGTGTTCGCGGAGGTCGACGCGGTCATCTGCTGCCTGCCCTACTACCTGACCGCCCGGACTGCAACGGCTGCGCATTCCGCCGGGGCGCATTACCTGGATCTGTCAGAAGACGTCGACGCCTCGCGCACGGTTAGGGAGCTCGCGCGGAGCTCGAACACGGTCTTCGTGCCGCGCTGCGGTCTCGCTCCAGGGTTCATCTGCATCGCCGGCGCTGCGCTCGCGGCCGGCTTTGAGACCGTCGATCGGATTCAGCTGCGCGTGGGCGCCCTTCCGCGCACCCCGAACAATGCGCTCGGCTATGCGTGCAACTGGTCTCCTGACGGGATCGTCAACGAGTATCTGAACGACTGCGAGCAGCTGCGTGGAGGCGAGCTCGTAACGGTGCCGTCGCTCGCGGACCTTGAGACGATCGTGATCGACGGCGTGACCTACGAGGCGTTCACCACCTCTGGCGGCCTCGGGACGATGTGCGAAACGTTCGCCGGGCGCGTCGACAGCCTCGACTACAAGTCGATCCGGTATCCGGGTCACCGCCACCTGATGCGGTTCATGCTGCGGGAGCTCGGCCTTGGCCGGCAGCGACACGAGGCCGGGCGACTCCTCGCCGACGCGTACCCGCCGGTCCAGGGCGACATGGTGGTCCTCTACGCGGCGGCGGAAGGAAGCAACGGGGGACGCCGGGCCCGTGAGGAGTTCGTCCGCGTGTACCGCCCGCGGCTCGTCGCCGGCGCCACCCGGACCACCATCGCATGGACGACAGCCGCGGGGGCGGTGGGGATGGTCGAGTTGCTCGCCGGGGGCTCGCTGCCGGACTCGGGCCTCGTCCGCCAGGAGGAGGTGTCGCTAGACGCCTTCCTCGCGACCTCAGCGGGTCAGCTGCTGGCGCGCGAGCCTCACGCCGACGTGGGTGACGAAGTCCTGCTGCCAGTCGCCTGACCACCTACGAGCGCACGCGCGGCCGCATCGATCTCCTCCTCCTGCAGCAGGACGTGATCAGCGGCTTCCCCCAGTGGAATGAATGAGTCCTGGCTCGTCACCCGCGAGATCCTCCCCTCGAATCTCGCGTCCACGAGCGCGCCCACGATGCCCTCGGAGACCCCGCCGCTCCGGCGCGTCTCATCCACGATCAGCACGCGTCCGGTCACCTCGGCCTCTCGGAGGATGTCGGCGATCGGCAGTGGCGCAAGCCAGCGTACGTCCACCACGCGCACATCGATCCCATCGTCGGCGAGTCGCTGCGCGACGCGCAGCGACATGTACGTGCCGTTCGCGAACGTGACGATCGTCAGGTCGCTGCCATCGCCGTGTACTCGTGCCGAGCCAATTGGGGCGTGAGCGGCCGACCATTCGCTGGGTGGGGCATACGGCGCGGCCCAGCCGCCGTCATCCTGGCTGAGCAGATCACGGGTGTGGTAGAGCGCGATCGGCTCGAGGAAAACGTACGTCGATCCGTCAGCGGATGCTGCTGCCAGGCAGGCGCGGAGCATGGCGGCCGCGTCGTCCGGTCGTGCTGGAGACGCCACGATGATCCCGGGTATGTCTCGGAGGACTGCCACGGCGTCGTCGTTGTGGAAATGGCCGCCGAAGCCTTTTTGGTAGCCGTATCCGGCGATTCGCAACACCATCGGGTTGGCGTACTGCCCATTTGAGAAGAACGGCAAGGTCGCGGCCTCGCCTCGGAGCTGATCCTCGGCGTTGTGCAGGTAGGCCAGGTACTGGATCTCGGGAACCGGAAGCAGGCCGGAGACGCCGCAACCGAGCGCGACGCCGAGGATCGTCTGTTCGTCGAGAAGCGTGTCGAACACGCGGGTGATGCCGAAACGGCGCTGCAGTCCACGGGTAACGCCGTAGACGCCTCCCTTTCGACCGACGTCCTCGCCGAACACCAGTAGCTCCGGCCGGGACGCGAGTGCATCGGTCAAGGTCGCGTTGATCGACTCGGCCAAGGTCAGCGGGCCTGCGTCCTCTGGAAGTTTCCCTCCGAACGCGTTCGCCCTCGCGTCTGGGCTCGCCGCCCGGCTCACGTCCGATGCGACCTCTTCCGGCTGTCGTCGAGCGATCGGCACCATCACCTCTGATGCGCTCGACAGCCGCCGTTGATCGGCTGCGTCGTCCGCCAGGCGCCGGACGTCCGCTGCAACTGCGTCGTACCTGGCGAGTAGCTCGCTGGGCTCGGCGATCCCGGCCTCCGCGAGCAGGCGCGCGGCGTGGACGAGGGGGTCGCGCTCGAGGTCCTCGCCGATCTCGGCACGGCTGCGATAGCCGATCTCGGCGTCGGAGCCCGCATGACCGAGGAAGCGAACGCATCGCAAGTGCAAGAACGCCGGGCGGCGCGAGCTGCGTACGTATTCGGCCGCCGTCAGGGCCGTGTCGTACGCGCCTGCGATGTCCGTCCCCTCGGCGCTGAAATAACGCAGATGTGGCCGATTCGACCAAGCTTCGTTCACCCAATCGCGAGGCGTGCGGACGCTGATGCCGAAGCCGTTGTCCTCGCAGCAGAACAGCACCGGCATCCGCAGCCCCTGGTGCACGTTGTACTCGGCGGCGTTCAACGCTCCCAGGGCAGTCGAGTGGTTGAGCGAAGCATCGCCGAATGACGAGACCACGATCGCGTCCGCCGGCCACGCGGGGCTGACTCCGATCCGCTGCGCGCGCTCGATCGCGAACCCGACCCCCATCGCACGGGGCAGATGAGACGCAACCGTCGAGGTCTGCGGGATCACCGCGAGCGCGTGGTTCCCGAACACCTTGTGTCGCCCGCCGGAGATCGGCTCATCCGCGGCGGCCACCAGGCCGAGGAGGATGTCCCGCAACGGGGTGGAGCCCGGGACCTGCTGGGCCCGCGCGCAGTAGAACCCGCCCGATCGGTAGTGGAGGAGCGCCGGATCGGTGGGCCTGAGCGCCGCTGCGATCGCTGCGTTTGACTCATGGCCCGCGGATCCGATCGTGTAGACGCCGGGGCCCTCCTGGCGCAGATAACGCGCGGCCAGGTCGAGATTCCTGCTTGCCACCATCGCGTCGAACAACGCGAGGGCCATCCGTCCGGTCAGGCGGGTGCCGTCGCGGACCGGCTGATCGAGGTCCACCTCGCCAGCCCCACTGCTGCTGAGCGCGGCCACCCGCTCGCGGAAGTGGCGCTCGAGCACCTGCTCCTGTGTCTCGGTCGCCAAAACCGCCTCTATCCCCGACGCGTCAGCAAGAGGGCGCGAACCTCACCCAAATTCCACGCCCTGGGCCAGCGGAAGCTCGTCCGAGTAATTGACGGTGTTGGTTGCCCGGCGCATGTAGGCGCGCCAGGCATCCGAGCCGGACTCGCGGCCTCCTCCGGTGGACTTCTCGCCGCCGAACGCGCCGCCGATCTCGGCGCCGGAGGTCCCGATGTTGACGTTGACGATCCCGCAGTCGGAGCCCTCGGAGGAAAGGAAGCGTTCGGCCTCTCGTTGATCGCCGGTGAAGATGCTGGACGACAGTCCTTGGGGAACGCCGTTGTGGAGCGCGATCGCGTCCTCGAGGTCCCGGTAGGTCATCACGTAGAGGATCGGGGCGAACGTCTCGCGACGCACGAGCTCCGTCTGGGCGGGCATGCGGACGATCGCGGGCTCGACGTAGTAGGCATCCGGGCAGCCGGCAGCCGGACGTCGTCCGCCGCCTACGATCAGCTCGCCGCCGTCGGCCTGTGCCTCCTCGAGCGCCGCGACCATCCCCTGGTACGACCTCTCGTTGATCAGCGGACCGACCAACGTGCCGGAGTCACTCGGGTCGCCGATCGGCAGCCGGCCGAACACGTCGCGCAGCGCGGCGACGAGCCCGTCGGCGACGTCGTCGTGAGCGATCACCCGGCGCAAGGTCGTGCAGCGCTGGCCGGCGGTTCCCGCTGCGGCGAAGACGATTCCCCGCTGGGCGAGCTCGAGATCGGCCGATGGTGCCACGACCGCCGCGTTGTTCCCGCCGAGCTCGAGCAACACTCGCCCCATGCGGGCCGCCACGCGTGGCGCGACCTCCGCCCCCATGCGCTCCGAACCGGTGGCGCTGACAAGCGCGACATCGGGGCTGTCAACCAGCGCCTCGCCCTCGCGAGCGTCAGCGATCACGAGCCGCTGCACATCTGCCGGCGCGCCGCACTCCGCAGCGGCGCGATCCACCAAGGCCGAGCACGCCATCGAGGTGAGAGGGGTCATCGGCGAGGGCTTCCACACGATGGTGTCTCCGCAGACAAAGGCGACCGCGGCGTTCCACGCCCACACCGCCGCCGGGAAGTTGAACGCGGTGATGACGCCGACCACGCCCAGCGGGTGCCACGTCTCCATCAACCGGTGGCCTGGGCGCTCGGACGGCATCGTGCGCCCATCGAGCTGGCGCGACAACCCGACCGCGAAGTCGCAGATATCGATGGCCTCCTGCACCTCGCCGAGGGACTCCGACGTGATCTTCCCGGCCTCGATCGTGACCAGGTCGGCGACGTCCGCCTTGTGTTCACCCAGCAGCTCGCCCAGTCGCTTGACGAACGCGCCCCGGACCGGCGCCGGTACGCCACGCCACTCTCGAAAAGCACGGCCGGTCGCGGCGATTGCCTCCTCCACCTCCGCCTGGCCTGCGGCGGGTACATCGAACAACGCCTCGCCCGTGATCGGCGAACGCGCGCTCACGGACGGTCCAGTCCCGGGCGAGGAAAGATCGACACCGCAGTTCTCGAGGGCCCCCCGGGCTCGCGAACGAAGTTCGTCGGTAGATGAGACGGACAGCTCTTGCTGGGACTCGGTGGTTGTCATTGGTTGCTCCGTGAGTTCTGGGCGGATGATGAAGGTCGCTTATACAACGTTGTACTCGGGGCGAAGGGCGGACGCGTCGAAGCGCTCCAGGCTCAACGGTTCGATGTCGACGAACGGCGGGCGACGCAAGACCAGGTCGCGGAGGATCTCGCCGACGGCGGGGCCCTGGAGGAATCCGTGTCCGGAGAACCCGGTCGCGTAGAGGAAGCGCGAGACGCTCGTCGCCTCCCCGATGATCGCGGTGTGGTCTGGCGTCATCTCGTAGAGCCCGGCCCACCCGCCGCGGATACCGGCGTCGGCGATCCGAGGCGCCCGCCGCCGGACCACCTCCATCAGGCCGGGGATCCAGTCGTCGGTTGTCTCGACGCTGAAGCCCGGCTTCTCATGCGGATCGGACATCCCCATCAACAGGCCGGGGCCCTCGCGGTGAAAGTAGAAGCTCGACTCGAAGTCAATCGTCATGGGGATCTGGGCGGGGAGTCCGTCCATCGCCTCGGTGAACAGGACCTGGCGCCGCAACGGCGTGACCGGCAGATCCAAGCCGACCATAGCGCCGCAGCTTCGCGACCAGGCGCCGGCGGCGCAGATCACGGTGCTCGTCCGGATCGAGCCGTGGTCGGTGACGACCTCGGTGATCTCGGCGCCGCTGATGTTGATGTCGAGTACCTCGCAGTTGACGCGGATCTCCGCGCCGTGGGCACGGGCGGCGAACGCGTATCCCTGGACCACGCCCTCGGGGGTTGCGTGGCCGTCGCCGGGTGAGAAAGCGCCGGCGAGGATGTCGTCCCCCTGCACCAGTGGGCATAGCTCGCGAGCTTCGCCGGCCGTAAGCATCCGGGAAGCCAGTCCGTATTCGTTCTGAAGCGCGACGCTGCGCTCGAACTTCTCGACGTCGGGCTCACGGCTGAGGACAAACATGTACCCGACCTGCTTGAGGTCGATCTCCCACCCGGGCCGCCGGCCGAAGTTGCGGAACGCGTCCAGGCTGCGCTTGGCAATCTCGACGTTCAGCGCGTCAGAGAACTGGGTGCGCACCCCGCCGGCCGCTCGGCACGTGGAGCCGCTCCCGAGCTGCGCCCGCTCGACGAGCACGACGTCGACGCCCGCCTCGGCCAGGTGGAAGGCGGCGCTGGTGCCGATCACGCCGCCACCGAGGATGACCACGTCGGCGGAGTCAGGAAGCGGTGAGACCGAGCGAGGCATTTCCAGGATCGTACGTGGGGCGTTGCAACCAGGGACGAGCGTGTGCCGGTGAGCCTCGCTTAACGGCTCATGGCGCGTCGGCTAAGTCACTGTGCGTAGCCACGGCAAGGCGTTCGATCTCGTAGTGGAGGGTGAGGAATCGCTGTCCGGCCAGGTAGAAGCTGTGGTCTGTCCTCAGCTCGCCTTCGGCGACGTAGACGAAGATGTGTTCCTGGAAATAGAGGAGCTTGAGCACGGTCAGCGCGTCTTTCTCGCTGTCGACCGAGCTCAGGTAATGGCCCGTAAATGCGAGCTCGGTTCGCGACGTCAGTACAAAATCGTGCTCACCGGCGTTCTGGGGAAGCAAGGTGGCGGTGAAGTTGGCGCTTGGGATCGGGAAGCCGACGCTCACATAGCCGCGGCCCTCGTGCCTGAAGCTCGTGTAGATGCCGACGTAGATCGGCTTGCCTGAGTCCGCGTAGGTCCGGATCCAGCCCCGGATGTCGATCGCCTCGTTGCCGTCCAGGGCGATCGTGTCGATCGTGCTGATCATTCCCCGCTGGGCCTCTTCGATGTTGGACGGGATCGCGGCTTGCCCGAGCGGCTGCGCGACCAGCATCTTGAAGATCTCGTATCCGGGCTTCATCCAGCGCCGCCACTCGGGAATGATCGAGAGCTTGAATCGGCTGGTGTGCTCGTAGAACTCGCGGATCAGCGGGTGCACCCGGCCCGGGTCGAAGGTCGGCCCGTTCAAGCCGTCGAGCGAGGCGAGAATTCCGACGTCGGGCGGATTGCGGCGGAAGGTGCCGCCCCGGATTTTCGCGAGCTGCTCGACGTAATCGGCGCCGACGTACCGCGAGCGCGCCTCGAAGGGCACGACATATCGCAGCTCCGCAGCCGGTACCTCCTCGGCCATCACGCGGACCAGGGGCCGATCACGGTAGGCGATCGCGGCGGTCACGCGGTAGACGATCGCCACCGCCGCTGCTACCAGCGCAGGGTCGAGACCGGCGTCGAGAGCTTGGAAGAGAACTCCCAGAGCGGCCCCGATCAAGAGCCCGAGCGCCACCTTCCCCGGGCGTAGACCGAGCAGACCGAGGAGTGCACCGCTGATGATCGCGGTGAGCAGGGGCTCGTCGGGGCCGTAGATCAGTCCCAGCAACCAACCGAACAGCGCCATCAGCAGAGCGCTGCTGAAGATGCGCTGCCAGAGCGGCTTGATCTCGCCGGCGCTCCTGCTCCTCGTGGTGATCACCTCGGCGGGTGCGTACACGGCGGCACCGACCACGGCGCCAACGCCAGCCCCGACCCCGTCGATCGCAGCGCCCAGCACGGCGCCCGACGCAGCACCCAGGGCTATCCCCCAGACCGCCGCGTCGCGGAGCTGGCCTGAAGGGCTCCGCCTGCGTCGGTCCGGATCAGCCATGGTCGGGAGTATCCCCGCATCGTCAGCGCCGGCGGTCGATCTCATAGGATCGGCGAGATGGAGGAGCGGGACCTGGCGGTCACCCTGGCGCGCGGCAGGATCGCCTTCGGTGTCGTGTCGCTCCTTGCGCCGGGCCTCCTGGCACGCACGATGACCGGCGATGACGAGCCCGAAGGCGGGACGCGCCTCTTCGTACGCATGATCGGCGCCCGCGACCTCGGAGTCGGCGTCGGGCTCCAGGTCGCCCTGGAGCGCCACGCCCCCACGCGCGGCTGGCTCGAAGCGTCAGCCGTGATCGACGGCATCGACGCTGCCGCGTGCGTGCTCGCCCGCCATCACCTGCGCCCAGGCGTCTTCCCCGGCACCTTCGGCCTAGCAGTTACCGGAACACTGCTCAGCGTCTGGCTGGCACGCCAACTCGACCCGCACTGAGGCACTAGGGCTCGACAATCCGAGAGCGCAAGGAAGAGCGCACTCCTTGCGCTATCGCTGGCGGCTAGCTGTTTCCACCCAAGCCCGCGGGGTAGCTGCGCTGGGTCCCCAGGGAAGGAGGAGGAGCCATGTACATCGGATTAGGCGCCCTGATACTGATCGTCATCCTGATCATTCTGATCGCCTAGCTATCAGGCGACCTGCAGTGATTCCGGGGGCAGACGGGCCCGGGGGCATCGGTCGGCGGCGGTTCAGCGCGTGCGACCTGGTCCCTCGCGAATCACGCCGCGGACCTGGTCGACGGAGATCGGATCCGAGGGAAACGCGACGAGGCCCCAGGTAGCACCGGCCGCGGCGAAAGGCCCTGGATCGCTGCCTGGCTCGAGCTCGACGGCGACGTCGAACGGCTCCGCCGCGTCGTTTCCCTCCTCGCGGCGCAGCCGGTCGAGCCCGGCGACGACCTCGGCGAGCTGGTCGGGGTGTTCGAGGCCGACCGGAAAGAAACCCTGATAGCGGATCGCCCGGCGCAACGGCCTTTTGTTGCCGTAGAACCCCGCCGCCCAGATCGGTGGGCCCGGACGCTGCACGGGACGTGGCAGAAAGCGCATGGCGTCGACCGTGTAGTGCTCGCCGCGGTGTTGGACGAGCTCACCTGACCACGCGGCCTGGAGAATGTCGAGCGCCTCGTCCAGCATCCGCGCGCGACGGCGGTCATCGACCTCCTCGCCCGTGATCGAGTACTCCCGAGCGAACCGGTCGCTGCCGAGCCCGACGCCCAGCGTCAGCCGGCCGTCGCTCAGCCGATCGAGCGTGGCGGTCTCGCGCGCGACCTTGGCCGGGCGGCGCCGGGCGAGCGGAGTGACCATCGGGCCGAGACGGATGCGCTCGGTCGCGCTTGCGATCGCGGCGAGCGTGATCTGCGGGTCGGCGACATCGACGACCGGCTCGCGCCAACGCACCTGGTCCCAGACGAAGACGCCGTCCCAGCCGGCCTCCTCGGCCTCGGCGCACAGACGGGCGACGAGCGCGGGATCGGCGAGTTCGTCAAAGGGCGGGATGTAGAGGCCGAGGCGCATCACGTGTGTTCGACGATCGCGGCCGATCTGCACGCGACCGTCGAGCTCCCCGGCGAGTATGACGAGCAGTCCGTGCAGTCGTACGAGGCGCCGACGGGAGTAGCGTTGGGCTATGTCCGACGGGTGGCCACCTCTCAGCTACGGCGCGTGGAGCGAGAGCTGCGACACGCTCCACGCGCACACGCAAGTGCTCGGCAAGCTCGCGGTCGAGCTTGCCCCGGCCCAGCCGCAGCTACAGCACGCCGCCCTGCGGCTGAGCGCGCGCGGCTGGGAGACCCTTCCACTCCCGGCGCCCGACGGCTCTGGCGCAATCGTCGCAGCACTCGATCTACGCTCGCACGAGGCCGTGGTCGAGCACAGCGCCGGTCACGAGACACGGATCGCGCTCACGCCCAACCGGCCCGTAGCGGACGTGACGCGTGAGGTGCTCGAGGCCGTGGGCCGCCTGGGGGGCATCGTCGAGATCAATCCCACCCCCCAGGAGGTGCCGTGGCAGGTGCCGCTGGACGAGGACCACGAGCACGCGACGTATGACCCCGAGCAGGTGGCCACCTACTTCGACGCCGCCACCCGCGCGGCGCTGGTCCTGGCGGAGTTTCGGGCTCCGTTTCGCGGACGCTCGACGCCGGTCAACGCCTGGTGGGGGACCTTCGACCTGGCGGTCAACCTCTTCTCTGGGCGGCCCGCCGACCCACCTTCGGATGACTTCATCATGCGCAACGGCGCCGACGCCCAGCAGGTCTCGATCGGGTGGTGGCCGGGGGATCCGAAGCACGAGTGGGCGGCCTTCTTCGCTTACGCATACCCGACGCCCGATGGCTTTGCGGACGCGAGCATCAGCCCGGATGAGGCGCATTGGGACGGACAGTTGGGCGAATACGTACTCAAGTGGGAGGACATCCGCGAGAGCCCCGATCCGCATGCCCTCGCGTTGGAATTCGCCCGGTCCGCTTTCCGCCACGCCTGCACGGTGTGCGAGTGGGACCCGACGCTTGCGGCCACCGCAGACGGGGTTCCGCCTCCGATCAGGTGAGGTCTCCGCGTGCGGTGTTCGGGGTGGATGCGGGCCGCGGGGAGGCCGACCGGCGACCGGCGCCGAAGACGTACCCGACGTTGCCGCCGGCCCGGCCGGATGAGCTCACCTCGACCGTGAACATGCACTGATCGAAGAGCTCGAACTCCTCCCCGGGCTCGAAGAGGTCTTCGACGTCCTCTGTCAGTGATCCCAGGTCCTGCGCGACGTCCTCGAGACGATCGGTTCGACCGCCGCGCGGACGCGCGAGCGCGCGAGGCACCACTCGGTCAACGCCCTCGCCGGGTTCGTGCCCCGGCCAGCCGGCCATTCAGGTGCACGCGGTCGCCGAGCGGTGCGCTCGCCCTACGGTGGGTCACTCGTTGGCGAAGAGACCGCCTGCGTCTTCATTGCACTCGATGCTCGGAGGCTCCTCACCGGGATGGGCGAGCATCTGGTATTCGGGGGGGCCAGGACCGAAGTCCATCGCGAAGGCGGGCCTGAGCTTCCCAGCTCCGAAGTGGTATCCGACCGTACCGGACCGGTTTCCGTACTCGGTGACACCGATCAAGTGCATGCATTGATCGAATGTGTCGAACTCCTCGACGGGCTCGCCCAGATCCTCGACATCCTCAGCAAAGGAGGCGAGCTCCTGGCGAATGTCGACCAATCTGTCGTTAAGGGAGGACTCGCCTCGGGAGGACGTGTCGCGGGAGGACGTGCTTTTACCCGGCAACTCGCCTACCTTGCGGGAGGGTGCCGACACGGGGGCCCTGTCGACGCTCTCCCCCGGCTCGCCCCCGCACTCGCGGGCACTCGGGCCCGTGGGCGCAGGCGGTCCAGGTGTCTCATCCCCGCCCCGCCGCCGTATGGAGCGGTAGGAGGGTAGGTCACCGCGCTCGAACCCCAGGAACATGTAATCGGGGTCGTCCCACTCGCTGACGTCGATGGTGATCGCGGCCCTGTAGCCGGGCACCTCTCCCTCGCTCCCGAAGAGGTAGCCGAACCGCCCGTCGGGATCGCCGTACTCGGTCACGGGCACCCACGAAAGGCACGACTCAAACTCGTCGAAACGCTCGGACATGTTCTCCAGGCGTCCTTCGCGCCGGTCGAGCTCGCTCAAGCGTCGCTCGAGGGCACGGATCCTCGAAAGACGCGAGCCGGTCCCTACATGTTGGCGGGCGGGGCCCGCCGTGCCTGTGACTTGGCGAGCAGGGTCCCCCGTCCCTGGGTTCTCGGGCGTCCCGGTCTTCGTCGGAGCGCTTTGACAGGCGTCTCGGTGGGCGAACTTGAGGAGGGTGTAGTCGGGATTACGCCGATCGGTGTCGACCGCGAGCGCGGGCCTGCGGTCGAGCCCGGTTCCGTCCCGCTCGTCGTAGTGGAAGCCGAAACGGTGATTTCGGTCCCCGTACTCGCTCACCGGCACCCGCGTGAGGCAGTCGTTGAAATGGCGGTAGCGCCTCGCGATCCGCTCCATGATCCGGATCCTGCGTGCGTTGAAGTCGACGCGTTCCTCCAAGTTGCCTAGCTCCGGTCGCTTCGCTCCCCGGCCGCCCCGTCCGGCTCGATCGCTCGTCTCCGACGCCTCGGCAGGTGTCGAGGGGCCGGCGACGGGGCTCGTGGTCTGATCGCTCGAATCGGCTTGCGGCGGCTCGTCGGACGGCGGTGGCCCCACGTCGGAGGGCGGTCCTGGCCGAGCAACCGGCGCCGAGCCGACCTCGACCGCGCCGACATCGCAGCCTGCACCCTGGTCCCTGCTGGCCCCGCGTTGGTCGGTGGTGACGGGAGCGATGGGATCGATTTGGAAAGCCGCGAGGTGCTGCTCGCCCTCGAGGTCGTAGCCGAACGGGGCGAAACCGCAGGCTCCGGGCGGGATCCGGTCCACGACCGGGCTGCCGGGCTCGGGCAGCCGGGTCTCGCCGAGCCCGCCGTTCTGGGCGAGGCCTCCGAGCAACGGGTCGCCCCCACCGATGACATCGCCCAGCCCGGCGAGGCCGCAGGAATCGTCGGAGACGACGTTGTAGCCGTGCGACTCGGCAGCCGTAACGCGACAGTTGGTCCCGGTGGGCTGGACCTGGCCGCCGGGGGGCTCCGGATTTGCGGGACCGATGATCGAGCCGAAGGCCGTTAGGTCCTCTCCTGCACCGACGTTCGCCGCCACGGGTGCGACGTTGTCGATGATCGTGGAGTAGGTGAGGCCCACGTCCCCGGCGGCGAGCACGCCTCCGCCCTGACCCTCGGCGTAATTATTGCTGATCGTCGAGTTGGTCACGTAGAGGTCGCTGCGAGCCCAGATCCCGCCGCCCACGTGCGCGACGGCGGCGTTTCGGGCGATCGTCGAGTTGATCACGGTGACGTCGGCCTCGCCCGAGATCGCTCCGCCCCGATCGTCGGCGCGGTTGGCGTTCACAGTCGAGTTCACGACCGTGACATCGCCCTCGAGGGTGAACATCGCGCCCCCCGGTCCGTCGGCGGTGTTGCCGTCGACGGTCGAGTCGATGACGGTGATGTCGCCGTCCTCGTCGGTGTAGATGGCGCCCCCGTCGCCGTCGGTGGTATTGCCGTCGACGTGGGAGCGAACGACGAGGATGTCTCCCGTCGAGCCAAGCGCCCCGCCGGACCCATCGACCAGATTGTTGCTCAGGACCGAGTCGAAGACCTGGATCCCGCCGCGCCGCGCGTAGACTCCGCCGCCGTCGTCGTTCGCCAGGTTGCCGGTGATGACCGAGCGGATGATCGTCGCCTTTCGCTGCGAGAAGATCCCGCCGCCGGGCTCCTCGGAGAGGTTCTCGTGCACTCGCGAGTCCATCACCACGATCTCCCCCCTGGTCGTGACCGCCGCGCCAGGGCCGTCATTGCCCCCGCGGGTAAGCGTCACGTCCCTGATCTCCAGAAAGCCGGTGCCATTTTGGTTGAGCAGCCGCTTCTCAAAGCAGGTCTGCCTGATCGTGTGCCCGTTGCCATCGAGGGTCAGCGGGCGGAGCGACTCGCGGATGGGCCCGCCTTTGAGACACGAGCGCATGGAGATGTCCGCGTCGAGCTCGATCGCGGTGACAAGCGGGTCCGCCCACGCGGCACGGAGCTCGACCTCGGTGTCCACGACGACGGGCGCGTCGCCAAACCACGTGTACTTGTGCTTGACTCGTCGCGCCCCGTCGCGGCAGCTGACCCGCGCCTTGAATGCACTCGACGCCTCGTTCGAGCGGCGCTCGGTGCAGCGGTAGCCGTCCACGCGCCGGACGCAGCCATCCCCGTCACCCTGGCCGATACGGCACTCGTGGTAGGCACGGACCAACCGCTTGCCCGTCGCACAGCCCGTCTGGCGCACGCTGAGGGTGAGAACGGAGGTCCTACCGGGCCGAGCTGCGTTCCCGACCTTGCAGAAGTTCGGCACGTCGGCTGCAGCCCGGGCGCCCCCTTGGGCGGGCGCCGTGCCAGGAGTTACGGCGAGCAGCGTAAGGGCTGCGATCGACGCCAGCCCGAGCACTCGCGCCACGGAGAGGCGGCGGTGCCCGTCGTGGACGAGGTGAATCCTCCCGAGCCGCGACTGGCTCACGGGCGCCCGCCATGACGCCAGTGCGGCGAGCGCGAGCGCTATGGGACGCCACACACTGACCATGGTCAATCGGTGATGTCGGCTCGGCTGATCCCGAAGGTGGGCACCGCCTCGCCCTTCTCGTTCTGCCGCCACTGCGACGGGCGCTTGAGCCGGGCCCTGAGCGTGACGGCGTCCGCCCCAGCCAGTGCGGACGTGGCTGCGTTGCCCTCCAGTTCAATCCCCATGGCGTCGAACACCCGAGTGTCCGCGGTGACCAGTCCGATCCCGTCGCCGCCGACCAGCTGTGCGGCCTCGCTCTCAAGCGACTTGGGAACGTCGCAGACCTCCTCGATCGAGATCGGGAGCTCGTCGCCTTCCAAGCCATCCGCCGACGCGTTCAGGGTGACCGTGATCGCGTAGAACGCATCGCTGAACACAGGCGGTACGTCGCCGCGGAGCCTGGGCTCCTGCGGACTGACGCAGCTCTGGCCGGGGCCGCCGCCGTTGACCTTCGCTCGCTCGCAGCCGTTCATCCGGGGGAGATCCGCCTCGTCGACCCGGCAGACGTCCCTGCCCGGGCCACCCTTCACGGCACGGTCCCGCTTGCCGTCGACGGCATTCACGCGGTCGGCGCCCGGGCCTGCCTTGAGCCGGTCCCTGCCGGCCTTGCCCTTGACACGGTCGGCGCCGCCAAGTGCCTTGATCTTGTCCGCCTTCGCGGTGCCCACCAGCCGGTCCGGGCCGTTCGTGCCGACTATCCGCTTCGCGTGCGCCGACTGCGGCGCGGCCACCATCAGCGCCGCGAGAACAAATGCGGCGAGAGCTCGCGTGATCCTGCTCCGGGTCATGTCGCTACCCCGCTTTCGTCGATTTCGCCCAGCATCCGGGCGAGTGCCATTTCCGCCTCTCGGGTCTGGAAACCACGCTTCATCGCGGCGCTGATCCGACCCTGGGCGTCCGGGTCAGCCACACCCTCACCAAACAGGTCGGAATCGCGACCGAAGTCCTCGGCCGGCGCGAGCGCGATCGCATTGACCCGGTCCTTCACCGTTGCCTGGCCGGCCGCCGGAAACCCGGCGATCCGGTGGGCGAGCGATCCCACGAACTCGCCGAGCTCGCCGGCGGGCAACGCTCGATTGATCCAGCCATACCGTTCAGCCAGGTCCGCGTCGTAATCCTGCGCGCTGAGCATGACCTCGAGCGCGCGGCCGCGACCCATGAGGCGCGTCAGGTGCTGGCTGGCACCGCCACCGGGGAGCAGACCGAACGCCGGCTCGAACTGGCCGAAGATCGCTGACTCTCGCGCGGCGAAACGCATATCGCACGCCAGCGCGAACTCGCTGCCGGCGCCACGTGCGCGCCCCTCGATCTGGGCGATGGTGACGAGCCGGCTTGCGCTGAGATGGCGAAACAGCAGTGCCAGGGACGAGTCGCCGTCCAGTTTCGCCGCCTCCGCCCGGTACTCAGCGATCCGGGTCACGTCGACGTGGGAGATGAAGTAGTCGGCATCGGCGCTCTTGAACACGAGCACCTGGAGGTCGTCATCGGCCTCGGCTCGCTGGATCAGGGAGACCAGGTCTCGGACCAGCTCGGGCCCGAGAAGGTTCATCGGCGGGGCGGCGATCTCCGCGAACAGAACCCTCCTGTCCCGGCGCACGGCGAGCGTTTCCAGGGCAACCGTTCCCATGCTCATCATCCTTCGCCCCCGCCTCGCCCCGCACGACCAGTGACCGCCTCTCGCCACCGTGGATCGCCGAAACCGGCGCGTCCCGCTCTACGCACTCCTTGCCCCGCCCGCGGCAAACTTGCGCGCCGTCCCAGTCCGGGATGACGATCCTCCATGGGTTGTGTTCATATTAGATGACGGTGCAACCCGCCGAGATGGCGGTCCGGGCGCGATCGTCCGCGGACTTGTCCAGTGGAGGGGCGGGTGTACGTTTGGCCCAGTCGAGCGCAGACCTCAGGAGGAAGGAAGTGCACATGTCCGCCAACACGAGAACGCCGGTCGTCCTCGAGCCGGCCTCCCAGGAGTTCGTCGAGGCGTCCGCCAAGGGGCCACCCCTCTACGAGCTCACCCCCGACGAGGCCCGCAAAGTGCTCGACGACGTCCAGGCCGCGCCGATCGACAAGCTTCCGGTAGAGGAGCGCTGGATCACTGTGCCCGCGGACGTGGGCGACGTCCGCGTGCGGATCGTCCGGCCGCCGGACGCCGAGGGGACGCTGCCGGTGATCCTCTACATGCACGGCGGCGGCTGGATTCTCGGCAACGCCGACACCCACGACCGGCTCGTCCGCGAGCTCACGGTCGGCACCGGCGCTGCTCTCGTGTTCGTTGAGTACGACCGCTCGCCGGAGGCGCCCTACCCGGTCGCGGTCGAGCAGGGGTACGCCACTGCGCAGTGGATCGTGCGCGAGGGTGCCGCGAATCAGCTCGACCCCGACCGCATGGCGGTAGCCGGCGACTCGGTCGGCGGCGACATGGCCACGGTGCTGGCGCTGATGGCCGGCGAGCGCGGCGATGTGCGATTCGTGCAGCAGTCGATGTACTACCCGGTCACCGATGCGGCGATGGACACCGGCTCATACGAGCAGTTCGCCGAGGGCTACTTCCTCACCGCGAAGGCGATGGCGTGGTTCTGGGACGCCTACCTGCCCGACGTGGACCAGCGCTCGGAGCCGCTCGTCTCGCCGCTGCGTGCCTCTGACGAGCAGCTCGCCGCCCTACCCCCGACGCTCTTGATCGTCGACGAGGCGGACGTGCTGCGTGACGAGGGTGAGGCCTACGCGGCGCGGCTGCGGGCGGCCGGAGTCGACGTAACGACCGTCCGGTACCCCGGCATGACGCACGATTTCATGATGCTCAACCCGCTCAGCCAGACAAGAGCCACTCGCGCGGCGATCGCCCAGGCGATCTCGTTCCTACGCTCCGCGCTGGGGACCGAGTGAGCGACCCATGAGGGGCCGGGCTCAGGTCAGGCTGAGGCCGCCGGTACCACGCAACCCATTGCGCTTTCATGGAAGCGCTACTCACCAGAACCCGGTTTTCGCGCCGCTATAGGATCGCGCCCGTGGATCGCAGTCGTATCGCGCCGCTCTCGGCTTTCTCTGGACTCCCCGATGAGGAGCTCGACGCCGTTGCGGGCGTCGCCTCCGAGCGCGAGTTCGCCGAAGGCGAGACGCTGATGTCCGAAGGCGACTTCGGCTATTCGCTTTTCGTGGTCGAAGAGGGTTCGGCCGATGTCCTCGCGCACGGAGAGAAGATCGCCGAGATCGGGGCAGGCGACATCGTCGGCGAGGTGGCCGTCCTCGAAGGGCGTCGTACCGCCTCCGTGGTCGCGACGTCAACGGTGCGGGCAATTGCGCTTTTCAAACGCGATGTCTGGACGCTCGAGCGCGATGCTCCCGAGGCAGCCCGCCGGCTCCGGGCGGCGATGGAGGAGCACATCGCGCCGGACCAGAGCGACTGAGCCTGATACTCACCGGCGTGGCGGTCCCTCCGTGCGCTCACGCAGCGCCTTCACGATGAACTCGGCGTACCACGGGGCCCACTCCTCGTCCCGCACTCCCCCGAGCTCCTCCTTCTCGTACACGCCATGGGCTGCCTCGGCCTCGCGAAGGAGACGGGTGAGCTCATCTTTCGTCAGGTCGGTGCCAGCCATTGCGGCGAGTCTAAACCGGTTCAGGCGCGCCCGGCTACGCCGCCGCGAGCTTCGACTCGAGCTCGGTGAGCGCGAGCAGAAAGATCTCCGAGAAGGTGGGAAACGGCTGGATCACGTCGTTCATCACCGCGAGCGGGACGCCTGCACGGATGGCGACGGTCGCCTGTTGCAGCCATTCGCCCGCATCGGGGCCGAGCGCGTAGGCCCCGGTCAGCCGCTCGCCATCCGATACGAGCGTGAGGAAGCCGTTCTTCTCCGCGTATGCGCGCGTGTACGTGGACGTGCGCGGCACCGAGGAGATGGGCGCCGTCGCGGTGATCTCGCCATCGGCGTCCCCGACCGACGCCGCCTGAGGATCCGTGAACACGACCCGGGGCACCGCCTCATAGTTCGCCTCCCATCGGCGCCCGAGGATGTTCGCGGCCGCGACCCTGCCCTGGTACTTGCCCACGTATGTGAGCGGCCAGACGCCGGTCGCGTCGCCTATCGCCCAGACGCCGTCGGTCACGTTCAGGCGCTCGTCGACGGGAACCCCGCCCCTCTCGAGCGGAACGTCCACGTTCTCGAGCCCGAGGCCGTCCGTGCGCGGACGGCGACCCGTGGCGACCAGCAGCCGGTCGCCCCGCAACTCCGTGCCGTCCGGGAGCTCGAGCGCGTAGCCGTCGTCGTCACGGCGCGCGGATGAGGCGTGCTGGCCGAGGTGCAGCTCGATGCCCTCGGCGGCCAGCGCGTCACCGAGGGTGTCACCGAGCGACTTCGGCTCGCGGGGCAGCAGGTGCTCCATGCCTTCCACGAGCGCGACCGAGGCGCCGAAGCGGAACACCGCCTGCGCCATCTCCACTCCAACCGGACCACCACCGAGCACCAGCATCCGCTCGGGCACCTCGCGCAGCTCGGTCACCTCGCGGTTGGTCCAGATCCCATCCAGTTCGGCTAGACCCGGGACCGGAGGCAAGATCGCTTCGGACCCGGTGGCGATGACGACGTGCTCGCAGGAGTGCTCGCGGTCGTTCACCGTCACGCGGCCCGCACCCGCGATCGAGCCCGAGCCGCGCAGGACGTCGATGCCCTTCGAGCGCAGCCACTCCTCCTTGGCGGCGTCCTCCCAGTTCGAGGTCATGAAATCACGCCACTCGAACGCGGCCGCAGTGTCGAGCTCGCCGGCCGCGGCCTGCGCGGCTCCAGGTGCCTCGCGCGCGGCCTGGAGCGCCTCGCCGGGGCGAAGCAGCGTCTTGGAGGGAATACAGGCCCAGTAGTCGCACTCGCCGCCGATCAGGCGGCTCTCCACGATCGCCACCTTCAACCCTCCTCCCGCCAGGCGGTCCGCGCAGTGCTCGCCGGCGGGGCCCGCTCCGATGATGATGACGTCGTATTCGCTCACGGGCTCCGAGCCAGTCTTGCACG
Organism: uncultured bacterium; assembly: GCA_963734015.1. GTDB lineage: Bacteria > Actinomycetota > Thermoleophilia > Solirubrobacterales > 70-9 > JALZKA01. The sequence goes on along the minus strand of CAVTFG010000012.1, from coordinate 201,551 downwards.
GGTTTGGTGTTCTTCTTGCGCGATGCGATCGTGCACGTCCCGCGCTCGCGGTTCCTGGGATTGGCGGCTGATCGGGACGACATAGGGTTCGGCTGGCGATGAACGACGGCATCGCCTACAACAGCGCGCCGGGCCGGTGGGTTCTCGCGGTCGCGGTGCTCGGCTCGGGGATGGCGTTCCTCGACTCGACGGCCGTCAACGTGGCGCTGCCTGACATCGGCCGCGACCTCGACGCCTCGACGAGCTCGCTGCAATGGATCATCAACGGCTACCTCTTGGCGCTCTCCGCGCTGATCCTGCTCGGCGGGTCTCTCGGCGATCGCTACGGCCGTCGCCGGATATTCGTCGTCGGGGTCGGCATATTCACCATCGCCTCGCTGTTCTGCGCGATCGCTCCCAGCGACGAGATGCTGGTCGCAGCGAGATTCCTGCAGGGGATCGGCGGAGCTCTGCTCACGCCCGGGAGCCTGGCGATGATCGAAGCGAGCTTCCGACGTCAGGATCGCCCTCGCGCGATCGGCGCCTGGTCCGGACTGACCGGGGTTGCGGCGGCTGTCGGCCCGTTGCTCGGCGGCTACCTGGTTGACGCCGTGTCGTGGCGCGCCGTGTTTCTGATCAACCTGCCGATCGGCGCGTTCGTGATCGCCACTGCGAGCCATGTGCCCGAGAGCCATGACCCGACGGTCAGCGGTCGGCTCGATGGCCGCGGCGCGCTGCTCGGAGCGCTCGCCCTCGGCGGGACGACGTACGCCCTGGTCGAAGCGCCTGGTGGCATCTCGCCCGCGATCGTGCTGGCCGGAGCCGGCGGGGTGGCGGCGCTGGTCGCCTTCCTCGCTGTCGAGCGCCACGCCGCAAACCCGATGCTGCCGCTCGGGATCTTCGCCTCGCGCCAGTTCAGCGCCGCGAATCTCGTTACCTTCGTCGTCTACGCCGCCTTCGGCGGCTTCTTCTTCCTCTTCGTCTCCTTCCTGCAGATCTCACTGGGCTACTCGCCAATCGCAGCCGGCGCGGCAACGCTGCCCGTCACCGTGCTGACGCTCGTGTTCTCGGCGCGTGCGGGAGGGCTCGCGCAGCGCATCGGCCCGCGGATCCCGCTCACGCTCGGCCCGCTGTTGGTCGCGGTCGGGCTGCTGATGCTGACCGGCATTGACCCGGGCGACGCCTATGTTGCGAGCGTGCTTCCGGCGGTGGTCATCTTTGGCCTCGGGATCGTGCTCGTGGCGGCCCCGATCACCGCGACGGTGCTCGCCGCAGCGGACGAGCGCCACGCCGGCGTCGCCTCGGGCATCAATAACGCGGTTGCCCGCGTGGCGAGCCTCCTGGCCGTCGCCGTTCTGCCGCTCATCGCTGGAATCACCGGCCAGAGTTTCTACGAGCCGGCGGAGATGACGGATGGATTCCACGTCGCGATGTTCGCGTGCGCGGCGCTTGCCGCGGTCGGCGGGGTGATCGCCTGGCTGACGCTCAGCGACGACTTGCTCGCGGCCGAGCCGACACGCCGCGGAGAGGCGCCGGTGCCAGTGCCGGCGGAGTTCTCATGCGGGGTGGCCGGTCCCCCACTGCGACCGGCGACCGAGGTGATTCCAGCCTCGCGGGACATCACGGCTGAAGGCGCCCTGGGGTCGGCTGGGCACACGTAGCCAAACGCGGTGCACTCGCGTTTGGGCGAAAGGGCTAGGCGTGGCGCGGGTCGAGCGAGGCGTGCAGGGAGCGGACAACCAGCGCGCCGTCCCCCACGGCCGCCGCCACGCGCTTCGTCGAGCCCGCGCGGACGTCGCCGATCGCGAAGACGCCCGGCCGCGTGCACTCGAGCATCAATGGGTCCCGGTCCGTGCCGTCCCAGTGCCGGGTGAAATCCGGGTGGCTCTGCGCCGCCTCGCCCGTCACCACGAACCCCTTGTCGTCTCGCCCGACGTAGTCCACCAGGCCCTCCGACCTCGGCGAGGCGCCGATCATCGCGAACACCGCCGACGTCGGAACGCGGCGATCGGGTCCCGCTCCCGAGATCACCACGGCTTCGAGCTTGTCATCGCCCTCGAGCGCGCGGATCTCGGACCCGGCCCACACGCTGACGTTCGATTTGGCCTCGATCTGATCGACCAGGTAGCGCGACATGGCGGCCTCCAGCGGCCGGCGGGCCACGACGTGGACCTGACGCGCGTTGTCGGCGAGCTTGACCACGGCCTGGCCGGCGGAGTTCGCTCCGCCGACGACTACCACGTCTTCCTCCGAGCACTGCTGCGCCTCGATATGCGTGGCCGCGTAGTACAGGCCCAGGCCCTCGAACCGATCCGCGTTGTCGGCCGGCAACCGGCGATAGTCCGCGCCCGAGGCGAGGACCACGGTTCGGCCCTGAACGCGCTGACCGTCGGCAAGGACGATCCCGCGCGGCCCTCCGTCCTCCGACTCGGAGACCTCGGTCGCCTCGTGGACGCTGGAGATCACAGCGCCGAACTTGCGAGCCTGGAGCGTCGCGCGGCGTGTGAGGTCCGCGCCGGTGAGACCGGTGGGGAAGCCGAGATAGTTCTCGATCCGAGCGCTGGTGCCCGCCTGGCCGCCGGGCGCGAAGCGCTCGACCACCAGCGTGGTGAGACCTTCGGAGGAGGCGTAGACGGCCGTGGCCAGCCCCGCCGGGCCGCCGCCGAGGACGACGACGTCGAAGCTCTGGCCGTCGACCTCAGCGCGCAGGCCGAGCTCGTCGGCGACGGACGTCACCGTTGCCCGTCTGATGACGTCGTCGGAGCGGACCAGGACAGGACAGTCGACGTCCCCGATGCCGAGCCCTTCGAGCAGGATCCGGCTCTCATCGTCGGTGGCGAGGTCGTGCCATGTGAAGGGCACGAGGTTGCGCTCCAGCAGCTCCCTCACGGCGAACGCCTCTCCCGACCATCGAGAGCCGATCAGCTTCTGCTGGCCCAGGCCGCGTCCCTGAAGCCATTCCCGGCGCGTGACCATCGTCCGCAGGAGGAGGTCGCCGAGTTCGGCCGCGGTCGCGACGACCCGACGCACGTCCTCGGGCGGCAGGGCGATGAGTGAAGTCGGCTCCGCCGCGAACCCGGCGGCGAGCGTCGGCTCGCCGGTGAACATGGAGATATCGGCGGCGAAGGTCCCCTCCCGGCACTGGGTGAAGTAGCGGTCGCCCTCCGGCGCCTGGTCGATGATGTCCAGGGCTCCGCTCTGGATCACGTACATCGGGGTCTCACGCTGGCCGTGCTCGAACACGAGGTCCCCGCGTGCGAACGACAACTGGGTGCCGATCTCGCCCAGGTATTCGATCTGCTCCGGCGTCAGCCGGGGAAAGAGCGTCGGATGGTCGGGATCGAGGAAGTCCTCGACCGGGGTCGGTGCGTATTCGCTCGTCATCCCGTCGAGACTAGGGCGCCGAGCCGGTACAGCCGCCGCACCCGATCACGACCCGCATCCCCGTCTCCTGGCAGCCGGCCCACGGGGTCTGGGCGCCGGCCGGCAGCGGTTCGGCCGTCATCGCGGGCGCCGGCTTCTCGGCGGCCGCGTCGGGCACGGGCTCGGCGGGCTCCTCCGGAATCCCTGCCGCGACGCCCACAGGCAGACGCGCCCGTAGGACTACTACGGCGATCACGATCGCGACGAGAACCAGCGCGGCGCCGACGAGGTAGGCGAGGTGAAAGCCCGAGTTGAGCGCCTCGGCGGCCGCCTCACCCTCGGCGAGCAGGTTGGCCGTCCGCTCGGTGGCCAGCGTGGCGAGCACGGCGAGGCCGATCGCGCCGCCCACCTGGACGCTCGTGTTCACCAGTCCCGATGCGAGCCCTGAGTCGCTCGCGGTGGCGCCCGACATCGCCAGGGTCATCAGCGACGGGAACCCGAGGCCCGCCCCGAGGCCGATCAGGACCATCGCCGGCAGCAGGTCGACCGCGTAGGTCGCGTCGATGGGCGTTCGCGCGAGCAGGAGCAACCCGGCGACGATGGCGAACATCGCGGGGAGGAGGGTCGCCTGCGGGCCGTAGCGCAGGTTGAGCCGGCCGGCGACGCGGAAGGACATCGCGCCCATGACAACCGTCAACGGCAGGTAGGCGAGGCCGACCTGGAACGCGTCGTAGCCAAGGATCCGCTGCATGTAGAGCGCCCCGAGGAAGAACATCCCGAACATTCCGACCACGAGCAGTGCCTGGACCACGTTCGCGCCGGAGACGTTGCGCGAGCGGAACAGCCGCAGCGGCATCAGTGGATTCGCCACCCGGGCCTGGCGGGCAACGAACGCGACCAGGAGCGCGACGGAGACCGCGCCGAGCGCGAGCGTCTGCGAGGAACCCCAGCCCTCCTCCGCGACCCCGAGGATCGTGTAGACGCCCAGCATCAGACCGCCCGTGAGCAGTGCCGCGCCGGGGAGGTCGGCTCCCGCGGTGAGGCCGAGCCCTTCGCGATCGGGGACGAGCCTGATCGCGAACAGGGCGGTCGCGAGGCCGATCGGGATGTTGACGAAGAAGATCCAGTGCCAGTTGATGGTCTCCGTCAGCACGCCCCCTACGAGGAGCCCGATCGAGCCGCCCGCGACGGCGACGAACGTGTAGACGCCGATCGCCTTCGCCTGCTCACGCGGCTCGGGGAACATCGTCACGATCATCCCGAGGATGACCGCGGAGGTCAGGGCGCCGCCGACGCCCTGCACGAAGCGGGCGCCGATCAAGAGGCCCTGGCTCTGGGCGACCGCGCAGAGCAGGGACGCGACCGTGAACACGGCGAGGCCGATGAGGAAGACGCGCCGCTGGCCGACGAGGTCGCCGATCCGGCCGGCCAGCAGCAGCAGGCCGCCGAAGGCGATGAGGTACGCGTTGACGACCCAGGCGAGATCCGTCTGCGCGAAGCCGAGGTCGTCCTGGATCGTGGGGAGCGCGACGTTCACGATCGTCGCGTCGAGAACGATCATCAGCATCCCTACGCAGAGGACGTAGAGGGCCGACCAACGCCGCCTATCGTCGACCGCCATCGAGCCGATGCTAACGGTTTTTCAGGGCCTCGGTCAGGCGCCGACGTAGGCCGCGAGGTGCTCGCCGGTGAGTGTTGAACCATCGGCCACCAGGTCGGCCGGCGTGCCCTCGAAGACGATCCGGCCGCCGTCGTGGCCGGCGCCGGGGCCGAGGTCGATGATCCAGTCGGCGTGCGCCATTACTCCCTGGTGGTGCTCGATGACGATCACCGACTTGCCTGCTTCGACGAGCCGGTCGAGCAGGCCGAGCAACTGCTCGACGTCGGCGAGGTGGAGACCGGTGGTCGGCTCGTCGAGGACGTAGACGCCGCCCTTCTCGGCCATGTGGGTTGCCAGCTTGAGCCGCTGGCGCTCGCCGCCCGACAGGGTCGTGAGCGGCTGGCCCAGGCTGAGGTAGCCGAGCCCGACGTCGGCCAGACGGGTGAGGATCTTGTGCGCCGCGGGCGTCTGCGCCTCACCGTCGCCGAAGAACTCCTCGGCTTCGGCCACCGGCATCGCGAGCACCTCGCTGATGTCCTTGCCGCCGAACTCGTACTCGAGCACCTCGGCCTGGAACCGCTTCCCGTCGCACTCCTCGCAGGTGGTGGCGACGCCGGCCATCATCGCCAGGTCGGTGTAGATCACGCCCGCGCCGTTGCAGGTTGGACAGGCGCCGTCGGAGTTGGCGCTGAACAGGCCCGGCTTCACGCCGTTCGCCTTTGCGAACGCCTTGCGGATCGGATCGAGCAGCTTGGTGTACGTCGCCGGGTTGCTCCGTCGCGAGCCGCGGATCGCGGTCTGGTCGACCGAGACCACTCCGTCCCGGCCCGACACCGAGCCCTGGATCAAGGAGCTCTTGCCCGAGCCCGCGACCCCGGTGACGACGACCAGCACGCCGAGCGGGATGTCCACGTCGACGTTCTGGAGGTTGTGGGTGTCGGCGCCGCGGACCTCCAGCTTCCCCGACGGCTCACGCACCGCCTCCTTGAGGGTGGCGCGGTCGTCCAGGTGGCGGCCGGTGATGGTGCCGCTGTCGCGTAGCCCCTTCACGGGACCCTCGAACATCACCTCGCCGCCGTCCGTGCCGGCGCCGGGGCCGAGGTCGACGACGTGGTCGGCGATCTCGATCGCCTCCGGCTCGTGCTCCACGACCAGCACGGTGTTGCCCTTGTCGCGCAGCTGCAGCAGCAGGTTGTTCATCCGCTCAACGTCGTGCGGGTGCAGCCCGACGGTCGGCTCGTCGAAGACGTAGGTCACGTCGGTGAGCGACGACCCGAGGTGGCGGATCATCTTGGTGCGCTGTGCCTCGCCGCCCGACAGGGTCCCGGACGGCCGGTCGAGCGAGAGGTAGCCCAGCCCGATCTCGGCGAACGAATCGAGCGTGTGCTGCAGCGCGGCCAGGAGCGGCGCGACGGAGGGCTCGTCCAGGCTTCGCACCCACTCGGCGAGGTCCGTGATCTGCATCGCGCAGGCGTCGGCGATGCTGACCTTCTTGATCTTCGAGGAGCGGGCCGCCTCGCTGAGCCGGGTGCCACCGCACTCGGGGCACTCGGTGAACGTCACCGCCCGGTCCACGAACGCGCCGATATGCGGCTGCATCGCGTCCCGGTCCTTGGACAGGAACGACTTCTGGATCTGCGGGATCAGCCCCGAGTACGTGAGGTTGATCCCCTCGACCTTGATCTTGGTCGGCTCCTTGTAGAGGAGGTCGTTCAGCTCCCGCTTGTTGAACTTGTGGATCGGCTTGTCGGGGTCGAAGAAGCCGCAGCCGCGGAAGATGCGGCCGTACCAGCCGTCCATGCTGTAGCCGGGGATGGTGAGCGCGCCCTCGTTGAGCGATTTGCTGTCGTCGTAGAGCGCCGACAGGTCGAAGTCGGTGACCGAGCCCCGGCCCTCGCAGCGCTCGCACATGCCGCCGGTGCGGGTGTAGGTCGCCTTCTCGGTCTTGGTCTTGGAGCCGCGCTGCACCGTGATCCCACCGCTCGCGGTCACCGAGGCGATGTTGAAGGCGAACGCGCTGGGCGGGCCGATGTGCGGCTTACCGAGCCGGCTGAAGAGGATGCGCAGCATCGCGTTGGCGTCCGTTGCGGTGCCGACCGTGGAGCGGGGGTCGGCGCCCATTCGCTCCTGGTCGACGATGATCGCGGTCGTCAGCCCGTCGAGCACGTCGACCTCCGGCCGCGCCAGCGTCGGCATGAAGCCCTGCACGAAGGCGCTGTAGGTCTCGTTGATCAGCCGCTGCGACTCGGCGGCGATCGTGCTGAACACCAGAGAGCTCTTGCCGGAACCGGAGATGCCGGTGAACACCGTCAGCCGGCGTTTCGGGAGCTCGACGCTGACGTCCTTCAGGTTGTTCACGCGCGCCCCGTGCACGCGGATCAGATCGTGGCTGTCGGCAGCCTGCGGCGCCGACGCCTGTGTGGCCTTCCGTTTGGCCACGGTTAGGACAGTTCCTGGATGCGGATCAGGTTGCCTGCGGGATCGCGGAAGGCGCAGTCGCGAACGCCGTACGGCTGCTCGGTCGGCTCCTGGACGACCTCGGCCTCGCCGGCCTGCACCTGCTCGAAGGTGCCGTCGAGGTCCGGGGTGGCCAGCAGGATCCAGCCGTAGGTGCCCTTGGCCATCATCTCGGCGATGGTACGGCGCTCGTCGTCGGTGATGCCAGGGTCGGTGGCCGGCGGCGCCAGGAGGATGGACGTGTCGGGCTGGTCGGCGGGGCCGACCGCGATCCAGCGCATCTTGCCGTTTCCGACGTCGCTGCGGACCTCGAAGCCGAGGGTGTCGCGGTAGAAGGCCAGGGAGGTCTCCGGGTCGTCGTGCGGGAGGAAGCACGTGTGAATGGTGATGTCCATGGCGGCCATGCTAGGTGGGGCTCGGCATCGGCGCTTCTTGATTCCTGATCGGTCTGGTGACCTGCTTCGCCAGGCACGGCGGCATCCCCGCAGTCGCGCGCGCCCCCTCGCGCCGGTAGACGCTGGGCGGCACACCGACCAACTCGGTGAAGCGACTGCTGAACGTGCCCAGCGACGAGCAGCCGACCTCGAAGCAGACCTCGGTGACGCTGAGGTCGCCGCGACGCAGCAGTGCCATCGCGCGCTCGATGCGCCGCGTCATCAGGTAGCTGTACGGCGACTCGCCGTACGCGAGCCGGAACCGGCGGCTGAAGTGCCCGGCCGACATGTGCGCGCCGCGGGCGAGCGCCTCGACGTCCAGCGGCTGCGCGTACTCCCGGTCGATCCGGTCGCGGACGCGGCGCAGCACGCGAGGTCGCGCAGGTGCTGCTCCGCGGCTGGTCTGCTCGTCACCTGCGAGATCGTGCCACGAAGGCCTATTCGCCCAGCCCGTCCAGCGCCTGCCCGACAAGCGCTGCGCGCTCCTCGTCGGTCGCGAGCTGCTCGAGGCCGAAGCCCAGGAGCAGCGTGTCCTCGGTCGCGGTCGCGGCGTAGAAGTTGACGAGCTGCTCGCCGAACTCCCACTCGGCGGTCGTCGGCGGACTGCCCGCCGGCGGGCCGGTGACGGCCCAGGTGCTCGTCGCCTCCTCGAACCCGTCGGCCTCGAGCGTCGAGCCGCCGGCGACGACGCTCGTGTCGTCGACGAACGCGCCGACCCCGCCGCCGGCCGGATCGGTGACGTAGGTGATCGACAGCTCGACCTGCTCGCCGGCATAGGCGGAGAGGTCGGCCGCGACCTGGATCCAGCCGTCGGTCGAGCCCGTGAACGAGTTCCAGGCCCCGCTGGTGCCGGTGTTCGTGCACGGGTTGCCGCCGGTCAGGTAGTGCTCCAGGAACGGGTGCAGCTCGAGCAGGAAGCCCTGCTCGCAGTCGGCCGGTACGTCGGTGCCTGTGCCGCCGTTCAGGTCGGGGAGCGTCGTCCAGTCGTCGCCGCCCGCGGTGCGCGCCTCGATCAGCGCGTGGTCGTAGTCCGTCTCGGAGCTGAGCGAGAGCTGGAACTGGAGTTGCGGGTCGTCGGCGGCCGCGACGGAAGTGAGGTCGACCGTCTTGGTGAGCCGCGTGTAGGAGTTGTCGGCGTGGACGGCGCCGGCGTAGCGCGCGCCCTCAACCGGCGAGTAGGGCCCGCCCTCGAACGGATACTCGGCCGCCGCGTGGCTCGCGAACTGCGGGAACTCGTCCGCGGGCAGCACGTCGCTGGTGGGCTGGAAGACGCCCGCCTCGTCGAGCGGGTTGTCGCCTTCGACGACCGGCCCGCCCAGCTCGCCCTCGAAGCCCGCGATCGGCTCGGCGATGCCGGTCACGCCGTCGGGATCGGCCAGGTCGATGCGCGTGAACGCCCCGAGGTAGTACTGGCGGAAGTCGTCGGCGAGGATCAGGCAGTCCTCGAAGAAGCCGGCCTGCGTCTCCACCACGCACTCCGCCGTCTCGTCGCCGTTCAACGCGTAGTAGAGGCCGCCGACGACGTCGGAGATCCCGGTCAGCCCGCTGTACTGAGCGGTCTCGCCTGCGTGCACGAGCTTGCCGCCCTCGTTCAGGTAGTCGCGCACGCTCATCGTCAGGTACTGCTGGCGCTCGGCGACCCCGATGTCGGGCAGCTGTCCGAACGGCGTCTGGATCAGCTCGTCCTCGGGATCCTGAGTGATCCGGTTGTCGCCGAGGTACCAGAGCACGGCTTCGTAGTGGCTCAGCACGCCGAGGTCGTGCGGCACGCCCTGCGCATCGACGTCCCAGACGTCGGCGCTCGCGCCGCCGGCCTCGATCGCCTGCACGTACGCGTCGGCGTATTTCGGCGCGGTGACCTCGTCCGGGTAGTCGGGGTTGACGCCCGTGTAGTCCTCGTTTGCGATCACGAGCACGTCGGCGCCGGTGTCGCTCTCGACGACATAGCTGAACCGCTCGGACTCCACACGACGGAGCCGGTGCTTGCGCTTACCGCGGTCGCGCTTCTCGTAGCCGCTGAAGAAGACCCGCACGCGGTCGCCCTCCTCGGCCCCGCGCACGGCACCCCGCAGCTCGGCGTAGTAGTCGTCGTTCTCGTCGCCGTAGCGCTCGCCGCCGCGCCACTCGCGCGCCTCGACCGTTCGGACCCGCTCACCGGCGACCTTGTAGTTCAGCTGCACGCGCCGCAGCGACCGCTTGGCCACAACGGCCACGGTCTGCGGGTCGCCGTAGGACACGTCGAACGAATCGACGCGGAAGTCCTCGGCCGTGCGCCCGACCGCCGACTCCGGGTCGTCGGGGTCGTCGGCCGACGCGGCGACCGATAGCGCGAACGGGATGTTCTTCTCGAACTCCTGCTGCACCAGCTCCTCGTCGTCGGGGAACTCGAAGCCGCTGCCGCAGTCCTCGGCCTCCCACTCGTCGTCGGGATCGACGTCCGAAGCCGCCTCGCAAGTCGACATCTCGGGGGTGAAGCCCAGGGTGCCGTAGCGCTCCTGCATGTACGTGTCGGTGTCTCCGTTGGTGGTGTAGAGCTCGGCCGAGATGTCCGGGTCGTAGCCGGGGACCGCCGGGTCGGCGTCGTCCCCCGCCATCGCCTCGTAGAGCACGTCGTCGGGCGAGGGGGTGGCGACCTGCCAGCCGATCCCGTAGAGCAGGAGCTCGGCGGCCGAGTGGTAATTCACGAAGAACTCGAAGCCGACGCGCCGCATGAAGCGGTCAAGCGCCTGGGTCTCGGGCTCCGAGTTGCCGCTCGCCCCCCGGTAGGTCTCGCTCGGGAAGTCCGGGGAGGAGCCCTCGTTGTCGTAGCCCCAGCGATAGTCGAGGTTGCGGTTCAGGTCGACGCCGTCGTTGGCGGTGATCTCGCCGTCGCCGTCGTTGTCGCGCAGGTTCTTCCGCCACAGCCTCTGGCCCTCTTCGAAGGTGAAGTCGTAGCCGTCGGGGTTGGCGACGGGCACGAACCACAGCTCGTTGCGGTTCACCACCCGGCGCACGCGCGGGTTGCCCTGGTCGTAGCGCGCCAGGATCTCGTCCTTCAGGCGGCGAATCATCTCGGGCGTGATCCACTCGCGCGCATGCTGCGCGCCGAGGTAGAGCACGGCAGGCTTGCGCCCGTCGCGCATCTTGCGCGCGTCGCGGGAGATCTTCAGTGCCACGATCTCCTGGTCGTTGATCGTGCGGCCGATCGTGACGAGCTTGGTGATGCGCCGGTTCTCGCGCGCCGTCTGGCGGAAGTCCTCGAGCAGGCCGCCCGGCCCGCCGTACTGGCGGAACACCTCGTAGCCGTCGAGGCCGAGGGCCGTGGCCCGCTCGGCCACGCTCTGGCCGTCCACCTGCTTGGTATGTACCGCGAGCCCCTCGCGCCGCAGCGCCGCCGCCTGCCCGGCGCTCAGGATCGTCTCCACCCGGACCTGGTCCTTGGCGCCGTCCCCTTCGACCGCCTCGATCTCGAGCTCGTGCCGGTCCACGCCGAGATCCAGGATCTCCTGAAGCTGGGCGCTCTGGATCGTGCCCTCGTATACGTCAAGCTTCGGCGCCGCCGCTCCCGCGGAGGAAACGCCCACCAGTAGTCCGACAGCCGTGACAACTGCCACCGAGTAGGCCTTCACGCATCCTCCTTGGGGTCGAAACCCCCCCGCCGTGGCGGAGTCTGCCGCGAGTGGGTGGCCTTGTCAACACCTTGTATCGTGCCGTCGACCAGGAAGGGAATCCGGTTGTCGAATTGGCTGATCAGGGCGGGACGTCAAGGCGCGGGGCATCCCCGCGTCCGCCTCCGTGCGCCGTGCGCTGATCGCGTCGGTAGCGGGCCTCGCCGCCCTCCCCGCGGTCGCGTCTGCCGGCGCCCCGGAGGAGATCCTCGGCCGGGCGACCTATCCGGGAATGACCACCTATTCGTGCCGGATGGGCCCGCTCCCGATCGTCCCGGGGCAGAACCTGAACGAGCTCGCCGGCACAAGCACGTGCCCGAACGCCGAGGTGGTCTCCGGCGACGGGGGCACCGACGTCTTCGATCCGGGCTCGACCGAGGAGGGGTACATCACCCGGTTCAAGCCCAGCATGGTCGAGGTCCTCCCGGGCGGCGGGGAGAGAACGCCCAGCGTCTGGGACCTGCACCTCCACCACGTCGTCTGGCTGAAGCAAGGCGGCGGCCCGACCTTCGCGTCGGGCGAGGAGAAGACCCACGTCAAGCTGCCGCAGGGCTATGGCATCAGGGCCGAGGGCGGGGAGAACTGGACCGTCAACCACATGATCCACAACCTGACTGCGGTCGGCGGTCGCCAGGTCTACCTGACCTGGGAGATCGACTGGGTCCCGGTGGATGCGGAGCCCGACATCGCGGACGCTTCGATTCGGTGGCTCGACGTCGCCGGCCTCCCTCAGATCTACCCGGTGTTCGACGCCGAGCGCGGGTTCGACCGGGATGGCGACGACAGGTGGACCTTCCCTGACGACGTCCCCACGGACCCGAGCGTGCCGGGGTACGAGGAGCGCGAGAAGATCTCGAGCAACGCACAGTGGACCGTGCCATCCGGCGGCAGAACCCTCGTCTTCACCGCGGGCCACCTGCACCCGGGCGGGACGAGCGTCGATCTGAAGGTCACCCGCGACGGAGTGACCGTGCCGCTGTTCCGGTCGAGAGCGAGGTACTACGACCGGGCAGGGGCGGTCAGTTGGGATGTCAGCATGGGCGCGACCCGGCCAGAGTGGCGGGTGTCGCTGGAGCCGGGGGACGTGGTCTCGGTCAGCGCCACCTACAAGGTGGGCAGGGCGTCGTGGTACGAGTCGATGGGGATCATGCCGCTGGCGGTCACCCAGGCAAACGATCCGGCCGCGAGGGATCCGTTCTTCGACGCGGCCGCGGTCGAGGAGATGTACGAGCAGGGCGGCATCCTCACGCACGGCCGCCTGCCCGAGAACATCGACGCGAAGGCGGGCAAGAATCTGAGGCTCCCCGACCCGCGCAAGCTGAAGAGCAGAGGCCGGGTTCCGAGGGCGGGGCTCGACGATCGACGGCTTCGGCTACTCGCTCGGCGGCTACTCCGCGGCTCGCGGGTTCCCGCAGACGTTGATGCGCCCGCCGCTGGTCAAGCGGGGACGGCGGGTTCCGTTCACCAATCTCGAGGCGCTGCTCGGGATGCCCGACGACCAGCAGGCATGGCACAGCGTCACGTCGTGCCGGGCGCCATGCAATCGCGGCTCGGGGATCGGCTATCCGCTCGCCGCCGGGCCGATCAAGTTCGACTCGGGCCAGCTCGGCTACGGGACCGGCTTTAGCCAGGAAGTGACGACCGGCTCCAACCGCTTCTCGACGCCGCCCCTGCGCAAGGCGGGCAAGACGTACACGTACTTCTGCAGGATCCATCCGTTCATGCGGGGCTCGGTGCGGGTAAAGGCGAAGCCGAAGAGGAGGAACCACTGACCATGAAGCGGACACTCGTCCCGATCACGCTCGCGGCCTTCGTCCTGGCGCTCGCTGCGGCCCCGGCCGACGCTGCCCCCAGGCCGAGAACGGTCAAGCTCCTCGACCCCGCTTCCTTCGATCCGAGCTTCCTGACTATCAGGCAGGGGACCCTGGTCAGGTTCAACTGGGTCGGGGTGATGAACTCACGACGTGACCAAATCGAAGGGCCCGGGAAGGTTCTTCCGGTCGGGGGAGCCGGAGTCCGGGCCAGGAGTCCTCTACAAGCGCAGGTTCTCGAAGCCGGGCAGATACAGGCTCATCTGCACCGTTCACGCTCCGGCCATGAAGATGGGCCTGCGGGTGAAGCGCAAGCGCAGGCGCGGCTGAGCGGACTCCGCGGCGTCTCATTCGGCCCTTCCGGCCCTGCGAGAATGCCCCAGTGGCCCTAGTCGAACGGTGCCCCGTCCTCGTGCGGCGGGACGAGCAACTAGCTGCGCTCGAGGACTACCTGCTCGAAGCCCGCCGAGGGCAGGGGCGGATGGTCGTGCTCGCCGGCGAGGCCGGGATCGGAAAGACGCGGCTGGCGGATGAGCTCTCGAACCAGGCCCGGCGCCTCGGCACCGTCGTGCTGAGCGGGGTCTGCAGCGAGGCCGAGCTTGCCCTGCCGTACCTGCCGTTCGTCGAAGCGATCGGCAACCACCTGGCAGGGGAGGATGCCGAGGCGCTCGCGGAGCGCCTCGGGCCCACCAGCTCCGAGCTCTCGCAACTGTTCCCGCAGTTCGGGGCCCGTGGCCCCGACACGCCGAGCGACACGGGACAGGCGAAGCTGCGCCTGTTCGAGGCGATCGTGGCGCTCCTGTCGATCCCCGCCGCCGAGCGGAGCCTGCTGCTGGTGATCGAGGACGTCCACTGGGCGGACGATTCCTCGCGCGAGCTACTCGACCATCTGGCGCGGCGGCTGGGAGGGATGCGCGCTCTCGTCCTGGTCACGTATCGCAGCGATGAGCTACACCGCCGCCACCCGTTCCTGCCGATGGTCCGGGCCTGGCGGCGCTCCGGCCTCGCCGACGTGATCGAGCTCGCCCCGCTGACCCGCGCCGGGATCGCCGAGATGATCGCCGCGATGACCGGGACCGCTGCGGTCGAGCCGGAGCTGGTCGAGTTCCTCTACGAGCGCAGTGAGGGGAATCCCTTCTTCCTCGAGGAGATGCTGAACGACGCGGTGACGCGCCTGGCGCCAGATCAGGACCTGACCCGCGCGGCGCTGGCTGACGCCGCGGTTCCGGAAACCGTGCGCGACACGATCCTGCAGCGGTTGGCTCGGCTCGACCCCGATCAGGCCGCCGTGCTCGAGGCGGGCGCCGTGATCGGCCGGAGCTTCGACTACGCGCTGCTGCTTGCGGTTTCCGATGCCGAAGAGTCCGTGGCACAGGCGGCCCTCGAAGCGGCGATCGCCCAGCAGCTGCTCGAGGAGCACCCCGACTACCCGGGGCGCTACCGGTGGCGACACGCCCTGACCGAGGAGGCGATCCACGACAGCGTCGTCTCGCCCCGCCGCCAGGCGATCCACTCGCGGACCGCCGACGCGCTTGCGGCCGATGAGACCAGCCGGTCCGTCGACGTCGCGAATCACCTGCTCTGGGCGTCCCGGTTCGAGGAGGCCGTCCCGATGTGCCTGAGGAGCGCCGACGAGGCCGAACGGGCGTCCGCGTTCGGCGAGGCGGCGGCGCTGCTGGAGCGCGTGCTTCCCCGGGTCGACGACCAGCTCGAGCACGCCAGGCTGGTCTGCCGGATCGGCCACGACCGCGCGCTGAACGGGGAAACCGGCCCCGCGCAGGGCTTCCTGAGCGAGGGGGTCGCCGCGCTCGAGCGTCTGGGCGAGCCCCTCGAGGCTGCTCGGTACCGGATCGTTCTCGGCCGCTGCTTCTGGGAGCGTTCGGAGCCGGACGCCGCCCGGGTGGAATACGAACGCGCCCGTGACGTCCTCGCCGAGGCGGGGCCGTCGGCCGAGCTGGCGATGGCCTACGTCCGCCTCGCAGGCCTGCACGCGTTCGAGCTCGAGTACGAGCTTTGCCTCCAGGCCGCGCGCAGCGCGGTCGAGATCGCGGAGGCCGCCGAGCGCTGACTTCGAGCGGGTCTACGCGCTCGGCTTCCTCGGGCTCGGATACCTCGACGCCGGAGATCACACGCGCGGATTCGAGCGCATGGACGCCTGCTACGAAGAGGCGCTCGCGAAGGGCTACTGGCACGTCGCGCAGAACGTCACCTGGAACGACATCTGGTCCCGTATCCGGGTGCTGTACAGCGGTCTCGAGGAGCGCCTGGAACGGTTCGACCTGATGCCTTCATGGCCGCTGATCACGCTGACCAGGGCAAGTGCCCGCAGCTACATCAGCAAGGCCCGCGGCGAGCTCCACGCGGCCCGCGAGGACGCCGAGCTGGGAATCGGGCTGAACGACAGGCTCGGCTACCGCAAGATGGTGTGGAGGAGCCGGGTGCACCTGGCCGAGATCCTCGTCGAGCTCGGCCGCTACGAGGAGGCGAAGGCCGTGCTGCCGCCGATCTCGGCCCGAACGGAGCTGCAGGACACCGTCTACGACGCCGCGGCGCAGATCCGGACCAGGCTCGCCAACGACGAGCTCGCAAGCGCGGTCGACCTGGCGCGAGACATCCTCGAGCAGGATGAGCGGCTCTCGATCTACCCCGAGCCTCTGGCGCTCGCCGTTGAGGTATTCGTCGCCGCCGGCGACCTGAGCCGCGCGCACGAGGCGGCGGACCGCATCGGAGATCGACCCGAGGACTCCGGCGCGGCGTTCGTCCATGAGGCTCGCGGCCGGGTCCTCCTCGCGGAGGGCGACGCCGAGGCAGCGGCTCGCGAGCTGCGCGCGGCGGCAACCGTGGCCGGCGATGCCGGATACCTGCTGGTGTCGCTCCGGGCCCGGGTCGTTCTCGCCGAGGCATTGGCCGCCGCCGGCGGGCTCGCCGGCGCGTCCGATGAGCTGCGCGACGTCGTCGAACAGGCGATGCCGCGCGACGCCGGGCTGATCGTCGACCAGGCGCGCGCCGCGGCCAAAGTCACACGGCATCGACCTCCCCGAGATCGAGGCCGTGGCGGAGGGCGCCGGGCGACCGGAGGTCGTGCCGGCGGGCGAGCGGCTGGTGACGACCCTGTTCGCCGACGTCCGCGGCTACACCGATCAGAGCGCCGCGGACGCGCCCGCCGACGTCGCCGAGCGGATGGCGGCGCTCTACCGCTTCGCGCGCCGGGCGGTCGAGCGCCGGGGCGGCATCGTCGACAAGTTCGCCGGCGACGCCGTGATGGCTTCGTTCAACGTCTCCGGCATGCGGGTCGACCACGCCGTTGACGCGCTCCAGGCCGCGCTGACGCTGCGCGACAAGGCCGCGCTGATGGACCTGCCGCTGGGGATCGGGATCGCGACCGGCGCGGCGATCCTCGGGCGGGGGGCCTCGCGCGACAACATCGCGGTCACGGGGATGGCGACGAATCTCGCTGCCCGCCTCCAGACCGCGGCGACGGCGGGCGAGATCCTCCTCAGCGAGGAGGCCCACCGGCGCGCGCAATCCTGGCTGGCTCAACACGACTTCGAGCTCGAGTGCGAGCGACTGACCCTCAAGGGGTTCGAGGAAGAGCAGGTGGGCTACCGGCTCGCCGTGCCGGCGGCGGTGGCGTAGCCCGGATGGGAACCGAGGCCGAGAGGAACGTGCGGGGCCTCGCCGACGCGATCAACCGGCGCGATCCCGATGCCGCGGTGGCGGTGTGTGACCCCGAGGTCGAGTTCCTGTCGGTTCTCGCCGTCAGCGGACGCGCGTACACCGGCCATGACGGCATCCGCAAGTACTTCGAGGACATCGCCACGGCCTGGGAGGAGTGGAGGGTGGAGGTGCATCGCGTCGCCGCGGCCGAGGACGGGCGGGTGGCCATCGTGATGACGATGCACATGCGCGGCAAGGAGAGCGGAGCGATCCTCTCCGAGCGGACCGGTCACATCTGGATCCTCAGAGACTCGAAGCTCCTGCGCAATCAGCCGTTCCGCGAGCCCGAGGAGGCATTGCGCGAGGTCGGCCACTAGTGATCGCCGGCGTCATCTTCGACCTCGACGGGGTCCTGCTCGACTCCGAAGGCGCCTGGGACGCGGCGCGGCGGGAGCTGGTGGCCGAGCGCGGCGGGAGCTGGAGCGAGTCGGCGACGCGGGACATGCTGGGCATGAGCTCACCCGAGTGGTCGCAGTATCTGGCCGAGGAGCTCGGGGTCGAAATGGCGCCCGAGGCGATCTCGGAGCGCGTGCTTGGCCGCGTGCTGGCGATGTACGAGGACAGGCTTCCCCTTCTCCCGGGTGCGATCGAGGCGGTGGAGAGGGTCGCCGGCCGGTGGCCGCTCGGGCTCGCGACATCGTCGAACCGCGAGGCGATCGACCTCGTTCTCGAACGCTCCGGGCTCGACCGCCTGTTCGAGGTGTCGGTCTCATCGGAGGAGGTGGCGCGCGGAAAGCCGGCGCCTGATGTCTACGCGGAGGCAGCCCGACGGCTGCGCGTTACGGCGACGGATTGCGTCGCGATCGAGGACTCGGAGAACGGCATCCGCTCCGCGGTGGCTGCCGGCATGCGGGTGGTGGCAGTTCCCAACACCGAGTTTCCGCCCGCGCGCGACGCGATCGCCGCGGCGGACCGCGTCCTCGGGTCGCTGGCCGAGCTCGGTCCTGAGCTGATCGAGAAGCTCGAGCTCTAGACAACCGCACCGAGCCGCTCGAATCCCTCCCGGGCGGTATCCCGGTCAGCCCCGCCGAGAATCCACCTGGTCCGCGCCGACTCGTAGGGGCATTCGATCCGCTCGAAGATCTCGAGCGCTTCTCGAAGCGGCGCATCACTACCGGTGATCACCGCCCGGCCGCGGAGCGCGACCGCGGTCGAGAACGGATCGCCGGCCGGCCGGGCCTCGGCGCGCTCGAGCGCATCAAGAGCGTCCTCGCGACCGGCGATCGCGAAGATCTCGGCTCGCCGCGCCAGCACCGGCTCCTGCCACCAGAACCCGGGCCACGGTACGTTGATCAGGCGGACGGCCCGTTCGATCTCGCCGAAGTGGAGCGCGACCTCGGCCTCGAGCATCCGCACCCCGGGAAGCTGCTGGCTGGTCCCGGCGACTTCCTCGGCGAGCGCGGCCCAGTCGCGGTGCTCGGCGTCTTCGCCGCGCAGCCCGTGGATGGTTGCGACGGTTGCCAGGTCGGGCGCAAACGGCACGAACGGCGGCTGCCCTTCGGCGACCCAGTTCTCCCTGACGCGGTTGCCGCGCTCGATCGCCTGATCCCACTCGCCGAGCAGGTACATCGCGTGGACCGAGCGCGCCCCCGCGATGTGCGGAGCGACGGCGCCGAGCTCCTTCGCGTTCAACTCATCCCACTGCACCGCCTCGCGAAACCTGCCCGTCCGGATCATCGACTCGGTGATCATGCTGATCGCGTCGTTTCGCTCGACCGCCACCAGCTGCGACTGCGGCGCGCGCTCGAGGACCTCGAGTCGCTCGTGGTTCAGCGCCTCGACCTCGGCGAACCTGCTCGCCCACCAGCTGGTCGCCGACGCGGCGTCCAGGGCGCATGACAGCAGCAGGACGTCGTCGCCGTCCCGGGCCAGCTCGAGTCCCTCCGCGACGGGCTCGGCCATCTCGCCCGGGCGTCCGAACGACCAGTCGATCCACGCGCGATCGAGCTTCATCCGGGCGCCGACATCGGGCTCGGGCTCGGGGGCGAGGCGTTCCGCGCGTGCGAGCAGCTCGCGCAGGTGGGGCTCTTCGAAGCGTCCGCTGATTCCGCCCAATCGGGTGGCGAATTCGACCGCGATCGCGTACCGCCGCGCCGCCCCCATCCCGTCGCCGGCCTGCTCGGCGCGCTCGGCGGCATCGACCATCAGCCTGAACGCGTCGTCGCCGCGCAGCCGGCGCATGGCGAGCTCGGACGCCCTCGTCAACACCTCGATCCGGCGCCGATCGTCCGGGGCGAACCGGGCTGCTTGCTCGAGGAGCTGCTGGGCGCGCGACGCGGCCCCCCGCCGCGCCGCGTGAGCGCTCGCCCGGGTGATGGACTCGAAGGCGGCGACCCGCCGCTCCTCATCCGGGTCGAGCTCGGCCGCTTGGGCGAAGTGGAACGCGATCACCTCGGCGAGCTCGGCGTAGCGCTCGCCCGCGCGCGACGCGACGCCGGCGGCGGCGCGAACGTGCAGATCGACCCGTTCGGCGCGGGTCAAGGACGCGTAGGCGACGTCGCGGATCAATTGGTGGTGAAACGCGAATACGCCGGCCTCCTCGGCTGTGCGGTCTTCGATCAGCGTCCGCCGTTCGAGCCCGGCGAGCGCATCCGCGGGCTCGGCCGCGAGCAGTTCTCCGAGCGCCTCGGCCCGAAACCTGTCGCCGAGGACGGCGGCGTACTGGGCGGCGCGCTTCTCCTGTGCCGGAAGCGCGTCGAGGCGGGAGGCGATCGCGGCCTGGACCGTGTCCGGCGGGCGGCGCGCGACATCCGCGCCGTCGGCCTCGATCGCCCGGGCGATCTCTTCGGTGAAGAAGGGGTTGCCGCCGCCGGCGAGCGCAACCTGCCGGGCGAGATCGGCACCGGCTCCCGCGACCAGCGCGGCGGCCAACTCCTCGGCAGCAGTCGGCGCCAGCGGTCCAAGGTCGATGCGCTCACGGCGTTCCTCGGCGGCGAGGCCCGGGCGCCGCTCGTCGATTTCCGGTCGTGCGGTGCAGACGACCAGCACTGGTTGCGCGGGCAGGCCGGCGGCGTCCTCGACCAGGTCGAGGAACCCCTCGTCGGCCCATTGGAGGTCGTCGACGGCGATCAGCACCGGGCGCTCGTCGGCGAGCGCAGCGATCAAATGGCGCCACGAGCGGCGAATGGCCGCCGTGTCGCTGTCGGCGTCGCCGCCGTCGAGGGTCGCCGCCAGGGTGGTCGCGGTCTCCTCGGAGTGCGCTGCGCCGGCCCGCTCGAGTCGAGCGGCAAGTGCTGCCCGGACCTCCTGGGCGCCGGCGCGGCGGGGAGCGTCCGCCGCGCCACGAAGCAGCTCCGCCAGCGCCCAGAACGCGATCCCGTCCCCGTAGGGCGGGTTGCGCCCGGTGAGCAGCAGCGGGGCCGGATCGAGAGAGCGGGTCACGGTGACCAGCTCGCGTACGAGGCGGGTCTTGCCTGCGCCGGCCTCCCCGACGATCAGGGCCAACCGGGGCCTGCGCTCCCGGACCGACCGCTGGTAGGCGAGCCGGAGGGACTCGAGCTCGGCGCCGCGACCGTAGAGCGGCGCCTGCTGCGGCGCCGGAACGACGGCGCCGACCGAGTCGGGATCGCTCGCGCCGATCGCCGGCCGGGCCTCGATCGGCGCCGGGAATCCCTTCGCCACGACCTCGCGCGGATCGCCGAACGTCGCCGCCCGGCAGGCGCGCGCCGCCCTCGCGCCCACCAGCACCTGGCCGGGCTCGGCCGCCTCCTGCAGGCGCGCCGCCGCGTGGGCGGGTTCGCCCGTCACCGCCAGGTCGCCGCCGGCTGAGCTGGCCAGCACCTCGCCGGCCTCGACCCCGATCCGCAGCTCGAGGTGATCCGGCTCGGCGGCAAGTCGGTCGACGAGCGCGAGTGCCGCGGCGACGGCCCGGTCGGGATCGTCGCCGTGCGCCCGTGGCACGCCGAAGACGGCCATCACCGCATCGCCGATGTATTTCTCGACCCTTCCGCCGTGCTCCTCGAAACTGCGGCGTGCGGTCTCGAAGAACGGCTCGAGCGACCTGCGGACGTCCTCCGGGTCGCGTCCGGCGACCAGCGTCGTCGAGCCGACGAGATCCGCGAACACGATCGTCGCCAGCTTGCGCTCGGCGCCGCTCATCGAAGCGACGATACCCGCAACAACCTCAAGGGCCCTAGACGTCCAGTACCCCGTCGATGATGAAAACGATCCCGCAGGCGATGAGCCCGGCGGCCAGCAGGCGACCGGCCCAGCGAAGGACCCGAGTCTTCGGGCCGTCGGCGGGCCACCAGGCCGTCAGACCCGTCAGCAGCCCGACGCCGGCCGCCATCGCGCCCACGCTCACGAGGAGGTCCTGATCGGCGCCCGCGCCGAGTGCGAGGACCACGAGAGCGGGGCGGGTCACGACCGGGAGCGCCACCGGGACCAGCGCGGCCCGCCAGCCGGCGAGTGACGGCTCGGGCGGGGGTGGTCGCCGGAACAGGTCGGCCACGCCCGCGATCGCGGCGACGATCCCCGCGGCGACGCGGAACGACGGGTCGCTGACGTCGAGCGCGTCCAGAAGCGGATCAGCCACGGCCGCGACGATGCACACCGCCAGTCCCCCGATCGCGCCGCCCAGCGCCGCCAGGCCCACGATGTCCCGAGACGACCGCCCCGCGCGCGGGATCCCGAACGCGGCTCGGGCCGGGTTGAGCGCCAGGATCAGGGCGATGGCCCACAGCCAGCCCGAGGGCGGGTCGTCGCCCGGATCGGACGAGTCGGAAGCCTCGCTCGCCTCGACGATCGGGACGGTGCGCAGAAGTCCGGCCAGGGCGTGCTGCTGATCGTCCATTCGGGTCTCGCCGTCGACGACCCACGCCCCCTCCACCCGCTCCGGGCTGGCAGCGCTCGCCGCCTCGTCACCGTCGGACTGCGCGTCCACGGTCAGTCCGGCGATGCAGGATGCGCGCTCGGCGATCGCGCCTTCGAGATTGGCCACGCCGGGCTCTCGCTGCGCGACGAGCCACCAGCCGGTCAGGGCCTCGCTGATCACCCCGTAGCCGCCGCCCCGTGGCGTGTCGCCGCCCCTCACCACCTCGCCCCACGGCCCGGCCTGCTGGCTGACCCACCGCGTCGCGCTCCCGAACAGCTCCGCCTGCCTGCGCGCGTAGCCGACCTCGGCGTCGGTGAGCGGCGCGGCGGCGCGCTCGGGGAACTCGACGGTCTCGGCCTGGCCGTAGGCGGCCCAGTGGTCGGGCAGCGCCGGCCAGTGGTCCTCGACCTCGTCGCGGGAGGTCGCGAGGTAGCTGCCGATGCGGTCCGCGGCCTCGCCCCAACCCTCGTCCGGGAAGGCTCGGTGCAGCAGCGCGAGCGCCCAATAGACCTCACCCGTGTAGTAGTCCGAGTACTCGCCGGGCACCGGCGCGCCGGCGTCGAGGTCGTACTGAGCGAGCACCGCGCCGGTCGGCTCGGTCTGGCCGACCAGGAAGCGCCCGAGTCGGCGCAGCACGCGGTCGTAGCGGGTGTCACCGGTGGCCTCCTTGCGAATCGCAAGCCCGGCGACCAGGAGCGCGCTGGCCCCCGCCGGGACCTCGCCCAGGTACTCCACCGCGGCCCAGTCGTCGTCCTCGACGAGCTGGTCGAGCGCCCACTCGGTGCCGCGGTCGGCCGAGCGCAGTGCTCCCGACAGCTCCGCGGCGGCCGCCTGGTAGAGGCCCATCGTCACCCCGGCGTGGCGAACGACGTTGTACTCGGGCGTGACCACGTCGTCGTCGGCGTCGTACTGGTAGAGCCACGTGCCGTCGGTGTCCTGGTTGCGAACGAACCAGTCGACGCTGGCCTGGGCCGAATCCAGGAGCTGGGGGGCCGAGACCGAGGGGCAGCGCTCGGGCGGGGCCACCACCGCGAACGCGAACGCCGAGGCCACCGCGAGCACGAGGCCGGCCTTCCAGAGGCGGTTGGTGATCATCGTTCGTCCGCGGCCATGGGAGCGGGCATCATCGCGCGGCCCGCACGACGGGCGCGCCGAACGGGCGGCAGCAGCAACGCGGGGAGCGCGAACCAGGCCGTCACCGGCAGCCGGCTCAGCGCGAAGGCGACGGCCGGCGCCCCGCGGAGCACGGTGCCGTCACGGTCGGTGAGCTCCAGCCGGGAACCGGGGGAAGCCGGTTCGACGCGAAAGCGCGCCAGCCAGTCGAGCGCACCCACGGCCGTGCCCCAGCGCCGGTGCCGAGCCGACGTCGGGTCGATGCGGAGCACCCGATCCCGGGTGGACGGCACCGCCCAGACCACCAGCACCGCGATGCCCAGCAACGAGAAGACCTGAACCGCCGCGGAAGTCTCGATCGTGACGTGGAAGACGACCGCGACCCAAACTGCCGCGTAACGGGTGCCGCGCCACCACAGGCCCAGCGCGATGAACAGCTCGGTGAGCACGATGACCTTCGCCGCCCCGACGTGGAAGCCGCTGTCCGTGAGCACCGATATCGCCCAGTCCGGCAGCGGCCACGCCTCGAGGTCCTCGCGGGCCCGCACCACCCGCTGCCAGGTGACGGTGCCGCCGAACCAGTCGGGATCCACGAGCTTCGACAGGCCGGACGCCCCGTAGATCGCGGCGCACTCGAACCGAAGCAGCCACAGCGGCCACGCCGGTGCCGAGGTGTCGAGCGCGGGCCGTCCCCGGCGGCGGCGGATCCACGCGTCCAGCGAGAGCTCCCGTCCACACGGCGCCAGCGTCAACAGCCCCAGGACGATGATCAGGTACGCCCGGTTGTTGTGGAAGTGCGTGGTGGAGAGGAAGACGTTGTAGGCGACGATCGCGAAGGTGGTCGCGGTCGCCACACGGGTGAGGAATCCGAGCGCCATGGCGACGGCCGCCGCCGCGGCCAGCCACAGCAGCCCGATGTAGACGCCTTCGGGCAGCTCGGGATACCAGGCCGCGTACGGCTCGTAGAAGGCATCCCGGTAGGTCTGCCCGTCGGCGGCGTCGGCGAGAAACGGCTGCAGGTGGAGGAGCACGACGACGCCCGCCAGCACCCGCAGCAGGGCGAGCGCCCGCATGCTGACCGCACGCCCGAGCAGGTCGTCGATCCGTGCGAGCGCGCTCACCCGGCGCCCTCGCGCTCGCCGCTCCGCATGACCTCGACCTCGGGCGGGTCGTCGTTGTGCCACGAGGTGACCGTCGCCTCCAGGTACCGGGTCTCGGCGTCGCGCGGCGTGTTCTCCGCCACCCAGTCAAGGGCAGCGCCCAGGAACGCCAGCTGGTTGTCGAGCCCGGCGTCCGCGTGGTGGCGGATCGCCGGATAGCTCAGCCCCCGGTCCTGCACCAGCTCGTCCCACCGGTACCCCGACCACTGCTGCTCGATCGGGACGCGGCGGCCGTCGGCCGTGACCCGGACGATGTCGGCGCTCCAAGTGCTCGACTCCGGGAACATCTGGAACGCGAACTCCTTGTGGTCCGCCCAGTAGCCCCGCGCGGCGAACCCGATCTGGAGACCGACGACGGCCACGACCACCACCCGGCGCCCGACGATCCTGGCCCTCGGCGTCACGCGGTAACGATGACACCGGAAGCCGCCTGCCGCTTGCAACGCTGTCCCGATGTTCTTCGAGCTCGACACCTCGCTGCTCGATGCCGCCCAGGCGCTCTGCGTCGCGCTCCCCGCGGCGGGGCTGCCGGTGTTGCTCTCGCGTTTCGGCGGCAGCGGCTGGGCGCTGGTGGCGCCGCTGTCGGTGGTCGCGACGGTGGTGGCGATCACGGTGGCCGCCGACAGCGCGGAGGTCCTGACATGGATCGCGCTGCTGCTCGTGCCGCCCGGTTGTGCGCTCGCGCTGGGCTGGGCGGCACATGGCGCCCGGCCCTGGATGGCGATCCTCGTCGTTCCCATCCTCGCCGCGGCGCTGGTCGCGCCCGACGATCCCGCGGGCCGCCTCGGCCGGCTCGCCCTGATCGTCGGCTCCTGCGTGACCGTGGGGCGACTGCTCGCCGGAGCCACGCCGCTGGCGCTCCTCAAGGCCGGCGTCTTCGCGATGGCCACGATCGACGCGGTGTTCATCTTCGGCGACTTCTTCGGGGAGCAGAACGCGCAGTTCAACGCGGCCGCGCCCGCCGACCTCCCGCGTCTTCAGGTCGCCGACATCGGCGAGGTGTCGACCGATTACGGCGACTTCTTCGTAGCGGGGCTCGTCGGCGGGATCCTGGCGGCCGAGCGCCGTCCCCAGGCGCTCGCGGCGCTGGCGACGTTCGTGGTCGCCCAGGTGTTCAACCAGCTCTTCCTGGTGGTCGATTCGCTGCCGGGCACCGTGCCGCCGGCGCTCGTGCTGCTTGCCTTCGAGATCCGGAACCGCCGGATCCCCGAGGAATCGATCTGGACCGCGGCGCACGGGCGGTTCTCGCAAGCGCAGGGCCGGTGATACCGTCGCCGCCGTGCCCGAGGGAAGTGACGCAGAGGACGCGCCGACGAAGCCGACCTCCGGCGACGCAGCCCCGACGACTGGAATCAGCCAGGCCTATCCCGACCGCGTCGAGGTCCGCGGACGCGACTTGACCGGCGACCTGATGGGGCGACTCGGCTTCACCGAGTATTTCCATCTGCTGGTCACGGGCGACGAGCCGACATCCGACCAGCGCTTCTTCCTCGACCTGCTGCTGGTCGCGATCGCCGAGCACGGCATGATGCCCACCAACGTCGCCGCCCGGATGACGCTTGCCGCCGATCCCGGTTCGCTTCAAGGAGCCATCGCGGCAGGCATCCTCGGCGCGGGCCCGGTACTGCTCGGCACCTCGGAGGAGTGCGCCCGCCTGCTGGCCGAAGCGCAGGAGCGCGTCGTCGCCGGCGAGCAACCGGCCGCCGTCGCGCTCGCCATGTCGCGTGCCGTGCGCGAGTCGGGAGAGCGGCTGCCCGGATTCGGCCATCCCGTTCACCGCCCGACCGACCCGCGCGCCGAGCGGATCCTCGAGCTCGCCGACGAGCGTGGCGTGAGCGGTCCGCACGTCGAGCTCGCCCGTTGCTTCCGTGACGCCGTCGCGGAAGTCTGGGAACGACCGCTGACCCTCAACATCTCGATGCCGATGGCCGCGGTGATGCTCGACCTGGGCTTTCCGCCTGACATCGTCAAGGGCATCCCGATCCTCGCCCGCACCGCCGGCCTGATCGCGCACCTGTCGGAGGAGCGCCGGCGCTCGGTCGGCTTCCGGATGGCGAAGGCTGCCGAGGACTCGGTCCCCTACCGCGCGTCGGAGGCACCCAACGCGTGATGCTTGCCGAGATCGAGGCTCGACCCTGGGATGAGCAACTCGAGATCGACGACGCTCAGTACCGCGAGCAGCTCTCGTATCTGCTCGAGCGCTCGGCCTTCTATCGCGAGAAGCTCGGGGCGGCGGGCATCTCCTCCGCCGACGGGACGGGCGGGCTCGCCGAGATCGCCCGCCTGCCGCTGACCGAAAAGCAGGAGCTCCGGGCCGCCGCGGGTCCCGAGCAACCGATCGGGGCTCACGTTTGCGTCGAGCCCGCAGAGATCGTGCGGATCTACTCCACCAGCGGCACGACCGGCGAACCCACCTATATCCCGCTGACGTCTTCGGACCTGGACAACTGGGTCACCGGGTCGGCAAGAAGCTATGCGGCATCCGGAGTCGCCGCGGGGGAGCGGGTGGTCACCACGTATAACGCCGGCCCGTTCGCGGCGGGCGCGGCGCTCGCCGCGTTCGAGCGGATCGGCCTCAGCCACCTACCGTTCGGCACCGGGAACACGGCACGTCTCGTGCACACGATCGGGGCGTTGTCGCCAAGGGCCGCGGTGCTGACCCCCTCGTACGCGGCGCACGTCGCCGAATGGACCGCCGAGCGCGGCATCCATCTCGCGGCTTCGAGCGTGGAGCGCGTGCTGGTGGCCGGTGAGCCGGGGGGAGGGGAGCCGGGCTTTCGGGAGCAGCTCGAGCGCGGCTGGGGCGCTCGCGTCACCGAGGCCATGGGCGTCGGCGACATCGGCGTATCCCTTTGGGGCGAGTGCGAGCAGCAGGACGGGATGCATCTCGGCGCGCGGGGCTTCGTCCATCCCGAGCTGATCGATCCGGCGAGCGGCGAGGCGCTGGAGCTCACGGATGGCGCCACGGGGGAGCTGGTCCTCACCCATCTGCGGCACCGT
The DNA here is from genome assembly GCA_963734015.1 of uncultured bacterium. Lineage (GTDB taxonomy): Bacteria > Actinomycetota > Thermoleophilia > Solirubrobacterales > 70-9 > JALZKA01. The sequence goes on along the minus strand of CAVTFG010000012.1, from coordinate 174,457 downwards.
GCCGCGCCGTTGCTCCGCTTCCGCACCCGCGACCACGTCCGGGTGCGGACGGGTCAATGCGCCTGCGGGCGCACCGGCCCGCGCATCCGCTGCGTCGGGCGCACGGACGACATGCTGATCGTCCGTGGCGTCAACGTCTTTCCCTCGGCGGTGCGAGAGGTCGTCAGCGACTTCTCCCCGCGGGTCAGCGGCCAGATCCTGATCCGGCCCAACGAACCCGGGCCGAAGCAGGCGCCGCCGCTGCCGCTGCGAGTCGAGCTCGCGCGCGGAGGGCAGGTCGATGACTCGCTCGCGGAGGCGATCCGCGCAAGAATCAGGGACGTGCTCGTGGTGCAGGCAGACGTGGAGCTCGTTTCGTGGGGAAGCCTGGAGCGCAGCGAGTACAAGTCGAGGCTCGTGGAGCGCTAGATCTAGGAGGAGAGATGGCAGCAAACACGCTCAGCGTCCTGATGCCGAGTGTCAACAACCTCGCGGCGCGGGTGTTCGTCCGTGCCGCGGCGCTCGAGTTCGAGGAGCGCGACGTCTGGGGGAAGAAGGACGAGCCGGAGTTCCTGCGCAAGGACCCGGCGGCGCTCACACCGCTGCTCGAGGAGGAGGGTCTGCCGCGCGGATCGCTCTGGGAGAGCTGCGCGATCATGCAATACCTCTGCAACAAGCACGGGCTCGACCGGCTCTACCCGACCGATCCGGGAGAGCGCGCGATGACCGACAGCGCGATGTTCTATTTGATCGGCACGCTGTATCCGGTGCTTGCGCGCGCCACCTATCCGACGCTCGGCTTTCCCCAGTACGCAGGCGAGGCAGCGACGTCGGACGTGGCCGACGAGGTCAAGGCGAAGGCCCAAAAGGACGCCGAGGCCGCCATCGCCGAACCACTCGAGGCCTTCCACCTGCATTTCCTGGACGGCCGCGACTTCATCGGCGGCGACCGACCGTCGATCGCCGACATCCGCCTGGCGGTCACGTTGGAGTTCCTGCGAGCGATCGACTACGACTTCCCCGCCTGGACGGAGGACTACATGTCGCGCGTTGAAGAGGCGCTCGGCGACGCGTACACCGAGCCCGCCGCCGACGTGCGCGGGTTCGTGGAGTCCGTGAAGTCGCCTGCCTGAAGCGACCGTTCTTGCGTCCCGCCGAGGAGGACGTTCCCGGGGTGGAACCAGCGGGTAGCCGCCGGGCATGATCAGCGTCCGCTACATCGTCGCCGACGTCGGGGCGGCCATCGACTTCTACCGCGAGCATCTGGGCTTCGAGGTCGAGATGAATCCGGGCCCCGGCTTCGCGAGCCTCACTCGAGGCGAGCTTCGGCTGTTGCTGAACGCTCCGTCGGGGCCCGGCGGCGCGGCGCAGCCGATGCCCGACGGGCGAGTCCCGGAACCGGGGGGCTGGAATCGCATCCAGCTGGAGGTCGCAGACCTCGCCGCGGAAGTCGAGAGGCTCGAAGGCGCCGGTGCGAACTTTCGCAACGAGATCGTCAGCGGGAGGGGCGGCGATCAGATCCTGCTCGAAGACCCGAGCGGCAACCCGATCGAGCTCTTCCAGCCGCCCGATTGATGTGCGAAGGGCGCCTGAACGGGTAGGGGAGTTATGCAGGCGACGGGGGGCGGAGGTTCGAGTGGAGTTTCGTCGCGCAAAGCTGGTCGCGGGGGTCCTGGGAGTCATGCTGGCGATCGGGGTGCCGGCGGCCGCCGGCGGGGAGCCGCGGGATCCCGCCAAGGTTCCGACCGCGAAGGGCACCGGCGGAGCCGCCAGCACCGTCGACGCCCTCGCCACGAAGGCGGCGATCAAGACGCTGCGAAAGGGCGGGAACGCCGTCGACGCCGCGGTCGCCGCCGCTGGGGTCCTGGGCGTTACCGAGCCCTTCTCGTCGGGAATCGGCGGCGGCGGGTTCATGGTGATCCGGACTCCGGGCGGCAGGGTGAAAACGATCGACGGCCGCGAAACCGCGCCGGCCGCGATGGCGCCCGACTCGTTCTTCGAAAACGGCGCGCCGCTCGCGTTCAACGACGCCCGTTACAGCGGGCTCTCGGCCGGGATCCCGGGCACGGTCGCGACCTGGGACGAGGCGCTCGATCGCTACGGGACCCGCTCGATGCGCAAGGCGCTCAACCCGGGCATCAGGGTCGCGCGGCGCGGCTTCGTCGTCGATCAGACTTTCTTCGACCAGACGGCGGGGAACGTCGCGTACTTCGATGACGTTCCATCGACCGCCGGGATCTACCTGGACCCCGACGGCACCCCGCGCGATGTGGGCACACGGCTGCGCAACCGCGACATGGCTCGCGCTTATGAACGGATCGCGCGGCGCGGCCCCGCCGGCTTCTACGGCGGCCCGATCGCGGAGGCGATGGTCGAGGCCGCCCAGGACCCGCCGACCGCGCCTGACGCAGATCACGTGTGGCGGCCGGGGCTGATGACCGCGGGGGACCTCGCCGAGTACGAGGCGCTCTGGCGGAAGCCCACCCGGATCGGCTACCGCGGCCTCGACGTCTGGGGGATGGGCCCGCCCTCCAGCGGCGGCTCGACCGTGGGCGAGTCGCTCAACATCCTCGAGGGCTACGAGCCGCTCGGCGCCGACCGCCCCGAGGCGCTCCACCGCTTCCTCGAGGCCTCGCGCTATTCGTTCGCCGACCGCGGCGCCTACCTGGCCGACCCGGCCTTCTTCGACGTGCCGCTGGGAGGGCTGCTGTCCGACTCGTTCGCGGCCGAGCGGCGCTCGCTCATCACCGACCAGGCGGCCGACGCCGGCCCGGTCGGACCGGGCGATCCGACGGGCAATGAGGCGGATCCAGGCGGCGGGACCGTCGACACGGAGGGCAAGTCGACGACCCATCTGACGGTCGCGGACCGTCGCGGGATGGTCGTCTCCTACACCTTCACGATCGAGTCCACGGGAGGCAACGGAGTCGTCGTCCCCGGCTGGGGTTTCCTGCTCAACAACGAGCTCACCGACTTCGACTTCTCGGATCCCTCGCATCCCAACGCTCCCGACGGGGGCAAGCGGCCCCGCAGCTCGATGGCGCCGACGATCGTCACGCGTGACGGCGAGCCCGTGCTCGCGGTCGGGTCGCCGGGCGGGTCCACGATCATCACCACGGTCCTGCAGATCCTGGTCGAGCGCTTCGACCTCGGCAGGTCCCTGCCCGAGGCGATCGCCGCCCCGCGCGCGTCACAGCGGAACGGGACCACGACCAGCGCCGAGCCGGCGCTCATCGCCTCGCCCGATGCGCAGGCCCTGCAAGCCGCCTTCGGCCACGAGTTCACCCGCGCCACCCCGGACCCGCCCGCCGAGATCGGTGCCGCGACGGGGATCGAGTTCCTGAAGAGGGGCCGGATGCTGGCCGCGGCCGAGCCGACCCGCCGCGGCGGCGGCAGCGCGATGGTCGTCGGCCGCCGGGCTCGCGGCGGGCACTGAGGCCCGTACCAACCGCGAGAATGGTTCGCGATGTTTCGCGACATCCTCGTCGCCATCGACCCCTCCGCCACCGCTCAGCGCGCACTCGACCGAGCGGGCGAGCTCGCGCTGGCGCTCAACGCGCGCCTGACGGTGATCTCGGTCGCCCCTGAGGTGACCGGCAGCGCCTACCGCGCGCCCGTGGATCTCGCGAGCCTGCGGCGGGAGGTCGAGCGCGAGACCGACCTGCTGCTGCGCGACGCCGTCGACCGGCTCCCGTCCGACCTGCCGGTCACGACGGTGCTGAAGCACGGCAACGCCGGCGACCGGATCGTCGAGCAGGTGGAGGCCGGCGGCCACGATCTCCTGGTGATGGGCTCGCGCGGGCGGGGGAGGGTCGCAACGAACCTCCTCGGCAGCGTCGCGGCCCACGTCTTCTTCCACTCGCACGTGGCGATGCTGGTGATCCAGCCCGACGACTGACGCTCGCCGCCCCGGCGCCGCAATCGTCCTGGCGGGGGACGTTCGATCCTCCTGCGGGAGGACGCGGGCGGCCCCGGTTGGGACCAAGGTTCGATCGCATGAGGACCGCGCCGAGCCCGACCGACGAAGCCACCTTCGCGAGACTCACCGAGCGCCATCGGTGGGAGATCGAAGTCCACTGCCGCCGGGTCCTGGGGCCGCACGAAGATCCGGAGGACGCGGTCCAGGAGACGTTCCTGCGCGCCTGGCGCTCGCGCTCGCAGGTGCGAGACAAGGCCTCGTTCCGGGCCTGGCTCTACCGGATCGCGACCAACGCGTGCCTCGATGCCCGTCAGCGGGCTGCAGGTCGCCGCCGCATGGCCGAATGGGATGAGGCGGCGGAAGCGCGCAGCGCCGCGACGGTGGCGACCGGCCCGGAGCCGGAGCAGCGGTGGTTCGCCAGGGCCTCGACCGAGCGCGCGTTCATGGCAACCATCCGGCACCTGACGCCGACCGAGCGAGCCGCATTGATCATGCGCAGCATCCTCGAGTTCCCGGCGAGGGACGCGGCCTCGGCGCTCGACTGCAGCGTTGCGTCCTACAACAGCGCCCTCCAGCGCGCGCGCAGCAACCTGCAGCGCCGGACCCCCGAGCCACATCTGGAGTGGGTCGCCGGACATGATCCGACGCCGGCGGAGCGGGAGCTGATCGAGCGCTACGTCGATGCGGTCGACCGCGCGGACACCACTGCGCTCCTCGAGGTTCTGAGGGACGACAACTCGAAGTAGAGGACGACGACGGCCAGCGCAAACGGCGGCGCGGTGACCAGCTCGGCGAGCGTGGCGCCGACCCAGTCGGCGACGAACCCGTCGCCGATGACGTCCACCGCGCCCGACTGCGCGAGGGCGGAGAGCGCCTCGGAGCCGAGCGTGATCGGGACCACCAGCCAGAAGACGAGCCAGAAGCGACCCCGCACGAGCTCACGGCTGCGCCGGAACGCGGCTCGCACCGGAAGGCGCTCGACCTTGACAACCGGAGCCACGAGCGCGAACCAGGTCAGGAAGACGAACGCGGGCAGGACCAGCAGGAGCAAACCGATCACGACCACGAGGGCGAGCGCCAGGTCGGCCGCGACCAGGCGGGCCACGGGCAGCCCCGCGAGCCGCTCGCGCAGCCGGAGCTCGCGTCCTTCGCGCTCGGCCGTCAGGAGCGCGGCAACGACGCCCGCGTAGAGCACGTCCCCGAGGAGCGCCGTCGCGGCGATCACGAACACCGCGACGACGATCTCGACGACTTCGAGCGACGTCAGCTCCTCAGCCTCGGCGAGGGGTTGCTGCAGCTCGTGATCCACCGCCTCGAGCAGGCCCGCGGGGATGAAGATCACCGCCGCCGCCAGCAGCAGGACCGGCCAACGGGCTCGGACGATCGCCCAGACCTGCGCCAGGACGCCGCCGAAGCTGGGGCGGGCGGGGGGTTCGATCCGCTCGGCGGCCATCGACGGCGACCTCAGGTCAGGTCCGGCGGGCCGCTCATCACTCGCGGCGGAACCTATCGGCGCGCGGGCTTCGCCGCGCGTACGGTACGGGTTGATGGGAGCCGGAACGGTGGAGATCTCGAGCGCCGGCGTCGAGCGGCGCGACGTGGTCGACGTCGCGCGGAACGGCGCCCGGGCCACCCTTTCGCCGGAAGCCACCGAGGCCATGCGAGGAAGCGCCGCGACGATCGAGCGGCTGGCCGGCGGCGAGGAGCCGGTCTACGGGGTCTCGACCGGGTTCGGCTCGCTGGTCAACACGGTGATCCCGGCGGACCGGCGCGAGGAGCTCCAGCGCGCTCTGATCCGGTCGCACGCGGCCGGGTCGGGGCCGCCGGTCGAGCCCGAGGTAGTCCGGGCGATGATGCTGCTCCGTGTCCGGACCCTTGCGATGGGCTACTCGGGCGCTCGGCCCGAGGTGGCCGAGGCGATCCTCGCGCTGCTCAACGCGGGCATCACTCCGGCCGTGCCCGAGCACGGCTCGCTCGGGGCCAGCGGTGACCTCGCGCCGCTCGCCCACTGCGCGCTGGTCCTGATGGGGGAGGGGGAGGTCCTCGATGACGGCGGGAAGCCGGTCGAGCCCGCGGAGGCGCTGCGGCGCGCCGGCATCGAGCCGCTGACGCTGATCGCCAAGGAGGGGCTGGCGCTGATCAACGGCACCGACGGGATCCTCGGGATGCTGGCGCTGGCGCTCGAGGACCTCGGGCAGCTGCTCCGGGTGGCCGACGTGACCGCGGCGATGTCGGTCGAGGCGTTGCTCGGCACCGACCGCGCGTTCGCCGAGGACCTCGTCGCCCTCCGCCCGCAGCCGGGGCAGGCCGCCAGCGCCGCGAACCTCAGGGCCCTGCTCGACGGCTCGCCGATCGTCGCCAGTCACCGCGAGGACGACCCGCGCGTGCAGGACGCCTACTCCCTGCGCTGCGCGCCGCAGGTGAACGGCGCCGCCCGGGACTCGCTCGCCCACGCGCGACAGGTCGCGGACGCGGAGCTCGCCTCGGCGATCGACAACCCCATGATCCTCCCCGACGGACGGGTCGAGTCGTGCGGGAACTTCCACGGGGCGCCGGTTGCGACGGCGTGCGACTTCCTCGCGATCGCCGCCGCGCAGGTCGGGGCGATCGCGGAACGCCGGACCGACCGTCTGCTCGACGCCGCTCGCTCGTTCGGACTGCCGCCGTTCCTGGCGGCCGATCCGGGCGTCGATTCCGGCCTGATGCTGGCGCAGTACACCCAGGCCGCGATGGTGGCCGACAACCGCCGGCTCGCCGCTCCCGCGAGCGTGGACTCGCTGCCGACGAGCGCGATGCAGGAGGACCACGTCTCGATGGGGTGGGGCGCGGCGCGGAAGCTCCGCACCTCGCTTGCCAACCTCGAGCGCATTCTCGCGATCGAGCTCACCTGCGCCGCACGCGCGCTCGAACTCCGCCGGCCGCTCGAGCCGGGCGTTGGGACCGGGGCGGCGCTCGCCGCGCTGCGGGGTGCGGGGATCCCGGGGCCGGGATCCGACCGCTGGCTCGCACCGGAGCTCGCCGCGGCCGGGCGCCTGATCGCGTCCGGGAGACCTGACCGGTGCGGTTGAGTCATCCATAGGGGAGCTCGCGTGAGCGGCCCCCGGGAGGTGCGCGCGCCGCGCGGCGCCGAGATCAGCTGCCGCGGCTGGCCGCAGGAGGCGGCGATGCGGATGCTGATGAACAACCTCGACCCCGAGGTTGCCGAGCGCCCTGACGACCTCGTCGTCTACGGGGGCACCGGGCGGGCGGCGCGTTCCTGGGACGCGTTCGACGCGATCGTCGGGTCGCTCCAGGGGCTTGCCGACGACGAGACGCTGCTGGTCCAGTCGGGGAAGCCGGTCGGGGTCTTCCGGACGCACGAGTGGTCGCCGCGGGTGCTGATCGCGAACTCGAACCTCGTCCCGGACTGGGCGAGCTGGGAGGAGTTCCGCACCCTCGAGCAGCTGGGCCTGACGATGTACGGGCAAATGACCGCCGGCTCCTGGATCTACATCGGGAGCCAGGGCATCGTGCAGGGCACGTACGAGTGCTTCGCCGAGATCGCGCGGCGGCGCTTCGAGGGCTCGCTCGCCGGCACGATCACGCTCACCGCGGGCCTCGGCGGCATGGGCGGCGCCCAGCCCCTGGCGGTGACCATGAACGGCGGGGTGGCGCTCTGCGTCGAGGTCGAGCCCGACCGGATCCGCCGCCGGCTCGAGACGCGCTACCTCGACGAGGAGGCGGAGGACCTCGAGGACGCGGTCGCCCGGTGCGAGGCCGCGAAGGCCGAGCGGCGCGCGCTCAGCGTCGGGCTCTGCGCGAACGCGGCCGACGTCTTCGGAGAGCTCCGCCGGATCGGGTTCGAGGCGGAGATCGTCACCGATCAGACCTCGGCGCACGACCCGCTGAACGGCTACGTGCCGAACCTGATGTCTCCCGCTGAGGCCGACGAGCTGCGCGAGTCGGATCCCGACGAGTACGTCCGCCGCGCCCGCGCCGCATGCGCGGCCCAGTGCGCGGCGATGGTCGAGTTCCTGGACGCAGGCAGCGAGGTCTTCGACTACGGGAACAGCCTCCGCGCCGAGGCTCAGCTCGGTGGGTACGAGCGCGCCTTCGCCTACCCCGGGTTCGTCCCCGCCTACATCCGTCCGCTCTTCTGCGAGGGCAAGGGCCCGTTTCGCTGGGTGGCGCTCTCGGGAGACGAGGCGGACATCGCCGCCACTGACCGAGCCGTGCTCGAGGAGATCCCGGACGATCCCGGGCTCGAGCGCTGGCTCCGCATGGCGGGCGAGCGGATCGCCTTCCAGGGCCTGCCGGCGAGGATCTGCTGGGCCGGGTACGGCGAGCGGCACCGCCTCGGCCTGCGCTTCAACGAGATGGTGCGCTCGGGAGAGGTCAGCGCGCCGATCGTGATCGGCCGCGACCACCTCGACTCCGGCTCGGTGGCCTCCCCGTACCGGGAGACCGAGCGGATGGCGGACGGCTCGGACGCGATCGCGGACTGGCCGCTCCTGAACGCGCTCGTCAACACGGCCGCCGGCGCCTCGTGGGTCAGCATCCACCACGGCGGCGGCGTGGGGATCGGGCGGTCGATCCATGCGGGAATGGTGTGCGTCGCCGACGGCACCGACCTCGCAGCGGAGAAGCTGGAGCGGGTCCTGACCTGCGACCCGGGCACCGGAGTGATGCGCCATGCGGACGCGGGGTACGACCGGGCGCTCGAGGTCGCGGCCGAGCGCGGGGTGCGGATCCCGATGCGGGAGGCGGCACCGGAGGCGCCGGCGTGAGCGTTCGCGAGATCGTCACCGTGGGCGATCCGGTCCTGCGCGAGCGCGCCCGCGAGGTTGCCCTGGACGAGCTTGGCTCGGCCGAGGTCCAGACGCTGATCGACGATCTGATCGACACCAGGCGCGCGGCGGACGGCGCGGGCCTGGCGGCGAACCAGATCGGCGTCCCGCTGCGGATCGCGGTCGCCGAGGTCGTCGGGACGAATCCCCGCTATCCGTACAAGCCGCCGATTCCGCTCACGGTCATCGTCAATCCGGTGATCGAGGCGCTCGACCCCGAGACGTTCGAGATCAACGAGGGCTGCCTCTCGGTGCCCGACCTGCGCGGGAACCTGACGCGACAGATGAACATCCGCGTCCGCTTCCTGGACCGCGACGGCGCCGAGCGCGAGGAGGAGCTCCACGGCCTGACGGCCGGCACGTTCCAGCACGAGGTGGACCACCTCGACGGCGTCCTTTTCTGTGACCGCGCCGACCCGCGCACGTTCGCGACCTGGGAGCAGTTCGAGCGTCACCAGCGCGACGAGTTTCTGGCGACGATCGCCGACCTGCGCGCCGACGCCGGTTCATGAGCTCCTACCGGTGCGAGCTCGTGTGGACCGGCGACCGGCTCGAGCACGACGTCCTGATCGAAGCGGAGGGCGAGCGGATCGTCCGGGTGACGCCCGGTGCCGGGCCCGTGCCCGACGCCGCCCGGCTCGACGGCCTGGTGATCCCGGGCTTCGCGAACGCCCACTCGCACGCGTTCCAGCGGGCGCTGCGCGGGCGGGCCCAGGCCGGGCGGGGGAGCTTCTGGACCTGGCGCGAGGAGATGTACCGGCTCGCCGAGACGCTCGACCCCGAGAGCTACGGGCGCCTGGCGAGGGCGACCTTCGCCGAGATGGCGCTCGCGGGGATCACCACGGTCGGCGAGTTCCACTATCTCCACCACGGGCCCGGCGGGACCCCGTACTCGGACCCCAACGAGATCGGCAGGGCGTTGATCGCGGCGGCGGTCGATGCCGGCGTGCGGATCACGCTGATCGACGCCTGCTACCTCCACGGAGGGATCGGCGCCGAGCCCGAGGGGGCGCAGCGACGGTTTGCCGACGCCGATGCCGAGGCGTGGGCGGAACGCGTCTCGGGTCTCGAGGCGGGCGACGGGGTGCGGATCGGCGCCGCGATCCACAGCGTCCGCGCGGTGGACCCGCATTCCGCCGCGATCGTCGCGGGCTGGGCCGGCGAGCGCGAGCTCCCGCTGCACGCCCATCTCTCCGAGCAACCGGCCGAGAACGAGGCCTGCGCCGAGGCCTACGGCGCGACCCCGGCGGCGGTGCTCGCGGAGGCCGGCGCCCTGGACGAGCGCTTCGTGGCGGTCCACGCGACGCACCTCGCCGACACGGACTTCGCCCTCCTGGGAGAGGCGACCGCGACCTGTTGCCTTTGCCCGACGACCGAGCGCGACCTGGCGGACGGCGTCGGCCCGGCCCGCCGGCTCGCCGACGCCGGCACAGGGCTCGCCCTGGGAACCGACTCGAACGCGATCGTCGACATGTTCGAGGAGGCGCGCGCGGTGGAGCTCGACGAGCGGCTCGCGAGCGGCGAGCGCGGGCGCCACTCCGCGGCGGAGCTGCTCCGGGCGGCGACGGCGGACGGGCACAGGTGCCTCGGCTGGCCCGAGGCCGGGCGGATCGAGCCGGGGGCGTTATGCGATCTCGTCGCGGTCGATCTCGACGGCGTCCGGCTGGCGGGCACCGATCGCGGCGATCCCGTCCCGGCGCTGGTCTTCGCGGCCACCGCGGCCGACGTGCGCGAGGTGATCGTCGGCGGGCGGCAGGTGGTCGGCGGCGGCCGGCACCTGACCGTGGACGTCGCCGCCGAGCTTCGGGAGGCGATCGGATGAGCTCGCTTGTGATCGACGACATCGGGCTCCTGGTCACGAACGATCCGGAGCGCGGGGAAGGGCCCCTGGGGATCGTCCGCGACGCCGCGCTGGTGCTCGAGGGCGAGCGCGTGGCGGCGATCGAACCCGCCGGCGCCGCCGGCGACGAGCGCCTCGACGCGGGCGGCCGCTGCGTGATCCCCGGCTTCGTGGACAGCCACACGCACCTGGTATTCGCCGGGGACCGGGCCGACGAGTTCGCGGCGCGGATGGCGGGGCGCCCCTACGAGGCCGGAGGGATCCGCGAGACCACGGCCGCGACGCGCGCCGCGAGTGTCGAGGAGCTTCGCGCGTTGACCGAGCGCCGCCGGGCCGAGGGGCTTCGGGCCGGGATCACCCACCTGGAGATCAAGAGCGGCTACGGGCTGGACGTCGAGACCGAGCGCCGGCTCTGCGAGGTCGCGGCCACGTTCACGGACGACGTCACCTTCCTCGGCGCCCACGTCGTCCCGGCCGAGTACGAGGGCCGCGCCGACGACTACGTCGACCTCGTCTGCGGCGAGATGCTGGTGGCCTGCGCTCCCCACGCACGCTGGGTCGACGTCTTCTGCGAGCGCGGCGCGTTCGACGCCGACCAGTCCCGGGCCGTGCTCGAGGCGGGACGGCAAGCCGGGCTCGAGCTCCGCGTCCACGGCAATCAGCTGGGGCCCGGACCGGGGGCGAGGCTCGCCGTGGAGCTGCGGGCGGCGTCGGTCGACCACTGCACCTTTCTCGAGGACGACGACATCGAGGCGCTGGCGGGCAGCGAGACGGTCGCCACCTTCCTGCCGGCCACGGACTTCTCGACCCGGCAGCCGTACCCGGACGCGCGCCGTGCGATCGACGCCGGGGTGAAGGTCGCGATTGCGACCAACACGAACCCGGGCTCCAGCAACACCACCGCCATGGGGTTCTGCATCGCGCTCGCCGTCCGCGACATGGGGATGACGATCGAGGAGGCGGTCGCGGCCGCCACCACGGGGGGCGCCGCGGCCTTGCGGCGAGACGACGTCGGCCGGCTTACCCCCGGCGCCCGGGCCGACGCGGCGATCCTCGAGGGGACCTCCTACGCCGACCTGGTCTACCGGCCGGGGGTGCCGCTGGTCTCGTCCATCCTGGCTCGCGGGCGGCTGACCTAGGCCGACGCCGCCGCCGGCTCAGTCCGTGGCGAGCGACGCGGCCAGCTCCTCCAGGAGGTCCATCTGCTCCTGCATGCCGCCCTCCATCCCGGAGTCGATGATCCCGTCACGGATCTCCTTGCTCGGGCACTGCGTGAGGAGCGAGAGGGTCGTCCGCCCGTCGGCCTCCGTGAAGGTGACGATGTTCAGCACCGACTCTTCCGGCATCGCCTCGTAGACCTCGGTGTGCACGATGCGCTCGTTCGGCACGATCTCCCGGTACTCACCGTTGAACGCCACCTCGGCGCCGCCGTCGGCGACCATCACGTAGCGCCACCGGCCGCCCACCCGGAGGTCGATCTCGGCGAGGGTCATCGCGCCGCGCTTGCCGCTCCACCAGCGCTTGACCAGCTCGGGCTTCGTCCACGCCTCGTAGACGAGGTGCCTCGGCGCGTTGAACTCCCGGGTGATCAGGATCTCCGTGTCGGTTGGGAGGGTCACCACCGCCGTTCCGCTACTCGTCGCTGCCATTGTCTGCCTCCTCTGTTTTGAGTTCTTCCAGCACGACGTCCATTGACTCGAACCGCTCGCTCCACGTTCGTTCGTACGTCTTGACCCAGTCGTGGATGGGCTTCAACGGCTGACCGTTCAGCCGGTACAGGCGCTGCCGTCCCTCGTTCCGAGCGTTCACCAGCCCCACCTCCCGGAGCACGCGCAGGTGCTTCGACACCTGCGGTTGAGCGAGATCGAGCAGCGCGACGATGTCGTTCACGGGTCGCTCCCCCGCGGCGAGGACGTCGAGGATCTGCCGCCGGCGGGGCTCGGCCACCGCGTTGAACGCGTCGGTTGTGGTCGCCGCTCGAGCCATTGCTCTAGTTATATACCAATATAGGAATATGTCAACCCGGACATGGCGGCGCGGGTACGCTCCCGCGCGTGAACTCGCCCGAGGCGCGAACGAGGGCCGGACGGCCCGGGTTGGGCCGGCCCGGGCGCCACCCGCGGGGCTCGGAGGAGTTCTCCCGGGTCGTCAACTTCAGCGACGCGCTGTTCGCGATCGCGATGACGCTGCTGGTCGTCGGGATCGAGGTCCCCGACCTGGCGGATTCCGACAGCGTGGGCGAGCTCGCCGACGTTCTCAGCGACGACCTCGGCAGCTTCATCAGCTTCGTGATCAGCTTCGCCGTGATCGGGCGCTACTGGCTCGCCCATCACGGCTTCTTCGCGCGGCTGGCCGCGGTCGACGGCGGCCTGATCGGGATCAACCTCGTCTACCTGATGTTCGTGGCGTTCCTGCCGTTCCCAACCGGGCTTCTCGGAAACTTCTTCGAGAACCCGCTCGCGATCGTCCTCTACGCGCTCGCGGTTTCCGCGGTCAGCGGGATGGAGGTCGTCCTGTTCCGCCACGCGCAGCGACGGGGGCTGTTCCAGCGTGAGATGCCGGACGAGGTGTTCAGGTGGGGTGTGCGGCTCTCCCTGTCGCCCGCTGATTGGCTTCCTGCTGTCGATCCCGCTCGCGTTCGTGAGCACCACCCTGGCGGTGCTGGTCTGGTTCGTCCCCGTCCCCTACCAGATGTTCGAGGATCGCCGGAAGCCCGCCGACGCGGACGAGTATCTCTAGATCTGGCGGAATAGATCCAGATTCACGACGTCGTGGTGGTCGCGGCGGAACCGATCTGGGGTGAGTCCCAGATCGGCGAGCGTGTCCAGCCTTCGGGGGTCGCGGGCCGCGGCCTCCGAGCCGTCCTTGGACGGCCACAGGTTGACGATGACGACGCCGTCGTCGGCCTTTGCCGCTGCGTGGAGGATCAGGCCGTGGTCGCGGCCGACGCCGGCCATTACGGCGGCCGACCGCGCATAACCGTCGAGCAGTTCTTCCGGGTCACCCGAGATGCGAGCGATCGTCAGGTATGCCTTCGGGCTGGTTGAGTCCGACATTTGGGTTCTCCTTCGTGCCTTGGAAGTTGACAGGCTGCCTGTCTTCATCACGGGAGTATAGACAGGTATCCTGTCCACATGTCGGCCGCTCCCGATCCACCCACTCGGCCCCGCGAGCAGAACCTCGGCATCCTCCTGCGCGAGCCGTACCGGATCGCGTCCGAGCGGCTCCACGAGCGCCTCGCAGAGGCGGGCCACCCCGACGTCCGTGCGCCGCACGGGAACGTGTTCGCGTTCCTCGACGACGGGGGGACCCGGGTGAGCGAGCTCGCGCGGCGCGCCCAGGTCACCAAGCAGTCCATGGCCGAGCTGGTCGCCCACCTGGAGCGCCACGGCTACGTGGAGCGGGTCCCGGACCCGCTCGATCGCCGGGCCAAGCTGGTGCGCTCCACCCGGCGCGGCGCGGAGGTCTACGCGGTCGCGCGGCGGTTCGTCGCCGAGACGGAGGCCGAGTGGACCCGCACGCTCGGCCGGGCAAAGATGCGCGAGCTACGCCGGCTCCTCGAGGAGCTGAACGCGGCCCTCGAGCCCGGGCTGGCGGTACCCGCCGACCACGGCTCGGCACCCCGTCGGCCAAACCAGCTATCTATAGAGCGAGCCCGTAGCGATGAGCACCAAGAACGGAACCCGCCGGATCGCCGCAGCCGTGCTGCTCCTCGGCCTCGGGGCCCTGGTCGCCCTGGCGCCGGCCGCGACCACGATCCACGTGACGCAACCCGACGGCGAGCGTCCGGCGCGTCGACATCGCAGACGTCCGGCGCGACGTCGGCCCGAATCAGGAATACGTGGTCGACGGCGAGAGCCGGGAGGTGACCGGGGTGTCCCTGGCCAGGCCTCCTGCGCCGCGCGGGCGTGCCGCCGCGGGCATGGTCGAGCGTCCAGGTCGGCTCGGTATTCCTCACCGACGACGAGTACCAGGCGTTCCCGGACGACACCCCGCCGGCGTTCTTCGACGACCAGGGTGACGCCACGTTCATCGTGCCGGACCGGGGCGATCGACCCGGGCGTGATCGTGCCGGGCGCGCCAGGGGTAACGGCGAGCAGATACTCGGTGAGCATCACGCCGCGAGGACGAGGAGATCGACGCGGGCGATTCGGTCGACTTCACGGCGGAGGTCAGCGGCGGTCCGGGCGATGGGCTCAACTTCAGATGGGGCGGCGACGGCCTCGACTCGAAGAGCGGACGGTCGGTCACCTACCGCTTCCCGGACAAGGGCCGCAAGACCGTGCACGTCACGGTCTCGAAGGGAGGCGCGACGTTGGCCTCCGACGCCACCACGGTGTTCGTCGATCGCAAGCCGGACGACGACGACGGCACCGGCGGTTCCAGCACGGGGTCCGGCGGCGTGGGTTACTCGGACTCGAGCACTTCCTCCGACAGCACCGGGACGACCCCCTCCTACACATCGCCGACCTACGACTCGCCCAGCACTACACCCAGCACGCCCTCGACCTCGCCCGAGGCGACGCCGGACGACCCCGATCAGGCGCCTCCCGCGGACCAGGCCAGCGAGGTCGCCGGGGACCTGCTCGCCGACACCACCCCGATCCCGCCCGCGGGATCGACCGGCGCGGACGCGGGTCTCCCGGATACGCCCGAGGAAGCCGCCGACGAATCCGAGCTCGCGATCTCCGGAGCGGTCGTCGCGGCCGGGGTGGCGGCGGTCCTCCTCGGTCTGGGCGCCGGCTGGGAGTTCGAACGGATCCGTCCACGGCGCCGGCTCAGTCGTCCCGATCTCTCCCGCCTGCGTAGGCTGCTGCCCCGCTGATGGATGTAGAGGAAGTCCTCTTCGATGTCGCGGAAGCGCTCGAAATTCCGGTGCTCGTCCTCGCGCTGCTCGCGCTCGCGGTCGTCGTCTTCGAGCTCGGCGGGATGATCGCCGAGCTCGTCCGGCGCCGCGGCCGCGGCGTGCAGAAGCTCGATCGGGCCGTGGGCGAGGCGCGCCAGGCGCTTGCGGGAGGCGACACCGTCAAGGCGAAGCTCTCACTATCTCCGCTCGCGGCGAGCAGGTCGATGCGCGGCGTCCTGGGATCGATCGTCGACCAGCGCCAGCAGCCGGGCGGTAGCGACCGGATCGCCAAGGATCTCGCCGAGTTCGACTACGCATCCATTCGCCGGCTCGAGCGAACCCGGATGCTCGTCCGGATCGGCCCGGCCCTGGGGCTGATGGGGACGCTCATCCCCCTGTCGCCCGCGCTGGTGGGACTGGCCGAAGGGGACATCGAGACGCTCAGCGACAACCTGCGCGTCGCGTTCAGCGTCACCGTTCTGGGGCTCATGGTCGGTGCGATCGCGTTTGCGATCTCGCTCGTGCGCGACCGGCTCTACGGCCAGGACTTCTCGGATCTCGAGTACGTGGCGGCGCAGCTTGCTCCCGGCGTGACGCTGACGCCGACGCCGGCGACGACGTCCCCCGCCACGCCGACCGCGAGCGCCAAGTCGCCGGCCGAAGCGGCAACGCCGGAGCCCAAGACCGTCATGCAGAGCCCGCCCGCGACGCCGAGCCCACCCACAACGCCGAGCCCGGAGAAGCCCGCAGAGCCCGTGACGCAGAGCCCGACGAAGCCCGCGGAGCCCGCGTCTCAGAGCGCGGAGAAGCCGGCGGAACCCGCGACACGGACCGCCGAGACGCCTTCCGAATCGTCGCCCTCCGCCCCCCGACAGGGTGAATCGTCTTGACGGTGAGCCACCGCGCCCGCCGGCACGCGGACCGGGGAGGAGACCCGCTCGACGGCCTCGTCAACCTCTTCGACCTCGGCATCGTCCTCGCCGTCGGGTTCCTGATCGCGGCGCTGGCGTCGCTCGATCTGACCGAGCTCCTCACCGACCAGGAGGCGGTTCCGGCCGGCGCCCCGATCACCGCCGCTCCCGACGACGTCGTGAACGAGATCGAAGTCCAGCCCGGCGAGCGGGTCGTGGGGGAGGGCGAGGAGATCGGCACCGTCTACCGCCTCGAGGACGGGCGGACGGTGATCGTCCGCCCGGAGAACGCCGGGAGCGTTCCCGGCGAGGGAGCCCCGGTGATCCCCGAGGAGCCCGAAGCCGAGGTCCCGACCGACCCCGGCGCGCCCGAGAGCGAGGTGCCTCCGCCCGCCTCGCCGTGAGGCGCCGGGCCGTACCCTCACTCGTATGAGGGAAGACCTCCTCCCACCGCTGCGCGCCGCCGCGCTGAGCGCCTTCATCGCCGGCCTGCTGCTCCTGTTCCTTAACCCGCCGTCCTTCGCCGGGGTCGGCGGATTGTTGACACTGCTCGCGGGTGCGCTCGCCGTTGTGCTGCTCACCGCCTGGGCGATCGTCGCGCTCACGGGCCAGCGAGATGCCGGAGCCCGAGTTCCGTCGCCTCGTCGACCGCAGCGAGGCGCTGGCCGCCATGGCGCCTCCTGCGGACCCGCCGAGTGAGTTCGACGAGCTCGTCGTGCGCGCCCTGGACGACCTGCCCGAGGAGTTCCAGGAGGTGCTCCAGACCACGCCGGTGACGGTCTCGAATCGCGGTTACGAGCACCGCGCGTACGGGCTCTACATGGGCGCCACCGTGGCGCGGGGCGGCCACTACCCGGACCGGATCGTGATCTTCCAGGACACGCTCGAGCGCGACTTCGGCCACGACCCCGGGCTACTCCGCGCCCAGGTCGAGCGCACCGTCCGCCACGAGGTGGCGCATCACCTCGGCTGGAACGAGACGGGCGTCCGCGGCCTCGGCCTCTGAGGCACCTACTCTCGGTTCAGCCTGAGCCGCATCCAGGGACGCCAGGTGTCGCCGTCCTCGCTGCGAACCCAATTGGCGCTCGCGGACAGGCCGTCCGCGGCGAGCGTCAGCGTCGCCTTGGCTCCGTCGGCGCGGAAGGTCCACGCACCGTCCTCGTCGACCGTCGCGGTCGCGACCTGCTCGCCGCCCTCGTTGTCATAGGCCCGGGTGGCGAAGGCGTCGTCGTCCGGCAGGTACGGGCCGATCATCTCGAGGCCTCGAACCTCCTGGTCGCCCATCGTCACGTCGATCCGGTGGATCACGAAGGACGGTCCCAGCCACTCGTACCGGTCGTAGCCATCGACCATCGCGACCGGCGTCTCGCCGTCGTCTCCGAGGACCTCGCCGCGCGTCCGCCAGGTTCCGATCAGCGCCTCGAGGCGCTTGCTCTGAATGCGAACGTCCCTGTCCACTGCCTCAGCGATACCCGGTCGGGTCGGCGGGCAACCCGGCGTCCTGGGGCGGTCGGCGCCGCGGGTCGCACCCGCCACCAGCGCCACCTTGCCGGCGAGCGACTCGGTCAAGGCGCGGAACGCTGGTCAGGCCTGCGCTCGTCGAGCGGATGAAGGTCGGGCGTGCCGCCGGTCCAGACCTCTTCCGGGGCGGGCGGTCCGAACGTCCCGGTGACCGCGCGGTCGTCGGCACCGCGACGGCGCATGTGGCGGTACCAGCGGTGGTAGAGGGGGGCGGCCAGGACCGCGAGCGCGGTCAGGACGAACAGCCCCGCCAGGAGCCACAGGTGGCTGACCAGCGGTGACGAGTCGTCGGCGGCCAGCGCCGCAACCCCCGCGAGGGCGATCGAGACCCCGATCCCGGTGTAGTAGTCGAGCGGGAAGCGCCAGATCCACGGCACCTGGAACCACCAGACGTTCTCGCGCCGGAAGCGGCGCACCGTGTATGCGGGGTTGTTGACGAACCAGATGTAGTCCCAGATCACGGCCAGGGCGAAGAAGATCCCGAGCTGCGACAGCTCGGCGCTCCAGCTCCAGTCCAGGCCGAAGCCGAACGGCAGGTGCAGGATCACCAGCGGGATCGTGAACGCGAACACGTGGTAGCCGGTGAGCGGGCGCTGGCCCATGACCACGGCGTAGGCGCGCCCGAGCTTCCCTCGCCGGAGGTACCAGGTCGGCAGCCGCTCCGCCCATCCGTGGCCGCCCTCGATCTCGATCTCGATGCATCCCAGGCCGAAGGCCCAGAGCCAGAGCAGCACGGTCCTGGTGACGTCGAAGTCGTCCACGCGCGGAACCCTAAGCGAGCGCGCGTCTAGCGGCTGACGGCCTCGCCCGCCGCGTCGGCGAGCTGGGCGTGGACCAGCTGGACCACGGCTGCGCCCTCGCCAACGGCCGTCGCGCAGCGCTTCGTCGATCCGGACCGCACGTCGCCGGCGGCGTACACCCGCGGCACGCTCGTCTCGAACATGCCCTCCGCTCCCGCTTCCGAGCCGGTGAGCACGAAGCCCTTCTCGTCGCGGGCGACCACGTCGCCGAGCCATTCCGTGCACGGGGTTGCGCCGAGGAACAGGAACAGGTGCGAGAGGCGCAGCCGCTCTCCGTCCGCGAGCGTCACTGCTTCGAGCTGCCCGTCGGGCCCGTGCAGCTCCGCGATCTCGCTGCGGTCCCGGATCGCTACGCCGTAGCGCTGGAGCTGCTCGATCAGGTAGTGGGACATCGTTTCGGCGAGGTTTGCGCGCCGATGCAGGAGGGTCACTACGGCCCCGCCGCGCGCAAGCCAGATCGCGGCCTGCGCCGCGGAGTTGCCTCCCCCGACAACGCCGACGCGCTGGCCGCCGCAGAGCTGCGCCTCGGGCGGCCCGGCGGCGTAGAAGACGGTGAGCCCCTCGTAGTCCTCCAGGCCGGCGACCGGCAGCCGCCGGTACTCTGCGCCGGTGGCGATCACCACCGCGCGCGCGGCCATCTCGTGGCCGTCCTGCAGCCGCACCAGGTGGCGCTCGTCGCCGGGCTCGAGCGCGGCGACCCTGTACGGCGTGGCGGTGCGGACGCCGAACTTGCGCGCCTGGGTGACGGCCCGGCTGGTCAGCTGAGAGCCGCTGATGCCGGCGGGAAACCCGAGGTAGTTCTCGATCCGGCGGGACATGCCCGCCTGCCCGCCGAGCACCGTGCCTTCGATCACGAGGGTGTTGAGCCCCTCCGATGCGCCGTACACCGCGGCCCCGAGCCCGGCGGGCCCCCCGCCGAGGACGAGCAGGTCGACCTCCTCGTTTGCTGAGAGCTCGAGCCCGATCCCGAGTGCCCGCGAGAGCTCCCCGTTGCTCGGCTGGTGGAGGTCTTGGCCTCCGGGCAACCGGACGAGCGGCGTCTGTGCGGGCTCGAGCGATTCCACCAGTTCGCGGACCTCGGGATGCTCGGCCGGATCGAGCCATGTGTGCGGAAGGCGCGCCCGCCTCACCCAATCCACAGTGTCGCGCGTCTCCTCCGACGACCTCGGGCCGATGATCTCGACGCCGATCCCCTGGCGCCGCTGCAGGATCTCGCGACGCGCGATGAAGGTCGAAAGCAGGAGGTCGGACAGCGAGCTGTCCTCGGTGAGCAGCTCACGCACCGCCTCACGCTCGACCGCGATGTAACGCATCGGCTCGGTGGCCACCGCGCCCAGGAACAGGGTCTGACCCGTGAGCAGGTTCATTTCGCCGAGGAAACCCGAGGCGCCGGTGCGAACGACCTCACCGCCGTTCGGATCCACGATCATCGCCTCGCCCTCGATGATCGCGATCAGCGGATAGCGCTTCTCGCCGACGCTGAACAGCGTCTCGCCGGCCTCCGCGGTCCGCTCCTCGCCGTGCTCGGCCAGGGTCTGCATCTGCGACGCCGAAAGGATCGCGCTGCTTACAGGTGCGGCCACGAGGTGAGCCTAGCCCCGCGACTGCCGCTCAGGCCGGCGGGACGTTCTGGTTGCGGTGCAGCACGTTGTCCGGGTCGTACCGGGACTTGAGCTCCTGGAGGCGTGCGAACGCGTCGGTGCCGAACGCAGCCCGGACGCGCTCGATGGGCTCGTCCGCCTGCATGTAGTTGACGTAGCCGGCCCCGGTCGCCGACCAGGGCGCCATCGCGGCGGCGGTGTCGCGCGTCCACTGGATGCCCTCCTCGTCGAGCTCGGGATCGAACCAGGCGCCCATCGCGCTGAGGTTGAACGCCGCCTCGCGGAATCCGACCGCGCCGCTGTCCGCGCCGCCGTCCTTCGCCGCGCCGTGCAGTGACTCGATCAGGATCTGGCCCGGCGGGCGTCCGAGGACGCCCATGCGCGCGATCAGGTCGTCGATCAGCTCATCCGACAGCTCGCGGACGAAGTGCCCCTTCCAGTAGGTCCGCTCCGTGCCGTAGGGCGGGTTGAACACATGCTGCTGAGCGACGAAGCCGTGGATCCGGATGCCGTCGTCGACGAGTCCCGGCGCGGCGCGGAGCTCGGCGAGCTCCCGAGGCTCGGCCTCGGCGCCGGTGTAGCACGGCGAGACGATCAGCACCGGCCGCAACCCTTCGTCCACCGCGAGCAGGGCCCCGCAGCTGAAGTCGTTCGGGGCGTCGAGCGCGACGTCCCGGTAGCGGCGCAGGGCCTCGGCCACGCCGTCCCCCAGGTAGGTGAGACGGCCTCCGAGCACCCGCTCGAGCGGGTGGAGCCGGAACTCCAGCCGGGTGGCCACGCCGAAGTTGCCGCCGCCTCCCCGCAGGCCCCAGAGGAGCTCCGCGTCCTCGTCCTCAGAGGCGCGCACCGCGCGGCCGGCCGGGGTGACGAGATCGGCCGCGATCAGGTGGTCGCAGGTCAGCCCGTGCTGCGCGGTCAGGTGCCCGATGCCCCCGCCGAACGTCAGCCCGGCGACGCCGGTCGTGCCGACCACCCCGCCGGGCGTCACGAGCCCGAACGCCTGTGTGGACGTGTCGAAGTCGAGCCAAGTCGCGCCGCCCTGCGAGCGTGCGACACGCGCGTCGGCATCCACGTCCACCCTGCGCATCAGCGACAGGTCGATCACCAGCCCGTCGTCGAGGACGCAGTGTCCGGCGGGGTTGTGCCCGCCACCGCGCACCGCGACCTCGAGCCCCTGCGAGCGCGCGAAGTCGAACGCCGTGGCGACGTCGTCCGGGCCCAGTGGGCGCACGATCGCTGCCGGCCGGCGGTCGATCAGGGCGTTGTAGCCGCGCCGCGCCGCGTCGTAGCCCGGGTCCGCGGAGGTGATCACCGCGCCGGCCAGCGACGAGCGCAGGTCACCGATCCGCTCGTCGACGCCCGCCGTCGTGGACATGGCGCCCACTTTAGTCAGGCGGGGCCGCGGCCTGCCCGACCGGGCACGTTCCCGGCCGAGGTGGGCACGAAGGCCGGGACCGCAACTTCCCGGCGCCGGGTGGGTTCACGCGTCAGTGCCCGCACGCTTTCGAGCGGCGGGCCTGTTTGTTTGTACAACCGGATACGTGCCGAGTCCTGGCCGGCCCGCCCCGGCCCGGGATCGGGGGACCCAACCGTTTGGGGCTAACTCGCGACAGGCGAGGGCGCGACTCCTAAGCGCCAGCCCGACAGCTAACCCCGTAGGCCGAGAAGGAGGCTGGTTTTTTGAAGTACGTGCAATTTCGCACGCCCGCGTTTGTGTGCGCCCGTGAGGCGGAGGCCGGAGGCCGAAGCCGAGCCCCGGCGTCGTTGAGCCGGCTTGTACCGCTGGGACTCGCCCTGGCGCTGACGATGTTGGCCGCGCCGCTGTCCGACAGCGCCGAAGCCGCGGATCGCACCGCCCGACTGAGCAAGGGCCAGGCGATCGCGCCGAAGGGCGCCCCCCATCGGGTGGAGCGCGCGATCACGGCCGCGAACCGGATCGCCAAGGGCAAGGGCTACTGCTATGGCGGCGGCCACGCCGATTGGAAGTCCCGCTGCTACGACTGCTCCGGCGCGGTTTCGTACGCGCTCGGCGACCGGGGCGCTCGCGTCCTGCGCCGGCCGCGGCCGTCAGGGGATTTCATGCGCTGGCGCACCCCCGGCAAGGGCAAGTGGATCACGGTCTATGCGAACAGCGGCCACGCCTATGCGGTGATCGCCGGGCTTCGCTTCGACACCTCGATGACTGCGGGCGCCGGCCCGGGCTGGAGCAAGGAGCGGCGCAGCTCACGCGGCTATCGGGAGCGCCACCCGCGCCACCTCTGAGCCGCGGCTAGCCCTGCAGCCTGCCGTCGAGCTCGCCGCGAAGGACGGCGAGCTCGGTCACGGCGGAGATGACATAGACCTCGCGCCACGCATCGAGCTCCCACTCGAGGTCGTTGCGGTAGGCGTCGATGGATGCGACCCCGCTGTCCTCGGCCAGGGCGCGCTCGGCCTCGAGCTGGACGACGTGCGCCCTGGCCGCCGCGGCGGAGACCGTGATCACGTCTAGTTGGTCGTCGAACATGCTCATAGGCTCGCGCACGATGGCGCGCCGCGACATGGGGGAGACCGGCGAAACGGGGTGCGGTTAACCGGCCTCGAGGCGCGCCGACACCGCTGAAGCGCGAAGTGGCGGAGCCGGCTGAAACGATCGGTCGGGTCGAGTCGCCGTTGACCGACCCGGCCACGGCGCCCAAGCAGGGGGACGAGGGCGGGGCGGACGCCTGGATCCTGTTCGATCCGGGCGTCCTGGACGGCCTGACCGACACGGTGGCGGGCGACCGCGTGATCGTCCTCACCTGGCTCGACCGCGCAGATCGCAGCGTCCTGCGGGTCCACCCGCGCGACGATACGGGCAACCCGATGCGCGGCGTGTTCAGCACCCGCTCCGGGTCCGGCCGTACCACCTCCACGGTCGGCTGGCATCGCGTGCAACCGATCTGGTGAGCCCGCTCGAGGCGGTTGCCGGGGCCGGTGATCGATCTGATGACCGTGCCCTAGCCACGGATAACCGCCGGTATGAGACGTACACTCCGGCGCGAGGGAAAGCCCAGCACGGAGGAGGGGCCGATACCGTCAGGACGACAAGCCGAGCGTGTTCGTGTGCAGGCCCTCGCGTTGCTGCTCTTGGCGTTGTGGCAGCGCTGACGGCAGGCTCAGCCGCCGCGGCATCCGGCGAGGACGACATCGCTTCCACGTCCCGGCCTTCCGCTCCAGGCTGCGGATTGCATCCACGTAATCCTCGACGAGTCCGGCTCGATAGCGAGCGCCCGGACCGGTCGTCCCCCAGGCCTCCGCGCGTTCAGCCTGCTCTCCGCCGGCCGCGGATGGCGTCTCGGAATTCCACCGTGTGCTTCCTGCCGGCCCGCTGCAGCGCGCCTTCACGAGGGTCACCAACGCCAGCGCGAACAACATCTTCGACCCCTACATCACCAACAACTACAGACCCGACGGCCGCACTCACTGGGAGGACGCGTTCCGGATGGGCCGCTACTTCCTCCCGCGTCCCAGCCAGGAACAGCCTCATCTGACGGTCTTCATTACCGACGGTGACCCGAACGAGGTGGTGCGGTACGACCGGGTCACATACGACCCCGAAAATCCCAATCAGGCCCAGAACGAGTACGAGCTCAAGGTCTCGCTGGAGGATCCCGCCGACCTTGCACAGACGGGCAGCGACGATGCCAAGGACCGTGCCGTGCCCAACGCCAACGACATCAAGGCCACCGGCTCGCACATCCTGACCGTGGCGGTGGGCAACGGACTCAACAATCCGGACTCGCTCGACCGGATCATCGACGTCTCCGGCCCCGACGTCTTCTCCGGAACCGGCACCTTCGACATCACCACCGACGACGTCTACCGGGTGGTCAACTTCTCCGACCTCGAGGACGCGATGCGGGAGGCGGCCTTCCAACTGTGTGCCCCGTCGATCAACGTTCGCAAGCTCATCGATCTGACCCCTGATCCCGGCCCCGATGACTCGATCCCCGCGGCCGGCTGGGACATGACCGCGACCGCTGATCCCACCCCGGCCGATTGGGGCTGCCGCCCCGGCCGCGATGACAGCCAGCTCGACGGCCGGTCCCGACGGCTTCGTGAGTTTTCAGTGGGCGACGGCAACTCCCGCCGACTCGACCGTCGAGATCATGGAGGAGGACCCAGGGGGTGTCCCTCCCGGATTCGAGAACGATCCGTCCGCTACGGCGTGCTCGTTCCGAACCCCGGACCAGCCCAACGACCAGCCGCTCGAAATCGACGTCGTCGACGGGGGCTTTGGCGCCACGGTCCCGGACGAGGCAATCGTGACCTGCAGGATGGTCAATCGAGCACCCCCTCTACCGGACATCGAAATCGAGAAGTCGACCAACGGCGTCGACGCCGACGAGGCCCCCGGGCCGTCGATTCCGCTGACCGACGCCGACGGCGACCCGACGGCGATCACGTGGACCTACGTGGTGACCAACACCGGCAACGACACCCTCTCCGAGATCGAGGTCACCGATGACCAGGGGGTGACGGTCGAGTGCGCCCGCGACAGCCTCGGGCCGGCGAGAGCATGGTCTGCGCCGCAACCGGTACAGCCGAGAGCGGCCAATACGAGAACCTGGGCTCGGTGACGGCGGTCGACCCGTTCGACACTGAGGTATCAGACGACGATCCCTCCCACTACGTTGGCGTCGCTCCCGGGATCGACGTGGAGAAGTCGACCAACGGCCAGGACGCCGATCAGGCTCCGGTCCCATCGTCCCGGTCGACAGCACGGTGACCTGGGACTACCTGATCACCAACACCGGGGACTCGAACCTGGTCGACGTGGTCCTCGAGGACAATCAGCTGGGAACGATCGATTGCGATATCCCGCTCCTCGTCCCGGGTGCGTCCGCCCCGTGCAACGCAGCCGGCATCGCCGGAGCGCCCCAACGAGAACGTCGCCACCGCACCGGCACCGATGAGTTGGGACAGCCGGTCGCCGACTCCGACCCTTCTCACTACTTCGGCGAGGATCCGTCGGTCGACATCGAGAAGTTCGTCAACGAGCGCCGACGCCGACGAGGCACCCAGCCTGTTTATCGCCGCGGGCGAATCGGTGGCCTGGACCTATCAGGTGACCAACACCGGCAACGTGCCCCTACGATGGACGGTGACCGACAATGTGCCGGGAGCTTTGGCCTGTCCCCGCCTGCTGTTCATCTCGCCCGGGCAGACCGTCTTCTGCTTCGGCAGGTTCGGTGCCAGGGCCGAGCCGGGCCTTCAGCGAGGAGATCGGAACGGTGGTCGGCAGAGCTCGTTCACGGATCCGACCGTCGACGATGACGATCCCGCCAACTACTTCGGGGTCCAGGGGGGCATCCACCTCGAAAAGCTCACCAACGACGAGGACGCAGACGAGGCGCCAGGTCCCTTCATCTCCCCGGGCGAGGACGTGACCTGGACCTACCGGGTCACGAACACCGGCAACAGCGACCTCACGAACGTCGCCGGGTGGAGCTGACGCCTGAGTTGACCACGATCGAATGTCCGCAGACCACTCTCGAGGTCGATGAATCGATGGACTGCGAGTTGACCGGTACCGCCGCGGCCGGTCAGTACGAGAACCTGGCCGGGGCCAGCGGGGTGACGCCGGTCGGGGACCGGGTCCTCGATCTCGACCCCTCGCACTACTTCGGTGCGGAGCCGGGGATCCTGATCGAGAAGGACACGAACGTCCTCGACGCCGACGACCCGGCCGGCCCGTTCATCCCGGTCGGCAGGACGGCGACCTGGACCTATGTAGTGACGATCACCGGCAATGCCACGCTGAGCGGAGTGACCGTCTCCGACGACCAGGGCGTCGAGGTGAACTGTCCGGACGACGAGCTCGGGCCGTTGGAGGAGATGAGGTGCTTCGCCACCGGCGCTCGACGATCGGGCAGTACGAGAACGGCTCGACCGCCACCGGCACGGACCCGGGAGGGACGGAGGTCTCGGACGACGACCCGTCGCATTACTTCGGATCCGGCTCGAGATCCGCATCAAGTAGTTCACCAACGGGCGCGACGCGGACGACCCGCGAGGCCCGCGCATTCCCGTCGGCGACCGGGTCACCTGGACCTACGAGGTGACGAACCCGGGAACGTGATGGTTCGGGCACGTCGAGGTCGCCGTTGACCGACCGGGCGCGGCGCCCGAGGTCGTAGGGCGACGAGAGCGGCAAGACGGCTCGACCCCAGCGAGCCTGGATCTCGAGGCCTCCGGCAGGGCCAGGGCGGCCAGTACAGAAGCGGGGCACGGTCATCGGCATCGACCTTCTCGAGACGAGCTGACCGACAGCGATCCCTCGCACTACTTCGGGTTCGAGGAGAAACCGCGAGTGGTGATCAACAAGTCCGCCTCGAAGCGAACGGTCAATCCGGGCGGGGTCCTCGGGTACAAGCTCACGGTTCGGAACAAGGGCAACGCCACCGCCAACCACGTGGTCGTCTGCGACACCCTTCCCAAGCATCAGCACCTGCTGCGCACCGATCCGCAAGCCGACCGGAGCAGCGATCGCAGCGCCTGTTGGCGCCTGCGACACCTGCCCCGCGCGAGAAGCGCACCTTCGATCGTCGCGCAGGTCGAGGTCCTCGCCGTCGGGGAAACAGCGGAAGGTGGCGGCCGCGATTCGAGGGCGGGAAGCGCAAGCGTGACGACGCCGGCGTCACGGTCGGTGGGCAGAACGCGCCGTGTCGGAGTCGCGGGACGTTCGTGCCCGACGGCATATCCGGAACGCACGGTGCTCGGAGCGCCCTGCAACCCGTCGCTGCTGACGGAGTCGCGAACCCGACCCGCCATCATTGACGGGTGCCCTCCGCAGCCCTCTCGATCAGCGGCCTTGCCAAGCGCTACGACGACGGCACGCTCGCGCTCGAGGCGCTCGACCTTGACGTCCCCGCCGGCAGCTTCTTCGGCCTGCTCGGGCCGAACGGCGCCGGGAAGACCACGCTGATCAGCGCGGTCTGCAACCTGCTGCGCCCGACCGCGGGTGAGATCAGCGTCTTCGGGCTGCCCGGGGCGAGCCTCGAAGCCCGGCGCCTGATCGGGATCGCGGAGCAGGAGCCGAACCTGGACCGCTTCCTCACCGTGCGGGAGACCCTCGTCTACCACGGCGGCTACTACGGGATGACGCGTGCCGCGGCGGCCGAGCGCGCGGATCAGATGATCGAGGTCTTCGATCTCTCGTCGAAGCGCGACGTCCGGGCGCCGAAGCTCTCCGGCGGCCAGCGGCGCCGCCTCCTCCTGGCGCGCGCGCTGCTGCACGAGCCGCGCCTCGTGATCCTGGACGAGCCCACCGCGGGCGTGGACCTCGAGCTGCGGCACGAGCTCTGGCGCTACATCCGCCGCCTGCACCGGCAGGGAACGACGATCCTGCTGACGACGCACTACCTCGAGGAGGCAGAGACCCTCTGCGAGGAGATCGCGCTGATCGGCCAGGGCAGGATCGTGGCTCGCGACAGCGCCGACGGCCTGAAGCGCGCGTACGGGGCGGCGACGCTCGAGGACGTCTACCTGAAAACAGTCGCGACCGGCCGGTTGCGCTCGCGGCGCGACCAGGCCGAGGCCGTGGCGTGAGCGACCCCGCCACTGCCGTGGCGGCCGAGTCCCCGAGCCCCTGGCGCGGGCTGGCGTGGCTCTGTCTGCGCGAGTGCCACAGGGTCCTGCGCCTGTGGACCCAGACGACATTGGCGCCGGTGATCTCGTCGCTGTTGTTCATCGTCGTCTTCGGGATCTCCCTCGGCGGGCGGATCAGCACCATCGACGGCTTCGAATACGAGGTGTTCATCGTCCCCGGCCTGATCGCGATGGCGATGGCGCAGGCGGTCTACTCGAACAACGCGAGCTCGATCTTCCAGGCGCGCAACGACCGCTACATCGACGACGTGCTCGCCTCGCCGATGCACAGCTGGCAGATGAACCTGGGGTTCGGGGTCGGCGGCGTCTTCCGCGCCCTGGTGATCGGGATCGCCCTGACCGCCCTGGCGGTCCCGCTCACGGGCGCTCCGATCGAGCGGCCGCTCGCCCTGATCGCGGCGGTCCTTCTGGTCCTGGCCGGCTTCGGGGCGCTGGGGACGATCGTCGGGATCTTCGCGCACACGTTCGACCACATCTCGTTCGTCAACAACATCGTGATCCTGCCGCTGACCTTCCTCGGGGGCGTCTTCTACTCGGTCGCCAGCCTCGGGAGCCCGTGGGAGCAGATCTCCCACGCCAATCCCCTCTTCTACGTGGTCGAGGCGATCCGCTACGGCTTCCTGGGCACCTCCGACGTGAGCCCGTGGCTCGCATTCGGGGTTCTGGTCGCGATCGCCGCCGGGCTCATCGCCTGGTCCCAGTACCTCTTCGCCAGCGGGCGCCGGCTCAAGCCCTAGCTCGGCCGGGCCGCCTCCTCGAATCCGAGCAGCGTCTCCGCCACCAGCGGGCCGATCGTGTCGAGGTCGTAGCCGCCCTCCTGGACGAAGACGGTCGGCAGTCCCAGCGCGCCCAGCGCCCGGCCGGCGGCCCGATAGCCCTCGGCGCTCACCTCCGAGCGGGCTCTCGGGATCGCCTCCTGCGGCGTCGACGCCCAGGGCCACCACCAGGTACCCGGTCTCCTGCCCGACCCAGGCCGCGAGCTCCGCCACGGCCTCCACCCAGGGCCCGTCTCCGGAGCCCGGCGAGAGCGGAAGGTTCCGGTTCGCGCCCTTCCCCGCTGCCGGCGCCCGCCTCGCTCGCGAAGCCGAGAAAGTGCGGAAACCACCCGGCGCCCGGGTCCACGTGGACGGAGCCGACCAGGAAGTCGCCCGATTCCCAGAAGATCGATTGGGTCCCGTTGCCGTGGTGGGCGTCGATGTCGATCACCGCAACGCGGTCGCCGGCCTCGCCGAGGCGAGCTGCGGCTGCCGCCGTGTTGTTGAGGTAACACGAGCCACCGAACGCGGTGCGCGTCGCGTGGTGGCCCGGCGGCCGGCAGAGCGCGTAGGCGGCGCGTTCCCCGGCACGCACGAGGTCGGCGGCGGTGACCGCGGTGTCCACCGCCGCCCGTGCCGCCTCCCAGGTTCCCGGCCCGATCAGGGTCATCGTGTCGTAGGCGAAGGCGCCGGCGCGCGCGGTCGCCGCGGCCGGCACCGCGGGCTCGAGGTCGCCGACCAGGCCGGCGTGGGGGAAGAGATACGGGACGACGCGGTCCTGGCCGGGGTCGGTGGTCAGCCCGGCCTCGTCCCAGGCCTGCCACGCCGAGGCGAGATAGGCGATCAGCCGAGGATCGTGAAGTTCGAGCACCTCGTCCGGGTGCGGTTCGGCCTCGAGGAGCCGGGCGCCGCGCCGCGCGAGCTCCGCCCGGATGCGCTCGGCGCGCTCCGGGAGCTCGGTTCCAGGAGTGCGGACGCCCACCCAGATCTCACCGCCCGGCTCATGCAGCCGGTGGCGGTCGCTCCAGACGACGGGTGTCTCGAGGGCGCCCACGGGGGCATTGTGACCGTGCGACTGGCCACGGAACGGCGTAAGGCGTCAGGAAAGTTTGTCCAGAAGTGGCCCTTGACGCGCAGCACGCCCGCGGCGTAGGTTCCCTAACGACCGTTCATGAAGATGGGCTTCGGGGAGGAGACCCGCATCCACGCGAACGATGCCGAGGCGATCGGTTCCGACCTGGTCGAGCGCCTCGGGGCCGACCGCGTGCTCGAGCCGGCCGGGTCCCTGCCGCAGTCGGCCGAGCGGCTGGAGCCCTCGGGGCCGTGCCGGCGCTATGAGATCGAAGTGCGGGCCGAACGGCTCTGCCTGGACTCGACGTCACACCGCCAGATCCGCGACGAGGCGGGGGCGGATCCCACGGTCATGGCCGACAGGATCCTCGTGACCGTCGCCGCGCGGGGCAAGATGCACAACCCGGCGACCGACTCGGGCGGGGTCCTCCTTGGAACCGTGACCGAGGTGGGGGAGAGCGTGGCGGACCGGCCCGAGACCGGGACCCGGGTCGTCACGCTCGCCTCGCTGACGCTGACGCCCCTGCGGCTCAGGGCCGTCACCGGGCTCGACCCCGACTCGGCCCAGGTGGAGGTCGACGGGACCGCGTACATCTGCGACCGCGCTCCCTGGGCGGAGCTGCCGGACGACCTGCCGCTCGCCGCCGCGCTCGACGTGTTCGATGTCTGCTCGGCCGCGTCCCACGTGCGCGAGCTTGCGCCCGGCGCGCGCTCGATCTGCGTGCTCGGCGCCGGGCACGCCGGCAAGCTGGCGCTCGCGGCGGCGCGCGACGCCGCGCCCGAGGCCCGGCTCGCGGTTGTCGACGTGGACGCCGCCGCGGTGGAGCGGGCGACCGGGCTGGGGCTCGCGGACATCGGCGTCGCCACGGACCTGCGGGACCCGATCGGGGCGCTCGAAGCATTGCGTGCCGCCGGGGCCGAGCCCGCCGACCTGACCGTGGTGGTGGTCAACGCCACCGGCTGCGAGCCCGGCGCGATCCTGATGACGGCCGACGAGGGGACCGTCCTCTTCTTCTCGATGGCGACCAGCTTCTCGGCCGTGGCGCTGACCTCCGACGGCCTGTCATCGAGCGCGAAGATGGTGGTCGGAACGGGCTACGCGCCCGATCGCGGCGCCTACGCGCTGGACCTCGTCCGTCGTGTTCCGGCGCTCGCCGAGGCGATGGGGGCCACGAACGGAGCGCCCCTATGAGGCGGAGTCCGTTAGGACGAAGCCGAGTCCCGCCGTTGTTGAGGCGGCTTGTATGAGCACGGTCACGGGCCACCGGGTGCAGATGCGCTGGCGCGACCTGGACGCGCTCGGCCACGTCAACCACCCGGTCGTGCTGACCTACCTGGAGGAGGGCCGGGACGCGTTTCTGAAAGAGCACGGGATCGGCCGCGAGGAGTACGTCGTGGGGCGCTGCTCGGTCAGCTTCGAGGGCGAGTTGGACCTGAGCCTTGAATCCGTGACGGTCGAGTGCGTCGTTCGCGAACTGGGGCGGACGAGCATCAAGACGGCCGAGCGGATCGTCGACGACGAGGGCGACGTGAAGGTCGAGGGTGAGTTCGGCCTGGTGCTTTGGGACCCCGACACGCGGGCGCCCCGGCCGATCTCGGATTCGGAGCGCGAGTCGCTTGAGGAGGTTCTCCGATGAGTTGGAATGCCAATCCGGTCGTATTGACGGTCGCGATCACGGGCGCCGACGTCTTCCGGGAGAACAACCCGAACATCCCGTACACGACGGAGGAGATCGCGAACTCGACGATCGAGGCCGCGGGCGCCGGGGCGACGGTCGCCCACCTCCACGTCCGCGAGGACGACGGCACCCCGAGCGGCCGCCCGGAGCTGTTCGTGGACGTGATCGACCGGATCCGCGCCGGCTCCGACGTCCTGACGATGGTCTCGACGGGCGGCGCGAACGACATGACGATCGAGGAGCGGACCACCGGCCTGGAGGCGAAGCCGGACATCTCGGGCGTCGAGTCCGGCTCGATGAACTTCGGCGACGAGACGTTCATCACGCCGCCGCCGGCTGGGAGGGGGATCGTCGAGCGCGCAACCGATGCCGGTATCGCCCTCGAGGTCGAGGCCTTCGACGTCGGGCACGTGGTCAGCGCGGTCCGCTGGCTCGAGCAGGGAATCCTCGAGCCCCCGATGCGGATCAACCTGGTGTTCGGCGTACCGGGCGGGATCGACGCGTCGCCCGAGGCCCTCCAGGCCATGCTGCGCCCGCTTCCGCCCGACACGTTCTGGACGGTCACCTGCATCGGCCGGCACCACCAGCGCATGCTCGGCCTCGCGCTGCTGCTGGGCGCGCCCGGGATCCGCACCGGCCTCGAGGACGTCGCTTATCTCAGCAAGGGAGTCCTGGCACCGTCGAACGCGGCGCTGGTGGAGATGGCGGTCGGCTTGGCGAAGACGCTCGGGCGCGAGGTCGCCACCCAGGAGCAGACGAAGGAGCTGTTGTCGCTTGGCTGAGCCGGCGGTACCGGTGATCGAACCCGCCTCGGGGAACCGCCGCACGGGGGGACGGCGGGGCCCCGAGACGCGGGATGCGATCCACGCCGCGGCCGTGGACCTGTTCGCGCGGCTCGGCTATCACGCGACCTCGATGCGTGCGATCGCGGCCGCCGCGGGGATCCAGCCCGCCGCGATCTACCACTGGTACCCGTCGAAGGAAGCGATCCTGGTCGACCTCCAGGACGAGTTCATGGAGCGGCTGACCGAGAAGCTGGACGCCGCGATGGCGCGCTTCGAGGCCCCGGCGCTGAAGCTCGCCGCCGCCGTCCGCGAGCACGTGGTGTTCCACGGCCTGCATCGCCGCGAGGCGTTCGTGACCGACAGCGAAATCCGAGCGCTCGCCGATGCGCCGCGCAGGGCGCTGATCGCACAGCGGGACGCCTACCAGCAGATCTTCGTCGCGCTGATCGAGGCGGGCGTCGGCGACGACTCGCTGCGGGTCTCCGATCCGCGAGTCGCGGCCTACGCGATCCTGCTCCAGTGCACCGGGGTCGCGCTGTGGTTCGATCCCGACGGGCCGCTCGAGCTCGACCGGGTGGCCGACCTCCACGTCGAGCTGGTGCTGGGCTCGCTCGGGGCCTCGTCCGCGCTGATCGAGACGGCGATGGTCGGGAGCAACGATGGCTGACCGGGTCAAGCCGCCCGCCCTGCCCGAGCAGGCGACGATCGCGGTCGTCGCCCCCTCGTCGCCGGTCCAGACCCGGTCCGAGGTCGAGCAGGCGACGGCCTACTTCGAGTCGCGCGGCCACAGGGTGGTCTTCGGGCCGAACTACCGGAACGTGCACGGATATCTGGCCGGGACCGACGAGGAGCGCGCGGCGGACGTACAGTGGGCGCTGTCGGAGCCCGGGATCGACATGGTGCACGCCCTGACGGGCGGCTACGGGGTGGCCCGGTTCTACCGCCTGGTCGACTGGGACGCCGTCGGCGACCCGCGGATCGTGTGCGGGTACAGCGACATCACGGCGCTCCATCTGGCGCTCGCCAAGCACGCCGGCTGGCTGACCTTCTACGGCCCCAACTTCCTCCGCTTCACGCGGCGCAAGGACGACTATCCGCTGACGCCCGTGACCGAGGAGTGGTTCCACCGCGCGTTCCGGCCGGAGCCGCTCGGACGCGTCTTCGAGGATCCGGAGAACCCTTACGTGCTGACGATCGGCGGCGGCTCGGCCGAGGCGCCGCTTGTGGGTGGCTGCTTGACGCTGCTCGCATCGAGCATCGGGACGCCGTACGAGTTCGAGGCCGACGGATGCGTGCTGATGGTCGAGGACCTGAACACCGAGCCGTACCTGGTCGACACCGCGCTCAATCACCTGCTGCAGGCCGGGAAGCTCGACAACATCGCGGGCTTCGCTTTCGGCACGGACGTGAACCTGAAGGACCAGACGATTCCCGACGAGCCGGAGTCGACGCTCTCGATCGAGCAGATGCTCGACGAGCTGATCGCTCCGCTCGGGATTCCGGCCATCGGCAACGTGCCGTTCGGCCACGGCAAGCACATGGCGACCATGCCGCTCGGGGCGCGGGTGCGCCTGGACGGCGACGCGAAAACCCTCGAGGTGCCGGAGGCGGCGGTCGAGTGACCCCGGAGAGGAACGCGCGATGACGATGACGATGCCGATTCAGAGGACGAGCCTGGCGCTGGTCGTCGCGGCGGTGGTGCTGGTCGCGGCGTCGGCTCGCGGCTCCGCGGCTCGCGCGCAGGACGACGGCGTCCGGCGAAGGATCGTGCTGCGGATCGGCTGGGCGCAGGACCCGCAGAACCTGAACCCCTTCGTCGGCGCTCGACGAGGAGAACTTCAACGTCTGGTCGCTCAACTACGACCTCTTGTCAACTTCGACCCGGAGGATCTGACCCCGCGCCCGGGATCGCCGAGAGCTGGGAGGTCTCCGAGGACCAGCAGACGGTGACGTTCAACCTCGATCCAGGGCGCGAACTGGTCCGACGGCGAGCCGGTCACCTCGAAGGACGTCAAGTACTCGCTCGAGGCGCTGGGCTCAGACGGGCGACATCTTCTCCGGCTACACCGACGAGATCACGAGTCATCAAGACTCCTGACGACGAGACGGTCGTGATCGACGACGAAAAGCCCGGACGCCCGGATCGTCGGCGGCCTCTTCGTCTACATCCTCCCCGAGCACATCTGGGGGAAGGAGTCGGTCGACGAGCTGACCGGTGTCGCTTCCAGCCCGAGATGCCGCTGGTCGGCTCGGGCCCGTATGTCGTCACCGAGTTCAGCCGGGGGCGGATCATCCGCATGGAGCCGAACCCCGAGTGGCGCGGCGAGGCGCCGACTTCGACGAGATCCAGTACATCAGTACGGGAACCAGGACGGCGTCGAGCGTGCCTTGACGCTCGGAGAGGTCGACTTGGTCGTCTGAGGTCGAGGCCTCGACCTTCGGGCGCCGGATCACCGAAGAGCCGAACATCGAGACGAAGTCGAGCTCGCCCACCTCGCCTATCACCGCAGCTCGCGTTCAACCTCTGCCCGGAGACGGAGTGCCCGGACGCCATGTTCAACCCAGCGATCCAGGACACGAGATCCGCCAGGCGATCGCCTACGGCATCGACCGCGAGCGGATCAACGCGATCGCGACGCAAGGGCACCTCGTTCGTCGCCAACGCGATCCTGCCGACCTGGTACCGGATCTTCTACACCGAGCCCGAGCAGACCTATCCGTTCGACCCGGAGCTGGCCAACCAGATCCTCGACGACGCCGGGTGGGTGTCGAACGGTGACGAGCCCCGCACCAGGGACGGCGAGGAGCTCTCGTTCGATCTCTACGCGAGGAACGAATCGCCGTACACCACCCAGGCGGCGAAGCTGATCGCCGAGATGGGCAGGGAGATCGGCGTCGAGTTCAACGTGCAGATCGTCAGCACCGACAAGCTCACGGAGCTGACGATCCGCAAGGTGGACGGCAAGCCGGCGCCCGAGTTCGACACCTTCATCTGGGGCTGGGGCGGGGACCCGTACGACCCGAGCTTCTCTGCTCAGCCTCCACACCACGAACGAGATCGGCTCGTTCTCGGACAGCTTCTTCTCGAATCCCGGATACGACGCGCTCTTCGAGGAGCAGCTGCGGCGTCTTCGACGACGCCGAGCGCAAGGAGATCATCGCCGAGATGCTGCACATCGCGGCCGAAACGTCGCCTACGTCGTCCTGACCGACGACCCGAACCTGCAGGCCTGGCACACCGACCGTCTCGCCAACATCGAGCCGCTCTGTCCCGGCGGAGGACGGCGACATCATTCTGCGAGCAGGTCTCCTACGAGCCGGTGCTGGCGCTCGCGCCGGCGTCGGCAGCACCGCGAGCACGACGACGGGCCGGCCGGGGCGCCGTCCTGGCGCTCGCGGCCGCCGGGATCGCCGGAGCTCGGCATTCCTGCTCGGGCTGCGCGCGCGGCCGGCGCGAGATCGAGCCGCTGGAGCTGGAGGAGTAGTTGGGGGATGCGACCGCGATGGATGCTCCCCATGAGCGGACGGTGGCTCGCCGGAAAGGTCGCGGCGGCGCTGGTGACGCTGCTCTTCGTGATCGTCTTCAACTTCTTCCTTTTCCGGGTGATTGGCGACCCCACGACCCAGCTCGCCCGACTGCCGCACTCACTCGCCCGAGGAGATCGAGAACCTCCGCGCCGACTACGGGCTCGACAAGCCGATCATCGGCCAGTTCGCCGACTACGTGGGCGACACGCTGACCGTCGACCTCGGCATCAGCCAGCGCTCGCGCGAGCCGGTCTGGGACGAGATCAAGGATGCGCTTCCCTGGACGCTGCTGCTGGTCGGAACCGGCACCCTGTCGCCGACCCTCCTCGGCTCGTGGCTGGGGGTGTTCGCCGCCACGCAAGCGCGGCAAGAAGGCCGACACGCCTCGCTCAACTTCAGCCTGTTCACCTACTCGGCGCCCGAGTATTGGATCGGGATCATCCTGATCCTCGTCTTAGCCGTCTGGATACCGGTCTTTCCGGCCGGACAGCAGATGACGCCGGGGGTCGAGTTCTCGAGCTGGTGGGCGGAGGCCGCTCGACGTCGCCGAGCACATGGTCTTGCCGGTCGCCGCGATGACCCTGATGCTGCTGGGGCAGTACTTCCTGATCATGCGCTCGTCGATGGTGGACGTCCTCACCGAGGACTTCATCACCGTCAAGCGCGCGACCGGGCTGCCCTGGTACCGCGTGGTGCGCAAGCACGCGGTGCCGAACGCATTGCTGCCGCTGGTGACCCTCGCCGGCGATTCTACTTCGGGGCGGTCGTGGGTGGCGCGATCACGATCGAGACGATCTTCAGCGTGGCCCGGCCTGGGCGAGCTCAGCTTCGACGCCATCAACGACAAGGACTTCCCGGTGCTCCAGGGGACGTTCCTGATCTTCTCGGTCGGGGTGATCTTCGCCAACCTCATTGCCGACTGCCTCTACTTCGTCCTCGACCCGAGGGTGCAGGCGAAATGAGCCGAACAGGCCGCAAGGGGCATACGCCGAGCTGGACGTGCTCTCGCCACCCGGCGCGGGCACTTCGCCCTCGCCGTGCTCGGGCTGTTCATCTTCCTGGCCATCTTCGGCGCGCCATCGCGCCGGACGACCCGGACGCCTCCAGCCTCGACGCCCTCGCGCCGCCGAGCTCGGACCACTGGCTCGGGACGACCGAGAGCGGGGCCGACGTGTTCTCCCAGGTCCTCGACGGGGCGCGGATCTCGATCGTCGTCGGGTTCGCCGCGGCGATCATCTCCGCGGTCCTCGGGGCGGCGGTCGGGCTTCTCAGCGGCTACTTCGGCGGCTGGACGGACCGGATCCTCGACGCACTCGAG
This sequence comes from uncultured bacterium, assembly GCA_963734015.1. Taxonomy (GTDB): domain Bacteria; phylum Actinomycetota; class Thermoleophilia; order Solirubrobacterales; family 70-9; genus JALZKA01. Next base: position 137,449 of record CAVTFG010000012.1, on the reverse strand, counting down.
AACTGGTTCCTGGTGATCCCGACCCTGCCGCTGATGATCGTGCTCGCGAGCCTGCTCGACCCCTCGCTGACCGTCCTGATCTTCGTCATCGGGCTCACCTCCTGGGCGGGCACCGGGCGGATCGTCCGCGCCCAGGTCCTGACCCTGCGCGAGCGCGCGTTCGTCGAGCGGGCGCGGGCGCTGGGCGCGGGCGACTGGCTACATCCTGAAGACGCACATCTTCCCAACGCGTTGCCGCTGATCTTCGCCAACACGGTGCTGATCGTGGCGGTGGCGATCCTCTCCGAGTCCGCGCTCGCGTTCCTCGGCCTGGGCGACCCGACGCAGCATCTCCTGGGGCACGATGCTGGAGAACGCGTTCACCTCCGGGCGCGCCGAGCGCCGAGGCCTGGTGGTACGTGATCCCGCCGGGTCTCTGCATCACCGCTGCTGGTGCTGGCGGTCGCGTCCTCGGCTACCTGTTCGAGGAGCACGTCAACCCGCGGCTTCTGGAGCAGGGGTGAGAGACATATGAGCGCGCTGCTTGAGATCAGTGACCTGCACGTCGCGCATGCCGGCAACCCGATCGTGGACGGCGTCGACCTGAGCATCCAAGCGGGCGAGGCGCTCGGCCTCGCGGGCGAGTCGGGCTGCGGCAAGACGACGACGGCTCTGGCCGCTGATGCACTGCTGCCGCCGAGCTCACATCAGTCCGGAACGATCAGCTTCCGGCCGCCGGGCAAGCGGCAGCCGAGATCAACATCGGACGCCGCACGGAGCGCGGGATGCAGCTCGTGCGCTGGCGGCACATCTCGCTGGTCTTCCAGGGCGCGATGAACTCCCTCGATCCCGTCCAGAAGGTCGACGCGCAGATCGCGGAGGCGATCCGGCTCCACTAGCCGGGACCGGACAGCACCGAGGTGACCGAGCGCACACCGAGCTGCTCGCCGACCGTGGGGCTCACGAGGCGTCGGGCGCGCTATCCCATCAGCTCTCCGGCGGCCAGCGCCAGCGGGTGATGATCGCGCTCGCGCTCGCGTGCAACCCGTCGCTGGTGATTGCTGACGAGCCGACCACCGCGCTCGACGTGGTCATGCAGGCGCAGGTGCTCGAGCTGCTTGAGAGCCTTCGGGAGCGCCTTGGCCTGTCGCTCATCCTGATCTCGCACGACCTCGGCGTGCTCGCCGAGACCTGCGACCGCATCGCGATCATGTACGCCGGGCCGGATCGTCGGAGATCGGGCCCGGTGCCGATTCGGTCTTCGCCGACCGGCAGCACCCCTACACGAAGCGCCTGCTCGAGAGCTGCCGACGATCGGCGGCAACCGCGAGATGCGACACCCGATCCCCGGCGGCCCGCCCGATCCCGGCGAGCTGCCGCCGGGCTGCAACTTCCAGCCGCGCTGCCCGTACGCGCAGGACCGTTGCCAGGTCGAGGACCCGGCACTGCGCGAGGTCGGGGCTCCCACGCGGCGGCGTGCCACTTCGCGCGCTGGGAGGAATGGCCCGAGCAGGGCCTCTCGGAGGCGTGGAGGCGGGGACCGCCGGATGACCGAGACGAGCCGTGCCCCGCTGATGGAGGTTCGCGACCTCTGCGATCCACTTCCGGATACGAGCGCGGGACGGCGCGTGCTGTCGACGGCGTCTCGCTCGAATGGCGAGAGGGCGAGATCCTCGGGCGTTGTCGGCGAGTCCGGCTGCGGCAAGTCAACGCTTGCGCGGGCGATGCTGAGGTTGGCCGAGCCCGCCTCGGGCGAGATCGCCCTCGACGGCGAGCCGCTGAATGGCAAGGCCAGCCTCCGACGACCTGCGCCGCCGGGTCCAGATGATCTTCCAGGACCCGTACCAGACCCTGAACCCTCGGCAGCGCGTGCGAACGATCGTCGCCGAGCCGCTGATCGTCCAGGACGTGCCGCAGCGGAGCGGGAATCCAGCTCTGCTGACGAGGCGCTGGAGGATGTCGGGCTCGACCCCGAGCGTTACGGGGACCGCTATCCGCATCAGCTCTCCGGCGGCCAGCGCCAGCGGGTTGCGATCGCCGCTGCCCTCGTCCTCGAACCGGAAGGCCTGATCTGCGACGAGCCTGTCTCGATGCTCGACGCCTCGGTCCGCGCGCAGATCCTGCGGGTGCTCTGCGACCTCCAGCAGCAGCGCGGGCTCGGCGCTGCTCGTTCATCACCCATGACCTCAGCCTGGCGTGGTCGCTCTGTGACCGGATCGCGGTGATGTACCTCGGCCGGATCGTCGAGAGGGGCTCGCGGCGGACGTGATCGAGCGGCCCGCAGCATCCGTACACCCAGGCGCTCGTCGAGCCGCCGTGCCGGTTGCGAGGCCCGGCGGAGGAGGCGAGCGCGAGAGCTGCTCGCGGGCGAGCTTCCCGACGCGACGAGGTCCCGGCCGGGTTGCCGGTTCCATCCGCGCTGCCCGAGACGGTTCGAGCCCTGCGACAGGTCGACCCGAATGCTGATCCCAGCAGGAGGGCGGGATCAGGTCGCCGCCTGCCTGCTGCACGACCCGCCTCCGGTCGCGCCGAGCCGGCCGCCGCCGCGAATGCCGGCTGAGCGCTGGCGCGACATCGCGGGGCCGTGGCGCGTTCTGAGCCGGGCGCGCGGAACGCGATCACCGACGTGCCCGGCGTGCGGATCGGACACAGTCAGGCCGAGAGCGGGCAGCACACCGGGGTGACCGTGATCGACCCGCCCGCCCTGCCGGCCCCCGCCGGCGTCGCGGTGGTCAACGGGACCGGTGTGCTGAACGCATACCTTGAGATCGACGAGGTCGGGCACATGGAGACGCCGGTGTACCTGTGCGGCACCCACGCCGTCGGGACCGTGATCCAGGCGGCGATTGAGGAATCCGGCCACGGTCCCCAGAACGTCGTCATCCCCGTGGTGGGTGAGTGCGACGACGGCGACCTCGCCGACTCGCGCACGACGACGGCGGGCGACGTCTCCCGGGCGCTCGGAGCGCTGGGCCCGGAGGTGGCCGAGGGAAGCGTCGGCGCCGGGACCGGGATGATCCTGTTCGACTTCCCGGGGGGCATCGGCACCGCCTCACGAACGGTCGGCGGCCATCATGTGGGCGTGCTCCTGCTCTGCAACTTCGGCGACTGCGAGCGCCTCGACCTGATGGGAACGACGCTTCCGCCGGCCGGGCAGCCCGCGAGCGCGGACGGCTCCTGCATCGCGGTTTGCGCCACCGACGCGCCGCTCAGCGCGCAGCAGCTCCGCCGGCTGGCGCTGAGGCCGCTGTTGGGCCTCGCCCGCGCCGGCTCATACGGCGGCGAGGGCTCGGGCGAGATCGGCCTCGCGTTCACGACGGACGAGGACGGCGAGGTGCCCAACTCCGGTCTGAATCCGTACTTCGCGGCGGCGTATGAGGCCGCGCACGAGGCAGTGCTGAACTGCCTGGTCGCCGCCCGGCCGGCCGAGCGCCTCGACGGGACGATGCAGGACGGGTTCCCGCTCGACGCGGTGCGCCGGATCGCGCGCGAGCGCGCTGGATGAGCGCCGCGGCGCTCCGCGACGAGGTCGTCGAGCTCGCGCAGGCGCTGATCCGCCTCGATACCTCGAACCCGCCGGGCAACGAGACCCCGGCGGCTGAGCTGCTGGCCGAACACCTGCGGGAAGCCGGGGCCGAATGCGAGTTGATCGGCCCCGACCCGGCCCGTCTCAACCTCGTCGCAAGGGTCCGTGGCCGCGGGGAGGGACCCTCGGTGATGCTGATCGCGCACACGGACGTTGTGCCGGCGCCGCCCGAGGGCTGGACCGAGCCCCCGTTCGGCGGCGTCGTCCGCGACGGGCACCTGATCGGCCGCGGCGCGGCGGACATGAAGGGCGAGCTTGCGGCGCGCGCCGTGGCGCTCGCCGAATACGCCCGGTCCGGCGAGCGGCCGGCGGGCGACCTCGTGCTCGTGGCCGAGGCCGACGAGGAGCGGAACACCGCCGATGTCGGCATGTCCTGGCTCGTCCGCGAGCGCGACGACCTGCGCTGCGACTACGCGATCGACGAGGGAGGCGGGATCCTGCTGGAGCTCGCCGACGGGCGGCGGGTCGTGACGATTTCGGTCGGGGTGAAACAGGTCAGTTCGCTGCGCGTGCGGGTCCACGGGACCGCGGGCCACGCGTCGGTGCCGGCGGCGGCCGACAACCCGCTGCGCTACGCGGCGGAGGCGACGGAGCGGCTGCTGAAAACGGAAGCTCCGATGCAGATGACGCCGGCCGTCACCCGGGCACTCGAGGCGCTTGGCGCGCCGCCAGGCCTGTCGGAGTCCGACGCGCTCGAGTGGGCCGCCCGGCTGCACCCGATCCTCGCCGACGAGCTGCCTCCGATGACCAGGCTCACGGTCACGCCGACAGGGCTCCGGACATACGAGCCGTCGAACGTCATCCCGCCGTACGTCGATGTGATCTGCGACTGCCGCGCCCTGCCGGGCCAGGACGAAGACGACATTCGGGCCCACGTGACGGGCGCGCTGGGCGACGGGTACCGGTACGAGATCGAGCTCCTCGAGCCGCTCGCGGGTGGCACCGAGTCGCCCATCGACACGCCGCTCTACGAGGCCTGCAGGGACTACGTGGCGGAACGCCTGCCCGGAGCGGAGCTCCTGCCCCTGGTCACGCCCGGCTTCGCCGACTCGCATTGGGTCCGTGGCGCGTTCGGCACCGTGTCGTACGGTTTCGCTCCGGTGTTCACGACGGACCTCGACGCGTACCTGGACGGGGCGCATGCGGCGAACGAGTGCCTCGCCGTCACCGACCTGGTGGAGATGACCGAGTTCCACCTCCACGCCCTGCGCGTCACTCGCGCGTTAGGATGCCCTCGATGTCGGGCAAGACCGTGCTGATCACCGGGCTCGACCGACGGGCTCGGGCTGGCGGCTGCGCGCCGGCTTGCCCTGATGGGCGCGTCGGTCCTGGTGCACGGCCGCCACCCACAGAAGCTCGAGCGGGTGCTCGTCGGGCTGCCGTCGGGGCACGGCGACGGGGCGCACTGCTACCTCGCGGACCTCTCGTCCCTGGAAGAGACCCGACGGCTGGCGCGCCATGTCGCGGCCGAGCACGAGCGCCTGGACGTCCTGATCAACAACGCCGGCGTCGTGATCCAGGAGCGCCGGTTGAGCCGCGACGGGCATGAGCTGACCTTCGCGATCAACTATCTCTCCCACTTCCTGCTGACGCTCGAGCTCCTGCCGCTGCTCGAGTCCGGCGGGGGGCGGGTCGTGAACGTCGCCTCGATCGGCCAGCAGGCGATCGACTTCGACGACGTCATGCTGGGGCGCGGCTACGACCCGATGCGCGCCTACAACCAGAGCAAGCTCGCCCAGATCATGTTCACCTTCGAGCTCGCCGAGCGGCTCGGGCCCGGATGCCGGACGTGACCGTGAACGCGCTCCACCCGGCGACGCTCATGGACACCAACATGGTCCGCGGGTTCGGAGGCCGGGTCCTGAGCACGGTGGCCGAGGGCACGGAGGCGACGGTGCGCCTGGCGGGGGACGACGAGCTCACGGGCGTGACCGGCCGCTACTTCGAAGGACGGGCGGAGGCGGCCCCCGACGCGCAGGCCTACGACGCGGATGCCCGCCGGAAGCTCTGGGAGCTGAGCGAGGAGCTGACCGGGGCCACGCTCGGCCCCTGATCTCACGTCCCGGCCCGGGCGAGCGTTCTATCCCTGAGCGATTCCTTGGAGGTAGAAATGACCGAGACGATGCTTCACACCACGATCGAGAGCCCCGTCGGCGATCTGCTCTTGATCGGCGACGAGCAGCGGCTGCACGGCCTCTACATGCAGGAGGGCCGGCGGCCGGTTGCGGTGCGGCGGGACTGGAGTTCCGCGCGCGAGCCGTTCACCGCTGCCAGTGAGCAGCTGGGCGAGTACTTCGGGGGCGAGCGCACGGAGTTCGACCTCCGGCTGGCTCCGGTCGGCACGCAGTTCCAGGAGCAGGTCTGGGATGCGCTGCGGAGGATCCCGTACGGGCGCACGGCCAGCTATGGGGAGATCGCGCGCGGGATCGGGCATCCGACCGCCTCGCGGGCGGTGGGGATGGCGAACGGGAGCAACCCGATCTCGATCATCGTCCCCTGCCATCGCGTGATCGGCAGGGACGGCAAGCTCACCGGCTACGCGGGCGGCGTCGAGCGCAAGCGGTTCCTGCTGCAGCTCGAGGGCGTCACGGCGTTCTAGGCGGGAGCGGGCTCCTCGGCCGGCAGCGGGCCCACGTCGGCCGGGGCCTGCTCCGCCCGCGTCTTGAGGATGAAGGGCAGGGACAGGGCCGAGATCCCGGCCGAGAGCACGTAGGAGGTGGGATACCCCCACACGTCGGCGGCGCGGCCGAGGAGGGGTTGGGCGACAACGCCCCCGGTCGAGCTCATCAGCGAGTCGAACGACAGGATCGTCGCGCGCTGCTGCGACGGGATCATCCCGTTCAGGTAGGCCTGGCGGATCGGCATCGACGCTGCGAACAGGAGTCCCCAGACGGCGATCAGGGCGATCACCGCGCCGAAGCTCTCGATCAGCCCGATCCCGACCAGGGCCAGGACCGACACGACCTCGGCGGCGATCAGGGCCGAGGTCCGGCGGCGGAAGAGGCCGCGCAGCGTCGGGGTGGCCAGACCACCCACGATCTGCGCGCCCGCCACGATCGCCGCGACCAGGCCGGCGATCCCGTAGGCGGTGGGGTCGCCGTAGAGCTCGAGCAGGTAGGGCTGCAGGGCGTAGAAGACGTAGATCCCGACGCCGCCGGTGAACGGGGCGGCGAGCATCAGGTACTTCACGGAGGGGACGCGCCATCCGTACTCGATCGAGTCGGCGGTGATCCGCCGCATCTCGGCGATCGGCTTGCCCCTGCGTTCCGGCTGGAAGCCGATGTCGTGCATGAACGCGAACGCGAACGCGAACATCAGGATCAAGATCCCCGCGCGGGCGACGAACGGGAAGCCGAGGCTGATCGCCTCGGCCAGAAAGCCGCCCGCCACCGAGCCGGTGAGCATCCCGACGCCGGTGATGATCTGGCCGCGGGCGAGGACGGACTCGAGCGGGCCGGTGAACTGGGTGGCGCTCAGCGCGTCGACCAGCCATGCCTCCACCGCCCCCGAGAAGAACGTGAACCCAAGGCCGAGGAGCAGCGAGACCACCGCCCAGCTCCAGAACGGCGCCTCGACCTGCCAGAGGAGCACGTAGAGGGCCGTCGTGACCGCCAGCGTCACCGTCCCCAGCAGGAACGACATCCGCCGGCCCCACATGTCCGCGACGATTCCGGTCGGGACCTCGAACAGGACCATTCCGGCGGTGAAGAACGCGTTGGCCGCGAAGGCCTCGAAGTTGTTCAGCCCTGCGTCCAGCAGGAAGATCGTGTTGATCCCCCAGATCAGCGACGCCGCCAGCGTGTTCCCCAGCATCAGCGTGTAGTACGTGCGCTTGACGGTGGTCGCCGTGGCGGTCACTCACTCAGAGCGTAGGGGGCGGCGCACTGGGTGATCCGCTCGAGCTTCCCGTGCGAAGTACGGGCATGAGCCAGGAACTCATCATCTCCGAGGCAGAGGTGGCATAGCGATGCATCACGTGGACCAATGCTCCAACTGCGGCATCAACGTGAGCCGGGAGCTGGGCATCGTCACCCCGACCACCGTTCAGCACCGGGAATGTGCCGACCTCTTCGGTGTCGCCACACACGGCCAGTCGGTCGCCATCCCAAGCGACCAAGCGATCCGCCATCGTCCTGCAGCGGTCTCGCTGCTCCCGCCGCTGACGGTGAGCCTCGATCGCGCGGCTTGCGGGCGGCCTGAGCGGCCAAGGCCCGGCGGTCGAAAGGTAGTGCCGGCCGGGAGGGTCGGCCACTCCCGGCCAGCCTGCCGCGCTCGTCGGTTCTAGTAGCTGCCGGTGGCGATGCGCTGCTTGAAGCCCGCCGACCAATCAGCGGCCGCGTCGCGCTCGCTCGCGCTCAGCGCCTGGCGTCCGGCGGCGTCGCCCGAGACCGCCTCGGGCGGCGGCTTGGACGGGGTGAACAGCCACAGGTCGAACAGGTCGTCGAGCTGGCGCCCGGCGATTCGCTCCGAGAGGCGGATGAACTGCGGTGTCGTGCCGGTGCCGCCGCTGTGCGTTCGCGTCCAGGTCTTGACGATCCGCCAGAACTTGCGGTCGCCGACCTCGTTGCGGAGGGCCTGGACGGTCATGCCGCCGCGCACGTAGCTCGGCTCGTCGAACAGGTGGTCGACGCCCGGATCACCGATCTCGATGGTCCAGAACGGATCGTTGGCCGGGCGTGCGTCGTACTCCGCCTGGAAGATCTCCTGCGGCGTCGCACGGCCCTCGTACTCCTCCCACAGCCATTCGGCGTAGGTCGCGAAGCCCTCATTCAGCCAGATGTCCTGCCAGCGGTGAAGCGCCACGTCGTCGCCGAACCACTGATGGGCGAGCTCGTGGACCACGACTGAATCACCGTTCGTCGGGTTGCCATCGCCGTCCAGCCAGAAGTACTTCGAGTAGACCGGCCGGGTCTGGGTCTCGAGGGCGAAGAAGAGATCGTCCTGGTTGTCGACGATCGCTCCGACCGTCCGGAACGGGTAGTTGCCGAACGCGTCCTCGAGCACGCCGAGGACCTCGCCCTGGCGAGCCAGCGACGAGTCGATCTCGGTGCGCAGGCCGCCGGTCAGCGCCGTGTCGACGGCGTCGTACGCGGGGAGGCCAGCGGTGCGATAGCGGTCGACGTCCCAGTGCCCGATGTCGATCGTCGCGAGATACGACGCCATCGGCTCGGGCGCGTTCCACTTCCACTTGGACGTGCCGCCGCCGCGGTCGACGCCGCGAAGGAAGCCGTTGGCGGCGACCTCGAAGCCGCTTGGAACGGTCACGTCGAAGGTGTAGGCGGCCTTGTCGCGCGGGTGGTCGTTGACGGGGAACCACGCGGCCGCAACCTCCGGCTGGCCCGCGACCGTGACGCCGTCCTCGGTGGTCATGAAGCCCGCCGGAATCCCGAAGCCGGGGATCTCGAACTCGACCGGCACGCCGTCGTAGCTGACCTTCGCGGTGAAGCGCCGGTCGTCCTTCAGGCGTCCCTTCGGATCGACGATGAGCTCCTGGCCTTCACGGCTCCATTTCGCGTTTCGTCCGTTCACCTGAACCTTGCGGACCTCGAGGCCCACGAGGTCGAGATTGAAGCTGCAGAGGTTCTGCGTCGCCCTGGCCCGGATCTTCGCCCGGCCCTCGAGCACGTCGGTGGCGGGGTCGTAGGCGACGTCAAGGTCGTACTGCTTGACGTTGTAGCCGCCGTTGCCGTAGCCGGGGTAGTACTCGTCGCCCACGCCGGGCGCGCCCGGCCGGCACTTCTTCGGTCCGGCTTGTGCCTGGCCGGCGCCGAATGCCGCGATCGCGAGCACACCAGCCGCGGCGCCCGCCAGCATTCGTAGGGAACGAGACCTCTTCATGACTCCTCCTTGCCGCCCCTGCCGGCGGCGTGCCTGAAACTTCTTCCGAATCGGCGGCTATCCGAACTCGGGCGGGGCTAAACCCCACCCCGCTCGCTGGTCCGACCGGACGATGTCGCGGGGGCCGACCCGACGATCGGGGGGTGCCGCCGGTAACCCTCGCGCCGCGCCTGGGTTAGACCACTCATAGACCAGCTGGCCCCCACCGCGCGCGATCAGGCGATCGACGTGCTCGTCGAACTGCTCGGCGAGCACCACGCCGGCGCGATCCCGGCCGCCGAGTTCTACGACCGCCTCTGCGCAGCCGTCTGCCGGCTCACCCGCCTCCGCCGCGCCACCCTGCTGCTCTACGACGAGGCCTACCAGGCCGTCAGGGCAGTCGGCGCATACGGAGTCGAGCCCGCGCTTCTGCGCCACCTCGTTGGGAACCTGAACGAGACTCCGGTCGCGCAGAAGGCGCTGGAGGACGACGACGTGGTCGTGTTCACGGACTTTGCCGAGGTTCCGGAGCGCTTCCGCGGGATCGTCGACACCAGGGCCGTCGCCTGCGTTCCGGTCGCCACGGGCGGCCGCTGGCTCGGAGTGATCTTTGCCGACCACGGCGGCGAGCCGTTCGAGTTGGACGAGGCCGAGCGCCTGCCGCTGCGCACGCTCGGCCGCGCCGCGGCACTGGTCGCGAGCGTCGAGCAGGCGACGCGCGAGCGCGAGCGCGCGCACCAGCTGGACGAGCGCATCGCACTCACCCGTGAGCTCCACGAGCAGGTGATCCAGCGCCTGTTTGCGCTCTCGCTGGTGCTGGGCGCCGAGGGCACGCTCACCGAGGACGACCGCGCCCGTGCCGACGAGGAGCTACGCACGGTGCTGCGCGAGCTCCGCGGCGCGCTCGAGCGCGGGCTCGCACCACCCGAGCGCGAGACGAAGCTGACCCTGCGCGGGCTGCTCGACCGGCTCGCCGAGGAGGACCAGCGCGTCCGCGTGCGCTGGCAGAGCGCGGTCCGGGTGCCTCCGCGGCTGGAGCCGCTCACCCAATCCGTGCTGTCCGAGGCGCTCCGCAATATCGGCAAGCACGCCAACCCCAAGGAGATCGAGATCGAGATCGGGCAGGAGGGCGACGCGCTGACCCTCGAGGTCGCGAACGACGGGGCGCCCCCGGCCGCTCCGGGGGCCGGCCTTGGCTTGCGCCTCGCCTCGATGGAGGCGCTGCGTCACGAGGGCGTGGTGGAGTTCGGGCCGATCGGCGACGAGCGCTGGCGCGTGCGCTTGGTGTGCCCAACTGTCGGAGGACGATGGCGACGCCGGCTGATGGCCTTCGCGTGCTCGTCGTGGACGACCACGACGTCGTCCACTGGGGATTTCGCCTGTTGCTCGAACGGCAGGCCTGGGTGAAGAGCTGCGCGGCGGCCACCGGGGGGGACGATGCGCTCCGCCAGGCTGCCCGGCTGAAGCCGCACGTGGCCCTGGTCGACCTCTTCCTGTCCGGCGAGTCGGGCGCGGAGGTGGCGGAGGAGCTTCGGCGCGCGGACCCCGAGATGAAGGTGCTCTTGATCTCGGGCGCCGGGCGGATATCGCCGGCGGTGGCGCGCGCCGCCGGGGCCTCGGGGTTCGTCTCGAAGGACTGGGGGGCGGCGGACGTCGTCCGCGCGGTGCGGATGGTCGCGCTGGGGCAGGAGGTGTTCGCGCCGGGGCCCGAGGAGAGCGAGGTCGCGCTCTCGCCCCGCGAGCGCGAGGTCGTGACGCACATCTCGCACGGCTCCACGAACGCCGAGATCGCTCAGGCCCTGTTCCTGTCTCCGCACACGGTCAAGGAGCACACCTCCGCGATCTACCGGAAGCTGGGCGTGCGTAACCGCACCGAAGCCGTCAAGGCCGCCCAGCGCCAGGGCCTCATCACCTGAACAGGCGTTCCACCCCCCGCATCACCCCCCGCATCTCCCCGCCACCCCCCACGAACGGGGGGAATGGGGCGCGCCGGGGCTGACCTCGGGCGCCGGGCGGGGAAGTATCAGTGACGTGAGCAAGTCGCCACTCACAGCAATGATGTTCCCCGGCCAGGGGAGCCAGGAGCCAGGCATGCGCGAGACCGTCGCGGGGGCCAGGCCTGAGCTGCTCGCGCTCGCCACCGAGCTCGTCGGCTCGGATCCCTTCGAGCGCGTGCCGGACGGCACCCGCTTCGCACAGCCCGCGATCTACTGCGCCGCCCTTGCCGGGTGGGAGCGCCTGCGGACCCGCGACGCCGGCCTGGATGGCCGGTCACTCGCTGGGCGAGCTGGCGGCGCTCGCCGCAGCGGACGCCATGGACCACGCCGATGGCCTGCGCCTCGCGGTCCGGCGCGGCGCGCTGATGCAGGAGGCGGCGGAACGCGGGGGTGGAGGCATGCTCGCCCTGATCGGCGCGCGCGAACCCGCCCTCGAGCTTGCCGACGAGCACGAGCTGACCGTCGCGAACGACAACGCGCCGGAGCAGCTGGTGGTCGCCGGCCCGGCCGACGCGCTCGACGCGGCCCGGCGCAGCGCCCGGTCGGCGGGGCTCCGCGCACTGCGGCTGCCGGTGGCGGGCGCATTCCACTCGCAGGAGATGGAGTCCGCCGTGGCCGGATTCCGCGATGCACTCGCAGACGTCGAGTTCCGCGAGCCGCGGACCCCGGTCGTCTCGTGCGCGACGGCGCGCGAGTTCATCTCCCCACGTTCTGAGTTGGCCGACGCCCTGGTCAGGCCGGTGCGCTGGCGCCAGACGGTCCGGACGCTCCGCGAACGCGGGGTCGAGACGCTTCGTCGAGACCGGTCCCGGCGACGTCCTCACCAAGCTGGTCAAGCGCAATCTGGACGAGGCGGTGGCGAGCCATGCCTGAGGCGGCCGTGCAGGAACGGACCGGCGCTCTCGAGCAGCGGACTCTCCGCCCGGCGGCGATCGCCGGGGTTGCGATGTCCGTCCCCGCGCGGGTCGTCGAGAACGAGCCGATCGCCGCGCGCCTGGGAATCGATCCCGGCTGGATCGTCGCCCGAACGGGCGTGCACGAGCGCCGCGTGCTCTCCGAGGGCGAGGACCTCCTCTCACTGGCTTCCGATGCGGCGGAGGGCGCCCTGGCCGATGCCGGCGTGGAGCCGTCCGAGATCGACCAGGTCCTGGTGGCCACGATGAGCCACGACCGACTCACACCTGCACTCGCGCCGCTGGTGGCTGACCGGATCGGCGCGCTCGAGGCGGGCGCGCTCGACGTCAACGCCGCCTGCACCGGCTTCGTCAAGGCGCTCGCGATGGCCGCCGCTCAGATCGAGGCAGGGCGCGCCGAGGCGATCCTCGTGATCGGCGCCGAATGGCTCACCACACTCACTGACCACGACGATCGCTCGACCGCGGCACTGTTCGGCGACGGGGCGGGCGCGGCGGTCGTCAGGCCCGGATCGGGGTCGGGCTTCGGCCCGTTCGTGCTCGGCAGCGACGGTGCCCAGGCCGAGATGGTCCGGGTCGAGCGCGACGAGGCACTGATCCGCATGCAGGGACAGGACACCTTCCGCGAGGCGGTCAGCCGGATGGCGCAGGCGAGCCTGGAGGCCGCCGGTGCCGTGGGATTGACGCTCGGCCAGATCGACCTCTTCATCTACCACCAGGCGAACGCGCGGATCCTGCGGGCGCTGGCGCAGCGGCTGGTCCTGGACTCCGACCGGGTGGTCGAGTGCATCTCGCGCTACGGCAACACTTCCGCCGCCTCCGTCCCGATCGCGCTTGCGACCGCGATCGAGGACGGCCGGGTGAAGCCGGGTGACCGCATCCTCCTCGCGGCCTTCGGCGGCGGCCTCACCTGGGGCGCCACTGTTCTGGAGTGGGAGGGCAGGTATCTGATGAGCGACGCACGTCGCGAAACGGACTTTGCCCCCCTGGTAAGGGAGATGTCTCGATGATGGCCGAAGGCAACGGCAGGCCGGAAGGTTGCGCGATCGTCACCGGTGCCGCGCGCGGCATCGGCGCGGCGACGGCCCGTGCGCTCGCCTCCGACGGCTGGGCGGTCGGCGTCAACTACCGGTCGGACTCGGAGAGCGCCGAGAAGCTTGCCGCGGACATCGACGGCGCCGGCGGAACGGCGGTGCCCATCGCCGGCGACATCTGCGAAACGGACGGCCTGGAGGGCGTCTTCGCCGCGATGGAAGCCGAGCATGGCCCGGTACTGGTGCTCGTGAACAACGCCGGCATCCGCGCCGACGGGCTCGCTCCGCAGCTCGACGACGAGGCGTGGGCCAGCGTCGTCGACACCAACCTGTCGGCCGCCTTCCGCGCCACCCGCCGCGCGCTGCGGCCCATGCTCCGCGCCCGCTTCGGCCGGATCGTCAACATCGCGTCGGTCGTCGGTCCGCGCGCCAACGCCGGGCAGGCCAACTACGCCGCCGCGAAGGCGGGGATGATCGGGATGACGCGGACGGTGGCGGTCGAGGTCGCGCGCCGCGGGATCACGGTGAACGCCGTCGCTCCCGGGTTCGTCGAGACCCGGTTTACGGAGGACGTGAACGGCAACGCGTTGGGCGAGATCCCCGCGCGCCGGGCCGGCACCCCCGAGGAGGTTGCCGCCTGCGTGCGGTTCCTCACCTCGGACGCGGCGAGCTACGTGACCGGGACAACGCTGACGGTCGACGGCGGCCTCAGCGCCTGAACTTTCAAGCCAATCGAGAGACAGAAAGGAACTGAAATGACGACAAAGGTTGAAAGCGCACAGGTGGAGAAGGTGATCTTCGACGGCCTCGCCGAGGTCGGCGCCGAGCCGAGCGAGATCAAGCGGGAGGCCGAGTTCGAGGCCCTCGACGTGGACTCCCTCGACCTGGTCGAGCTCGCGCAGATCGTCGAGGACGAGTTCGGCGTGCGGCTCGAGGGCGACGACCTGAAGGGCATCACGAACGTCGGCCAGGTCATCGACCTGGTGGTGACGAAGTCGGGATGACTCCACGCGTCGTCATCACGGGCGTAGGCGCCGTGACCCCGCTCGGGGTCGGCGCCGAGGCCCTGCTCGACCGTTGGGTCGCGGGCGAATGCGGCATCGCCGACGGCGAGGGCCGCTGCGACCAGTTCGAGCCCACCGACCACCTGACCCGCAAGGAGGCCCGGCGGGCCGACCGCTTCACGCAGCTCGCGGTGGTGGCGGCCGACGAGGCCCTCGAGCAGGCCGCGTGGAACGGCGGCAACTCGCCGGACGCCGAGCGCGTTGGATGCGTGATCGGCACGGGCATCGGCGGCCTCGGCTCCCTCGAGGAGCAGGTCGGCGTGCTGCGTGACCGCGGCGCCGGTGCGGTTTCGCCCCTCTCGGTGCCGCTCATGATGGGCAACGCCGCCTCCGCCGCGGTGGCGATGCGCCACGGCATCCATGGCGAGACCTACGGCGTCGTCTCCGCGTGCGCGGCCGGCGCACATTCGATCGGCTCGGCGATGCGGATGATCCGTTCCGGCGACGCCGACGCGGTGGTCTGCGGCGGAGCCGAGGCGACCCTCACCCCGATCGCGATCGCGGCGTTCTCCGCGATGGCAGCCACCTCCCCGACGGGTATCTCGCGCCCGTTCGATGCGCGGAGGGACGGATTCGTGATGGGCGAGGGCGCGGGCGCCCTCGTGCTCGAGGAGGCCGAAGCGGCCGAACGGCGCGGGGCAAAGATCCTGGGCGAGATCCTGGGCTACGCCGCCACGTCCGACGCGCACCATCTGACGGCCCCCGACCCGGAGGGCCACGAGGCGGCCCGCGCCATCACCCTGGCGCTCGACGATGCAGGGATCGGCGCCGGCCGACGTCGATTACGTGAACGCCCACGGCACCTCGACGCCGCTGAACGACCGCTCGGAGACCGAGGCCCTGAAGTCGGCCCTAGGCAACCGGGCGGGCGAGATCCCGGTGTCGTCGACCAAGTCGGCGATCGGGCATCTGCTGGGCGCGGCCGGCGCCGTGGAGGCGGTCGCCACCGCGGGCGCGCTCGCCCAGGGCGTCGCCCCGCCGACCCTCGGCTACTCGGAGCCCGACGAGGGCCTGGACCTGGACTACGTCCCCAACGAGGCGCGCGATCTGGCTACGGCGTCCGGCAACGGCAGGCGAGTCGCGATCTCCAACTCGTTCGGCTTTGGCGGCCACAACGCGGTCCTCTGCATCGGCTCATGAATCCGGTTGCCACAGCCCCCCGGACCGAGGCCCCAGCCGAGCAGCGGTCCGACGTCACGCGCGAGCGGGTTGAGTTGCTCTGTGATCCGGGCAGCTTCATGCCGCTGCGCAGCGGCGTGCTGTCGGATTCCGGCGGCGCCGCCGGCGACGGCGTGCTCGCGGGAGCCGGCTCGCTCGCGGGCCGTCCCATCTACAGCTACGCGCAGGACCCGCGGCTGAAGGGCGGCTCGCTCGGCGCGTCGCACGCTGACTCGATCGTCCGCGTGATGCGCCTCGCGGGCGACGCGGGCGCCCCGATCGTCGGCTTCGTCGAGTCGGGCGGCGCACGGCTCCAGGAGGGCCACGCAGCGCTCTCCGGATACGGCCGCATCTTCCGCGCCAGCGTCGAGCTCTCACGGCAGGTGCCGCAGGTATCCGTGGTCGCCGGCGTCTCGGCGGGCGGCGGGGCGTACTCGCCCGCGCTGACCGATTTCGTCGTGATGACGGAGGAGGCCAGGATGTTCCTCACCGGCCCGCAGATCGTGCGCGAGGCGCTGGGCGAAGACGTCGGCATGGCCGAGCTCGGCGGGCCCGGCGTGCACGCCGCGAACGGCGTGTGCCAGCTCGTGGCCCCTGACATTCCCGAGGCGGTCGCGCTGACGCAGGAGCTGCTGTCGTTTCTGCCGTCCCGGATCGGCACCCCGGTCCGGCCGACGGCGCCGTTGCCCCCGAACGGCGAAGACCCCGCCGCCCCGGTTCCCACGGACCCCCGCCGGGTCTATGACGTGCGCGACGTGATCGCGGCGATCGCCGACTCGGGCAGGCTCCTGGAACTGGACGAGCGCTGGGCGCGGAGCATGGTCACCGGCTTCGCCCGGATCGAGGGCCGTGCGGTCGGCGTCATCGCGAACCAGCCCCGCCGGCTGGGCGGGGTCATCGACGCCGAGGCGGCCGAGAAGGGCGCCCTGTTCGTCGACCGCTGCGACCGGTTCGGGATCCCGCTGGTGGTCTTGGTGGACACGCCCGGCTTCATGCCCGGCACGCGGCAGGAGGACGCCGGCGTGATCCGCTATGGAGCGCAGCTGCTGCGCGCGTTCGCGGCAGCGCGAGTCCCCAAGCTCACGGTCATCCTGCGCAAGGCGTACGGCGGCGCCGTGATCACGATGAACTCACGCGGCCTCGGCGCGGACATGGTGTTCGCGTGGCCCGAGGCGGAAATCGGCATCATGGCCGCGCGCCAGGCCGTCGGGATCGTCGAACGCCGCACGATCGCCGCTGCGCCGGAGCCCGAGCTGGCGCGCGACGCACTGGCCGAGGAGTACGCGGGCGAGCACCTGACCGCGTCGACGGCGGCCGAGTCGGGCTTCGTCGACGAGGTGATCGAGCCGAGCGACACCCGCCGCCGGGTGGGCTGGGCGCTGGGCTCGCTCGAAGGAATGCGATGAGGGCCTACGTCGCTTTGGGCGACAGCTTCACGGCCGGCACCGGATCCGCACCAGGCGAGGGCTGGGCGGACCGGGTCGCGGCGGCGCTCGCCGGCGGACCCGGCGATTTCGCCTACGAGAACCTCGCCGAGCACGGGGCCACCAGCGCCGACGTCCGCGCCCAGCTCGGCCGGGCACTGCAGCTCGAGCCCGATCTCGTCACGGTCGTCTGCGGGACCAACGACCTCCTCTACGGACGGCTCGACCCCCTCGCGTACTCCCGCAACCTGAGCGCCATCCTGGGCGGGCTCAAGCGCGCGCTCCCGACGGTCAGTATGGTCACCGCCACCGCGCCCGAGCGCTGGGACTTCCTGCCTCTCGGCCCCCGCACGCGTGCGCGGATGGAGGCCGGCCTCGTTCGCATGAACCACGCGACCCGCGCGCTCGCGGCCGCCCACGACGCCGCGGTGCTGGACGTTGCCGGCCATCCCGGGCTGAGCCTCGCGGAGAACTTCGACGGTGACGGCCTGCACCCGTCGCCGCTGGGCCACCGCCGCGCCGCCGAGGCGTTCGGCGAGCTGATCGCCCGGCGATTCGAGATCCCTATTCACGAGGAGGCGCTTCGATGACCGACCTGACGACTCCCGGCGCGCGACTGACCGGCCGCTCCCGCACGATCACCGAGTCCGACCTGGTGTCGTTCGCCGCGCTGACCGGCGACTGGCACCCGCAGCACTCGGACGCCGAGTGGGCGGCCTCCAGCCGCTTCGGCGAGCGCATTGCGCACGGGATGCTCGTGCTCTCGTACTCGATCGGGTTGGTTGGGTTCGATCCGGAACGGGTCGTCGCCCTCCGCGGCTTCGACTCGGTCACCTTCAAGCGCCCGGTCGCCATCGGCGAGACGATCCGCGTCGAGGCCGAGGTGGAGGAGGCGACGCCGCTCGACGAGGGGCACGAGCTGGTCACGCTGCGGTGGCGCGTCCTCGGCGCAGGGGACAAGCTCGCCGTGCGGGCGCGTGTCCAGGTCGTCCACCGGACTGCCGTCGAGGCCGCGAACGGCGCCGGCCCGGAGCCCGGGTTGACCGTCACGGCCGATGGCCTCTACGGAGACCGGGTGCTGTTGTGAGGTTGGTCGAGGGCAAGCGGATCCTCGTCACAGGCGTCGTCAACCGGCACTCGATCGCGTACTCGATCGCCGAGCGCGCGCAGCAGGAGGGCGCGCAGGTGCTGCTGACCAGCTTCGGGCGCGTGCGGCGGATGACCGAACGGGCCGCGAAGGGCCTGCCCGAGCCGCCCGACGTCCTCGAGCTCGACGTTGACTCCGACGACGACCTCGCCGCCCTGACGGGCGAGCTGAGCGAGCGCTGGGGCGGGGTGGACGGCGTCGTCCACGCGATCGCGTTCGCGCCCGGCGACGCCCTCGGCGGCGACTTCATCGCGACCCCGCGCGAGAGCGCGTTGCGGGCGTTCGAGACCAGCGCCTTCTCCCTGAACGCGCTGGCGCACGCGCTCGAGCCGCTCCTGGCGGAGCGCAACGGCAGCGGCGCCGGCGCGAGCGTCGTCGGACTCGACTTCGATGCGTCGGTCGCGTGGCCGGCCTACGACTGGATGGGCGTGGCCAAGGCCGGCCTCGAGTCGGTGGCGCGCTACCTGGCCCGCGAGCTGGGGCCGCGCGGCGTTCGCGTGAACCTGGTGGCGGCCGGACCGGTGTCCACCCCCGCGGCGAGCGGCATCCCCGGGTTCGAGCAGCTGGCCGAGCACTGGGGCGAGACCGCTCCACTCGGCTGGGACCGCCGTGACGCCTCGGGGGTCGCCGACGCCGCGCTGTTCCTCCTATCCGACCTGTCCCGCGCGGTCAGCGGCGAGATCCTGCACGTCGACGGCGGCGTCCACGCGGTCGCCGCGGTGCCCGCCGCGTCCGGCTAAGGCGGGCTCGGTTCGGGCCGAGACGGCGCCCTGGAGCTCGTCGAGGGACGAGCTCAGATCGTCGATGGCCGAATCCAAGCCAGGGCGCGGGGCGGGGGCGGCCTCGGCTTCGGCCGGCTCGGCGCTCTGCTCCTCCGCCGACCTCTCGCTCGCCTCGCGGGCCTCCGAGATCATCGCCTCCAGCTCGTCGCGGGGCAAGCCGTACGTGCCGCTTCCGTACCACTCCGCCCGGCTTGTGCCGAGGGTGCGCTCGAGCGCGTCCTGGAAGTCGGCCGACCGCGGGTCGACGCCCAGCTCCCGTGCCAGGTCCTCGCGGGTCGCCACGCCGACCTCCTCCAGCCGGCTCGAAATCCGCTCAGAGAGGGCGAGCGAGCGGTCGCGCCCGCCGCCCATCGAGCCGGCGATCCCGGCCACGGCGCCCAGGGCCTCCGATCCCTGTCGCGCGAAGAAGCTGACCATCCCGGTCAGCGCGCGGAACTCCGACCGCTGGGCGAGGCCGCCCGCCGCGACCTGACCGGCGCCCGCCAGCGACTGGGCGCCGGGGATCGTGCCGGCCAGCGACGCCGCCACCTGGCCGACGCTGTGGCGCACCTCCTCGACCTGCTCGGCCACCGCGGCGCGGTCCTCGGCCGGCAGGCGCAATGCGGTGTCGATCGCCCGCTGCGCGTTGCGGATCAGCACCAGGGCGTTGATCGCGAGATCCAGATTCGAGGACACCACAAGCCGCAGAGTAGACCGGACTTGACTTCAAGTGCACTTGAGGTTGCATCATGTGAATCTCAACCTGAAATCGGACCGGAGGTGTTCCCCGATGACCACCGCGATGACCGACACCCACACGCTGATCGCAGGCCTGCACGCGTCCTCGCCGCAGGCCCTCCCCTTCGACGAGTCCATCGCCGCCCGCGCGTTCCTGCTCGAGCGTGAGGCGGGCAACGTCCTGATCTACTCCAACGGCGAGCTGAGCCGCGATGTCCCTGCGTTCGAGGCGCTGGGTGGAATCGCGCGCCAGTACCTGAACCACTGGCACGAGTCGCTGTTCGGTGGTCTGCCCGGCTCGGGGATCGACGCCCCCCTGTTCGTCCATCGCGACGACGCGCGGCGGACCGAGAAGCGGCTCCATGTGCGCGGCACGTTCTCGCGCCGCCACGACTTCGGCCCGGATCTCGAGGTGATCCCCACCCCCGGCCACACGCCCGGCGCCACCGCGTATCTCTGGGACACCGGCGAGCACCGTCTGCTCTTCACAGGCGACACGCTCTACCTGCGCGACGGCGAATGGCGCGCCGCAGTGCTGGATTCGAGTGACCGCGCGAGCTACATCGAGAGCCTGGAGCTGATGCGCGGGCTTGAGTTCGACGTGCTCGTCCCGTGGGCGGCGAGCGCCGGCAAGCCCTACTACATGATGCTCGACGAGGGTGAGGGCGCGGAGCGGATCGGCGCGGTCATCGACCGCGTCCGTGCCGGCGCGGACGGCTAGTCCAACCGCGTCAGGAAGTCCGCCACGATCGGTGCGGCGACCTCGCCGCCCGACGTCCCGTCCTCCACGATCACCGCGACCGCGACGTCCTCGCGTGCGGCGATGAACCACGCGTGGGTGGGCGGCGGGTCGCCGGAGCCGTACTCGGCCGTGCCCGACTTGCCGATCGGTTCGCCGAGCACGCTTGCGAGCGCAGTCCCGGTGCCCGTCGTGACCACGGAGCGCATCAGGAGCCTCAGGGTCTCGGCGTCGTCGGCCGGCAGGGGGTCCGCTTCGCCGGTCTCGTCGTCGGCCAGCAGCCGCGGTTGGCGCCAGGTCCCGTCCTGCACCGCGGCCGCCACGCCGGCCATCGCCAGCGGGCTCGCCAAGATTCGCGCCTGGCCGATCATCGCGGCGGCCTGCTCGGCCTCGTCGCGGCTGCGAGGGACATCGCCGCTGAACGCCTCCACCGGCAGGTAGCCGAGATCCGTCCCGAAGCCGAAGTAGGTCTCGGCCGTCTCCCGGAGCGAGTCCGGCTCGAGGCGGTCGGCAAGCGAGACGAAGGCGGTGTTACACGACTGGGCGAAGTCCGTCGAGAACGGCACCGCGCCCGCGGCCGAGCCCTCGAAGTTCACGAACTCGCGCCCGCCGGCCACGATCGTCGGCGGACAGTCCACGATCTCCTCGGGATCGAGGCCGGCTTCGAGAAGCGCCGTGGTCGTGATCACCTTGAAGGTCGAGCCCGGCGGGTACTGGCCCGCCATCGCCCGGTTGAAGCCATCGTCGGTGGGTCGGTTGGCGACCGCGAGGATGTCGCCTGTGGACGGCTCGATCGCGACCAGGCCGGCCTTGCCGTCCATGTCGCCCAGCGCCTTCTCGGCGGCGTCCTGCACGTTGAGGTCGAGCGTCGTCTCCAGCGGCTCACCGTCGACGGGGTCGGTCCCCTCGATCGTCTCGACGACGTCGCCATCGGTGTTGCGGATCACCACCGCGCGCGCCGGCGTCCCCGCCAGCTGCTCCTCGAACTCGGCCTGGAGGCCGCCCTGCCCGATGACGTCGTCGAGGTCCACCTCGCCGTCGGACTCCTCGATCTGCTCCTCGGTCGCCGGCCCGACGTTGCCCAGCAGCACGCGTGCGAAGTCGCGGTTCGGCGCCAGTGGCAGCTCGCGCTCGCCGAACTCCGCGCCCGGGATCGCGCTCAGCTGCTGCTCGACGGCGTCGAACTCGGACTGGCGCAGGGTGATCGCCGGGACGAAGTTGCCGGGGTCCGGGGCGGCGTCGATCGCGGCCTGGAACGTTTCCGCGTCGGCCTCCGTGAGCTCGGCGATCTCGGCCACGGCAGCCTCGGGGTCGTCCAGCTCCTCGGGGATCACTCCGACCTCGACGACGGGCTGGACCGAGACGAGCTCGCGTCCCTCGCGATCGAGGATCGGCGCGCGCGGCGGCGGCTCCTCCGTCGTGCCGAGGCGCTCGTCGCCCTGGAGATCGGGGTGGACGACGCGCTCGCTCCAGGCGATGCGCCATTCGTCGCCGTCGAGGTTCAGCCGGAGCGCGTCGTTCGTGTATTCGAACTCGCCGATGTCGGGCACGGACCAGGTCATGACCGCCGCCGCCTCGGCCTGGTCACCCTCCTCGGCCACCGAGTCGATCGAAGCGGTCAGCGAGGCGCCGTCCAGCCCATCCACGTTCGCCTCCAGGGCCTCGGCGACGGCCTCGGGGTCGCCGTCCGTGAGCTCGGCGGCGGTTTCGTAGTCCTGCGCCTCGTACGCGGCAAGGAACAGTTCGACCGTGCCCTCGGCCTTGGCGTCGTTCAGCGTGTTCGCCACCAGGATCACGATCACCGCGAGCACGGCGACGATGGCGGCCACCGCGGCCTGGGCCGTTCGATCCAGCTGTCGCAGCCTTTCCACGCGAAAGGAGCTTGGCAACCCCCGTGCACATTCGCTGCACGTTTGACTTCAATCGCACTCCACGGTGCACGATCCGAGCCTGGGACACCCGTACCGGAACCGGCGCGCTCCCGCCGGCCCTGGTCTACGCTCGCCGCCATGGGAGTAGGGGTCCGCAAGGGCGGGGTGCCCGGAGCGCTGGTGCTGCTTGTCCTGGGAGGGGCTGCGCTCGGCCTGCTCGCCGGTCTCGCCGCCCCGGCCGACGCGTCGCCGGCGAAGCAGACCCGCTACTCGATCGTCCACGGCTGCTTCGCGCTGAAGCCGGCGGCGGGCGGCAACCTCATCGCCCAGACCGACGCGGGCTACACGGCCACGGCCCGGGGAATCGGCGCGGCGGAGCCGTTCCGGATGCAGGCGACCGACCTCGGGATCTACCTGTTCTACGGCCCGGCGCGCGACTTCATGGGCCTGTCGAACGGCGGCGCCGTGATCGTCGAGACGGCGCCCAGCTCCCGTGCGAGTGGACCGTGACGGGCGGCGGCGGATCGTTCCGGATCACCAACGTGCCCTCGGGCCGGGCGCTGGCGATGGACGATGCGGGCAACCTCGTCTCGGTGCCGGCGGGCAACGGCGATGCGTTCAGGCTGGTGCGCGCGACGGGCTGCGCCAAGTACCCGGAGGCCCAGCTCAACGTGCAGGGCAAGCCGGCCACGGGCTCGCCGCCGTACGGCGAGGTGAAGGGCCTGCTCGAGGGCCACATGCACGGGATGGCGTTCGAATTCCTGGGCGGGAAGGCGCACTGCGGCCGGCCGTGGCACAAGTACGGGGCGCCGTACGCGCTTCGGGACTGCGCGGACCACGAGCTCGGCAACGGTTGCACGGCCATCCTCGAGAACGTCCTCTACGGCAACCCGGCGCGCTGCCACGACCCCGTCGGCTGGCCGACCTTCAACGACTGGCCGCACCCCCAGTCGCTCACCCATGAGTCGCTCTACTACCGTTGGCTGGAGCGTGCCTGGCGCGGGGTCTGAGGGTCTTCGTGAACCTCTTCGTCGAGAACCGGGTCCTCTGTGACCTCTACCCGTTCAAGCAGAACTCGTGCAACGAGATGGACAGCGTCCTGCTCCAGGCGAAGCGGATCCGCGAGCTCCAGGACTACATCGACGCCCAGTCCGGGGGCCCCGGCAAGGGGTGGTTCCGGATCGTCCGCAACCCGTTCCAAGCCCGGCGAGTGATCAACAGCGGCAAAGCTCGCTGTGGTGCAGGGGATGGAGGTGTCGGAGCCGTTCAACTGCCGACTGGTGCCGATCAACCGGCCGGCGCCCTCCTGCACGCCCGAAGGCATCAGCTCGTGGGTTGACAGGCTCGATCAGCTCGGGATCCGGCAGCTGGAGATCACCAACAAGTTCGACAACGCGCTCACCGGCGTGGCGGGCGACGGCGGCGCCCTCGGGGTCGTGATCAACGGCGGCCAGTTCCTGACCAGCGGCAGCTTCTGGGCGCTCGGCGACTGCGAGGACCCGCACTACCACGACAACACCCCGGCCACCGGCGGCGCCCCGATTTCCCAGGACCAGATCTTCGGCAACGGGCTCGACGAGCTGGCCGGCCTGCCGACCGTCCTGCCGATCTACGAGGGCCAGGAGAACTGCAACGCTCGCGGCCTGTCCGACCTCGGCTGGCAGGCGATCGACCGGATTGCCGATCACCGGATGATCTTCGACCCGGACCACATGAGCGTCCGCGGGCGAAACCAGGCCCTGACCAAGCTCGAGAACATGGACTACCCCGGGATGTTCTCCTCGCACAGCTGGTCCACCGACGACGCGCTGCCGCGGATCTACAAGCTCGGCGGTGTGGTGACCCCCTACGCGGGCAACGCCGAGAGCTTCGTCCACAAGTGGGAGCACCTGCGAACGGTCCGCGAGGAGCTCGGCAGGCAGTACCACGGGGTCGGCTACGGCGCTGACGCCAACGGCTTCGGTTCCCAGGGGAACCCGCGGCCGAGCGCCGCTCAGAATCCGCTCGTCTACCCGTTCAAGTCTTTCGACGGCCGGGTGACGCTCGACCAGCAGGTCTCCGGCGAGCGCGTCTTCGACCTGAACACCGACGGCGTCGCCCACTACGGCCTCTACCCGGACTGGGTCGCGGACCTGCGCCTGATCGCCGGCGACGAGATCATCCGCGACATGGGCCGCGGCGCCGAGGCCTACCTGCAGATGTGGGAGCGGACGTACGGAGTGCCCGAGGTCAGCTGCGGCGGCTGGAACCAGCGGAAGCTCACCGCGAGCGGCATCGGCTCGCAGCTCCGGGTCGGCGAGGGCTACCGTCGGGTCCTCCACCGCGCCGGGCAGCCGGTGACGCGCAAGCGGATCTGGCGCTGGTGCGCGACGGGCGACCGCGAGGTCGCCGCCGGCTTCACCCGCGGCCGCGTCGACTTCGTGCTGAGCGACCTCCGCCGGCACCGCCCGGGCGGCCTCGGTGGCGCGGAGGAGGTGGGCGACGGCGTCTGGGCCGACGGCACGAAGGTCTTTCTGGCACGCGGCAAGCAGGTGACGCACGCCGGAGCCGCCTCGCCGGCCCTCCTGGCCAACCCCGCCCGCCTCGCTCGCAAGCTGGACCAAGCGGCACGCTGAGCGCAGCTCGGCCGACACGGTCTCGCTGAAGGGCGGCCGCCGCGTGGCATCCTTCGGCGCGCGTGTCGCCGACGGTCAGACGCAGCCAGGACGGGGAGTCCTACAGGGCCAGCTATCTGGAGCTCTTCTACGACCTCGTGTTCGTCTTCGCGATCACGCAGGTCTCCCACTTCCTGCTCGGCGACCTCACGTGGGCCGGCGCCGGGGAAGCGGCGCTGATCCTGCTGGTCGTCTGGTGGTCGTGGCAGTTCACGACGTGGGCCACGAACGAGCTCGACCCCGACGTGCTGGCGGTGCGACTGCTGATGATCGCGCTGATGCTGGCGAGCCTCCTGATGTCGATCGCGATCCCCGAGGCGTTCGGCGACAAGGGCCTCCTGTTCGCCGGCGCCTACGTCGCGATCCAGGTCGGCCGGACGGCGTTCCTGGCGTTCATGGCGGGCGAGCGGGGGAGCCTCGAGCGCCGCCGCGCGGAGAACATCCTCGTCTGGTTCTGCACCGCGGGCGTGTTCTGGATCGCCGGCGGCCTGGCCGAGGGCGACGCCCGGATCGTGCTCTGGCTGGTGGCCCTCGCGATCGACTACGGCGGCCCCTTGGTGACCTACTGGGTCCCCCGGGTCACCGGGATCACGATGCATTCGTGGACGCTCGGCACGGAGCACTTCGCCGAGCGCTTCGGCCTGTTCGTGATCATCGCCCTCGGCGAGACGATCGTGATCACGGGCGCGACCACGGCCGAGCTCGAGGTGATCGACACGACGACGATCGCGGCGTTCTCGCTTGCGTTCCTGGGAACGGCCGCTCTCTGGTGGCTCTATTTCTCGTCGATCCAGGGACGCAGCGAGGAGGTCCTGTCGCGTGCAACCGAATCGACCGTGGTCGCACGGGACCTCTACGCGTACGGCCACGCCCTGCTGGTGGCCGGGATCATCGTCGCCGCGGTGGGGGACGAACTGGTGATCCGACACCCCGAGGACGAGCTGCCGACCGATGAGCTGCTGCCGGTGGTCGCCGGCCCGGCGCTCTACCTGCTCGCGCAGGCGTTCTTCCGGTTTCGCATCACCGGCCAGCTCAGCGCCCGGCGGCTGGGGGGCGTCGCCGCGCTGGCCGTCGTCTGGTTCGCCGCCGGCGACCTTCCCGCGCTCGCGGTTGCGGCGCTGGTGGTCGGGGTCCTCGTCGGGCTCTGCGTTGCCGACTACATCGCGATGCGCGGTCGGGATCCGAACGTGAGGATCGAGGACGTATGGAACCTCGACTGAGGCCGGCCTTGAGCGAGGACGACCCAGCCCTCCTGGCGTCGATCCGGACCTGGTCGCCGGACGTGAGCCCGGCGCCCGAGCCCGGCCGGAAAGGCCCTTTCTTCAAGCAGGGCGATCAGCCCGAGGAGTCCGCCTCGCGGAGGTGGGAGGACGGGCGGTCGGCTACATCCAGCTGCATCCCCCGACGAAGCTCGCCTCCAACGCGCACGTCCTCCAGGTCCGCGGCCTCGCGGTCGATCCGCGCGAGCAGGGCCGTGGCGTCGGCCGTTCGTTGATCGAGGGGGCGATCGCGGCGGCGAGGCGGCGCGGTGCCCGCCGGCTCACGCTGCGCGTACTGGCCCCGAACGCCGCCGCGCGCGCGGCGTACGAGGCAAGCGGATTCCAGGTCGAGGGCGTCCTGCGCGGGGAGTTCCTGCTGGGCGATCGCTACGTCGACGATGTCGTGATGGCCCTCGACCTGACGACGGAGTGAGGCGGAGGCAGAAGGCCGGAAGCCGAGCCCCCGGCGTTCTAGAGCCGGCTTATGTGATGCCTCAACCTGCCACGCCTTCGATGGCCGGCTGCGGCACTGCTCCGGGCTCGCGGGCGGTCGCGCGGCCCCGCTCGAACAGCAGGGCCGTCACGATCGCCCCGGCCGCCAGGATGCCCGCGGCCCACCAGAACGCCACCGTGTAGCCGTGCACCGTGGCCTCGGCGGCGACCAGCTGCGCCGGTGTTCCCGCCGGGGCCGCGAACGCGCTCACCGCGTCGGCGAACAGGGTGCTGAGGAGCGCCGTGCCGACCGAGCCGCCGATCTGCTGGGCGGTGTTGACGGTCGCCGAGGCGACGCCGGCGTCGGCCGGAGCGACGCCGCTGGTGGCGGTCGCCATCGACGGGGCCATGATCAGCCCGAACCCGGCGCCCATGACCAGCAGGCCGGGCAGCACCGCGCCCGCGTAGCTCGAGTCGACCTCGATGCCCGTGAAGTAGGCGAGGCCGAGGGCGGCAAGGGCCAGGCCGGTCGGGACCAGCGGCCTGGGGCCGACGCGCGGGAGGAGCCGCGTCGACGCGGTGGTGGCGAACGCCATGATCGCCGCCACCATGGGCAGGAACGCCAGGCCGGTCTCGATCGGTGAGAAACCCAGGTTCTGCTGCAGGTAATACGTCAGGAACAGGAACGTGCCGAACATCGCGATCGAGGCGATGCCGACCGCGAGGAAGGACGCGCCGCGGTTGCGGTCGGCGACGATGCGCAGCGGCAGCAGCGGGTTCGCGACCCGGCGCTGGATCGCGACGAACGCTCCGAGCGCAACGACCCCGAAGCCGAGCATCGCGACGGTCAGCGGCGCGCCCCAGCCGTCCATCTCGGCGTTGGCGAACCCGTACACCAGGGCGAACAGCCCCGCCGTGGCGACGAGGACGCCCGGCACGTCGATCCGCGGGCGTGTGGCCGGCCGCAGGTTGACCAGGAGGCGCCCGGCGGCGATCGCAGCGGGGATCGCGAACGCCAGGTTCACGTACATGGTCGCGCGCCACGAGAAGAGCTCGGTGAGAACGCCGCCGAGGAGCAGGCCGACGGCGGCGCCGGAGCCGGCGATCGCCCCGTAGATCCCGAACGCCTTCGCTCGCTCGCCAGGGTCCGTGAAGGTCGTCGTGACGATCGACAGCGCGGCCGGCGCGAGGAGCGCGGCGAATGCGCCCTGCAGTGCGCGGGCGCCGATCAGAACCTCGAACGAAGGCGCGGCGCCGCCCACCGCGGAGGCGCCTGCGAATCCGATGAGACCCGCGGTGAACGTCCATTTGCGACCGATGAGGTCGCTGATGCGTCCGCCGAGGAGCAGCAACGAGCCGAACGCCAGCGCGTACGCCGTGATCACCCATTGACGCGAGTCGTCGGAGAACCCGAGGTCCGTCTGGGCCGACGGGAGCGCGATGTTCACGATCGTGACGTCGAGGACCACCATCAACTGGGCGAGGGCGATCACGCCCAGGATCAGCCAGCGGCGGTCGTGGTGGGGGTCGGATTGCTTGCGTGCGCTCATCTCGTCCTTCCTAAGTGGAGGAAATGTCTCAACTTCCGACACCGTAGCACGTAAGCGGAGAAATTTCCTCCGGTTATCCGTACAATCGTCACAGATGGCGACCGACGCGAAAACCGAGCGCCCACTTCGTGCCGACGCGGAGCGCAACCGGCAGCGAATCCTCGACGCCGCGGCCGACGTGTTCGCCGAGCGCGGCCTTCAGGTCAGCCTCGACGAGGTCGCCGAGCGGGCCGGCGTCGGGGTCGGGACCGTCTACCGGCGCTTCCCCAACCGCGAGGCGCTGATCGACGCCCTCTTCCGGACGCGGGTCGAGGAGTTCCTGGCGATGGCCGGATGCCGCGGCGGCCGATCCCGACCCGTGGCGGGGCCTCACCAGCTTCATCGAGCACGGCGCCGAGTTCCATGGCCGAAACCGCGCCCTCAAGGAGCTGATGTTCAGCGCCCCCGGAGGCAGGGACTGGGTCGATGAGGTCCGTGCCTCCGATCCGGCCGATGGTTGCCGGGCGATCGTCGCCGCTGCCAAGGAACAGGGCAGGCTGCGCGACGACCTCCACACGCTCGACGTCCCGATGCTCGAAGCTGATCCTCGCCGCCGTGATCGAGTTCACTCGCGAGACCCCGGGAACGAGAGCTGGCGCCGCCTGCTCGGGATCGTGATCGACGGCCTGAAGGCCGAGCAGACGCGCCCCGGAGAAGCTGATCGAGCCGCCGCGTGGACCAGGACGAGCTCATGAAGGCCATGGCGCGCATCCGGCCGATGATCTACGCCGCCGCGCGGTAGTCCGCCGGGTCGAGCCGCCGGGTCCGGCGCCGGAACTCGAGCCAGGGGCCGGGCCAGTTGTTCGTGTTCTCGCCTGCGGCGTTCGTGTACCACGAGGTGCAGCCGCCGCTGGTCCACACGGTGTCGAGGCTGCGCTTCTCGATCTCGCGCCGCCAGCGCTCCTGGGCCTCCGGCTTCAGGTCGATCCACCGCAGGCCGCGCGCCCGCATCCGGCGGACCGCGTCGATCACGTAGTTGAACTGGCATTCGAGCGTGAACGGGACCGAGCCCGCGCCGTGGTTCGTGTTCGGCCCGTAGAGGATGAACATGTTGGGGAAGCCCGCGACCGTCGTGCCCAGGAACGCCTCCGGTCGGTCGCCCCAGGCCTCGTTCAGCTCACGCCCTTCGAGTCCGTGGACGTCCATGGGGCTCGTGAACCGCGAGGCGTCGAATCCCGTGCCCCAGATGATCGTGTCCGCCTCGCGCTCGACGCCGTCGGCACCGACGACGCCGCCGGCCGTGGCTCGTTGAACCGTGCCGTTCAGGAGCTCGACGTTGTCGCGGCGCAGGGCCGGGTACCAGTCGCTCGTGATCAGGATGCGCTTGCAACCGATTTCGTACTCGGGGGTCGCGCGAGCCCGGAGCTCCGGGTCGGGCAGCTCGCGCTCGCGGTAGGCGTTGGCCAGCTTCGCGAGCGGCTTCAGGACCCAGTGCCGGCCGGTGAAGCCGTAGGTGCCGGTCTCGAAGAACGTGAAGATGCCCGCGCGGGCCGCGGCGACCCGGGCCGGCACGCGCTCGAACAGGCGCCGTTCCCAGGGTGGGTACTCACGGTCGGTCTTCGGGAGGATCCACGGCGCCGAGCGCTGGTAGATCGTGAGCCGCTCGACGTCCTTTGCGATCTCGGGCACGAACTGGATCGCCGAGGCGCCGGTGCCGATCACCGCGACCCTGCGTCCCGCCAGGTCGTGCGAGTGGTCCCACTCTGCGGAGTGGAAGACCCTGCCCTGGAAGGCCTCGATGCCCTCGACCCGCGGCACCGAGGGACGGGTGAGCTGGCCGCAGGCCGTGACCAGCAGGTCGAACGACTTGGTCTCGCCCGAGTCGGTGGTCAGCGTCCAGCGGCCCTCGGAAGGGTCGAAGCGCGCGTCGGTCACCTCGGTGCCCAGCCGCAGGTGCGGTCGCATCTCGAAGCGGTCGGTGATCTCCTCCATGTAGTCGAGGATCTCCGGCTGCGGCGCGTACCGGCGCGACCAGTTGTGGCCCGGCGCGAACGAGAACGAGTAGAGGTGGGACGGGACGTCGCAGGCGGCGCCGGGATACGTGTTGGCGCGCCAGACCCCGCCGACCGTGTCCCCCCGCTCGAAGATCGTGAAGTCCTCGATGCCCTCACGGCGGAGGCTGATCCCCATGCCGACGCCGCCGAACCCGGCGCCGACCACGCCGACGCTGATCTGGCGGTTGGAGCCGTTAGCGCTCATGTCCGGATCCTAAGCCGCGACCGGCACCCGAATCGGTGCTCGCTGCGCGACGCGCACCGGCGTGCCGTGCTTCGGCACCATGGTGATCCCGCGGATCACCACCGGATCGAGCTCGGCGCGCAGCGGCTCGAGGTCGACCGCCACGACGACCGCGCGGATCACCTCGGCCATCTCCGCCTGGGCCAGCGCCGCGCCGATGCAACGGCGGATGCCGCCCCCGAAGGGCAGCCAGGTGTACGAGGTCGCCTTCCGTTCGAGGAAGCGCTCGGGCTGGAAGCGCTCGGGCTCGGGGAAGAGATCCTCGCGATGGTGCACGCAGGCGATCGCGGGATAAACGCGGATGCCGGCGGGCAGGTCGTAGCCGCAAACGGTGCGTGGGACCGCGAGCGTGCGCTCGGCGGCGTCCAGCACGGGCCGGATGCGCAGCGTCTCGGTGACGACGGCGTCGAGGTAATCCTCGTCGTCGGGATCGTCGCGCAGGCGGGCGAGGACGTCGGGGTGGCGCGGGATGAGGTCGAAGGCGAACGCCAGGCCGGTGGCCGTCGTCTCGTGGCCGGCGGCCAGCATCGTGAAGAGCTCGTCGCGCACCTCCACGTCCGTCATCACGTTGTCGTCCTCGTCCCGGGCGCGCAGGAGAAGGGAGAGCACGTCGGTCCGCTCCTCCAGGTCGGCCGCCCGCCGCCTGCGCCCGATCTCTTCGTAGATCAGTGCGTCCGCCGTCGCGAGGCGGCGCTGGAACCGCCCCCACGGGCTAAACCGCCCGAGGTTCACTCGGATGAAGTTCGGCGCGAAGAAGATCGCACCCATGTCGATCACCGCCAGCAACGCGGCACGCAGCCGCTCGACCCGTTCCGGCTCGGTGACGCCGAAGACCGCGCGGCAGATCACCTCGAACGTGAGCGCCCGCATCCGCTCGCGGATCGGGAACTCGTCGCCGAGGTTCCAGCGCCCGATCTCGGCGGCCGCGACGTCGCCGATCACCTCCCGGAACGCGTTCACCGCCGAGCCCTGGAACGGCGGCAACAGCAGCTTGCGCTGGCGCAGGTGCTCGGGCCCGTCGAGGACCAGCACGGAGTTCTGGCCGAGGACGGGGGAGAGGGGTGAGTTGGCCTCGCCCGCCAGCAGGCCCGACTGGTCGCCGGTGAACATCCCCTTGATCTCCTCGGGGTCGGCCACGTAGACGCCCGTGCCGAACACCATCCAGCGCACGGTGAACGCGTCCCCGTATCGGCGGTTCCACTCGAGCAGCGTCTCCAGCGGCCGGCGCAACAGGCGCGCCGTGTTCACGGCGGCCGGAGCGCGCGGACCGGGCGGCAGGGCCATGGATGCAGCCTACGCCCGCCACGGCGCCCGCGAGTAGGCTGCCGCGCCATGTCTGATGGAAAGCTGGCGGGTCGCACCGTCGTCATGTCGGGCGGGAGCCGTGGGATCGGTCTCGCGATCGCGAAGCGAATCGCCGCCGACGGCGCGAACGTCGCGCTGATCGCCAAGACGGCGGAGCCGCATCCCAAGCTGCCCGGGACCGTGTTCACCGCGGCGGCGGAGATCGAGGGGGTTGGCGGCACCGCGCTCCCGATCGTGGGCGACGTCCGCGACGCGGACCAGGTGGCCGCGGCCGTCGAGCAGACGGTCGCGAAGTTCGGCGGGCTCGACATCGTCGTCAACAACGCGTCGGCGATCAACCTGGCGCCGATGGCGCAGCTCGACGTGAAGCGCTATGACCTCATGCAGCAGATCAACTCGCGCGGCACGTTCGTGCTCACCAAGGCGGCGCTCGAGCACCTGCGCGCCTCGGAGCACGCACACGTCCTGACGCTGTCGCCGCCGCTCTCGGCCGACCCGAAGTGGCTCAAGAACAACGCGGCCTACACGCTCTCGAAGATGGGCATGACGATGCTGACCCTCGGGCTGGCGGCCGACGAGGCGGACAACGGGATCGCGGCCAACTGCCTGTGGCCGCGGACGATCATCGCGACCGCCGCGGTGCAGAACCTGCTCGGCGGCGACGAGGCGATGGCTCGCGCCCGGACCGCCGACATCTACGCCGACGCTGCGTACGAGATCCTCGGTCGCGACCCGCGCGAGTGCACCGGCAACGCGTACATCGACGACGAGGTGCTGGCGGAGGCCGGCGTCACGGACTTCTCGAGGTACGCGGCGCCGGACGCCGAGCTCGCGCTGGACCTCTTCGTGGACGACTGGGGCCCGAGCGGCGCCTAGACGGCTTCGATCAGGTCGGCCGCGCGTTCGGTGCCCGGGGCGGCCTGAAGGCGAGCGGCGATCGCGGCGAGGCGCGCCTTCGTCTCCGCGCTCTGCAGGAGACGGTCGATCGCGGTCGACAGCTCCTCGGGTGCGTGACCGTAGGTGTCGAGCCGGATACCGAACCCGGTCTCGTGGACCCGCTGCGCGTTGTCGTGCTGGTCCCAGAAGACGGGCAGCACCACCATCGGCTTGCCGAAGTGGAAGCACTCCGTGACGGTGTTGTTGCCGCCGTGGGTGATCACGAGGTCGACGCCGGGCAGGATCGAGGCCTGGGGCAGGAATTCCGCCCCGGCCATGTTGTCGGCCAGTTCGAGGTGATCGTGCTGCGGGCCCATTGAGACGATCACCCGATACGGGCGGTCGGCGAGCGCGCCGATCAGCCCCTGCATCAGCTCGACGTCGCCCGAGGCAAGCGACCCCAGGCTCAGGTAGACGAGCGGATCGTCGCCGGCCGCGAGGTGGTCGGGAAGCTCCCAGCCGGCGTCGGTGCTGCGCACGCTCGACTCGAGGTTGTGCCAGCCGGGGCCGAGGGGATTGCCGCGCGGGTAGTCCGCCTCCCGCGGATAGATGTAGAGGTTCAGGGACGGCGAGCTGTGGATGAACTCGAGGTCCGGCAGGGGTGGAGCGCCCCGCTCGCGGCAGAAGGCGTCGAAGTCCGCATGCAGCGCTCCGTGGGTGCGCCGGTACTCGTCCCGGAAGTCCTGCCAGCGCGTGCGGTCGTCCGCGGGGTAGCCGGAGAACGCGGGCGGCACGTCCGGATCCTTGAGCTCGGCCGGGTTGCAGGACACGATGCGGACCCACGTCCGACCCGAGGCGGGGACCGCCGGGAAGGCGACGACGTTGTCCTCGACGACGACGTCGGGCTCGACCTCCGCGAGGATCTCCTCGAGTCGTTCGTCGACGTACTTCGCCCCGTCGACGAGCGCGGCGAAGGTCGGCTGAATGAAGCCTTCGAGCTGATCGAGCGTGGGCTTGCGGAACGTGGGCGCTGTGTCCCGGATGTAGTCCTTCCAGAACTGTCCCGGGTCCTCGTCGGATTCGGCCGGCGGTGTCAGGCGCATCAGCCGCTCCTCGAAGCCCTTGTCGGCCAGCGTGCCCGCGAACGACTCCTCGATCACGAACACGACGCGGTGACCCCGCCGCAGCAGCACGTCGCCGATCCCGACGCAGTTGTTCGTCGGGCCGTACGCCCCCTCGGGGAAGAACAGGACCGTCCGTGCCACGCGGGCGCATCGTACGGGTGGCGGGTTGCGCTCGCGGTTTCGGCGGCAGGCCGGCGGGTAGCGCAAGAGGGGCTACCGATCTCGAGGTGATGAAGATGAAGCTCCCCTTCCAGTCCAAGCCCAAGTCCGTGGCCGACCGGGCCCAAGCGGTTGCCGGCGACGCGGTCGACTTCGCCCGCTCGATACCCGAGCGGCTCGAGGGCGGCCGGGAGCGGGCGATGGCAGTCGCCGGCGCTGCGGCCGGAGTCGCCGCGGGCCTGGCGTTCTGGCGCTCGCGTTCGGACAACGAGCCGTCGGTTCACGAGGATCCCGCGCAGATGCCCACGCCGTGGAAGACCGCCCCTCCTGGCAACGGCGGATCGGCCGCGAAGAAGACGGCGGCTTCGGCGGAGACCAAGAAGCCGGTGACCTCCAGCAAGGACGCCGCCGACAGCGCCGCGGGCTCCCGCAGCAAGTAACGCGAGACGTTCGCCCTCGCTACGAAGACGGGTTCCGCTCGCCCTGGCGGATCGCTTCGGCGATCTCGTCGTCGCGCTCCGAGTAGCGGTCGAAGAATGGGTTCACCACGCCGCGAAGGGTGGACCAGGCGCCCCACCAGCGCGGGGCGATCATCCGTGGTGCCCGGCGCTCGATGCCGTTCACGATGGTCGCCCCGGCTACTTCCGGGGTGAGGCGCTTGGTGAGCCACGCGGGGAACGCGGCCTCGACCCGCTGGGCAACGGGGTCGGCGAACGCCTCACGGACCATGTCGGTGTCGATGAACCCGAAGTAGGCCACTCCGGCGCTGGCGCCGTGCGGCGCGAGCTCCACCCGGAGTGCACGGCCCAGCTGCTCGACGCCGGCCTTCGCCATCGCGTACGGCGCGGCCATCATGCCGTTGAGGAAGGCGTAGACCGAGGCGACGACCACCACGTGGCCCTGTCGCTCGATCACCTGTGGCAGCGCCGGGCGGACCGTGCGCCAGACGCCGTAGAGGTCGACGTCGATCACTCGCTCGAACTCCTCGTTCCCGATCACGCTCATCGGCCGGGGCTTGGGCGCGATCCCGGCGTTGGCGACGACCACGTCCAGGCCGCCGAGCCGCTCGACGACCTCGCCGACCGCCAGCTCCATCGCCCGGCCGTCGGTGACGTCGGCGTCCAGGGCCAGCGTCCGTTCGCCGATCGCGTCGGCGGCCGACTCGGCGTCCGCCCGCTCGAGGTCGAGCACCGCGACGCTCGCCCCCCGCTCGTGCATCTGGCGCGCCGTCTCGTACCCGATCCCCTTGGCGGCCCC
Organism: uncultured bacterium; assembly: GCA_963734015.1. Taxonomy (GTDB): domain Bacteria; phylum Actinomycetota; class Thermoleophilia; order Solirubrobacterales; family 70-9; genus JALZKA01. Next base: position 102,327 of record CAVTFG010000012.1, on the reverse strand, counting down.
GGTGACGAGCGCGACCTTGCCGTTGAGCGGATAGTTCACGGGCATCGCCGTGATCCTAGGCATAGGGTGGGTACCAGGGGGAGAGACCGAGATCGAAGGAGAAGCAATGCCTCAGACAGCACGCGACGTGATGACTTCCGATTGTGAGTGCATCGGCGAGAACGAGACCGTTCAGGACGCGGCGAAGAAGCTCAAGGAGCTGAACGTCGGCTCGATGCCGATCTGCGGCGAGGACGATCGCCTCAAGGGGATGCTGACCGACCGCGACATCGTCGTGAAGGTCATTGCCGAGGGTCAGGATCCCGCCGCGACGACCGCGGGTCAGCTCGGCGAGGGCAAGCCGGTGACGATCGGTGCCGACGACTCGATCGACGAGGCGCTGCGGACGATGGCGGAGCACAAGGTGCGCCGCCTGCCCGTGATCGACGGCCACCAGCTCGTCGGGATCGTCGCGCAGGCGGACATCGCCCGGAACGTCGAGGAGCATCAGGTCGGCGATCTCGTGGAGTCGATCTCCACCTGATCGCCGCGGCGATCCTCGACGTCGACGGCACGCTCGTCGACAGCAACTATCAGCACGCGATCGCCTGGGACCGCGCGCTGCGAGAGCACGGCATCTCGACGCCGCTGTGGCGCATCCACCGGCACATCGGCGTCGGCGGCGACCAGATGGTCGTGCGTGTGGCCGGCCAGGACGCTGAGCGGCGGGTGGGCGACGCGGTGCGCGAGACCGAGGGCGAGCGCTACGCCGAGCTTCTCGGAGAGGTCCGCGTGCTCCCGGGCGCCCGCGAGTTCCTGGCGGACCTGAGCCGCCGGGGGGTCGCGGTAGTGCTGGCGTCGTCAGCCAAGCAGGAGGAGGTCGACACCTACGTCGACATGCTGGGCGCGCGCGAGTTCGCCGCTTGGACGACCTCGGCCGACGTGGAGCGGACGAAGCCGGCGCCCGACCTGGTCGAGGCGGCGCTCGAGCGGGCGGGAACCCGGGACGCAGTCGTGATCGGCGATACGACCTGGGACGTGGTGGCCGCCCGGCGGGCTGGGATTCGCGCGATCGGCGTCCTGAGCGGAGGGTTCGCGGAGGCGGAGTTGAGTGAAGCGGGCGCGATCGAGGTATACGAGTCCGTCATGGACCTTCACGGGCGGATCGACGAGAGCGCGCTCAACGGATGAGCGTCATCCTCGCCGAGGGGCTGCGCCTGCGCTCAGGCCGCTACGAGCTCGAACGCCGGCTGGGCGCGGGAGCAGCCGCGAGCGTCTGGCTCGCGAACGACACGCTGCTCGAGCGTCCCGTGGCGATCAAGGTCCTGTCCGAAGGGCTGGTCGAGGACCGCGCTTGGCTCGCCCGGTTCCGGCGCGAGGCGCGGATCGCCGCGCGGCTGCAGCACCCCAACCTGGTCTCGATCTACGACTTCAACGCGGACGTCGAGCGCCCGTACCTGGTGATGGCCTACATGTCCGGCGGGTCGCTTCAGGACCGGATCGACTCCGGCGGCAAGCCCGACGCGGAGCGCCTGGCCGCCGACGTGCTCCGCGCGCTCGCGCACATCCACTCCGCCGGGATCATCCACCGCGACGTCAAGCCGGGGAACGTGCTGCTCGACCGTGACGGCCGCGCCTGCGTGACGGACTTCGGCGTCGCCCGCCCGCAGGACGCGACCTCGATCACACAGACCGGCCAGATCCCGGGCACTGCCCGATACATGGCGCCCGAGCTCTGGCGCGGCGATCCGGCGAGCGAGCGGAGCGACCTGTTCGCCTGCGGCGTCCTGCTTTCGCAGTGCCTGGGCGACGAGAGCCCGGCTCGGCTGATCGGCCTCACCGAGCGCCTGAGCGCGGAGAACCCTGAGCTCCGGCCCGAGTCCGCGGTGGCCGCGCTCGCCATGCTCAACGCCGGACCGGCGCCGCAGGTGTTCGCCGAACCGGAGCCCGAGCCGGAGCCGGAGCCGGAACCGGAGCCCGAGGCGGAATGGCCGCCGCCACCTCCGGACGAGCCGACGGCCACGATGAACCGGCCGACGAGATGGGTCCCGGTGGCCGCGCTCTGCCTGGTGGCGCTCATCGCCGGATTCGCCTTCGCCAACGCGATCGGTGGCGACGAGGATCCGCCCGCGCCGGAGCCGGTCTCCGAGCCCGACCGCGACTCCAGCGCCCAAGACGATCCGCCGCCGCCGGAGGCAGAGACGACCCCACCAGAGGAAGAGACGCCGCCGGCGGACACCGACACGGAGGCACCACCGGCCGAGCCCACCGCCGAGCCGACCGGCGATCCCCTCGCCCTCAACGACCAGGGGTTCCAGCTGATCCAGCAGGGCGACCCGGAAGGGGCGATCCCTCTCCTCGAGCAGGCGGTTGGGGCGCTCGAGGGCAGCGACGACATCACGTACGCATACGCGCTCTACAACCTGGGCCACGCGCTTCGTCTGGCGGGGCGTCCGGGCGAGGCGATCCCGATACTCGAGCGGCGCCTCGAGATCCCCAACCAACAGGGCACGGTCGCGGCCGAGCTCAAGCAGGCAAAGAAAGACCTGAAGGCGCAGGAGAAGGGCTAGCCGGACCGCACGCCGATCGCGATCCCACCATCGCGGATCGTGAAGTCCCAATCGGCGTGCCCGGTGGCCCAGTTCTCCAGAACGCCCTGTTCGCCGGGGCGCTCCGCGTCATCGAGAACCACCATCGCCCCCCGGCCGAGTCGCTCACCAAGCACGGGCAGAGCGGGGTGGCGACTCCGCTCGATGCCCTCTTCGTTGCCGGGCGGGCCGTCGACCAACAGCAGGTCGATCTCAGCCGGCAGCTGAGCGAGGGCGGATTCGGGGTACCAATGCGCTTGGTCGAGAGCGAGGGGATGCGGCTCCAGCGGCGCCTCGATCAGGCGGACCGCATCGCCGAGCCCGTCCGTTTCGAGCAGCCCGCGCACGACGCCGGCCCAAGCCGGGTTGTGCTCGACTGAGCTGAGCCGCCCGCCTCGCTGCCCGAGCAACCGGCCGAGGACGACCGTACTTACCCCGGAGCCGAGCTCGACGACCTCGCGCCGGTCGGCGATGACGATCTCGTAGCAGACGGCCGCCAGCGCGGCCGGCCGGAGCGCCCACTCGCTCCACGGGAGGTAACCGCCGGCGTCCAGCAGGGGACGCAGGATCTCGAGAGCGTCGCGATCGGCGTCGTCCCAGCCGAAGCCCGCCATGGGGCGCTAGCCGGCCATCTACTTGCCCGTGAAGTTGGGCTCGCGCTTCTGCATGAAGGCCAGGACGCCCTCGATGAAGTCGGCCGACGCGCCCTGCTCGCCCTGGAAGTCGGCCTCGGCCTCGAGCTGCTCGTGGAGGTCGGCGTACATGCGCCGGTTGAGCAGTGCCTTGCCGTTGGCGTAGGCCTTCGTCGGCCCGTTGGCGAGCTTCGTCAGCAGAGCGTCCGCCTCGGCGCGGAGCTCGTCGTCGGTCACGACCCGGTTGACGAGCCCCCAGTTCAGCGCTTGCAGCGCGTGGACACGCTCGCCGAGCATCATCATCTCGGTCGCGCGGGCGAGCCCGATCCGGGCCGGGACGAACGCGGTCGAGCCGCCGTCGGGCACCAGCCCGATGTTCACGAACGCGAGCAGGAAGTAGGAGGACTCGGCGGCGAGCACGAGGTCCCCTGACAGCGCGAGGGAGCAGCCGATCCCGACCGCGCCGCCGTTGACGGCGGTGATCACCGGCTTCGGCATCTCGCGGATCCCGGTGATGATCGGGTGGTAGCGCTCCTTCAGCCGCGCGCGCAGGTCGGGCATGCCGTCGGCGCCCTCCTCACGCGGCTCGGAGAGGTCGGCGCCGGAGGAGAAGCCGCGGCCGGCGCCCGTGATCATCACGGCGCGGACGGACTCGTCGGCGGCCAGGCCCTCGACCGCCTGACGGAGGTCGATGCCGAGCTGCAGGTTCCAGGCGTTGAGCTTGTCGGGGCGGTTCAGGGTGATCGTCGCGGCGCCGTCGGCGACCGCGAGGTCGATCGTCTCGAAGTCAGTCATGCGGGGGCACTCTATTTTGAAGCTGACTTGCGGGTCAGTTCGCCGTACGTCCCGTCGTCCCCGAGCGCGAACGCCCGGCCGTCCTTGCCGTTGGGGACGCCCTTCGCCTGGATGTCCGTGTGCACGGGCCGGTACCAGGTCGTGACCGGGATCTCGTCGACCACGCGGACGTACGCCGGCCGTTCCTCCGGCTTCAGCGTCGAGAGGGCATCGGTGACGTCGGCCGCGGTGAGCTCGTGGCCCTCGCGCAGGGTCACCGCGCCCACGGCGACCGCGTGCGCACCAGCCGGGTCGCGGGCCCCGAAGCAGACGGCGAGGTCGACCGAGGGCAGCATCCACAAGGCGTCCCGCACTGGAGTGGGAGGGACGGGCCCAGTCTCGGTCCGGATCAGCGACGTGATCGAGTCGAGCAGCCAGAAGTCTCCGTCGTGATCGCGCCGGAACAGGTCACCGGTGGCGAGCCACGCGTCGTCAGGTCGGAAGACGCCGCGTAACGGCGTGTCCAGCGAGGCGTTCACGTCGGGGTCGACCTCGGCGACGAGCACGCCGACCTCGTTGATGTCGCACTCGCGCGCAAACCCGCTGGGCGTCGTCTCGAGCCCTTTCTCGAGGTCCAGCCCGGCGACCTTTACCCGGGCCGACCCAGGCAGCGGCCGGCCCATCGCGCCAACCTTGTGGCCGGAGACGTTCGCCAGCACGACCTCGCCCTGAGTCGACGCGTAGAACTCGACCACCCCCGCGGGCGCGAACCGCTCGGAGACGCGCTTCCAGAGGCCCCTTGGCATCCCTGATCCCATGAACAGGCGTACGGCGTGGTGGCGCTCGTTCGGATGCGGCGGGGCCTCGACCAGGTCGCGCAGCATCGTCCACGTGTACGAGCCGACCGTGACCCCGTAGCGCCGCACCTCGTCCCAGAAGGTCGCCGGGTCGAAGTCGCGCGCAAGGGCGATGCGTGCGCCGCCCGCGATCGCACCGCCGAGGCTCACCATCAAGCCCGACGGGTGGTAGACGGGGGTCACGCTGTAGACGGTGTCGGCGTCGCTCAGCGCGGCGGAGGAGGCGGTTCCCAATGCCGAGAGGATCCACCGCCGGTTGGTGATCCGGTTCGGCCGCGTCCGCTCGCCGGCGCCCGTGAACAGGATGAACGCGAGGTCGCGGGCACGACCGGGGTTCGCCCTGTACCAGCCGGGAAGCTCGACCTCGTCGGGGTCGATCCGCTCCATGTCCACCACTCCCGGGCCGAGCTCGCGCGGGGCGCCGCCGCCGCCGAGCACCAGCACCTGAACGCCGGCGTCTCCGGCGCGCTCCATGTGTTCGGGGTCGGCCACCACGCGGCCGATCTCGCCGAGCTCGGCCTCGCGCGCGATCTCGCCGTCCGGGCGCAACAGGACCGCCACCGCACCGAGCCGGTTGAGGGCGGCAACGACCGTCAGCGCCGTGGGCCGTGGCTCCATCAACACCCCCACGTGCTCGCCCTGGTGAATCCCGACCGAGATCAGCCCGCGCACGATCGAGTCGATGCGGTGCTTGGCAGCGGCGTGGGTATGGGCGCGGTCCTCGAACAGGAAGAAGACCTGGTCCGGGTGTTCGGAGGCCTGCTCGTCCAGGAGCTTGCCCAGCGAGATCCGGGTGCGCGGGCGCACCTGGTCCAGCCTGATCAGGCGCGGCAGCTGCGTAAGCGCCTCCTCGCCGAGCGTGCGGACGGTGCCCGTCGTCCGGCTCAAGCCGCCGAGGATCGAACGTGCCAGGTTGGAGCCGACGCCGGCCGCCAGGCCCAGGCCGTAGCCCGCCCGGGCGCCCGCGCCGGGCCCCTCGGCCAGCTCGGCGGCCACTTCGGATCGGCGGACCTCCGCCGGAAGCGCCTCGTTCGCGTCGCGCCAGCGCGTCCAGGCGGCGACCGTCGGCCAGGTGGTCGCGTTCGACGCCGAGCCGACCACCAGGCCGAAGTGCCCGGCGGTCAGCGCGAGCTCGAAGATCTCGGCCCGCGGCGCGGCGCGCACGATCGCTCGGACGGCCGGCGCCGGCGCGAGCTCGTCGACCTCGCCGACGACGGTCAGGATCGGGCAGTCGATGTCGGCGAGCGTCACCAGGCGGTCGTCGATCACAAAGCCGCCCTCGAGCATCCGGTTGTGGGCGATGAACTGCCGCATGAAGTCGGCGAGCGCCGGGCCCGGCCAGGCCACCCAGCCGTCGGCCTGCAGGAAGCGGCGCTGGCGCTCGCGGGGCAGCAGCGCCTCGCGATCGTGGAGCTGGCGGACGAAGTCGACCTGCTGGCGGGCCGCCTTGACCGGGTCGAGCATCCGGAAGCCGAGCCGCGACATCCAGGCCGGCACGGCGTTGCGGGCGAGAGTGGAGTCGGCGAGCACATTCGCCACCCGCGACGCGACCCCCTCGGGGATGCCGAGCGGCATCGCGGCGGCGGTGTCCACGGGGCTGCCGAACGTGATCACGCTGGCGAGTCCGTCGCCGCGGCGGAGCGCGGCGGCCTGGTAGCAGAACATCCCGCCCTGGGAATAACCCCCGAGATGCACGTCGCGGCCGGTCACCTCGCGCACGCGGTCGACCGCGTCCGAGACGGCGAGCACGTGGTCGGTCAGGTTTCGCTCGAGGCCGCCCTCCTCGTGCTCGGGCGCGCCGAAATCGACGATCCACGGGTCGACCCCGTGGGCGTGCAGCGTGCCGACCGCCGTCGAGTTGGGTGAGACGTCGTAGATCTCTGCGGCGAGCATCATCGGCGGCACCAGCACGACCGGGGATCCCTGTGAGGCGGAGTCCGAAGGACGAAGCAGATCCCCGCCGTCGTTGAGGCGGTTTGTCTGGTCGCTCTCCGGGAAGTACCGCCGGAGCCGGTAGATGGGCCGCTCGACGACGACCTCGTAGGGCGATGCCTCCTCGCCGGTCTCGAGCCCTCCGAAGCGCGCGACCTCCAGGGCGTTCTGAGCCGCCGCGCCGACGCGGTTGATCGGGCTGGTGAGGGTGCTCCGCACGTCCATCTGCGCTCCGATCCTACGTGCCTGTAGGTTCCGCCGATGCTCTTCGAGGGGGCCGGGTCACGGCTCGCCGCTGGCACTGGACGTGGCGCGCCGGGTGGATGCGTCAGGTCTGCTCGGGAAACGGGGCGCGGCCGCCTGATGCCCGTTTCGCTGCCGCGAGCAGGTCGTCGCGGAAGTCGGGGTGCGCGATCGCGGCGAGGGCCTCGCCGCGCTGGCGGACGGTTTTGCCCTGCAGCTCCGCGGCGCCGTGCTCGGTCACGACCACGTCGACCTGGTGCCGGGGCGTGGTGATCACCGCGCCCGCCTCGAACCAGGGAACGATCCGCGAGCGCGGCTTGCCGTCCTGCTCGTAGGTCGAGGGCAAGCACAGAAGCGAGCGGTCCTCGAGGTCGAGCGCCGGCCCGGCGATGAAGTCCTCGTGGCCGCCGATGCCGGAGAACTGCGCTCCGGCGATCGTGTCCGCCACGACCTGGCCGTGGATGTCGATCGCCAGCGCCCCGTTGATCGTGATCATCTTCTCGTTGCGGGCGATCGCCTCGGCGGAGTTGACCAGGTCGACGGGGAGGAACGCCACGTCGTGGTTCTCATGCAGCCAGCGGTAGAGGGCCTCGTTGCCCGCGGCGAAGGTCGCGACCGAGACCCCGTCGTAGCACCCCTTGTGGGCGTTCGACACCTTGCCCGCCTCGTGCAACGCCATCAGGCCGTTCGTGAACATCTCGGAATGCACGCCGTACTCGCCGCCCGCGGAGCTCGCCAGCTCGCTCGCGATCGCCGACGGGATCGTGCCGATGCCGGTCTGCAGGGTGGCCCCGTCGGGCACGAACGCCGCAGCGTGGCGCGCGATCTGAAGGTCCGTTTCGCCCGGCTCGGCCTCGGGGAGCGGCAGGGGCGCCGTGTCGGACTCGACGAGGATGTCGATCTGCTCGACCTGCAGGGCGTGCCGGTGCTCGGGCTCGAGCCCGAAGGTCCGGGGGAAGTTCTCCGAGACCTCCACGACGAGCAGGCGCTCCGGGTCCTTCGCCGCGCGCATCAGCTCCAGCGACGTGCCTCCCGCGTGGAGCGACAACGAGCACCAGCCGTCCGCGTCCGGCGGCGAGGCGGCGGTTGCCATCACGCGGGGCGCCTGCTCCTCGAGCAACGGCGCGAACCGGCGGAAATCCGCGGGGGCAAAGCTGATGTTCGCGCCCTGGTCGCGGAGCGCCCGCTCGAACGGCCCGTAGAACCCGGAGAGGTAATGGACGTTCTCGTGGTTGAAGAGGGTGGTCCCGACGCCGAGCAGGGCGCCGTAGACCCTCAGGTCCTCCCAGTCGGAGCGCTCGCCCAGCGCCGCCATGAACGCCGGCGGCTGCCCGGTCGCGAGCGGGATCCCGAGCGTGTCCGCAGCCTCCAGTCGGGCGGCGGCTTCGGCAGCGCTGAGCGTCTCGGCCACGGCGGGCACTCTAGCCGCGGTAACTCCACGGACAGCCACTCGATCTGCGCTCGAATCGTTGCGCTCAGCGCAACGTTCCGGACGCAGAATCCCGCCGGGCGGCGAGGATCTGCGTCAGGTCGGCGATAACCGCACCGGGGGTGAAGAACACCTGGTACCAGCTGTAGCGCCGGACGGCGTAGCCCAGGTCTCGCAGCTTCATGTCGCGCCGGTGGTCGACCATCCGCTGGGCGTCGGATCCATGCGCGGACTTGCTGTCGAGCTCGACGACCACTCGCTCGTCGGGCCAAAGGGCGTCGACGCGGGCATCTCCCACCAAGTGATTCGGGAGAGGGATCGGGATTCCCGCCCGTTCGCAGACGAACATGAACTCCTCTTCGAGCGGGCCGTTGATCTCGGCCAGTTGAGGCAAATGCGCGTCGACCGCTCTGCGAAGCGTTGCGCTACCCGGCAGGCCCCTTCCCATTGTTGACTCGAGCTGCGGCAACCGCAGGAGGTTGCGGTAGTCAGCGTTGGCGAGCGCCTTGCGCACTTCGTCGTGCGAGGCGTTGGCGGCGAAGTCCAGCAGTGTGCGGGCTACAGGCGTCACCGGCATGCGGTGAAGGAAGACTCGCTCCAGGTTCCGCGGGCGATGCAGGGCCAGCCCCTCGACCGCCTTGCGGTGGTGCCGCATGCTGATGTGGATGAGGTCGGGCGGCCTCCGGATCAGACTCCACCAGCGCGTGGCGGTCCCGTGGCTGAGCGCCGCACCATCGCCGGCATAGAACAACGCGGCCACGAGCCGGCCCCTGGTTGTCAACGCCGTATGGCCGACCGCATAGACCCCAGGAAAGAGGCGATGCAGGCGGCCGGCCTGCACCCAGCGCCGCACCGCAAAGCGATCGAGCCCCACCTCTCGCAGCTGCGCCTCCTTCACCACGCCTTCCTGGCGTCCCGCCAGACGTGCCACCCCAACTGCGCGAGGTCCGTTGCTCTGACCGCAACGCTTCGGACGCAGATCGCTCATGGGCGGCAGGGTCGCCCGGGTGGGCGCGCGTGTGGGTGACGAGCTGTGCCGGGTGTGTGCTGTGGGTGTCGCGTAGGGTGCGCGGCGTGCGGACCGTTCGGGAGGCGACCTATGACCTGTTTCGCCGGCATGGCATGACGACGATGTTCGGCAACCCCGGGTCGACCGAGTTGCCGATGCTCGCCGACTTCCCCGACGACTTCCGCTACTTCCTCGGCCTGCAGGAGGCGGTGGCCGTGGGCATGGCGGACGGCTACGCGCAGGCCGGCGGGACCGTCGGCCACGTGAACCTGCACACCGCGCCGGGCGTGGGCAACGGCATGGGCGCGATCTTCAACGCGCAGGCGAACCACACGCCGCTGCTCGTCACTGCCGGCCAGCAGGCGCGCGAGCTGATCACCCTCCAGGCCAACCTGACCAACCGCGACGCGGTCCGAATGCCCCATCCGCTCGTGAAGTCGAGCTACGAGCCGCCCCGCGCGGCCGACGTCCCGCTCGCCCTGGCGCGCGCGATCCACCTTGCGAACACGCCGGCGAAGGGCCCTGCTTTCGTGTCGGTGCCGATGGACGACTGGGACGCCGAGGTCTCAGGCGCCGAAGCGGACGCCGCCATCGACCGCAGTGTGTCGGCGTCCTCGGGGCCGGACCCGGACGCCATGACCGCCCTTGCGCGAAAGCTCGACGAGGCCGCCAACCCCGTCTTCGTCGCCGGCCCGGACATCGACGCCGCGGGCGCCTGGGAGGCCGCGGTCGCCCTGGTCGAGCGGCTGAACCTGCCGGTCTTCGCGATCCCGGCCACCGGCGGCGGGCGGCTCGGCTTTCCCGAGGGCCACCCCAACTTCCGCGGAGTCCTGCCGCCCGCGATCGGCCCGCTCGCCGAGACGCTCAGGGGCCGCGACCTGATCCTCGTCGCGGGCTCCTCGGTGTTCCCGTATTACCCCAACATCCCGGGCGAGCTCCTGCCCGAGGGCGCCACCCTCGTGCAGATCACGAGCGACCCGGACGAGGCCGCCCGCGCGCCGATGGGGAACGCGATCCTGGGCGACGTGAAGCTCGCGCTCCTGCATCTGCTGGGGGCCGTGGCCGAGTCCGGCCGCGACGCCGGCGAATCCCTGCCCGAGCCCGTTCCCGGCGACGAGGCCGACCCCATCACCGGGACGGCTGCGATGAACGCGCTCCGCGAGGCGTTTCCGGACGGCGGGATCGTCGTGCTCGAGGCTCCCTCGGCCACGCTCGCCCTACGCAACCAGCTGCGGATCTCGCGCCCGGGCAGCTACTACCTCGGCGCCGGCGGCGGGCTGGGGTTCGGGCTCGCGGCCGCGGTCGGGGTGCAGCTCGCGCAGCCCGACCGGCCGGTCGTCTGTGTCGTGGGGGAGGGGTCGGCGCAATACGCGATCACGGCGCTCTGGAGCGCGGCTGCGTACTCGGTGCCGCTCACGGTCCTCGTCCTGCGCAACTCCGAGTACGCGATCCTCAAATGGTTCGCGGACATCGAGGGAGTCGGTGGCGCCCCCGGCCTGGACCTCCCCTCGCTGAGCTGCATCGCGGTGTCCGAGGGCTACGGCGTGGCGGCGCGCGAGGTCACGGGCGGCCGCGAAGAGCTGGTGGAGGCGCTGCGTGACGCCATTGCCGCCGGCGAGCCGCGGCTGGTCGAGGCACCCGTCGCTCCGGGAATGTGGCTCTTCTGAGCCCGGCCGTCGCTGCGCCCGACGCCGCGCCGGACTGGGTCGCCACCGGGACGCCCGAGCCGCTGCGGTCCGATCTCGTCCGGCTCCTCGGCGAGGACGCAGTCCTCGGCCGCGCGACCGACCTGATCCGCTATGCGTCCGATGCCAGCCCCTACCGGCTGATCCCCAGGGCCGTCGTCCAGCCCCGGGATCCGCGCGGCGTCTCGGCGGTGATCGCCTACGGGCGCGAGCATGGCATCCCGGTCACGTTCCGGGCGGGGGGCACCAGCCTGAACGGCCAGAGCCAGACCGACGGGATCCTGGTGGACGTGCGCCGGCACTGGCGCGGGGTGGAGGTGCTGGACGAGGGCGCTCGCGCGCGCGTCAAGCCGGGCACCGTGCTGGGCCACGCGAACCGCGTCCTGGCGCCGCACGGGCGCAAGCTGGGGCCGGATCCGGCGTCGACCGACATCGCGACGGTCGGCGGGGTCGTCGCGAACAACTCCGGCGGCATGCGCTGCGGCACCTGGGCCGACTCGTACTCCACCGTCGCGGAGCTCACGTTCATGACCGCGTCGGGGGCGCTGATCGACACCGGGGCGCCCGGGGCGGCGGAGCGCTTTGCGAAGGCCGAGCCGGAGCTTGCGCGCGGGCTCGCCGACATCCGCGAGGAGATCCTGGCCGACACGGAGCTGGCCGAGCGGATCCGCAAGAAGTTCGAGATCAAGAACACCACCGGATACCGGCTCTGCGCCTTCCTCGACGCGGACGAGCCGCTCGAGATCTTCCGGCGGCTGATCGTCGGCTCGGAGGGCACCCTCGCACTGATTTGCGAGGCGGTTTACGAGACCGTGCCCTTGCCGGCGGCGACCACAACCGCGTGGCTCCACTTCCCGGGGATCGCGGAGGCCTGCGAGCCGGTGCCGGAGCTCGTCGAGCTCGGGGCCAGCGCCGTCGAGCTGATGGTTGCGCCGGCGCTGATGATCGCCAGCATGAACATCCCCGGCACGCCCGCCGAGTGGCAGCAGCTGCCGCCGGAGTCAGCGGTGCTCCTGGTCGAGTTCGGCGGCCCCGACGCGCAGGCGCTGGATGCGGGGGAGCGGGCGGCGCTCGAAGCGGTGCGGGAGGGGGAGCTGATCCGCCCCGTCGAATGGCACCGCGACGCCGAGGCGATCGAGCTGGACTGGCGCGTTCGCGAGGGTCTCCACGGACTCGTCGGCCGGCTGCGCCCGCCCGGCACCGCGCTCATCGTCGAGGACGTCTGCGTCCCGCCCGCGCGAATCGCCGAGGCCGCGGCTGACCTTCAGGCGCTGCTGGGCGAGCACGGCTTCCTGACCGGGGTTGCCGGACACGCGTCCGCCGGGAACCTCCATTTCATGCTCACCCCGGACTTCGCCAAGCCCGAGGACCTCGAGCGCTACGAGGCCTTCATGGGCGGGCTGGTCGAGCTGGTCCTGGGGAAGTACGACGGCTCGCTGAAGGCGGAGCACGGCACCGGGCTCAACATGGCGCCGTACGTCCAGCGCGAGTGGGGCGAACGGGCGACCGAGCTGATGTGGCGCGTCAAGCGGCTCGCCGACCCCGACGGCGTCCTGTCGCCCGGCGTCCTGCTGAACGAGGACCCCGGAGTCCACCTCCGCAACCTGATGACCACGCCCGAGATCGAGGAGGTCGCGAACCACTGCGTCGAGTGCGGCTTCTGCGAGCCGGTCTGCCCGAGCCGCGACCTGACCACGACCCCTCGCCAGCGCATCGTCCTGCGCCGCGAGATCGCCCGGCAGCCTCCGGAGTCGCCGGTCGCCGCGGCGCTCGAGCGGGAGTACTCCTACGACGGCCTCGAGACCTGCGCGGCCGACGGCACCTGTGCGCTGGCCTGTCCACTATCGATAGACACGGGCAAGCTCGTGAAGGGGCTCCGCGCCCGCGAGCATTCCCGCCCCGCCACGGCTGCCACGCGCCAGGCGCAGCGGCATTGGGGGTGGGTCGAGCGCGGCGCCCGCGCCGGCCTGTGGATGGGCCCCGTCGCGGAGCGCGTCGGCCGCGGCACGCTCCCGCGCCCCGCGGAGCCATTGCCCGAGACGACGCGCGAGGGGGCGGCGGCCGTCTACTTCCCGTCCTGCACCAACCGGATCATGGGCCGCTCGAAGCGCGCCGGGGTTGGGCCGACCCTGCCGGACGCGCTGGTGGCGGTCTCGGCGAGGGCGGGGAAGCCGGTGTGGGTGCCGCCGGACGTCGCGGGTCGTTGCTGCGGCGTGCCGTTCAGCTCCAAGGGCCATGCCGGCGCTCACGCGGAGATGGTCACCGGCACGGTCGAGGCGCTCTGGCGCTGGAGCGGCGCGGGTGAGCTGCCGGTGGTGGTCGACGCGAGCTCCTGCACGCTCGGGCTCGCCGCCGAGGCGGCGGACGCGCTTCCGGACGAGGTTCGCGAGCGGCATGCGAAGCTCGAGATCCTGGACTCCGTCGAATGGCTCGAGCGCCTGATGCCGACCCTTCAGCCGCGGCGCACGCTTGGGCGCGTGGCGGTCCATCCGACCTGCGCGACCCGGCATCTCCGCCTGGCGCGGCGGCTCGAGGCCCTGGCGGGCGAGCTGGCCGACGAGGCGGTGGTTCCGGTCGCCTCGACATGCTGCGGCTTCGCGGGCGATCGCGGGATGCTCCACCCGGAGCTCACGGCGTCCGCGACCGAGCCCGAGGCGCGCGAGCTCGCGGAGCGCGGGCCGTTCGACGCCTACCTCTCGACCAACCGGACCTGCGAGATCGGCCTCGAGCGGGCGACGGGCGAGCCGTTCGGCTCGATCGTCCTGGCGCTGGAGGAAGTGACGCGCTAGGGGAGGGGTTCGCGGTCCGTGGCGCGGATCCCGTCGAGCATCACCGTCAGGAGCCGGTTCCAGTCGTACTCGGAATGGGTGACCATCGACGCGGCCAGGGAGCACATCATCGGACCGACGTCGTCGACCGTGTAGCCCTCCCGGATCGAGCCCTGTTCGAGGGCCTTCGCGATCAGCCGTTCCGTTGCCAGCGGGCAGGCCCGTCGCATCGATGACCTCGTCCATCCCGGCGGTGCGAAAGCCGATGCACTGGGACAGTCCCCTGTCCGCCGCCTGCAGCTCCGCGCCGAAGCGCAGCGTTGCCTCGAGGCCGGCCCAGGCGTCCGGGTTGTCCAGCTCGGCCTCCGCCCGTTCGGCGAGGCGTTCGAAGCGGGCGCGGATCACGCCGACGATCAGGTCGTCCTTCGTAGGGAAGTGGCGGTAGACCGTTCCGACGCCGACCTTTGCCGCGCGGGCGATCTCGTCCATGCCGGCTTCAAGGCCCTTCTTGGCCATCACGCGGCGCGCCGCCTCGATCACCGCGGCACGGTTGCGTACCGCGTCCGCGCGGGACGGTCGAGGGAGGGTCGTGAGTGTCACGTTCATGAGGATCGGTGTCTCATCCGGCCGCCGCCATTCGTCTTATGTGGTGAAGCGGGCTACAAACGGAGTCGAGATTCCGTATAGTCCCCAAGCGGAACCGGAATTCAGGTTCCGATTATTGCACAGAAGTACAAGCACAGCAAGACGAGACGAGGAGCAACGAATGACGGACGCCCAGGAATACCGAGAGAAGAGATGGATCGCGCTCGCGCTGCTCTGCATGGCGCAGTTCGTCGTCGTCCTCGACGCGTCGATCGTGAACGTCGCTCTGCCGACGATCGGCGAGTCTCTCGCGTTCTCGCAGGAGAACCTGTCCTGGGTCGTCAATGCCTACGTGCTCACCTTCGGCGGCTTCCTTCTCCTGGGCGGTCGCCTGGCCGACCTGCTTGGCCGCAGGCGGGTCTTCATCGGTGGGCTCATCCTCTTCGCCATTGCGTCGCTGGTCGGCGGGTTCGCCGAGTCCGAGGCGACGCTGATCGCCGCTCGCGCGGTTCAGGGCCTCGGCGCCGCGCTGCTCTCGCCGGCGGCGCTCTCGATCGTCACCACCACCTTCTCGGACGGCGCCGAGCGCAACAAGGCGCTCGGGGTCTGGGGTGCGGTCGCCGGATCCGGCGGCGCCGCCGGCGTCCTGCTCGGCGGGATCCTCACCGAGTACGTCGGCTGGGAGTGGGTGCTGTGGGTGAACGTGCCCATCGGCATCGGAGCGGCGCTCATCGCTCCACGGCTGATCCTCGAGAGCCGGGCGGAGTCCGAGACCCGGCACTTCGACTTCTGGGGCGCGCTCAGCGTCACTGCCGGTCTCTCGGTGCTCGTCTACGCGCTGGTCGAAGCGCCGGACGCCGGTTGGGGGTCGGGCCAGACGATCGGGCTCCTCGCGTTGGCGGTTGGCCTGATCGCCGCATTCGTCGCCATCGAGCTCCGCTCGAAGGCGCCGCTGATGCCGTTCTCGATCTTCCGCAATCGCACCCTGACCGGAGCGAACGTGGTCGGCATCCTCACCGGAGCCTCGTTGTTCAGCATGTTCTTCTTCATCTCTCTCTACATGCAGAACGTGCTGGGCTTCAGCGCGATCGAGGCGGGCCTCGCCTACCTGCCCCTGGCGGTGTCGATCATCATCTCCGCCGGCGTGGCGTCGCAGATCGTCACTCGCATCGGGTTCAAGCCGATCCTGGCGCTGGGGATGCTGCTGATCGCCGGCGGCCTGCTCTGGTTCGGCCAGATCTCCGCCGACGGGAGCTTCGTGGCCGACGTCCTCGGCCCGTCGCTCCTGGCGGCCGTCGGTCTCGGTTTCGCGTTCGTCCCGCAGACGATCGCGGCGATGAGCAACGTGGCGGACCGGGAGGCCGGCCTGGCCAGTGGGCTGATCAACACCTCGCAGCAGGTGGGCGGTGCGCTCGGTCTCGCGATCCTCTCGTCCGTCGCCTTCTCGACGATCGGCGACCTCGCGGCCACCGGCGACACGGGTCCCGCCGCGCTCACCGAGGGCTACGCCGACGCCTTCATGGTCGGCGCGGGAATCGCGGTCCTGGGCGTGTTCGCCACCCTCCTGCTGATCAGGGGCCGCGACAGCAAGGCCCACACCGAGATCAGCCACTCCGAGGCCCCTGCCGCCGAACCGGTCGAGGCCTGACCCCAATCCCACCCCGAACGTCCCGCGCCACCTGCCCTGCGGGTGGCTGCGGGACGGTCGGCCGGCTGATGGCGGGAGCGGCCCGTCGGTAGGGTGCGCGACCTGTCCACGACCGCCGACACGCCGAACGAGACGATCCCGGCGCCTCGCGACGAGACGCTCCGCGAGGTCATCGAGCACCTCGCCGGCATCGAGCGCCCGCCGTGCTCGCCGGGCGAGCGGGAGGCAGCCGAGTGGCTCGCGGAGCGGCTCCGTGCGGCCGGCGTCGCCGACGTCGAGCTGGAGGTCGAGCCGTCGTGGGGCACGTTTCCGCCGAACACCACAGGCCTCAGCGCCCTCGGCGCGCTTGGCGCGGCGCTCACGCTGGGCGGCCGCCGCAGGCTCGGCGGGTTGCTGTCAGCCCTCGCGCTGGCCGGATTCGTCGACGAGATCCAGAACGGGCCGCGCGTCCTCCGGCGCGCCCTGCGCAAGGAGCGGCAGACCGTCAACGTCGTCGGACGCCTGGGGGACCCCGGGGCCTCGCGGACGCTCGTGGTGCTGGCGCACCACGACGCGGCGCAGACCGGCTTCATGTTCGACCAGACGGCGGTCGCGGCGTTCCACGAGCGCTTTCCGGAGGTGATCCCGAACATCAAGACCCAGCCGCCGCAATGGTGGGGCGCCCTCGCAGGGCCGATCGCGGGCATCGCCGCCGCGGTCACGGGCCGGCGGGGACCGGCGCGGGCTGCCGTTGGCCTCGGGGCCGCCAGCGCCGCGGTGCTCGGCGACATGTGGCGCAGCCGCGTGGTCCCCGGTGCCAATGACAACCTCTCGGCGGTTGGCTGCCTTGTGGCGCTGGCGGAGATGCTGCGCGAGCGCCCGGTCGAGGGCCTGCGGGTGTGGCTTGTCTCGGCCGGCGCCGAGGAAACGCTCCAGGACGGGATCCGGGGCTTCATGGCCTCCCACCGCGACGAGCTGCCGCCGGACTCGACCTACTTCGTCAACCTCGACACGGTCGGGTCTCCGCGCCTGGTGCTGCTCGAGGGCGAGGGCCCGGTGTGGATGGAGGAGTTCGACGAGGCCTTTCGCGATCGCGTCTTCGGCCTCGCCCAGCGCCACGGTCTCAGGCTCGAGCGCGGCTTCCGCGCCAGGGCGTCGACCGACGCGGTGATCCCCCACCGCCACGGCTACCCCATGGCGAGCATCAGCTCGGTCAACGACTACCACTACCTGACCCACTACCACCTGCCCTCCGACGTCCCGGAGAACCTGAACTGGGACACGGTGGTCGAGGCCGCCCGGTTCGCCTACGCGGTCGCCGACGACCTCGCGCGGTGAGTGCGCGCCCACTACCGGACGGCTACTCGCTGGCGCCCGGACTGCCGGACGCCGCCGCGTACCTGCGCCTGCGCGAGCGCGCCGGGCTCGGCCCGAAGCGGCTCGACCAGGCCGAGCCGGCGGTCCGCGACAACTGGGCGGCGGTGCACGCCCTCCACGACGAAGCCGGCCCGGTCGGCATGGGCCGCGTGATCGGCGACGGGGGCTGGTACTTCCACATCGTCGACATGGCGGTGCTTCCCGAGCACCAGCGCCGCGGGCTCGGCGATGCGATCCTCACCGCGCTCCTCGACCGGATCCGCGAGGCGGCGCCGCCGGGCGCCTGGGTGAACCTGCTCGCCGATCCGCCGGGACGGCGGCTCTACGCGCGCCACGGGTTCACCGAGACGGCGCCCGACTCGCTCGGGATGGCGCTGACGCTCGACTGACGGCTACTGGATCTTTACGCCGGAGATCGCGCGCGAGATGACCAGCCGCTGGATCTCCGCGGTGCCCTCGAAGATGTCGTAGATCTTCGCGTCGCGGTGCATCCGCTCGACCGGGAACTCGCGGGTGTAGCCGTTGCCGCCGAGGATCTGCATCGCCCGCTCGGTGACCCAGACGGCCACCTCGCCGGACTTCAGCTTCGACATCGAGCCCTCGGCGTTCTCGAACGTCTGGCCGGTCTTGCCCATCCACGAGGCGCGCCAGACGAGGAGGCGCGCGGCGTCGATCTCCATCTTCATGTTCGCGAGCGTGAACGCGATCGCCTGGTTCTCGATGATCGGCCGGCCGAACTGCACGCGCTCCTTCGCGTAGCCGAGCGAGTACTCGTAGGCGCCGCGGGCGATGCCGATCGCCTGTGCGCCGACGATCGGGCGAGTGGCCTCGAACGTCTGCATCGCGGCCTGCGACTTCGACTGCTTGCCCTCGCGCACCCGGGCGAGGCGCTCGTCGAGCTTCTCCTTGCCGCCCAGCAGGCATGACCCGGGGACGCGGCAGTCGTCGAGGTGGACGTCCGCGGTGTGCGAGGCGCGCAGGCCGTGCTTCTTGACCTTGACGCCCTGCTCGCAGCCGGGAGTGCCCGGGGGGATGACGAACGCGGCGTGGCTGCGCGAGCCGAGCTCGCGGTCGACCGAAGCTATGACGACGTGGACGTCGGCGATGCCGCCGTTCGTTGCCCAGGCCTTCTGGCCGTTCAGGACCCACTCGTCCTTGGCGTCGTCGTACTTGGCGGTCGTCCGGAGAGCCGAGACGTCCGAGCCGGCGTCCGGCTCCGAGGCGCAGAACGCGGCGACCTTCGGCTCCTCGACCGTGCCGTAGCACTGCGGGACCCACTCGCCCATCTGCTCGGGCGTGCCCTGGCCGAAGATCGCGGCGACCGCGAGGCCGGTGCCCTGGATCGATAGGCCGATCCCGGCATC
Organism: uncultured bacterium; assembly: GCA_963734015.1. Lineage (GTDB taxonomy): Bacteria > Actinomycetota > Thermoleophilia > Solirubrobacterales > 70-9 > JALZKA01. Next base: position 83,478 of record CAVTFG010000012.1, on the reverse strand, counting down.
GCCCCAGAAGAGCTCCTCGTTGACGATCGGCAGGGTGAGGCCGCTGGGGTCGGCGAAGAACTGCGCCATGCCCTCGAAGCCGTAGAGGCCGATCTTCGCGGCCTCCTGGATCACGGGCCACGGCGTCTCCTCGCGCTCGTCCCACTCGTGGGCGGCGGGGCGGACGACGTTCTCGGCGAAGCCATGGACCCAGTCGCGGATGTCCTTCTGGTCCTGCGAGAGCTCGAGCGAGAAGGGCGGGGTGTCGTCGGAGGCGATGGCCTGCTCGACCTGCGGGGCGTCAGTCGCGGCGGTGGTCATGAGATGTTGGAACTCCGTTTCAAGTTTTCTACTTTGAGTAGGAAAATGCTACCATAAGTAGGAATGGCCGTCAGCCAGACCGAAACGCGACGCCGCAAGCGCGCCGCGCACCTGGGGCCCGAGCGCCGCCGCCCGCTGGTGCTCGACGCGGCCCACGACCTCTTCCTCCGCAACGGGTTCGAGGGCACCTCCATGGACGCGATCGCCGCGGCGGCCGGGGTCTCGAAGCCCGTCGTCTACGACTGCTTCGCGTCCAAGGACGAGCTCTTCACGGCGATGCTCGACCGCGAGGAGGAGCGTGTCCTGCGCGAGACGGAGGCCGCGCTCCGCACGCACGGAGGCAGCGCCGACCCCGAGGGCGCGCTGATCCGCGGTTTCGAGGCCTTCCTGACCGCGGTCGCCGCCTCGCCCGACATCTACCGCGTGGTCTTTCTGGGCGAGGGCGGCGGCAACGAGGTCGTCGCCGCCCGGATCGCCCGCGGCATGGAGCGCCAGGCGCACCTCGCGTCGACGATCACGCGCCGATGGGTCGAGGGCCTGGCCGACCTCGAGGGCGAGGAGGCCGAGGCGGTCGCCCAGCTCCTGAGCCAGACGATCGTCGGCATCGCCCAGGTCGGGGCCAGGACGCTGCTGCGCGATCCCGACCACTGGACGCCGGCCACCCTGGCCGAGAAGCTCGGCCGCATGGTCTGGGCGGCCCGGGCCGCGATCTGACAGTCGGCTCGCACCGCTAGGAAACCCGACCCCGGCGGCGAAGTGGGTCTGATGAGCGACGAACGTCGCGAAACGAACTTTGCCTCCCCGGTAGGGGCTGGTTTCGGATGATGCCGGCGATCCGATCGCTCGACCTCGAGGCACGCACGGTGCTGCGCACGGTCCTGATCGTGCTGACTGTGATCGTCACGGTCTATCTCATCTACCTGCTCCGCAAGCCGATCTCGTGGCTCGTGATCGCTGCGTTCATCGCAATCGCGATGTCGGGGCCGGTCGCGCTGCTCAGTCGCCACATGCGGCGCGGGCTTGCGATCGCGTCCGTCTACCTGACGCTGATCGCGATCCCGATCGTTCTCGCGGGACTCCTGGTCCCACCGCTCGTGGGGCAGGCCGAGGACCTGGCGGGGGACGTCCCCGGGTACGTCCAGGACGTCGAGGACTTCGTGAACGACAACGAGACCCTCTCCAACCTGAACGAGGACTACGACATCGTCACGAAGCTCGAGGAGGAAGCCGAGAAACTGCCCAGCAAGATCGGCGACGCGGCCGGCATTCTCAGCGATATCGGGGTCGGCCTCGTCAACTCGATCTTCGCAGGCGTGACCATCCTGATCCTCTCGATCTTCATGGTCGCCAGCGGCGGCCGCTGGGTCAATCGGATCGTTGAGATGCAGGACGACGCGCACCGGGAGCGGCTGCGCCGCACGTTCGACTCGATCGCCGGGGCGATCGGCAGCTACGTCGGCGCGGCGCTGCTTCAGGCGGTGCTCGCCGGGATCTTCGCCTTCATCATGCTGACGATCCTCGGCGCCCCGTTCGCGGGGGCGCTGGCGCTCGTCGTGGCCCTCGCCGACCTGATCCCTCTGGTCGGCGCGACGATCGCCGCCGCCCTGGTGGCGATCGTGATGCTGTTCGTGAACTTCCCGGTCGGCGTGATCATCTGGATCGTCTACGCGATCGCCTTCCAGCAGATCGAGGACTACGTGATCCGGCCTCAGATCCAGCGCCGGGCCGTCAACGTCGAGCCGATGGTGATCTTGATCGCGGTGCTGTTCGGGGCGACCCTGTTCGGGATCATCGGCGCGCTGCTGGCGATCCCGGCAGCGGCAACGCTGCAGATCGTGATCAAGGAATTCATCGACTACCGGGCGGCTTTCCGCATCCCGCCGTCCGCGTCTCCGCCGCCGACGGCCGCGCCGCCTAGTGCGGAAACGGCCTGACGGCCCCACCGCTCAGTCGCTCGCACTCGTCCCAGAGCCGCCTGCGGTCGTGTCCCTCCTCGCGCGTCCACGGCACCCGGTGCGTGGGCCGCGGGCGGCGGTCGTGCCAGAAGCGGCCCGGATCGGCCACGGCTTCCGGCGCCCAGCAGAGCCAGGCGATCGTGTCGGCGCCCTGCCGCTCGTCGCGCAGCAGCGGCCGCATCACCTTGCGGAAGGTCGGCAGCGACGCCCGCACCCCGGGCGTATCGGCCCACCCCGGATGCATCGAGTGCGCGGTCACGCCGCTGCCCGCGATCCGCTCCTGCCAGAGCTCGGTCAGCACGACCTCGCAGCGCTTGGCGTGGGCGTAGAAGCGGGAGGGATCGAAGTCCCGGCGCTCGAGCTGCAGGTCGTCCCCGTCGAGCTTCGCGGTGTACATCCCGCCCGACGAAACGTTGACGATTCGCCCGCCCGCGGCCCGGAGCGCCGGCAGGAGCAACGCCGTCAACTGGAACGGGCCGACCACGTTGGTCGCGAAGGTCAGCTCGACGCCCTCGGGCGTGTGCGTGCGCTCCGGCGCCATCACGCCGGCGTTGTTGACCAGGGCGTCCAGCTCGCCGACCTCCGCAGCGAAGGCGGCGGCGAACTCGCGCACGGAATCCGGGCGGGCGAGGTCGCAGCGCCAGAGGTGCAGGTCGCCCCCGGCGGCCCGTCCCGCGATCTCGGCCCGGACGCGCGCGCCCTTCTCCTCGTCGCGGACGAGCATGTGGACGCCGGCCCCGGCCGCCGCAAGCAGCTCGCAGGCTGCCGCGCCGAGCCCCGAGCCGGCGCCCGTGACGAGGTACGTGTTCCCGGTCAGGTCCGGGGTCGGCGCGAAGCTCGCGCTCACGCAGCCGGTACCCGGCCGAGCTGAAGCCCGGAACGACGGCGAAGTCCAGCAGGCTGTCGACGGGGCGCGCCGGCACGCCGCCACTCTACGCGCGGATGTCAGCCGCCCCGGTCCCAGCGACGCAGGTGCTTGGTGACGGAGCGCATCGCGTGCCCACCCTCGTAGTAGCCGGGCTTCGACCACATCTCGAAGTGGAGGTGGCAGCCGACAGCGTTGCCGGACTGGCCGACCTTGCCGATCCGCTCCCCTCGCGACAGACGCTCGCCCTGGTGGGCGATGCCGCTGCGGCGCAGGTGCATGTAGACGTAGTCGACCCGGGTCGACCGTCCGTCGACGACCAGGTAGTTGCCGGCCGCGTAGTGGCGCGCGCGGTCCTGGACCCTGCCGCCGCGCGCTGCGAGCACGCGCTTGCCGCAATCGGCGAACACGTCCTGGCCCTGGTGGCCGCGGCCGGCGCCGACCCCGTCGCCGTACTGGTGGCGCGAGGGCAGCGGGAACTCGTGGTTCAGCGACTTGAGCGCCTTCGCCTCCGCCTTCGGCGCGAGGCTCGAGAGAGCCGCGATCGCTCCGATCAGGACCAGCGCCGCGACCGTGGCGAACACCACCCCCAGCGCAGCTTCGCGGGCGGGCAGAGAAGTGTTATGTGAGGTGTTCTTCATGGTTTTGTTAGCGAACACTCATAGCAGATGGAAGTTGCGGTTCGTGCCAAGCTCCCCGCAATGACCGCGATTCCGCAGATCCGCGCGGCCGGAGGCGTGGTCGTGCGCGAGCGCGACGGCGCGCTCGAGATCGCGGCGGTGCACCGGCCCCGCTACGACGACTGGTCGCTCCCGAAGGGCAAGCTCCTCACCGGTGAGGGGTGGGAGGCGGGCGCCCTCCGGGAGGTCGAGGAGGAGACCGGGCTGCGCTGCGAGCTGGAAGCGGAGCTTGAGAGCGTCAGCTACCTGGACCGGAGGGGCCGCCGCAAGCTCGTTCGCTACTGGCTGATGCGGCCCCTGGAGGGCGAGTTCGAGCCGGGCGACGAGGTCGACGAGTTGCGCTGGCTCAGCCCGGCCGACGGCCGCGGCGAACTTGACCTACGAGCACGATCGAGCGCTCGCGCGGCGGCTCGCCGACTCCACCTGAAGCCCACGGCCTCGTACAACCGGCCAGATCCACGTCCGGCGCGTGGGGATTGCCGGCGCCTGCCGATAACGGGGGCGATGCCCGAGGTCGGGGCGTTCAGCCTTGACCCCGGGGCACCTCCGATGCCGAGACGGAGCGCCGCACTTCCCTAACTGCTGGCGCTCCGTCTCATTTCTTCGGCGAAGCGGTCGATTCGAGGTCCGCGGTGGTGCGCTCGCGGATCACCGCGGCGGCCAGGTCGGGCCGGGAGATGATCCCGTCCTCCACGACCCGCACGACGGCGTCGGGGAAGTGCTCGTCGAGCAGCGGCCCCATGACCTCGGGCCCGGGCCACCAGCCGCCGGTGATCTGATGCGAGATCAGGATCACCATCCGGTCGCCGAGTTCGCGGCAGGGCTCCTCGGCGTCGTTGTCGTCGGCCCAATCGCGGACCCGGACCGACGCGACCTCCATCGGCACGTGCTCGGCCTGGCCGGCGACGCGGGCGCGGACGTCGTCCTGGGACATCAGCGGGTTGGCCGCCTCGACCAGGGACCGTATGGATGCGCGGTAGTCGGTCTCGAGCTGTTGCATGAACGCCGCGACCACCGTGTTCGAGGCGATCATCGAGTCGTATCCGGCGAGCGCCCGGCGGCCGAGCGGCGCTCCCCCGGGCGCGAGGACATGCGAGATCAGGTCCGGCCTGCGCGCCGCGACGCGAACGGCCTTGTTGACCCCGTCCATGATTCCAACCACGATCATCGGTGCCCCGCCGATAGCGTCGGCCATGGCTTCGAGGTCTGCTGTGGCGGTCTCCAGGTCGTACGGCCCGACTCGCTCCGAGGCGCCGGTCCCGCGGTCGTCGTAGCGGACGACACGGTGGTCGCGCTCGAGGTCGGCGGTCAGCGGCTCCCAGAGGACCGGGTGCAGCGACCAGTGCGCGGCGAGCAGCACCGTCGGCCCGGATCCGCGCTCCTCCCAGTGGAGCTCGGCTCCGTCGCTGGCCTGGGCGCGCGGCATGAGACGATTGTACGAGCGCGGATTACCGGCACCGCGAAGCGGGAATCCGCTCACCGAGCAACTGAAACGAAGGAGCGACCTTGAACATGAGCCAGGCAGCAGTAGGAAGCGCCGACATCCTTGCGGAGGGCAACACCGACAAGCGCGAGGAGGTGATCGACCTCCTCAAGAAGGCGTACTGGATGGAGATCGAGACGGTGATGAGCTACATCGCGAACTCGGTCAACCCGGACGGCGTCCGCGCCCAGGAGATCAAGGAGTCCCTGGAGCAGGACATCCAGGAGGAGCTCGGCCACGCGCAGCAGTACGCGCAGCGGATCAAGGAGCTCTACGGGGTCGTCCCGGGGTCCGAGGAGTTCGACGCGGAGCAGTCATACCTGCAGCCGCCCGGCGATCAGGTCGACATCGTCCACGTGATCAAGGGCGTGATCGAGGCCGAGGCCGGCGCGATCGAGCACTACTCGCGGATCATCGAGTTCACCGACGGCATCGACCCGGTGACGCAGGACATGGTGACCGCGATCCTCCACGACGAGCAGGGCCACCTGCGCCTCTTCGAGGGCTTCCTGCGCGAGTACGAGAAGGAGGGCCTTGCGTAACCCTCAGGAATCGAGGCCGGCCGACCCCGCCGTGAGCCGCTCGGCGAGCCGCTCGACGCGCTCCGCATCCACCGGACGGCCGAGCGCCTCCCACGCCGCGCGCGCCTGGTCGAGCGCGTCCCGCTCGGCGGCCGCGATCCCGCGTGCCTCGAGCGCGGCTGCGTTGCCGACCGGGTAGCGGAGGCGCTCGGAAAGGCCGGCTGCTTCCTCGGCCAGGGCGAGGGCCTGGTCCGTGCGCCCCCAGAGCGCCTGGTTGATCGCGCGCGCCGCGGTCGCCTCGACGGACTGGGCCACGAGGCCGGCGCGCTCGCAGGTGTCGAGCGCCGTCGCGAGCGCCTGGTCGGCGCCGGCGTACTCGCCGCGGTCGCGCAGCGCGATCGCGAGCCAGTGCAGCGCCTGGAAGCCGACCTCGGAGCGGCCGACCTGGTCGGCCAGCTCCGCGGCGCGGCGCAGCGAGCGCTCGGCGCCGTCGAGGTCGTCGCCCCGCCAGCGCAGGGCCCCGCGCAGCAGGTGCGGGAAGCAGAGCTTGCCGGTGAGTCCTTCGCGCTCGACCAGGGCGGCCACCGTCTCGGTGCCGGACTCGACGGCGTCCCATTCGCCCCGGTGGAGCGCCAGCGTCGAGAGCGACGCGTGCAGCTCGACCTGATTGGGCAGGTCGCCGATCCGCTCGGCGATCTGGAGCGCCTCGCCATAGGCGTCGGCGGCCGCTCCGTAGTCCGCCTCGGAGATCTCGAAGTGATATCCCAGGGCGAGCAGCGCGCGGATCGCCTCGACCGGGTCCGAGTCACGCGCCAGCTCGACCGAGCGCTCCAGGTTCTCGCGGGCGCGCTCGGAGTCGCCGATCCGCCCGAACACGCGGCCGAAGATCCCGTGCGCGCGGCTCGCCGCGGCGGCCTCCCCGAGCCGCTCGGCCAGCCGGAGTGCCTTCTCGGAGGCGTAGATCGCCAGCATGTTGTCGCCGGTGTGCATGTAGAGCGAGGCGGCCTCCTCATAGAGGCGCACGAGCTCGAGGCAGGGCGGGCCGTCCTTCAGCAGGTCGATCCCGCGCTGGTAGTGCCCGATCGATCCCTCGCGATCGCCCTTGTTCCAGAGCCCCGCGCCGATCTTCCGGTGCAGGTCCCCGACCCGCGCCAGGTCCTCCTGCCCGCGGTGGAAGGCGAGGCATTCGTCCCAGAGCTCCACGGCACGGTCGACCCGCCCGAGCCGGAGCGCCACGTCGCCGAGCTTCTCGGAGATCCGGGCGCGCACGTCCGGGTGACAGCCCCCGTCCTCGCCCCCGATCGCCAGCGCCGCCTCGTAGTGCGCGAGGGCTTCCTGGTTCGAATAGAGATCGGCGGCGACGTCGCCGGCTTGCTCGAGCGCCTCATGGGCGCGGCCCCGGATCGCCTCCAGCTCATCGCTCTCCAGTCCCGAGTCCTCGCCGATCGCCGCGGCGTGGCCGAGGTGGTCGGCGACCATCGCGATGACGGCCTCGCCGCGGTCGGGCGAGCGCTCCTCGATGAAGGTCGCGACCTCGGCGTGCTTCCGGGCGCGGACGGTCTTCGGCAGCGTCGCGTAGGCGACGTCACGGATCAGTACGTGCTTGAAGGCGAACTCGCGCTCGCCGGCGAGGCGGCTCCCCGCGCTGGAGACGACCAGGTCCTTCTCGGCGAGCGAGCCGAGCAGCTCGTCCACGTTCGCGCCCGGGGCAGTGGCGACCTCGATCGCGCCCTGCCAGAACGTCTGGCCGATCACGGCGGCGTGCTGGATGAGGGTCCGCTCGGGGGGAGTCAGGGCGTCGAGCCGGGCGGCGAGCACGGCGTGCACCGTCTCGGGCAGGGCTTCGCCGGGCTGGCCACCCTCCTCGAGGATGCGGTTCACCATCTCCTCGGCGAACAGGGGGTTGCCGCCGGAGCGCTCCGCCACCTGCGTGACGACCCGCGAGTCGCATTCCTCCTCGTCGCCGGGCAGGAGGGCCAGGACCAGGTCCCGGGCCCGGTCGCGGCCCAGGGGCTCCAGCGCGATCGTGGTCGCGCTCCGCCGCCCGCCGCCCCACCCGGCGCGGCGGTCGAGCAGCTCGTCGCGGGCGAGGCAGACCATCAGCACGGGGCCTCTGACCCAGCGTGCGAGGTACTCGATCAGGTCGAGCATTCCCTCGTCCGCCCAGTGAATGTCCTCGATCGCCAGCACCAGCGGGTGGATCCGTGCAGCGGCTTCGACCAGCGAGCGGACGGCGCTGAACAGCCGCGCGCGGGTCTGCTGCGGGTCCTCGCCTTCGAGCAGGGCGCCCTCGGCGACCTCGTCCGGGACCTCGACCCCCAGCGGCCTGGCGATCGTTGCCGCCAGGCGCTCGGGCGGCTCCTCGCTCTCGCCGCCGCCCTCCGCGAACAGCTTCTCGAACCCGGAGCGGAGCTTTGCCCATGCGGCGTCGGAGTCGTCCGTGTCGACGATCTGGAACTGGTCGCGGACGATCTCGCCCAGAGCCCAGTAGGCGAGGCCGGATCCGTAGGCCGGGCAGCGCCCGACCCGCATCAGCGGCGAGTCCTGGCGCTCGCCGACCTCGGCGGCCAGCTCGCGCAGGAGCCGGCTCTTGCCGACGCCGGCCTGGCCGATCACCGTGACCAGGTGCGAGCGCTCCTCGCGCACGACCTTGTCGAACAGCGAGCTGAGCTGCTCGGATTCCTCCTCACGGCCGATCAGCGGGGTCGAGGCACGGGTCAGGCTGGTGCCGGCGACCGCGATGCGCACGGCCTCCCAGGCGGCGACGGGCTCCGACTTGCCCTTCAGCCGCAGCGGCTCGAGCTCCACGTACTCGATCGACGAGCGGGTCAGGCGGTGGGTGATCTCGCCGACTGTGACCGAGGCGGGGCGCGCCGCGGACTGCAGGCGGGAGGCCACGTTCACGGGATCGCCGATCACCGTGTATCCGTCGCCGACCTGGCCCGCCAGCACCTCGCCGGAGTTGATCCCCACCCGCAGCGCGAACTCGACCCCCTCGATCCGCTCGTTGATCTCCGCCATCGCGGCCTGCATCGCCAGGCCGGCCCGGACGGCGCGCTCGGGGTCGTCCTCGTGCGCGACCGGTGCGCCGAAGACGGCCATCACGTTGTCGCCGATGAACTTGTCGACGGTGCCGCCGAAGCGGGCGACCTCCTCGCCGAGGCGGCGCAGCGCGCGGTCGACCATCGACTTGACGGCCTCGGGATCCATCCGCTCGGCGACCGCGGTGTAGCCCGAGAGGTCGGCGAACAGGACCGTCGCCTTGCGCCGCTCCTCGGGAAGCTGGGCCGGACGAAGGTGTTCGGGCGGCGCGGGGCCGGGACGGGCGGTGGCCGGCTCGCCGGCGCCGCTCAGCCCGGTCCCGCATTCGATGCAGAACTTGGCCTCGGGCGGGTTCTCGGTGCCGCAGCTTGGGCAGGTCGCCGCGAGCCCGGCTCCGCACGACATGCAGAAGCGAGCCCGTTCGGGATTCTGGGTCCCACAGCTCGCGCAGACTCCACCCACGTATCGAAGGTTACGTACGTGCACGAACGCGCTCGTGTGACGTGGCTCACACTGCGCGTGACTTTGCGGGTCAGCCCTCGGACTCGTACGCCGGGACGGGTCGCGTCGCGACCGTGGGCTCACGCTTGCGACCGCTCGGCAATGCCGCGCCGCACAGGGCGCTGATCACCGAGAGCCCGGCCGAGAGGCCCATGGCAGCGACGAAGCCGTCGCTGAACGCCTGGGCGGAGGCGTAGCTGCCGGCGCCCGCGAAGACCGCCACGCTGAGCGCGATCCCGAACACGCCGCCGAGCTCGCGCATCGTCATGTTCACGCCGCTGGCCTTGCCGAGCGCCGACTCCGGGACCGAGCCGACGACCGAGTTCTGCGCCGCCGGGAACGACATCGAGACGCCGACTCCCGCGACCATCAGGGGCGCGATCATCTCGCTGTAGGCCATGCCCGGGCCCGCGATCAGCGCGATCCATCCCATGCCGGCGGCCTGGAGCAGCGGCCCGGCGACCAGGAACGGCCGCTCGCCGAACCGGTCGACCAGCGCCCCGGCTACCGGGGCCACGAAGAAGAGCGTGCCGGTCCACGGCAGCAGCCTGAGCCCGGCCTCGAGCGGGCCGGAGCCGAGCGTGTTCTGCATGAACTGGGCGAGGAAGAAGACTCCGCAGAACAGCGAGGCGACGGCGAAGAAGATCGCGGCGTTGCCGGCCGAGAACGCCCGCGAGCGGAAGAACCGCATCGGCAGCATCGGCTCCGGCGCGCGCAGCTGCCACGCCACGAACGCCGCAACGAGCAGCGCGCCGCCGGCGAGCGTCCCGATCACCTCGAGGCTGTCCCACCCGGCGATGTTGCCGCGCACGAGCCCCCACACCAGCCCGAACGCCCCAGCGGTGACCAGGGCGAGCCCGCGGATGTCGAGGGCGGAGTCGGGCCCGAAGCTCTCCGGGACCCGGCGCAGGGCGAGCGGCACGAGCGCCAGCCCGATCGGCACGTTCAGCCAGAAGATCCACGGCCACTCGAGGCCCTCGGCGATCGCGCCGCCGACCAGCGGCCCGCTCGCCACGGCGAGGCCGGTGATCGCGAAGAAGATCCCGAGCGCCGATCCGCGCCGCTCGGGCGGGAACGCGGTGCTCACCAGGGCCAGGCCCAGCGTCGTCAGGACCGCCGCGCCGGCGCCCTGAACGGCGCGCGCGGCGATCAGCCAGCCGACGCTCGGCGCCAGCGCGCACGCGGCCGACGCCAGGGCGAACAGGCCGAGGCCCACGGCGAACACGCTGCGGCGCCCGAACCGGTCGCCGAGCGCCGCGGCGGTCATCAGCAGGACCGCGAAGCTCAGGTTGTAGGCGTTGACGGTCCATTCGAGCTGCTCGATCGAGGCCCCGAGGTCGAGGCGGATCGTGGTCAGCGCGGTGGTGACGACCAGCGTGTCGAGCGCGGCCATGAACGATGCGGCCGACGCGATGACCAGGACCCACATCCGCATCCGGCTCGCTTCCGTTCCTCGCATCGTCGAACTCCTCTCGGTCTCGTTGCCGTCGGGAGTTGAGATCCGGGCGGCGGCCCGGATCCATCGCCGGCCGCAGCGCTAGGGCGTCAACTCGTCCGGCAGGCCGAAGTGCCGGAAGAGCTCCGGCTCGAGGAACGCGGTGATCTCGGTGATGCGAGCGTCGGCGGCCAGCGTGATGGCCTGGATCGCGTGCGCCGTCCAGGAGCCGTCCTCCTCGAGCCCGTACATGGCGAATGCCGGGTGCCCGTTGGCGGCGACCGCGACGATTCGCCAGCGCTCGACCGGCGCCATCGGATGCGCGGCCAGGAACGCGGCGATCGCCTCGCGGCCGCGGTACCAGCTTGGGCGCGGGGGCATGGAGATGGTGGCGTCGTCGGTCAGCAGCGCGACGATCGCGGACACGTCGTTCGCCTCCCAGGCGGCGACGAAGCGCTCAGTCACCTCACGCAGGCCCTCGTCGTCGATGGAGCGCAGGGTCTCCTGCTGGCTGCGCTCGGGCAGGCGTTCGTCGATCGCGGCGTGGGCACGCTGCAAAGCGCTGTAGACCGACGCGGGTGTGGAATCCAGCGCCTCGGCGATCTCGGCCGGCGCGAAGCCGAGCACGTCGCGCAGCAGGAGGACGGCCCGCTGGCGGGTGGGAAGGTGCTGAAGCGCGGCGATGAACGCCAGCTCGACGCTCTCGCGCTGCTCGTAGCGGGCGTCCGGCGACGAGCGGACGTCCTTGAGGCCGTCGTCCGGGTAGGGCTCGACCCAGACCGATTCCATGAGCGGCTCCTCCGGCTCCGAGTGCGGGTCGCCCGCCGGCCCGTAGTCGACCGGGAGCAGCCGCGTCGGCCGCCGCTCGATCGCCCGGAGGCTGACATTGGTCGCGATCCGGTAGAGCCAGGCGCGCAGCGAGCTGCGGCCCTCGAACCCGGACAGCCCCCGCCACGCGCGCAGCAGCGTCTCCTGGAGCGCGTCCTCGGCATCGTGGACGGAGCCGAGCATCCGGTAGCAATGCGCCTGGAGCTCGCGCCGATAGGGCTCGACGATTCGCTCGAAGGCACCCTCGTCGCCGCCGCGGGCGGCCTCGAGGTCGCCCGTCTCGGGCTTGGCTTGAGTGGGGGATTCCACGGCTCTCACAACCTATGACCCGCGGATGCCGCCGAATCCATCGGTCGCCGATGGATTCGCGCGAGCAGCCCGGATCTCAATGAGCGTGCCGAACCCCGTCGTACACCTCGAGCTCCACACCGGCAACCTGGCCCGGGCGTGCGACTTCTATTCGCGCGCCTGCGGCTGGCGGGTCGAGCAGGTCACCGCCGGCACGCGGTCCTACCAGGCGTTCGATTGGGCGGGCGACCTGGCAGGCGGCGTGGTGGAGTGCGGCACTGAGCGTTCGCTCTGGCTGCCCTACGTGGAGGTGGCCGAGATCGAGGCGGCGACCGAGCGGGCCCAGCGGGCGGGCGCCGGAGTCATGTTCGGCCCGCGCGAGGGCCCCGCGGGATGGCGGAGCGTGGTGTCGGTGCCTGACGGCGGGGAGCTCGCCTTCTGGCAGCGCAAGACCTGAGCTACTCGATCGGGATGTCCTGGACGCTCGGGCCGCGCTCGGGCGGCTCGGCGTCGAGGCGCTCGACGTAGCGGTCGATCGCGGCCTTCATCGTCAGGAGCGCCTCGCGCTGGACCACCTGCCACTGGTCCTTGATGTCGTCGGGCGCCGTCGCCCGCAGGACATCGGCGGCCCGGCAGATCGGGCACAACTCGACACACCGCAGGTCGCCGTCACCGTGCGCTTCGAGCAGGTCGCGAAGCGCCTCAGACGGGCTCTGTTGGGCGGCTTGCGGGCCGCCCGGGTTCTGTTGAGAAGACTCCGTCATCGGCGGTGAAGCTCACCTCGAGCGAACCGTCCTCGAGCTTCGCCCCGGACGGGCTGCGGCGGGCGAGGGCGGGCGGGAGGATGATAGTCCGCTTCTCGCGGCCGGCCGCGACGACCAGCTCCGATCCGACCTTCTTCAGCGAGACCTGCGAGCGCTCGGCGAACGGCACCCGGAAGCGCATCGTCGTGATCCCGCCCTCGCGCTGCTCGATCTCCTGGGCGAGCTCCGTGTGGAGCAGCTTCGCGGGGTCTGCCCGCGCCGAAGAGCTCGGTCCCCAGGCGGTCGAGCATCACGGTTCCGACCACCTCCTCGTCGAAGTACCGCGCGCGCAGTACCGGCACGGGCGCGAAGCCGTCCTCGATCTCGCCCAGGCGCTCGCCCTGGCGCCGATGCCATTCGCCGAAATAGCCGGAGCCCACCTCGTCGGGGAACAGGCGGTTCACGACGACCGCGTCGGTCAGGTACCCGTAGAGGTTCAGGTAGGTGAAGGTGCGCTGCGCCTCGTTCACGACCATGCGGTCGGCGTTCATCACCAGGCGGATCGAGGCGCGCTCGCGGTCGCGGAGGATCTCGTTCATCGCCACCAGGTTCTCGACGAGGCGGTTGACCTCGCCGAAGACGTCCTGGTCGGGCAGCTCGACGTCGAGGAAAGTCTTCGCGATCGGGCGCGCGGCCGTCACCAGCTTGCGCTCGACGGGGAACACCTTCTCCAGCCACCACTGCGCGATCTCGGGGAACGAGAGGAGCCGCAGGGTCTCGCCCGTCGGCGCGCAGTCCACGATCACGACGTCGTAGTCGCCCGAGGCGTGGTGGCGCTTGATCTGCAGCAGGCTGAACAGCTCGTCCATGCCCGGCGGGACGGTCAGCTCCTCGGCCGCGATGTCCATCACCCCGCGGTCGGCGAGCAGGCCCGCGAGCCAGCGCTGGACCTGCCCCCAGTTGTCCTCCATCTCGCGCTGGGCCTGCACCTCCTGACCCCAGAGCCGCTCGCCGATCGGCGTCGGATCCGCGCCGAGATCCGCCTCGAGCGAGTCGGACAGGCTGTGGGCGGGGTCGGTCGAGAGCAGGACGGTGCGGAGCCCGCGAGCCGCACAGAGGCGGGCGGTCGCGGCCGCCACGGACGTCTTGCCGACACCGCCCTTGCCCGTGTAGAGAATCGTGCGTGGAGCGGTCAAGATTGGGAGCCGAGCGTAGATGATCCGTCCAGACCGGCTTGTGAGGCCCGGGGCCTTCGCTACCCTGCGCCGCCCAACCGAAGCCACACACGTCCGGAGGGAATTGACCTTGAACCGCACCCGAAAGCTTCTCGCCGCGTGCGCAGTCGCGCTGGCGGCTCCCGCGCTCATCGCCGGCTGTGGCGACGACGGCGGGGACGAGGATCCGGCCGAGCTCCTGCGGACCGCGCTCAGCCAGGACACCGAGTACGAGAGCGGGGTGGTCAACGTCGGGCTCGAGGGCTCGCTCGAGGGCGTCACCAGCGGCTCGATCAACGCGGAGATCAGCGGCCCGTTCTCCTCCGGCGAAGAGGGGGAGCCTCCCGAGATCGACCTCAGCGCGACCGCGGACGTGACGGCGGAGGGCATCCCGCAGCTGCCGGGCGGCTCGTTCTCGTTCGACTTCTCCGGCGGCCTGGCGCTGACCGACGACTCGGTCTTCGTCACCTACCAGGACACGACTTACCAGGCGAGCCAGCGGCTGTACGCGCAGATCAGCCCGCTGCTGGAGAGCGCGGAGAGCGCCGGCGAGACCACCCAGGATCCGGAGAGCGCCGACGCGTTCGTCAACTCGCTGAGCAACCTGGAGAACGAGGGCACCGAGGACATCGACGGCGAGTCCGTGACCCACGTCTCGGGTGACCTCGACTTCGCGGCGCTCGCCGAGCAGGGCGCCTCGAGCGGGACGGTTCCGTTCGACCCGGCCCAGCTCGAGGGCCTGAGCAGCACCGTCGACGTCTACGTGGCGGAGGAGGACGACACCTTCCGCCGCCTCGACCTCGGCTTCAACGCCGACGGCGTCGAAGCGCTCTCCGCGAGCGGGATCGACGGATTCGACTTCACCCTGTCGGTCGGGATCTCGGACCCGAACTCCGAGCAGACGATCGAGGCGCCGGCCGACGCGCAGCCGCTCGACGAGCTGTTGCAGCAGTTCGGCACCAGCGAGGCCGACCTGTCGCGCCAGCTCCAGGAAGGCCTCCAGGGCCTGGCCGTGCCGGGTGCGCCCGGCGGGGAGATCCCCGGCCTGGAGGGCCCCTCGGGCTCGCCCAAGCTCGATGACGTCAGCGCCTGTCTCGAGCAGGCCCAGAGCGACCAGGACATCGAGGCCTGCCTCTCGCAGTAGGGCGACCGCGAAGCCCGCGACTTCGAGGCCCCGGCTCCGCGCGAGCCGGGGCCTCAGCTTCTTATCGCTCCCGAATAGTCTTCCGCGCCCGTGGGCCGCTTTCTCTTCTCAGCGCAGGGCTGGCCGTACCTGCTGACGCCGTTCATCGCGCTCGCGGTGATCCTCGAGCTCGCGCACGCCTCGGCCACGATCGTCTTCTTCTCCGCCGCCCTCGGCATCATCCCGACCGCGGCGCTGATGGGGCTGGCGACGGAGGAGCTGGCCGCGCGCTCGGGCCCCGGCATCGGCGGCTTCCTCAATGTCACGTTCGGCAACGCCGCCGAGCTGATCATCGCCGTCTTCCTGCTCGCCGAGGGCCTCCAGGAGGTCGTCAAGGCCTCGATCATCGGCTCGATCCTGGGCAACCTGCTGCTGGTGCTCGGCCTCTCGATGTTCGTCGGCGGGATCGGCCGCAAGAAGCAGGTCTTCAACCAGACAGCCGCGACGGCGACGGCGACGATGCTGTTCCTGGCCGTCGCGGCGATGATCATGCCGGCGGTCTACGCGCTGGTGGCCGGCGGCGGGCTCCCGAGCGTCAGCGACGACATCGTCGACTTCGGCTCGGACCTCGAGGAGCTGTCGATCGGGGTCGCGATCGTGCTGGGGATCACCTACATCGGCGGGCTTGTCTTCTCGCTGCGCACCCACAGCGACGTCTACAACCCGCCCTACGCGGAGGAGGAGCACGAGACGTTCGGCTGGTCCGTGCGGCGCTGCGTCGCGATGCTCGCGGTCGCCGGCGCCGCGGTGGGGCTGGTCTCAGAGATCCTGGTCGGCTCGATCTCCGAGGCGTCGGAGTCGCTCGGCATCTCCGAGTTCTTCGTCGGGATCATCATCGTCGCCGTGGTCGGCAACGCGGCCGAGCACTGGGTGGCGGTCCTCGTCGCGAAGAAGGACAAGATGGACCTGGCGGTGAACATCGCGGTCGGCTCGGCCGCGCAGATCGCCCTGTTCGTGGTGCCGATCCTGGTGCTGCTCTCGTTCGTGCTCGGGCCGAACCCGATGCCGCTCGTCTTCAACGGATTCGAGCTTGCGGGCGTCATCATCGCGATCCTGATCGCCGCCTACGTGACCCAGGACGGGGAGTCGAACTGGTTCGAGGGGCTCCAGCTCCTGGCCGTGTACGTCGTGTTGGCGCTCGCGTTCCTCTACGCCTGAGCCCGGCGCGCACGGGTAAGTAGGTTCATTCGATGGGCGCGGTCCTCCTACTCTTGCTCAGCTTCGCCGTGATCCTCGTCGGCGCCCTGGTCTTCACCAACGCGGTGGAGTGGGCCGGTCACAAGCTCGAGCTCGGCGAGGGTGCGGTGGGCAGCCTGCTGGCCGCGGTCGGCACCGCGATGCCGGAAACCCTGATCCCGATCGTCGCGATCATCGGCGGCGCGGAGGGGGCGGAGGACGTTGCCGTGGGCGCGATCATCGGCGCCCCGTTCCTGCTGGCGACGATCGCGATGGCGTTGGTCGGAACCTCGGCCCTGATCTATCGCAACCGCCGCGAGCAGGGAACGGAGCTCCGCGCGCACAAGCCCACGCTGGAGCGCGACCTCGTGTTCTTCCTGATCTTCTTCGCGCTCGGGATCGCCATCGGCGCGGTCGACCTGCCCGAGGCGCTGCAGATTCCGTTGATCCTGGTGTTCGTCGTCGCCTACGGCTACTACGTGCGGCGCACGCTCCTGGGCGGCGGCGACGTGCAGGCGGTGGAGGAGATCGGCCCGCTCTACCTCGACCGCACGCCGCACGCGGGCGACCCGACGGGCAGGCTCGTCGTACTCCAGTTCATCATCGGCCTGGGCGCGATCGTCGGCGGCGCGCACCTGTTCGTCGAGGAGCTTCTCCACGTCGCCGAGGACGTCGGGATCGACGCCCTCGTCCTCTCGCTGATCCTCGCTCCGCTCGCGACCGAGCTGCCGGAGAAGGCGAACAGCTTCTTCTGGGTGCGCGAGGGCAAGGACTCGCTGGCCCTCGGGAACATCACGGGAGCGATGGTCTTCCAGTCGACGATCCCGATCGCCTTCGGCCTGCTGCTGACCGACTGGGACCTCGACCGCTACGCGGTGGTCTCCGGCTGTCTCGGGCTGGCCGGCGGCGCGCTCGCGTACGTCGCGCTCCACCGCCGGGGACGGTTTCGCTGGCCCGCGATCGCGATCTGGTCCGGCCTGTTCGGGGCGTTCCTCGTTTACGTATCGGTCTCGTAGGGGACGGGCGCCAAAGTGGCGGATTACGGCAAGGATCTGGCTTACATCCACGACGCCGGCTTCCTCCAGCTCGCCGAGGAGGCGGGGCCGCTGGTCGTCTCCATGCTCGCCGAGCGCGGGCTCGAGCGCGGGCACATCGTCGAGCTCGGCTCCGGCTCGGGGGCGACCGCGCAGGCGCTCACCGAGGCGGGGCACCGGGTGCTGGGGGTCGACGCGTCGCGCGCGATGGTCGAGCTCGCGCGCTCGCAGGCGCCGGCCGCCAGCTTCCGCGTCGGCTCCTGGGCGGAGGCCAAGCTCCCCGAGTGCGACGCGGTGATCGCGATCGGCGAGGTCCTGGGCTACGTCGGCTCCGCGCGCGGGACCAAGGCCGAGCTGGTCGACCTGTTCGGGCGGGTGCGAACCGCGCTGCGCCCCGGCGGGCTCTTCGTCTTCGACCTCGCCACGCCCGGGCGGGTACCGGGCGGGGAGGAGTCGGCGTTCCGCGTCGGCGACGACTGGGCGATCCTCTACGCGGCCAGCGAGTCGGGCGGGCGGATGCAGCGCCGCATCACGACGTTCCGGCGGATCGGCGGCGGCGCCACCTACCGGCGCTCCGAGGAGATCCATCGCCTGCGCCTCTGGCCGGTCCGCGAGATCGACAAGATGCTCCGCGAGGCCCACTTCCGCGTCCAGGTCCGGCGCGGTTACGGCAAGGGCGCTTTTGCCCCCGGTCACCGGGTTTTCGTCGCACGCGCGGCTTAACCAAGGCCTCACATGGGGCCGTTGCCCACCCGTGGCGCCGGGTCTAAGCTCGCGCCGGGATGCCGACGATCGATGTCAACGGTTTCGGGATCGGCTACGACCGGGCCGGGGATGGGACGGCGCTCGTGCTCGTCCACGGCGCCGCGAGCGACGCGCGCATGTGGCAGCCGCAGCTGGCCGGCCTTGCCGACGAGCTCACCGTGGTCGCCTGGGACGAGCCGGGCGCAGGGCGCTCCTCCGATCTGCCGTCGGAGGACTTCGGGCTCGCCGGCGTCGCCGACACGCTTGCGGGCCTGATCGAGGCGCTCGAGCTGGCGCCCGCCCACGTCGGCGGGCTTTCGTGGGGCGGCGTGGTCGCGCTCGAGCTCTACCGTCGCCGCCCTGAGCTGGTCGGGTCCCTGATCCTCTGCGACAGCTACGCCGGTTGGAAGGGTTCGCTGCCGGCGGCCGAGATCGAGGCGCGCCTGGTGGCCCTGCGCAGTCAGCTCGAGGCCCCAGGCGAGTTCGAGGCCAAGTTGCCGGGGTTGTTCGCGCCCGACCCGTCGCCCGAGGTCGTCGCCGAGATGGAGCGGGTCATGGCCGACGCGCGGCCCGAGACGATGCGCAAGAACTCCGAAACGATCGCCGCCGCCGACCTTCGCGATGTGCTGCCGGGAATCTCGGTCCCGACGCTGTTGATCTGGGGAAGGCAGGACCTCCGCTCGCCGCCCGAGACGGTGGCGCGCCAGTTCCACGAGGCGATCCCCGACTCGCGGCTGGTCCTGATCGCGGACGCCGGTCACGTCTCCAACCTGGAGCGGCCCGTGCTGTTCAACAGGGCGGTGCGCGACTTCTGCCGCGCCCACCCGCTCAGCGCCTGAGGGACCCCGGGGCCTCGGCGGGTTGCGGCTTCACCCCGGTCGCACGGTGAAGCGCGACTGCGAGAGGGTCAGGCGCTGAGGAACTCCAGCATCTCCGGGGCCAGCACCGCGGGATCGAACTCGTGGGTCTGGCCCGGCACGATCCGCACGTCGCCGTCCGGCGCCGCCTCGGCCGCCGCCCGGGCGGCGTTCTGCATCCAGTCCGGGCTGTCGCCGCCGGCGAACACCACCGTCGGTTGCAGGGCGCCGTCCCAGGCGCCCTGCGGGATCGGCTCGCCCTTGCCGTAGGGCTCCATGATCCGCCCGTCGTAGGCGAGCGTGTGCTCAACCGCGGCGAACGCGGGGAAGATCGGCGACTGGCGGAACTCCGCCAACTGCTCCTCGGGCATGCCGACCATGCTCACGAAGTACGCCATCGCGTCACCGTCGCCGCTGCGGGCGAGGCCCTCGATCTTCTCGACGTAGTCGGGCTGTGGCGGCGGCCCGGAGTCGTCCAGCACCATCGGCGGCTCGTACATCAGGAGCTTCGTGACCGGGACGCCACGCGCCGCGGCCTCGGCCGCGAGCACCGCGCCCGACGACATGCCGAACAGGCTCGCCTCGCCGCCGGCCTCGGTCACCAGCGCCTCGATGTCCTCGATCTCGCGCTCGACGGCGTAGGGCTGGGTGTCGCCCGAGTCGCCGCGCCCGCGCCGGTCGTAGTTGATGACCCTGAAGCCGCCGGCGGCGAGCAGGCGCGCCAGCTCCGAGGTGGTCTGGTCGACCGCCCGGTACTGGGTCGCGCCGGCGACCAGGATCAGCGGCGGGCCGGAGCCGACCGAGTCGTAGGCGATCTGAGTGCCGTCGTTCGATGTGACCGTCGGCATCTCAGTCCTCACTGGGCTCGTAGACCAGCACCACGACGCCCGAGTCGTAGGTCCGGGTATCTGTCAGCCGCAGCTTCTGCATCTCGGCCGGGTCGGGGAACATCCGCAGCCCGCCGGCGACCAGGACGGGATGGATCATCACGCGGTACTCGTCGATCAGGCCGGCCTCGACGAGGGCGTGGGTGAGCTGGGCGCTGCCGTGGATCGAGATCGTTCCGTCCGAGGTCTCCTTGAGCTCGCGGACCTCCTCGACCGGGTCGCCCGAGAGCACCGTCGTGTTGTTCCATTCGGGGTCGGTCAGGGTGGAGGAGACGACGTACTTCGGCATCGCGTTGAACTTGTCGGCGAAGGGATCGCCCTTGCCCCCGCGCTCGGGCCAGGCGGCGGCGAAGCCCTCGTACGTCTTGCGGCCGAGCAGGAGCGACTCGGTCTCCTGGAGCTCCTCGTCCTTGTAGGAGTAGTGGTCGTCGCCGTAGGTCGAGGCGAAGGTCCAGCCGGAGTGGGGGTGGCCGTGCTCGCCGCCGGGCGCCTCCATCACGCCGTTCAGGCTCACGAACTCGGTCACGAACAGCTTGCTCATCTGGAGTCCTTTCGGGATCGGGTGCTACTAAGACCGCGGTGGCGCGGGTTTCTCATCGCCGCCCAGCCAACCCGCGAGCTCGGCCGGTGTGAGCCCCGAGAGCTCGCGGCACTCGCGGGTCAGGTGCGCCTGGTCCGCGTAGCCCGCGGTCACGGCGGCCCGCGCCAGCTCAGTGCCCGGCTCGCCGAGGATCGAAACCAGGCGCTGGAACCGCAGCACCCGATGCAGCGTCTTCGGCCCGTAGCCGACCCGCTCGGCGAACCGGCGTCGCAACTGGCGCTCGCTGACGTACACGCGCGAGGAAACGTCGGCGACGCTCGCGGCCGAGTGGTCGAGCATCGAGGTCGCCTCGGCGACCGCGCCGTCGAGCTCGGCGAGCCGGTCCACGTGGCGCAGCAGCTCGCGGTTGAAGGCATCGAAGGCGCCGCCCAGTGTTCGCGAGGCGTCGAGCGCCGGCTCGAGCCGGGCGGCAAGCCCGGCGTCGACGGCGTCCAACGCGACGTGTCCGTCGACGAACTCGGCGGCCGGCAGGCGCAGCAGGCCCGGCGCGACCCCGGGATGGAAGCGAACCCCGACGGCGACCAGCGGCGCGGGCAGCGAGCGCACCGTGAACCGGGTCTGCGGCCCGGCGACGAGCACGCCGGCGCCGCGGATCCAGACGAGGTCCATGCGCCCGTCGGGGAGGATGCGGCGGTCGTTCTCGGTGCGCATCTCCCTGCGGCCGGCGGCCCACAGGCACTCGACGAACGGCGCGAGCGCGGCATGTGGCGCGACCTCCCGGTAGCCGACGTCGACGACGTCCGAAACGTTCAAGACCGGCGTGCCTGAGTGCTCGACCATGGACTCCGACACATTGTCAGCAATCGAACGAGGAGGACAGGATGAGCACCAAGCTGGACGTGATCGGAGTCGTCGTGGACGACATGGCCCGCTCGCTCGCGTTCTACCGCGAGCTGGGGCTGGAGATCCCGGCCGAGAAGGACTCGGAGCCGCACGTGGAGGTCGAGTTGCCGGGCGGCACACGCCTCGCATTCGACACGGTGGAGACGATCCACTCGTTCCACCCCGAGTGGAAGCCCCCCGGCGGCGACAACCGGATCGGGCTCGCGTTCCTCTGCGACTCGCCCGCCGAGGTGGATGCCACCTACGAGCGGCTCGTCGCCAAGGGCTACACCGGCACCAAGGAGCCGTGGGACGCATTCTGGGGTCAGCGCTACGCGCTCGTCCTCGACCCGGACGGCATCGAGGCGAGCCTGTTCGCACCGAGCGGTTGACTCGCTACGTTCTCCGGCGATGGCTGCCGGCGGCGAAAGCGACACGATCGACGTCGCGATCGTCGGCGGCGGCCCGGCCGGGATGTCGGCGGCGCTGGTCCTCGGACGCATGCGCCGCCGCGTCGTCGTCTTCGATACGGAGGCGCCCGCCAACGCCGTCTCGCACGGCGTCGGCGGCCTGCTGACGCGCGACGGGACGCCGCCTCGCCGAGCTCCGCGCGATGGGGCGCGAGGAGATCGCCAAGTACCCGACGGTGGAGTTCCGCCGCGAGGAGGTGACCGGCGCCCGGGCCGTCGACGGCGGCTTCGAGCTCGACGTCGGCGGCGAGACCGTCGCCGCCCGCAAGCTCCTCCTGACGCACGGGCTCGACTACGGGCGGCCGGACGTTCCGGGGCTCGAGGAGCTCTGGGGCGAGCACGCCTTCCACTGCCCCTACTGCCACGGCTGGGAGGTCCGCGACCGGCGCGTCGCCGTGATCGCCACCGACCCGAGGGCCGCGCACCAGGCGCTGCTCCTCGCGTCGGTGACCGACCGGGTGACCGTCGTCGGCGACCTCGAGCTCGAGGAGGAGGACCGCCGGGCCCTGGAGGGCCGCGGCCTCGCGCGCGTCGCGGCGCCCGTCGAGCGCGTCGAGCGCCAGGGGTCGGGCGTCCGCATCGAGCTCGCCGGTAGCGAGCCGCTCGAATGCGACGCGATCTTCATCCAGCCCGAGATGACCCTCGTGAGCGACCTCGCCGAGCGGCTGGGGGCCGAGCTCACCGAGCCGGGGTTCGTCGCGACCGAGATGGGCGGCGCCACCAGCGTCCCCGGGCTCCACGTCGCGGGCGATGCGGCCGTCGCCCCGCAGTCGGTCGCCGTCGCGATCGGTTCGGGCAGCGCCGCCGCCGCCGTGATGAACCACGCCCTCGCCTACGCCGACGCGGACGCGGCCGCGACCGCCGGCTGAGCGCTGGTCCGCTTCAGCATCCACGCGGCGATCAGGAAGCAGATCGCGCCGATGAAGGTGCCGGAGCTCGCCACCGTCGCGTTCACCAGCTCGTCGGTGCTGTTGACGGTGTACGAGGCCACCGCCGAGAAACCGAACGCGACCGAGCCGGCCAGGTTCAGGTCGGCCATCCGGCGGGTGGGCTTGTCGCCCCGCTGCTCCTTGACCGCGTACCAGGCGATCCCGCTCGCGATCAGGAAGCAGGCCGAGCCGATCGCGTCGGGAGTCCAGACCAGCAGGTTCTTGGCGTGGGGGTCGAGGCGCTCGTCGACCGCGATGAAGGTGTTGACGTTGAAGAGCAGCGTCCCGGCGAACTGGATAAGCGAGCTCCAGCGGTCGAGCGGGTCCGGGTCCGAGGTGCGGAGCTGCTCGAAGGCCGCTGCGGTGAAGAACACCGAGCCGGCCGCGTACGTGATCGCGGACGCGCGGTCGCTCAACTCGGCGTAGCCCGGCACCGACGCGATCGCGAACAGCGCGGCACCGATCATGAACAGGATCGCGATCCGCTGGGTCGCGCTGCGGCGCTCGAAGCGGGTGAGGATGACGGACGCAGCGCTCATCTCGCCCCCTTGCTACCTGCGGTTAGAGCTCGGCGAGCGCCTTCAGCACGACGTCGTCGTGCGTCTTCGGCGAGACCTTCTCGAACACCTTCGCGACCTTGCCGTCCGAGTCGATGATGAACGTCGAGCGCTGGACGCCCATGTACTTCTTCCCGTACATGGACTTCTCGACCCAGGTGCCGTACTTCTCGGCGACCGCGTGGTCCTCGTCGGCCAGGAGCGTGAAGTCGAGCGACTGCTTGTCGGCGAACTTCTTGATCGCCGAAACGGGGTCGGGCGAGACCCCGATCACTCGGACGCCGGCGGCGTCGTAATCCGACGCGCGGTCACGCACGCCCCACGCCTGGGTGGTGCAGCCGGGCGTGTCGGCGCGGGGATAGAAGTAGAGGACGGTCGTTTGGCCCTTGAGGTCGGCGAGGGAGACGATCGTTCCCGTCCTGGTCGGGGAGGGTGAAGTCGGGGGCGGGGGAGCCTTCGTCGGGCATCGGGCGCGGGACATTATCGGCGCCTGCGGGCTCGACTTTTCGCGCTGGAGTACCGCATAGGTGCTCTACCGCGAAAAACCGGAAGCTCCGCGGACGAACTTCCCGCTATTTGCGCATACTCCGGGCGAATTGACCAGCTCGAGCGTCGCACGACGGCGCCGCGATGACTTAGTTTCGGCGACGAGCGCTCGGAGGGAGGGGCATCGCCCTCGACCGTGGGGTTCCGAGTCACGGACGGGACATGGAATCCGGAACTTCGATCGGCTTCAATCGGGCGGCGGCCGCGCGACTCGGCGACGGCGAACGCGCCGAGTGGCATCGTCGCGCCAGCGGGCTGTATGAGGATCTGCGACGGCCCGCGACGGGCCTGATCAGGCGCGCCTACGGCGCAGCGTTCTCGGACGACGAGATCGACGACATCTACTCGAGTGCCTGGCTCGGCACGCTGCGCGCGCTCGAGCGACGCCATGCCGATCTCGCCGATGAGGAGATCCGAAGCTATCTGCTGACGGCCGTCGCGAACCACGCATCCAAGGAGCTCCGGCGGCGGAAGCGAAAGCCGATCGCGCCGATCGAGGCCGCCGGTGCCGTCGTCGATTCTGCAGCCACGCCCGAAGACTCGGCGACCACTCGCGAGGCGTCGCAGATCACCCGCGACCTGCTCGCCAGCCTGCCGCCCCGACGGCGCGCCGTGATGCTCCTGCGCTACGGCTGGGGCCTCGACCCGAGCGAGGTCTGCAGGATGGTGAAGGGGCTTTCGCCTCGGGCGTATCGCAAGGAGATCACCCGAGGGGTCGATGAGCTCGCCGCCAAGCTCAGGATGGTTGAGGACGGACGCTGGTGCGAGGAGCGCGAGCCGCTCCTCACGTCGTATGCGGCCGGACTCGCGGACGACGACGAGGTCCTGCAGGCCGAGCACCACCTGGCCCACTGCCGGAGCTGCCACGAATTCGTAGCGAAGCTGAACGGCCACCTCCACGACATGGGATCCGGGCTGCTGGTTCCCGGCGCGCTGGAAGCCGTGGACCCGGACGCGACCCTGTTCGAGCGCATCGGCGACGCGGGCGAGCGCGTGCGCGAGACCGTCGGCAACGTCGTGTCGCGGTCGGATGTGGCCGACGCGGTCGCGGGCATGTCCGGCGCACGCGGTGCGGGAGCCGCCGGTGCGGGACTCGCGGCCAAGCTTGCCGGCCTGGGCGGTGCGGGCAAGGTCGCGCTCGCGTGCCTCGGGGGCGGCGCGGCCGCGACCGCATGCGTCGCGGCCGGTATCGGACCGGTGACGATCGGCGGGTCCGAAAGCTCGCCGCCCGCCCGGGTCTCGACCGAGACCCCAGGGGAGCCACGACCGATCGACCCGCCGCGCGACCCCGGCGTCTCCAACACCCCGGCGACGGCGCCGGGCAAGACGCCGCCAACGCCGGGCGTCCAACGCGACGCCGAGCCCGACGGCGACGAAGGCGCTGCCCCCCGGAGCCAGCCGCCAGTTGCCCCGGAGGCGCCGCCCGTGCCACAGGAGTTCGGCGTCGAGTCGGCGGCGGCGCCCGCGCCCTCGGCGCCGGCGAGCGCCTCGGGTGGTGGTGGCGGCGGTTCCACCGCCGCCGCGGTCAAGCAGGAGTTCGGGCCGTGATGCGACCCGCGCTCATCGCCGGTGCGATCGCGCTGCTCGGGCTCACGTTGCCGTCGAGCGCTCCCGGCGCCGGCGCGACCTATGACGTAATCCAGTGCCACCCCGGCAACCGGGGCCACGGCGACGCACTCCTCCACGAGCCCCGGCCCTACGGCGTGACGACGGCCTGCGCCAACCCGAGCGCCGAGAACGCGATCCAGATCAACAACCGCCTCCGGGCCGAGAAGGGCCGCGAGGGGTCCGTGCGCTGGGCCGCCCCGGCTGACACGGGCATCGTCGGCGTCCGGGTCGATGCGAAGCTCCGCCGAGCAGCAGGCCACCGAGCACG
The DNA here is from genome assembly GCA_963734015.1 of uncultured bacterium. Taxonomy (GTDB): domain Bacteria; phylum Actinomycetota; class Thermoleophilia; order Solirubrobacterales; family 70-9; genus JALZKA01. Next base: position 57,941 of record CAVTFG010000012.1, on the reverse strand, counting down.
CCTCTTCATGGCGGACCAGAACGGCCGGGAGACACGCCGAATTGCCCAGGGTGACGGCTCACCGGGAGCTTTCCACATCGAGCGCTGGAGGGGCAACCGCCAAGCACAGTTCGTCGCCGAGCTCGGTTGCGACGAGGACCGCGGCTGCGAGGAGAGTAACGCGGCGAAGACTTGGGTGCGGGGTCTGCGCTTGACCTTGGCGGACTATGCGGATCCGGAGGTGGTGGCTGGAGGTTCTGCAGTTGGACGCCTGGCTGGAGGCGGGGTCGACAGGACTTGCAGTTCACGGCGGACGATCGTGGGTTCGGGCTTGCGGCGAGTCGCCGTTCGAGTGAACGGCGTCGAACGTTGAGGATGTGGACAGCCGACTGCCCTGGTTGGATGACAGGGTCGGACGCTCGCTAGCTCGTCTGCAACCCTGCGGCCTCGTTCCTTACGGGCGATGGATGAGCTGGACACCTCCGCCGCTCCCTTCACCGAGGGTCAGAACGCCGTGTCCGTCTGCGCGGTCGACTTCGCCGGGAATCGAGACGTGCGACGTCGCGCACGGTTCGAGTGGACAACCAGGCGCCCGAAATCGCGTTCTCAACGAGCCAGCTCCTCGACGATCCCGAGTTGATCCGGGCGACCTTTTCCGACGCGCACTCGGGAGTGGCGAGCGGCCAGCTCTTCTATCGAGCCAAGGGCGGACGGGATCTGGCAACCGCTGGAAACGGTGCTCACCGGCGGTGAGCTTCAGGCGCGGGTCGATTCGACGTCCGTCGCCGGCCGGGATGTACGAGTTCAAGGCCGTCGTCATCGGACAACGCCGGGAACCAGGCCGAGACGACGCAGCGCGAGGACGGGCGCGAGATGGCCCTCCCGTTCCCGCTCAAGTCCGGGGTCGATCTGAGTGCGGCGCTGGAGCCGGGAGGCGCCAAGCGAACCACGATTCCGTACGGCCGGCGCTCCCGGGTCGCCGGTGTCCTCCGGGAGGCCTCGGGCGATCCGATCGCGGGACAGGAGATCGTGATCGAGGAGTACTTCGGGGACGGCGCCCTGATCCGCGAGCGGATCACCAGGGTTCAGACCGATGGCCGTGGCCGTTGGACGTCGAAGCTCCCCGCGGGCCCGTCACGCCGAGTGACCGCGACGTATGCCGGCACGCAGCGATATCTGTCCGAGGCGACGCTCGGCGGACGGCTCGCCGTGAGAACGAAGGCCTCGCTCAGAACGTCGAAGGCCAGGGTCCCCGAGGGCGGCAAGGTCATGTTCCGCGGCAAGCTGGGAAGGCTCGGCGCCCGGATCCCGGCCGGGGGCAAGCTCCTGGAGCTGCAGGTCAAGCAGGATCGCCACACCTACCAGACCGTCGGCGAGGGATTCCGTTCGAAGCCGAACGGCAGCTACAAGATTCCGTACCGCTTCGGCCGCTTCTACCAGTACGACGTGCGCTTCAAGTTCCGGGTCAAGGTCGCCCGCGAGGCGGACTGGCCGTACAAGGCTCCGGTCCGATCGCGCGGGCGAACGGTCACCGTCCTCGACCGCTGACCTACGATCCCCCGATGAGATTCAGCGAGCGACTTCACGTACGCGAACGTCACCTCGACGCTCGCGCTCGTCCTCGTGATCGGAGGCGGGGGCGCGTACGCCGCCGGCTTCATCGACTCCGGCGACATCGTGAACAACTCGATCGAGAGCCGGGATCTGGAGAACCGCGACGCTGTCAAGGCTCGGGATGTCCGCAAGAACGGACTCACAGGCCAGTGAGATCAAGGAGAAGACGCTCGACGCTGCACAGTTCGCTCCCCTGGCGGGCAAACAAGTGATACTGGCTGTGACCCGGAGTCCGGCGGGTTCATCCGCATGCGTGAACACCCCGATTCGACTCCGATCACCAGGGCGCGTTCTGACGCGTTGCCACGGGCGAGTTCGTCGACGCTGGAGCCGGCGCCTGCCCTTCTGCAATGCCGGATCTTCGTGAACGGGGCGCCGTCCGACTCAGGTTGCCACTCCTGGCGAAAACGAGCGCCGAGAGGACAGCTTCGCGGTTACCCTCGTCACGAATCGCCTAGCCCGCGGATCGCACCAGATCTCCCTCCGTTGCCAGGAGGATGCAGACGGCCAACTCGCCTCCTCCTCCATCGCCGTCATCGGCATCAGCGGCTAGACCCCTGCCGCACATACACATACACTGCCCGGGCAAATCGCTCAGGGGAGGTTCAGGATGAGAGTTAGGGGAATCGTCGCCGTTGTGGCCGTGCTCGCGGTGGGGACCACGTCGATCGCGCTGGCCGCGCCGGTCAACGTGCCGAACGGTGGCTTCGAGGAAGGCAACTTCTCGCGTTGGGACCGCTTCGAGCGCGGCGGCGGTGACTGGAGTATCTACTCGGCGGCCCCCCGCGGTCTTCCGGGGCCGATTGTCACGCCGCCCCCACCGCAGGGGCAGAACGCCGCGCTCGTCACCCAGGACAGCCCCGGCGTGAACATCCTGCACCGCGTCCTGAAGCTGAAGCGGAACGCGGTCAACAAGATGAAGTTCAAGCTGTTCTACGACAACAGCGTCAACCGCTTCTTCACGCCGCACAGCTTCAAGTTCGGCGGCGGAGGCATGCCCCCGACCTCGGCGCCTCGCGGCCTCGCAGGGGCCCCGCCGAACCAGCAGCTCCGCGTCGACCTGATGAAGCCGAAGGCGAAGATCAAGTCGCTGAAGGACAAGAACATCCTGGCCACGCTCCTCTGGACGAAGCGCGGCGACAGGCTCCAGCGGCCCTACCGGACGGTCAAGGCGAACATGACGAAGCTCGGGATCGACTCGCGGCGGGTACGCCTGCGGATCGCCGAAGTCGACAACCAGGGTGAGTTCCACGTCGGTGTCGACGCCCTGAAGCAGAGCGCGCGCTAGCGCCCGTAGCGCTCGAGGTCGGCCTCGAGCCGCCCGGCGTCCTCGGCGTCGAGCGGCTTGGGGTCCGGCCCTGGGTCGTCGTCGTCCGAGGCCCTGCGCCAGCGCCGCAGCGCGATGAGGATCGCGATTGCCGCCGCGACGATCGCCAGGCCCGGGACGAGCCAGGCCGCGAGGTCGAAGCCCTCGTCGTCGGGGAGCGCCAGCACCTCGTCGCCGAACTCGGCCACGAGCGCGGCCTTGATCTCCTCCTTGCTCCGGCCGTCGGCGATCAGGCCGCGGATGAACTCGCGCTCGCGGATCGCCTGCTGCGAGTCCGAGGCGAGCTCGAGCGTGGTGCCGCAAACCGGGCACATCACCTCGTCCTCGACGTCCGGAAGCGTGGTCTGCGGCTCCTGGGCGAGCGCCGGCGCCGCCATCGCCAGGAAGAGCGCCACGACGGCCGCTGCGCGGAGGGTCACGATTCCTCCGGCGGGACGCTCGCGGCGGTGATCAGCGGCAGCGACCTCGGCCTCGAGCAGCTCGGCGTCGACCTCGCCGCGGCGGAGATAGGCGACGTCGCCCTCCGGGTCGAGCAGGATCGTCTCCGGGACGCCGGTCGAGCCGAGCTCGTCGGCGTAGTCGCCCGAGCCGTCGCGCAGCGAGGGGTAGTTCAGCCCGAAGTCCCGGAAGAACTCGAGCCCGTCCTCGGTCCCGTCCTGGGTCTGGATGCCGAGGATCGTGAAGGTCTCGTTGCCGTGGCGCTTCTGGAACTCGACGAGGTCGGGAGCCTCGGACTCGCAGGGGCCGCACCAGGAGGCCCAGATGTTCAGCAGGACCCAGCTGCCCTCAAAGTCGGTGATGGAAGCCGTCGAGTTGGTCAAGTCCCTGTCGCCGGCCGTCAGCACGGGCAGTTCCGGCGCCGGCGCCGCCTCGCCGACCTCGAGCTGCTTGCCCGACTTGCTGACCACCCCGAACCCGAGCAGCGCGACGATGCCGAGCACGGCCATGACCGCGAGGAACGACTTCCCGCTCACCGGGCGAAGCCTAGAGAGCGATCGACGGCTCACCCACGGATTCGTGGGTGACTTGCGCCTGAGCGGGTAATGGTGCGGCGTGTCGGCGAATCTGCGCCTGGAGCTGCCTGCCGAGCCCGCCAGCGTGAGCCGGGCACGTCAGGCGCTGGACAAAATCGCGGGGACGCTGGGCTGTGACGCGGAAGCGGTCAAGATCGCGGTCTCGGAGATCGTCGGCAACGCGGTGGTCCACGGCTACGAGCGGCCGGAGTCCGGTGGCGTGGTGCTGGTGCTCGCGCGGGTCCTGAGGGGCCGCCTGATCGTGACCGTCGCCGACCGCGGCGGCGGGATGACGCCGAAAATCGATTCGCCCGGATTGGGCCTCGGGCTCCCGATCGTCAGCCAGCTTGCGGGCGACGTGCGGATCGACTCGGACGAGCGCGGAGCAGCCGTCTCGATGAGCTTCGAGTGCGCGGGCGCCGGCGAGCCGGGGGCCGACACGGCGGAGGACGCAGGCAGCGACCTCGGCGCCGAGCTCAAGCGCGCCCGGCGGGCGTTGCGGGGCGGCGGTGGGCTGGCCGGGCGCCGCTTCCGGTGGAGCCGCGAGCCGGCGGTCGCGCTGCACGCGTAGCCGCGCGGCGAGGCGTCGTCGGCCGTTACGTGGCCTCGACGGCCAGGGCGCCGAGCGCTGCGGTCCGGTCGTCGTAGAGCGGCAGGCTCTCGTCCAGCCCGGTGATCTCCAAGGTCCGGCGCACCGCGGGGTCGGATCCCGCGATCGCGAACCGGAGGCCTCCGGTCTGCGCCCGCATGTGCGTTCGCAGCAGGATGCGCAGGCCCGTCGAGTCCATGAACGAGCAGGTCGTGAGGTCGATCAGCAGGGGGGCGCTCGACTCGAGTGCCCGGTCGATCAGCTCCTGCGCCCGCTCCTCGTCGGCGAGGTCGAACTCCCCGTCCACCTCGATGCTGATGGGGCCTTCGCCGAGCTCGACGGCGCTGAGCTCAGCCATGGGATCCGGTTGTGGGTCGAGTGCAAAACAACATGAACGCTGAGATCTGGGAGGACCTGAGCCCCCGCCACCATCCGTGATGGACGGCGCGAAGTTGCCTGGTGTCCCGGTGAACGGCCCGTCCCGCCCCTGAGTGGGTCTGGACCTGAGTGCCAGTCTAGCGCCGGGCCTGCGTGAGGATCCGTACGCTTCGCCGCGATGGCGGAGGAGCGGGACCTGGGCGCGATGGCGCGGGAGATCGTCGACGCAAACCTGTTCATGACGCTCGCCACGGCCGACTCCGACGGCCGCCCGTGGGCATCGCCGGTCTACTTCTCGCCCGCCGACTACCGCGAGTTCTTCTGGATCTCCGAGCCCGGCGCGCGGCACTCCCGGAACATCGCGGCCCGGCCGGAGGTGAGCATCGTGATCTTCGACTCGCAGGTGCTGCCCGGCGGCGCCCGCGCCGTCTACGTGGATGCGCATGCGGTAGAGCTGACCGACGACCCGGGCTTCGAACGCGGCGTCGAGCTGTACAACGCCCGGTTTCCGGATCCCGAGAACTACAACCTCGGGCACTACCCCGCCGAGAAGATGCGCCCGCCGGCCGCCCACCGCCTCTACCGGGCCACGGCGACCGCGCACTTCGTGCTCGACCCCGCGGGCCACCCCGACGGGAGCGCGGGCGACCATCGCGCTCCCGTCGATCTGTAGGCGGCTACTCGACCGTCAGCGTGCCCTCCATGCCCTGCGCGGCGTGATCGCCGATCGCGCAGTAGATCTCGTACTCACCGGGTGCGAGGTCGAGCGTCAGCTCGCCGCTCTGGCCCGGATCGAGATCGTCCGTGATCTCCTCGACGCCGTCGCCCTCGACCTCCAGGTTGTGGACGGTGGCGCCGTCGTTCGTGGCCGTGATCGTCACCTCGCCGGCCGCCACACTCGGATCCGCCGGATCCAGGGCGAACTCGGTCTCGGAGATCGTCAACTCCTCGCCACCGCCTCCCGTCTGCGCGGCGTCGTCGGTCGTCGTCTCCTCGGTGGTGGTTTCGGTGGTCGCCGCGCTCGTGTCGTCGTCATCGTCGTCGCCGCATGCGGCGAGGGCGAGCGGGATCACGATCGCGATCAGGGCCAGTGACTTGCGGACGTGCACGGGTAGCCTCCTCTGACGGTCGAGATTTGGTTCCTGTCCCTTGCTACGGGCGAGGAGGCCCGAGGGATTGGATCGCGCGCAATCCCAGCGGCCGCGGCGAACGTAACAACAGATGTGGCCACTTTCCGATGAGGCGCTCGTGGCGGGCTTCGCCGCCGGTGACAGCGACGCCGCGACCGCATTCGTCCGCCGCCACCAGGCGCGCGTGTTCGGCCTTGCCGTGACGATGGTGGGCGACCCCGCGGTGGCGGAGGAGATCGCGCAGGAGGCGTTCACCCGCGCCTGGCGTCACGCCGAGTCCTACGACACGCGGCGGGGCAAGGTCTCGACCTGGCTGCTCACGATCACGCGCAACCTGGCGATCGACCACCTGCGCGCGCACCGCACCGAGCCGCTCGACCCCGGCGCCATCCAGCACGCGGAGGAGGCGCTCTGGATCTCGGCCGGCTCCCGCTCCGCCGCGGAGGTGGGGGAGATCCGCGAGGCGCTCGCCGACGTGCCGGCGGAACAGCGCCGCGCGCTCCTGCTCGCGGCCCTCTTCGGCTACACGGCGCGCGAGATCAGCACGATCGAGGAGATCCCGCTGGGGACCGCGAAGACGCGGATCCGCACAGCGATGCAGAAGGTCGCCTCGGGCTCGGCGGCGCCGGGCCTCGACGCGGAGGAGGCCCCATGAGCGGCTGCGAGCGGCTGCGAGAGCTGGCGCCCGAGCTGGCGCTGGGGATCGCGGACGGCGAGGAGCGCGCCTGGGCGCTCGAGCATCTGGCCGACTGCCCGGCGTGCCGAGCGCACGTCGAGCGGTTGAGCGGCGTCGCGGACGAGCTCGTCCACCTGGCGCCGCCGGTCGAGCCGCCGGCCGGCTTCGACGGCCGCGTGGCCGGAGGGATGGCGCCGACCCCGACCCGGACGCCGATGCGCCGGAGGATCGCGGCGCCCGCGCTGGCGGCGATCGCGGCGGCGGCCGTGGCCGCGTTCGCCGTCTGGACCGCCCTCGACGACGACCGCGACCTCGCCGACTCCTACCGCGACACCCTCGCGGTCGCCAACGGCGAGTACTTCGACGCCGCCACGATGCAGGTCCCCGGCGGGAGAGAGGTCGGGTACGTCTACGGCTACCAGGGCCGCGCCTCCTGGGTGCTCGTCGTGATCTACGACGCGGTCGACACCGGCCGCTACGACGTGGAGCTCGTCGCCCGCGACGGGCGCCACCTGCCGCTCCGTGAGCTCGATGTCGAGGACGGCGAGGGCAGCGTGGGCGCGGTCACCCCGATTCCCTACCGCGAGCTCTCCGAGGTGCGGGTCCTGGACGACATGGGCCGCGAGGTCGCCGAGTCGGAGCTGCGCGAGTAACGCGCCTAGAATTGTCCGCCACGCGGACGTAGCTCAGTTGGTAGAGCGTCGGCTTCCCAAGCCGAAGGTCGCGGGTTCGAGACCCGTCGTCCGCTTGCTTGACAATCGTCTAAGCGCTGACGACACTCGGATCCGAGCGTCCTGAGGCGAGGAGGGAGCCCACACCCCATGGCCCGTTACCGGATCGCGGCGAACATGGAGTTCGTCCGCAGCTCGGACAAGAGCTTCGAGGCCGGCGTCGAGATCGCCGGTGAGCTCGGCTATCGATGGATCGAGCCGATGGTGCACACCGGCTGGGAGCTGCTGAGCGAGGTGCACTACTTCCACTCGTTCTCGATGGAAGAGGACCCTCTTCTGATGACGGAGATCTGCGATCGCCACGGGGTGAAGGTCGCCAGCATCAGCGGACACAGCCCGCTGATGAAGCCGGAGGCGGCCGTCGACCGCCTCACGCGGGCGATCGTGCTGGCCGACGCGGTGGGCGCTCGGTTCGTCAACACCGACGAGATGGTCAAGCCGGACTGGATGGACGACGAGCAGGCGCACCAGGTCATGCGCTACACGCTGCAGAAGGCCGATCTCGTCGCGCGCCGGCACAACGTCGACGTCTGCATCGAGCCGCACGGCATCTACACGAAGACGGCCGACGGTCTGCTCAAGATCGTCGACCTCGTCCCGTCAGCGCGGATCGCCGTCAACTGGGACACCGGCAACTCCTATCTCGCCGGGATCGAGGATCCGTACGACGGCCTGGAGAAGGTCCGCGACCTCGTGCGCCACGTGCACGCCAAGGACATCAGTTTCGAGCACGCGGAGCGTGAGCGCGGCGTCGTCACCGGCACGCCCGTCGGGTGTGCCTGCGGTGACGGGGCCGTCGACTGGGAGCGCGTCCTGCACATCCTGGATCCGCTCGACCGCGACCTGTTCCTGAGCGTCGAGTGTGGGACGATCGACGAGGCAGAGCGGAGCCTCGCCTTCCTGACGAAGGTGATCGGCGACCGGATGGTGCGCGAGGAGCACGCCGCCGTCTAGCCCGTGTTGACGGTGAGGTCCCTCCCTCAGTCTTCGTCGTCCACGGCGATGATCGCCGCCATGCCCATCGCCCCTTGGTGACCAGCTCGCGGATCTGCTCAGCTGCGGCGCGTGGGGGCGGAACCGGAGGCGGAAGAGCAGCAGGGCCTGGGGGTCGAAGCACCGGTCCCGGATCGCACGCCGTGTTGGCAGATGCCACCGCGGATCGCGGAGCTGCCCGACTAGGCCGGAGGTTGAATTGAGGACGGAGCGAAGTTGATGCGCTGCTAGCGTCTGGTTCAGCCGCGCATTCGAGTGTGGCGTAAACAGTGCCCGCGCCGCAGTCGTTGCATCGCCGCATCCTCCGCGCCCGCCCGCACCGCACGTGGAGGAATTCACATGACTAACGGAACCGTGAAGTGGTTCAACGACGAGAAGGGCTTCGGCTTCATCACGCCGAGGACGGCTCCGCCGACCTCTTCGTCCATCAGAGCGCCGTACCCGACGGCCAGGCCCTGGCCGAGGGAACGAAGGTCAGCTTCGACGCCGAGCGCGGCGACAAGGGGCCCCGCGCCGCCAACGTTCGCCTGGGCTAGCACCCGTCCAAGCCGGGCATCTGGCCAGAGTCGCCCGGCACCCAGCACTCGTTCGATCTCTTTCCAAGAAGGAGCAGAGCATGGCTTCAGGGAGCAAGCGGAAGACCACGATGGCGAAGCTCAACCGTGAACGCAGACTTCTCGAGCGTCGGCAGGAGAAGCAGGCCAAGAAGGCTGCGCGGAAGCAGGCAGCCGCAGACGCGCGGTCGACCGCGACTAGCTAACACGCAACGTCCCTTCCCAAGCCGAGGGTCGCGGGTTCGAGACCCGTCGTCCGCTTCCTCTTGGAAGGGCGCGGCTTAGGCCGCGGACAAGAACAGCAGGCGCTGCGGCCCGCGGACCTCCAGCCCGTGGACGTAATCATCGGTCGCTGAGTAGACGCCCCGGGTGGGGTTGTGAGGAACGAGTTCCAAGTTGCGCGCCGGTCAGCGCAGCGTGTCGGCGAGCTCCAGGATGGATTCGGCCAGTGCCTGCTGGCCCGGCGTGTCGTTCAGCTTGCCGGCGAGCTCCTCGAGTTGGTCGACGGCAGCGTCGGCCTGGCCGCGATCGGCGAATCGCTCCGCGCGGGCGAGGAACTTGTCCACCTGAGCGGCCAGGTTGCCACCGATCCCCGCCGCCCGCACCAGCTGATCGAACTCTGCCCGGACAACGGCGAAGCTCGGATCCCAGGTGATGCGCGGCTGGAGCTGCGGGTTGAACTGGTCGAGCTGAACCTCGGACGCCGCCTCGAGCTCCGCCTCCGACAGCTCGTCGCTGGGCGTCAGCCCGAAGGCGTCGATGCCGCGCGAAAGCTCGGTCGCGAAGACGTTGCCGTTGTAGTAATAGGTCGACCAGAATCCGCCCAGCACCAGCGAGGTCGCGTTGACCGGCCCGCGGTCGAAGAAGGCGATCTCCCGTGGGTTGGAGGAGTCGGTGAAGTCCCACACCGACGCGCCGCCCTGGTACCAGGCCTGGGTCATGATGTCCCGGCCGGGGACCGGTACCAAGGAGCCGTTGTGGGCGACGCAGTTCTCCTGCAGCGTCTGCGGCACCGGCAGCTTGTAGTAGCTGCGGAACTCCATCTTCCCGTCGACGATGTCGAAGATCGCGTTCGCTCCCCAGCTCGGCTGGTCGGTTGTCCGGCAACGCGCCGCGGTGCCGCCACCCCACTCGTCGGTGAACACGACCTTGGTGCCGTCGTTGTTGAACGTGGCCGAATGCCAGTAGGCGAAGTTCGGGTCCGACACCTCGTCGACCCTGACGGGGTTCGCCGGGTCGCTGATGTCGATCAGGATGCCGTTGCCCTCGCAGGCGCCCGCGGCCAGACCGACCTCAGGGAACGCCGTGATGTCGTGACAGGCGTCCGTGATCGGGGTCGGCCCCCAGGGCGCGCCCGAGGGGTGCAGGGGCGTCGGCGGCTGGTTCTGCAGGCCGTCGATCGCGCCGGTCTCGGGGTTGGTGAAGAGCCGGGGCTGGTTCACGATCGCCGCCTCCTCGGGCGCGTCGAGCGGAACCTCGATCACCTCGATCCGCCACCGTGCCGGGTTTGGCCCGGTCGGCGGATCGTCCACGCAGCCCTCCATGGTCGACGCCGGTCGCACGCCGGCGGTGCCGGAGACGTAGACGTAGATCGTGTCGGCGTCGTTGGGGTCGGTCACCAGCGAGTGGGTGTGGGAGCCGCGGCAGGCCTGGACTGCGGCCACTTGCACGGGGTTGCTGATGTCGCTGATGTCGAAGATCCGGACGCCCTGGAAGCGGGTGCCGACGGTCGGGTCGGTTCCACAATCGACGCGGGCCCGACTCTCCTCCACCGACATGAACAGCAGGTCGCCGTACGCCGACAGGTCGCCCTGTCCACCGGGGCAGACGACCGACGTCGCGAGCGACGGATCCGCCGGGTCGGAGACGTCGTAGATGTTGAAGCCGTTGAAGCTTCCGGTGAAGGCGTGGTCGCCGTTGAGCGCGAGGTCGGAGTTGAGGAAGCCGAAGTTGCCCGGATTGGCCGGGTCGAAGAAACCGGCGGGGCGGTCCTGGTGCCCGAGCAACTCCATGTTGCTGCCGGCCGTCTCGGCGTCGAGCCAGCCGGCGCCGAGACCGATCCGCGGATCGCTCTGCGCCAACACCGAGGCCGGCCACAGGCCTGCGAACAAGGCCGCCGCGACCACCGCCCCCAGCGCCCCCTTCACACTGCGTCCACGACCTGCTCGGGCGCCAGATTCAGCTTGCATCCGCCTCTCCTCTTGAGGGAGCGATCCCGCTGCCCGCCGCGGACCCCCGCACCGCGTAGGACGTGAACGAGACGCCCGTTTGCAATACGGCAGCGAGACGGTATCAAGTAAAGTCGATCGCCGCACTAAGGATGCCGACGGACACGCAGATGAGCTCGTCACGCAGGATCCCCCCCTTATGGCTGATCGCCGCCGGGGTACTGGCGGCGGTCTGTGTCGCGGTTGTTTTGATCGCGCTGCTCGGCGGCGAATCCGGAGGATCGAGTGACGACTCGGCGCCCAGCATCGTCCAGCCGGCGGCGCCCGGGGAAGCGGGCAGCGAGCTCAGCGAGGACGACCTGGAGGACATCGAGCCGCCCGGGTACACGGCCGCGGACGTGGGGTTCATGCAGGACATGATTCCCCACCACGAGCAGGCCATCGAGATGACCAACCTCGTCGCGGAGCGCAGCGAAAGCGAGGACATCGCGCTGCTGGCGGGCCGGATCGAGATCTCACAGAAGGGCGAGATCGCCCTGATGGAGGATTGGCTCTCGGCCCGCGGAGAGGAGCTGCCGACCGGGCGCTCACACGATGGCGCTCACGGAAACCACGCGATGTCCGACCATGGTTCCCACGCGATGTCCGACCATGGTTCCCACGCGATGTCGGACGGTGGGCTGATGCCCGGCATGCTCACCGAGTCGCAGTTCGCGCGCCTGAGCGCGGCCAGCGGAGGCGAGTTCGACCGTCTCTTCTGCGATCTCATGATCCAGCACCACCGCGGTGCGCTGACGATGGTGGACGAACAGCGCGCCACGGGGGGCGGGATCGAGGCCGAGGGCTACAAGGTCTCCGCGGACATCGAGGCCGACCAGCGGATCGAGATCCAGCGGATGCAGCAGGTCTTGAGGGGGATCGGGAATCAGCAATAGCCAGGTGGCGCGCTTTGTCCGTGAGCGCCCCGGGGTTCGTTTCGTCCTCATGCATTTCGGGTAACGCAGGCGCGGAGCGGGACCCGAGAGGAGAGGCGAATGTCGACTTCGGCTGCATCCGTGTTCAGGACGCGTGCGTTCATGGGGGTGACGATCGCCGCGCTGGCGCTCGCTCTCCTGACGGCGCTGCTCGGCGGGAACCGTTCCGCTTTGGCTCAGCACCCCGAGGAGTCGCACTGCGGCGACGAGACCGGCGGGGGGCCGCTGAGCGGGTTTCTCAGCCACGCCCAGGTCGACGCCGCCCTGCAGCGGATCGAGCGGACGAGCCAGGGCAGGGTCGCGGTCGACGTCGCCGGACAGACGAACCAGGGCCGGGAGATCTGGACCGCACGCGTCGGTCACGGCGATCAGGTGATGCTCGTCCAGAGCAACATCCACGGCAACGAGCAGCACGGCACCCGTGGCCTGCTGAACACCGTGGAGACGATGGGAGGCAGCTCCGCGCGCGCCGCCGAGATGCGCGACGCGGTCACGCTCGTGGCGATCCCGATGTTGAACGCTGACGGCGCGGCGATCCCGCGGCGCCAGAACGTCATGCCGTGGTCCGACGTCATGGCGCTGCATCCGCAGCTGGCGGACCAGCCGCGCGCCTGGTACTACAGCAACGGCCAGCAGGGATTCGACGTCAACCGGGACTTCAACCCCGACCTCGATTACGAGCCCAGCTCGGCCGACCTGCCTGGCGACAGCGCGGGCAAGGGCTTCTACATCACCCCGGAGGCCCGTACGGTGCGCGAGGTCTACCGCGACCTCGAGACCGAGTTCGGCCTCGTGGACGTGTTCGTGGACCTACACGGCCAGGCCGCCTGCTACGGCAACGGCCTTCCGGCCGAGGTGACAATCGATCCGCCGTCATCCGCGGCAGGGACCTACAAGGCGGCAGGCGCGACCTTCGGCAGCGATCCGACCGACGATGGACTCGCGGGCGACGTTGCGCTCGTATCGGACGGGAGCGCGAACCCGACCCTCGGCTGCGGGCCCCTCGTCGGCTTCCCGGCCGGGGCGATCGCGCTGGTGGATCGCGGCAGCTGCCCGTTCGTGCAGAAGGCGAGCAACGCGCAGGCCGCGGGCGCCGCTGCGGTGATCGTGGTCAACAACGCGCCCGGTGATCCGACGACGATCACCGGCAGCGATGCCTCGATCACGATCCCGGTGGTGCACCTCTCGCTGGCCGACGGAAACACGATCAAGGCAGGCCTGCCCGCCACCGGTCAGATCACCCACGATCCGGACAGCGACTTCTACACGCCGCTGTCGGTCTCCGGGCGATTCATCACGGACCCCACCGCGCACGGCGACTGGCCGAATTTCGACGACGACGCATCGCGCCGCGCGACCATCGCGGTCTACGACGCGCTGCAGGGCAGGGGCGGCTCGCCGTACGGCAAGGTGACTCTCTACCCGCAGCCGCCGAGCACGAACATCCCCGGCACCGCGCTCGGCTCGTTCGGGCTGCGCGGCAGCGCGACGGTCCTGTTCGAGCAGAGCGGGCAGACCCAGGAGGTTGGGCTGAAGCGGATGGGAATGCTCTCCAAGCAGGCCGAGGTCGGCCTGATGGGCATCGTCGACGGGCTCACCGACGGCACGCTCGACGACATCGACCCCGACCGCTACGGCGACATCCCGCTTCGAGTGGACGTCGAGGACTGACAACCCGCGGGTCGCGGGCTCGACACCCGTCGTCCGCTTCCGGTGTATCGGGAGGCGGTGACATGCCCGTATTCGGGTATCCGGCATCACCATGGCCGACAAACCGATGGACGTCTACCTGAACGACCACCTTGGAGGGGCGATGCTCGGAACCGAGCTCGCCCAGCAGATCCGCGACCGGGCCGACGGCTCACCGCTCGGCGGCGTGATGACGCGGATCGCCGCCGAGATCGAGGAGGACCGCGAGACGCTGACCGAGCTGATGGACCAGCTCGGCGTCACCCGGAATCCGGTGAAGCAGGTCACCGGGTGGGTCGCCGAGAAGGCAAGCAAGGTCAAGTTCAGCGGCGCGGGCTCCGGCGAGCCCGATCACGGAACGTTCATGGCCCTGGAGACCCTGCGGCTTGGCGTCGCCGGCAAGAAGTGCCTTTGGCTCGCGATGAGGCAGGTCCGTGGGCAGTACCCCGAGCTGAGCGGCGTCGATCTCGACCGGCTGATCCAGCGGGCGTCCGACCAGGAGCGCACCCTCGAGGAAGAGCGCATGAAGGCCGGAGCCGTGGCACTGGGCGGCGCGTGACCGAGCCGCTGAGGGCGCTCGGTTCAGTGATTTCGCAGGGCTGAGATCAGCTCGTCCTTGCTCATCTCCGAGCGGCCCTCGATCCCGATCTCGGCGGCGCGCTCCTCGAGCTCTTCCTTGGTGCGTTCCTCGTAGTCCTCGGCCTCGCCGCCCTTCCTCGAGACATCCTCGCCGCCGGCCTTGTTGGCGATCCTGGCCGCCTTCTCCTTGCTCTCGCCTTCCTCGCGAAGCTCCTCGTAGAGCTCGTCGTCCTTGATGCTGGGTCCGTGGTCCTCGGCGCTCATCGTCGCTCCTTTCCTTGCGCCTGACCGGTACCCGATCGGTCGGCACTCACCGCAAGCTCGCGCCGGTCCGGGCTCAGGCGCCGGCCTCCGCGCCGGCGGGTTCTGGGCGGGCGGGCTCTCGCTCCGGGGCGCACGAGGTGCACGCCTGAGTCGCGCTTGGGTGGCGAGGGCGCGCGGCGCCGCTCGGGCCCGCGGATCGTGGCCCACGCGATCAGGCCACCGACGACGGCGACGCCGGCCGCGATCAGCATCGCTGTGCGGTAGCCGTCGGAGAAGGCGCCCGGCCCGACCGCGGTGGTGGCGGACAGGCCCGCGGCGGCGGGGAGCGCGGCGCCCGCGAACAGCTGCGCGAGGCGCGCGGCGGCGTTGTTGACGGCCGAGGCGATCCCGGCCTGCGCGTCGGGTAAGCGCACCGAGGACCGCGGCGGTCAGGGGGGCGACGAAGATCGTCATCCCGAAGCCAAAGACGATCACGCCGGGCAGGATCGCGCTGACGTAGTCATCGCCCCGCTCGACTCCCGAGAGCAACACGAGTCCCGCCCCGAGCACCACCGGGCCGACGGTCATCGGGATCCGGGGGCCGATTCGCTGGCCGAGGGCGCCGGCCTGCGGGGAGAGCACGAGCATGATCACGGTTGCGGGGAACGTCGCCGCGCCGGCCTCCAGCGCCGAGTACCCGAGCACGTTCTGGAGCTGGAGCGAGAGGAAGAAGAACAGTGCGCCGATCGCCAGGTAGTTGGCGAGCGTTGCGGCGTTCGCCCCGGAGAACTGGCGCGAGCGGAAGATGTCCAGGGGAAGCATCGGGTCCGAAGTGCGGCGTTCGAACAGCACGAACGCGATCAGCAACGCGACGCCCGCGACGCCGGCGAAGAGAACGCCGGCGTCGCCGAGTCCGCCGCCGCCGGCCTCGACGAGCGCGTACGTGAGACCGGCCAGTCCGAGGCTGACCAGGACCGACCCCGTCCAGTCGGGGCGGGCTGCGCGGGATCGCTGCGCGCGGCTCTCGGGAAGGTGGCGGGCGCCGATCCAGGCGGCGATGAGGGCGACCACGACGACGATCGCGAAGACCCAGCGCCAGGAGGCGTTGTCGACGAGGAAGCCGCCGAGGAAGGGCCCGATCAGGCTCGAGATGCCCGACCAGCCGGCCCAGGCTCCGATCGCCTTGCCGCGGTCCTCCTCGGCGAAGCTTGCCTCGACGATCGCCAGGCTGGCCGGCACGAGCAGCGCCGCGGTGACGCCCTGCAGGATCCTGGCGACGATCAGCACCTCGCCGCTCGGCGCGAGAGCGCATAGCAGCGAGGTGGCGGCGAACCCGATCAGGCCGATGACGAACACGATCCGGCGCCCGTAGAGGTCGCCGAGCGAGCCGCCCGTGATGATGAGCGCGCTGAGCGCCAGGAGGTACGCGTTCATCACCCACTGCAGGCCGCCGAGCTCGAGATCGAGGTCGCGCCCGATCTCGGGCAGGGCGACCGTGACCACGCTCGATTCCAGGAACGCCGCGCCCGAGCCGAGGATGACCGCGGCGAGCACCCAGCGTCCGCGCGCCGAGCGGTAGCGCAGCTGGGGTCCGCCCTCGTCGCTGGTCAGCTCGCCGTTACCGGGTTCGTACTCGTCGCTGGCGATTTCTCGACGCTACACGGACTGACGCGGGGCGCCTGCGCTTGGTTTCGGAATACACCCGGGGGGTATGTGTGCTATACCCCCACAGGGTATTAGCGACGACCGTTCAGACGAGAAGGAGACTGAGATGCAAGCCCACGACGAGCCCGCCGACGCGATCGACTCCGGCTCCGAGAGGAAGCCCTGGACGACCCTGATCCTGCTCGGCCTCGCGCAGTTCATGGTCATCCTCGACATCACGGTGGTGAACGTTGCGCTGCCCTCGATCGCCGAGGACCTCGCGTTCCCCGAAGGCGATCTGCAGTGGGTGATCACCGCCTACGTGCTCTTCACCGGCGGTCTCCTCATGCTCGGCGGCCGGGCCACCGACCTCTTCGGCCGGCGCCGGATCTTCCTGGCCGGGCTCTCGATCTTCACCCTCGCCTCGCTCGCGAGCGGACTCGCTCCCTCGCCCGAGGCGCTGATCGCCGCGCGCGCGGTGCAGGGGCTCGGCGCGGCGATGCTCACCCCCGGCGCGCTCTCGATCGTGACGACCACCTACGAAGGAGGCCAGCGCAATGCCGCCCTCGCGGCGTGGGCCGCGATCAGCAGCGGGGGTGCAGCGGCCGGCGTCGTTCTCGGCGGCGTCCTGACCACCGGACTCGGCTGGGAATGGGTGTTCTTCATCAACGTGCCGATCGGCGTCGCGACCGCGCTCGGTGTGCTGCGGATCGTCCCGGGCACGCGCCCGACGGCGACCGGGCGTGAGCTGGACGTCATCGGTGCGTTGACGGCGGTCGCCGGCCTCGTGCTGCTCGTCTACGGAATCGAGGGCGCGAACGAGCACGGCTGGGGCTCCGCCAGGACCCTGCTCCTGCTGATCGCCTCGGCTGCTCTGCTGGCGACGTTCCTCCTGGTCGAGCGACGCGTCCGGGAGCCGATTCTCCCGCCGAGCACGTGGCGTAACCGCTCGCTCGTCTCCGGGGTCGGACTGATCGGAGTCGCCACGGCGCTCCTGGTCGCCGTGTTCTTCCTCAACACGCTCTACCTCCAGGACATCCTCGGCTGGTCGGCGCTCGAGACCGGCCTGGCGTTCCTGCCGCTCGTGGTCGTGATCGGCGTCGCCGCCAGCGTGGCGAACAACCTCATCCCACGGATCGGCTCCCGCAACCTCAGCGCGCTGGGCCTGCTGCTCGTCGGGGCGGGCGGGCTGCTGCTCCTCGTCGCCCCGGACACGGCGAGCTACGGAACCGACGTCCTGCCCGGGTTCGTGGTTCTCGGCTTCGGCGTCGGCCTGGTGTTCCCAGCGGCATCGATTGCGGCGATGAGCCAGATCGGTGAGGAAACGGCCGGGCTGGCGTCCGGCCTGATGACGACCGGCCATGAGCTCGGCGCGGCGTTCGGCGTCGCGGCGATCTCAGCGATCGCGACCGCGGCTCCGACGTTCGTCGCCGGGTACGCGGACGGATTCGCCGCGGTCGCCGTGGTGGGCGCGGTGGTTGCGATCATCGCGCTGGTCGCAACGCCGACCGTGCGGCCGGGGGCGGAGGCGCCGGCGAGCGTGCATGGCTGAACCTCTACGCTGGGCCGGTCGTGAGCACGGAGTTCCTCCTGACGACCCTGATCGTCGTCGCGACGCCCGGGACCGGCGTCCTCTACACGCTCGCGGCCGGCCTCGCGCGCGGCGCGCGCGCAAGCGTCGTGGCCGCGTTCGGCTGCACGCTCGGCGTCGTCCCGCACATGCTGGCGGCGATCACCGGTCTCGCCGCGCTCCTGCACACCAGCGCGGTCGCCTTCCAGGTCCTGAAGTACCTGGGCGTCGCGTACCTGCTGTTGATGGCGTGGAGCATGCTCAGGGACAAGAGCGAGCTCGCCGCCGCAGCCGACTCGGCGCCCCTGCCGGCACGGAGGGTGATCGTCTCGGGGGTCCTGATCAATCTGCTCAATCCGAAGCTGACGCTGTTCTTCTTCGCCTTCCTGCCGCAATTCGTGAGCACGTCGGAGTCGCACGCGTCCCTGCAGATGCTGGGACTCAGCGCCGTCTTCATGCTCGTCACGTTCGCGGTCTTCGCCGTCTACGGCGTGTTCGCGGCCACGGTCCGAAGGCACGTCATCTCGCGGCCGCGGGTCGTGGCCTGGATGCGCCGCGTGTTCGGCGGCGCATTTCTCGCGCTCGCCGGCAGGCTCGCGCTCGCCGACCGCTGAGCGCCGCTCCCCCCTCCACGCCCCTGCCGCGCCTTGACGAGGGTCGAGCGGGGTGTGAGGATCCGGCACAATCTCTGAAAACGAGCCTGGGGGCGAGCGGATGCGGCAGAGGGCGTTGGGCGTCGGTTCTTTTGTGGCCCTGGTCCTGGCGTGCCTTGCACCGGTGAGCGCGCCCGCACACCCGGTCAAGACCGTGGAGGGCCACATCGAGGAGGATTCCGTCGCCGTCACGCCCGCGATGGAGGAGTGGCTCGGCGAGCAGACGGAGGCGGCGACGGAATCGGACGCGCGGCTGGCGGCGGCAGGGGTCACGGGCGACGAGGCCGAGGTCGGCCGGTGGGGGCCGGTGATGGACTGGCCGGTGGTCGGGATCCACATGGCGCTGATGCCCGACGGCAAGGTGATCGCCTACGACTCGAGCGCCGACCGGCTCGGGGACCCCGACCAGAGCTTCACCCGGGCGACCGTCTGGAGTCCCACCGCCAACACGCACGTCGACGCGATGCTTTTCGGCTTCAACATCTTCTGCACCGGCCTCGCACACCTGATGGATGGGACCCTGTTCACGGCCGGCGGGAACAAGCGCGGGGAGTCCCCCGGAATCAGGCAGACCCACACCTTCGACCACGAGACGGGCAGTTGGAGTCGCGGGCCCGACATGGCGGAGGAGCGCTGGTATCCCACCGTAACCCCGCTAGAACGATGGAGAGATGCTGATCACCGACGGGGTCTCGGACCGTCCTGATGCGCCCGAGGTCAGGAAGACCGACGGGACCCTCCGGGTGCTGAGCGCCGCGGCGACGGACCTGCCGCTCTATCCGTGGATCGACGTCGCGCCCGACGGGAGGCCCTTCTACTCGGGCCCGTCGACGGCCATGCTCTTCCTCGACCCGTCCGGCACCGGCGCCTGGTCGGCGGCCGGTACTCGCGACTCCCAAGCCCGAAGCTACGGCAGCCACGCGCTTTATGACGTCGGCAAGATCCTCGTCGCCGGCGGCGGCCCCTCGACCCCGAGCGCGATGACGATCGACATCAACGGGCCGATGCCTGAGGTCACGCCCACGGACTCGATGGAGACCGGCCGCCGCCAGCACAACCTCACCGTCCTCGCCGACGGCACGGTGCTCGCCACCGGCGGGAACTCATCGGGCGAGCCGCTGGTCGACATGGAGAACGGCGTCTACACCGCCGAGCTCTGGGACCCGGCGACCGGCGAGTGGACGACGCTCGACGCCATGCAGGTGACGCGCCAGTACCACTCCTCCGCGCTTCTTTTGCCCAACGGCCGGGTGCTCTCGGCGGGCGGCGGAATCTGCGGCGACTGCAACCGCGTCGGCTACCTGAACAAGAACGCCGAGGTGTTCACCCCGCCGTATCTGTTCAAGGCCGACGGCTCGGGTGAGCTCGCTCGGCGGCCGCGGATCACCTCCGCGCCCCGGGTGGTGGACTACGACGAGCCGATGACCGTCGGCACCCGCAACGCCGGCTCGATCGGCAAGGTGGCGATGGTGCGGCTCGGCGCCGTCACGCACTCGGTCAACATGGAGCAGCGCTACGTTCCGCTCTCGTTCACCGCCAGCCGCAGGAGCCTCGTAGCGGAGACCCCGGCGAACCCGAACATCGCACCCCCCGGGGTCTACATGCTGTTCGTGATCAAATCGAACGGCGTGCCGTCGGTGGCCAGGATGATCCGGATAGGCCTCCCCGACAACGCCTTCAGCTTCGGCAAGGTGAAGCTGGACAAGCGCAACGGAACCGCGAGCCTGCCCGCCAAGGTCCCGGGCGCCGGTCGGATCGTGCTGGCGGCGACGGAACAGGTGAAGGGGGCGGAAGCGACGGCCGGCGGGCCCCGCACGGTGAAGCTCGCGGTGAGGCCGAAGGGCGCGACGAAGCGAAGGCTGACGCGACGCGGCGAGGCGAAGGTCAAGCTCGCGGTCACCTTCACGCCGACCGGAGGCGATCCCAGAACCAAGCACAGGACCCTGAAACTGGTCAAGCGCTGATCAGGATCGAATTCATTCTTGGGTATTTAGGTACCGGTTTGAGGTAGGGCGTCTTGACGAGGGCCGAGCCCGCTGTGACGATGCGCGCCTGATCTCTGGAACCTAGCTCGGGGGGCGAGCCGCGTAGTGGGACAAAAGACTTTCGGCTTTGCCGTTTTCGCGGCCTTGATCCTGGCCTGCCTCATTCCGATGAGCGCGACCGCCCACCCGGTGAACACCGTGGAGGGCCACATCGCCGAGGACTCGGTCGAGGTCACCCCCGCGATGGAGGAGTGGCTCGGCGAGCGGACGGAGGCGGCGACCGAGGCCGACGCCGCCGTGGCAGCCGCGGCGGTCACCGGCGACGAGGGCGAGGTCGGCCAGTGGGGGCCGGTGATCGACTGGCCGGTGGTCGGGATCCACATGGCGCTGCTCCAGAACGGCAAGGTCCTGGCCTACGACTCGAGCGCCGACCAGCTCGGCGTCGACGACCACAGCTTCACCCGGGCCACCGTCTGGGATCCCACGAGCGGCTCGCACGTGGACGCGATGCTGACGGGCTTCAACATCTTCTGCAGCGGCCTCGCCCATCTGATGGACGGGACGCTCTTCACGGCGGGCGGGAACAAGAACTCCGCCCTTGACGGCCTCCCGAATTCGTACACCTTCGACGAGGAGACCAATGCGTGGGACCGGGGCCCCGACATGGCCGAGGAGCGCTGGTACCCGAGCGTGACCCCGCTGAACAACGGCGAGATGCTGGTCACCGACGGCGTCGAAGGCCGGGTCGACGCGCCCGAGGTGCGGAAGACCGACGGGAGCTTCCGCGCGCTCAGCACCGCGTCGCGGGACCTGCCGCTCTATCCGTGGATCGACGTCGCGCCCAACGGGCGGGCCTTCTTCTCGGGCCCCTCGACGACGATGCGGAGCCTCGACACGTCCGGCACCGGCTCGTGGACCGGACTCGGCCAGCGCGACACGATTGCCCGCAGTTATGGCTCGCACGCGCTCTACGACATCGGCAAGATCCTCGTCGCGGGCGGTGGTCCTTCGACGCCGAGCGCAACGACGATCAACCTGAACGGGTCGACGCCCCAGGTAGCGCCGACCGCTCCGATGGAGAACGGGCGCCGGCAGCACAACCTCACCGTCCTGGCCGACGGCACGGTGCTCGCCACCGGCGGGAACTCGTCCGGCGAGTCGCTCGTCGACTTGGACGCCGGCGTCTACGCCGCCGAGCTCTGGGATCCCGCGACGGGCGAGTGGACGACGCTCGACTCGATGCAGGTAACGCGCCAGTACCACTCGTCCGCGCTCCTCCTGCCCGACGGACGGGTGCTCTCGGCGGGCGGCGGCATCTGCGGGGACTGCAACGCCGTGGGTTATCTGGCGAGGAACGCCGAGATCTTCACCCCGCCCTACCTGTTCAAGGACGACGGCTCGGGCGAACTCGCACCGCGTCCTGAGATCACCTCCGCGCCCGGGGTGGTGTCGTACGGCAACTCGTTCTCGGTCGGCACGCCGCAGGCCGGTTCGATCGACAAGCTGGCGATGATGCGCCTGGGCGCCGTCACCCACTCCGTGAACATGGAGCAGCGCTACGTCCCGCTCGAGTTCACCGCCAACGGCGGGAGCCTCGTCGCGGAGACCCCGGCGAACCCGAACATCGCGCCGCCGGGGGTCTACATGCTGTTCGCGATCGATTCGAACGGCGTGCCGTCGGTGGCGAAGATGGTGCGGATCGAGGGGTCGGCGCCCGGCCCCCTCGCGCCGACGATCACCGACACCGACCCGGACTCGCCCTCCAAGGACAACGCCCCCGAGGTCAGCGGCACCGGAGCCGCCGCGGGCTCGACGGTGAGGGTCTACGGCGAGGCGGGCTGCACGGGCCCGGTCCTGGGCACCGGCACGGCCACGGTCTTCAACGGCACCAGCGGGATCACCGCGACGGTCCCATCGGATCGGACCACCAACCTCAGGGTGAGGGCGACGGACACCGCCGGCAACACCTCGCCCTGCTCGGCCGCGTTCCCCTACACCGAGGACTCGACGGGCCCCGACACGATCGTCACCGCGAAGCCGCCTGCGACGGGGACGAATCACACGGTGACGTTCGCGTTCACCTCGACCGAGCCCGGTTCGACCTTCGAATGCAGGTTTGACGCCGAGGTGTACGCGGCGTGCACCTCACCTCTGCAACGGACTCTCCCGGTGGGCAAGCACGTATTCCGCGTTCGCGCGACCGACGTGAGCAAGAACAGGGATGGCACACCGGCCAAGGAGACCTTCCGGATCACCAACTGAGGCGCCGGTCAGACCATCGCGCTCAACCGGTCGCCTCCGAGCGGCGAAAGGTAATCGCGAGGTCGTCGTCCCAGCTCGAGCCGTCGCGCGAGAGCCTCCACAGTCCGGCGATGGTCCCCCCGTCGTCCGCGAACGTCCCCTCGAACCGCTGCGAGAATCCGGGCGCGTCCCTGGACATCCTCCAGGCGCCGTCGTCGAAGCTCATCTCGTAGACGCGCTGGACGCCGCGCGAGTCGAAGTAGTGCATGGCGGGCCCATCCGCGGGGCCGCCGATGATCGCGATCGAGTCGGGGAACTGCGGGTGGTCGTTCCGCGCGCGCTGGATCAGGAAGCGCTCGCCCTCGAGCCACTCGAACACGACCTCGCCCGGGACCACGATCGAGGGCAACTCGGGGTGGGTCGCTTCGGTCGCCCAGCTGCCGACCAGCGCGTCGAGGTCGGGATTCCGCTCAGCGTCCTGCATCGTGCCTCCGTCCGTTGGTGGGAACTGCATCTTCCCCCTCCTCCTTGCGGATGACGAGATGGGCGGGCGCCCGCGCTAGCGTGGGCCCGCGATGCGCCCGCAAAGGTCAGACTGGCTGCTCGCCGCCGCCCTCGCCGCCGCGCTCCTGCTCCAGCTCGCGCTGCACGGCACGGAGGGCCCGGCCGCGCTGAACGTCGCCGGCGGCCTGCTGCTGACGCTGCCGCTCGCGTTCCGGCGCCAGGCCCCGGTGGCTGTGATCGCGATCTTCTGTGCGACGGCGATCCTGAACGAGGCGCTCGGCGGGGCGCTGTTCACGTTCCCCGAGGCTGGGGCACCGGACCAGGACCCGCCGCTGTTCGCGTCGCTCGCCGCGGGGGTGGTCGCCTCGTACTCGGTCGGCGTCTACGCCGATGATCGTCCCGCCGTCGCCGGCCTTCTGTTGGCTGTGGCCGGGCTCTGGGCGACCGTGGTGGCGTCCGACCAGATCGAGTTCGCGAACTTCATCTGGTCGGGCGGCCTGATCGCGGCCACCCCCTGGTTCGCGGGGCGCGTTTCCCGCTCGCGCCGGCAGCGGATCGCGTCCCTGGAGCTCGAGCAGGAGCAGCGCACGCAGATCGCGCTCGCGGACGAGCGCGCCCGGATTGCGCGCGAGCTTCACGACGTCGTCGCCCACAGCGTCGGCGTGATCGTCGTACAGGCGCAGGGCGCCCGCAGGATCATCCACCGCGACCCCGCGCGGGCCGATGAGGCGCTCGCGACGATCGAGGACACCGCCCGGAGCGCGCTCGGCGAGATGCGCCGCTCGCTCGGCGTGCTGCGGAGCGAGGGCGAGCAGGCGGCGCGCGCCCCGCAGCCGGGCGTGGGCGACATCGAGGGGCTGTTGGCGAACGCCCGGTCGAGCGGGCTCAGCGTCGACTTCACGGTCGAGGGCACCGCTCGTCCCCTGCCGCAAGGGGTCGACCTGTCCGCGTATCGGATCGTCCAGGAGGCGCTCACCAACACGATCAAGCACGCCGGGCGGGTCCGGAGCCGGGTCACGCTTCGCTACGGTGACGACGAGCTGGTGGTCGAGGTGAAAGACGACGGCCCGGGTCCGGCGGCGGACGCCCGGGAGGCAGCGGGCCACGGGCTCGTCGGCATGCGCGAGCGGGTCGCCGCCCTCGCGGGCGAGCTGCACGCCGGCGCCGGCCCCGACGGAGGCTTCCTGGTGCGCGCGTCCCTGCCGCTCGACCGATGACCGTCAAGGTCCTGATCGCCGACGACCAGTCGCTGGTGCGCAGCGGCTTTCGCATGGTGCTGGAGTCGGCCGACGACCTCGAGGTGGTGGGCGAGGCGGCGAACGGCCACCAGGCGATCTCGAGCGCCCGCCGCCTGCGCCCCGACGTGGTGCTGATGGACGTCCGGATGCCCGAGCTCGACGGCATTGACGCGACCCGGCGGATCACCGAGGACGACGACCAAAGCGCCCGCGTCCTGATCCTGACGACGTTCGATCTCGACGAGTACATCTACGACGCGCTCGGCGCGGGGGCCAGCGGGTTCCTCCTCAAGGACGTGCCCGCCGAGCAGCTGATCGACGGGATCCGGGTGGTCGCGGCAGGCGAGGCGCTGCTCGCGCCGTCGGTCACCCGTCGCCTGATCGAGGACTTCTCGCGCGCCCGACCGGCGCGCGAGGAGCCGGCAGGCCTCGACGAGCTGACTCCGCGCGAGCGGGAGGTCCTCGAGCTCGTCGCGCGCGGGCTCTCGAACGCCGAGATCGCCGAGACGCTGGTGGTCGGCGAGACCACGGTGAAGACCCACGTGGCCCGCGTCCTCATGAAGCTCGGGCTGCGCGACCGCGTGCAGGCCGTGGTGCTCGCCTACGAGTCGGGGATCGTCAGCCCCGGCCAGCCGCCTCAGGGCTGACGCGAGTCATCCCCGAGGAGGACCCGGGTTCCTCCTCCGAGGCGACCCGAAATCGTCAGCCGGGCCGACGAGGAAAAGGGCCCGCGGCGAGAGCCTTGATCGCGACCAATCGATCCCGCCCCGAGAGGGCGCCGACGACAAGGAGCGACAATGGCACACGCAGGACAGACCATCGAGAACCCCCTGAGCGGCGAGCGGATCACGTTCCGTAAGACGGCCGCCGACACCAACGGCGAGCTGCTCGCCTTCGACCTCGAGCTGAGCCCCGACGGCCACGTGCCCGGCATGCATGTGCACCCGACCCAGGAGGAGCGCTTCGAGGTCGTGAGCGGAACGATGCACTTCCGCAAGGGACTCAAGAAGGTGACGGCGAAGGCCGGCGACGTAGTCGTGGTCCCGCCCGGCACGGCGCACAAGTTCGCCAACGGCGGCGACGAGACGGCTCGGGTCCGCGTCGAGGTCCGCCCGGCTCTTCGGATGGAGAACCTGTTCGAGACCGCCGTCGAGCTCGCCGAGGACGGCCGGACGAACCGCAAGGGCATGCCGAAGCCGCTTGACCTCGCGCTGTTCGTGCGCGAGTTCTCGGACGAGGTCCAGGGCGCGTTTCCGCCCGTCTGGGTTCAGCGCCTGACCCTGGCGCCCGTGGCCTGGCTGGCACGCAAGCGCGGCCTCGCCGCCCGGTACACCCCCCGGCCGGCGGTTGCCTGAGCGACGAGCGCAGCAGCACGAGGGCCCGTCGGCGCCGCCGGCGGGCCCTCTTTGCGTGCGCTCACCGCAGCCGGCGGCGCAGGCCTTCGAGGTCGCCGAGGACCAGGAACGCCACGCGTCGCGGCCGACCGTCGTCTGGCCGAGCGTCGTCTCGATCAAGGAGTTGATTCGCGAAGCCACGCGGGCGATTCTTGACGATTTTGAAAGGCTTGGCGGGATGAAGGACGTCGAAGGCCTCAAGTGCGCCGACCTGGTCGACGCGACGGGGAGGATGCACCGTCACCGTTGCCACATCCTCGACCTGGTCACCCCGACGCCGGGGAGGACCCTGTTCGGGCCGGCCGTGACGATCTCGTACTTCCCGAGCTGTTCGGCCGGGCTCGACCCCGAGCGCTACAACCTCGGCAACCTCTTCTACGAGGCGGTCGGCGGCGACCCCGAGGGCAAGGTGGTCGTGCTGGCGAGCAACGGCTACACCGACACCTCGATGGGCGGCGGGACGAAGCTGATGCGCCTCCATGAGCACGGCTGCGCCGGGGTGCTGACGGACGGCCGGCTGCGCGACTTCGACGAGCTCGCCGGGTACGACTTCGCCGCCTACTGCTCGGGGGAGGCGACGCACTGGGGCGGCAGCGAGGTCACGCCGTTCCAGGTGAACGTGCCCGTGGTCATCGGCGGCGTTGGCGTCTTCCCCGGCCAGTACGTGTTCGCCGATTCCTCGGGCGCCGTGGTGCTCCCGATCGACCAGGTCGACGAGGTGCTGGCCGAGGCCCGCCGGGTCGAGGCCGAGGACGCCGGCTTCCGGAGCGACATCGCCCGGGAGCGGCTTCCAGAAGCCTGACCGTCAGCTCCGGACCGCGCCCAGCGCGTCCGTGAACGCTGTCGCCAGGCGGTCGACGTCGGCATCCGTGGTCGACCAGTTCGAGAACGAGACCCGCACCGCGGCGCGGCCCTGCCAGACGGTGCCGCCGAGCCAGGCGTCGCCCCGGCGCACCACCTCGTCGATGACCTCGCGGGTGGTCCGATCGTCGTCGTCGAAGCGCACGAGCACCTGGTTGAGGACGACCTCGTTCAGGACCTCCGCTCCGTCCAGCTCGTCCATCGCCGACGCCAGGCGGCGCGCGTGCGAGCAGCAGCGCTCGATCATGGCGCCGAGCCCGCTTCGCCCGAGCGAGGCGAGCGCGGCATAGACCGGCACCGCCCTGGATCGCCGGGACATCTCCGGCACCAGCTCGCCCGGCTCGCGGTCCTCGGCGACGGGGAGATAGCTGGCGCTTGCGCCCAGCGCGGCGCGGGCGGCCGCGGGGTCGGCGACGATCGCCAGGGCCGTGTCGTACGGAACGTTCAGCCACTTGTGCGCGTCGACCGACCACGAGTGGGCCCGCTCCACGCCGTCGACGAGGTGGCGGAGCGACGGCGCGGCGGCCGCCCAGAGACCGAACGCTCCGTCGACGTGGACCCAGCATGCCCCGCGCTCACCCGCTGTCGCCGCGATCTCGCCCACGGGGTCGAGGGCGCCCGTGTTGACGTTGCCGGCTTGCGCGCAGACCAGGGCCGGGCCGGCTTCGCTCGCCAGTGCCTCGGCCAGGGCGTCCGCGCGCATCGCGCCCTGGCCGTCCACCGGAACGCGTTCGGCGCGGCCCGCACCGAGGCCCGCCATCCGCAGCGCGTTCAGCAGCGAGGGATGCACCTCCTCGCCCACCAGGACCCGCACGCCGGGCGATCCGGCCAGCCCGTCCGCCTCGACGTCCCACCCGGCGTCGGCGAGCAGGCGGTTGCGCGCCGCGACGACCCCGACCAGGTTGCCCGTGGTGGTGCCCGTCGCGAAGCCGACGGCCGCGTCGACCGGCAAGCCGAGCGCCTCGAGGACCCACCGCTCCGTGACTGCGTCGACGGCCGCTCCGGCCGGCGAGGTCGTGCGCGAAAAGACGTTCTGGTCCCAGCTCGAGACGAGCCAGTCCGCGGCCAGTGCCGCCGGGAGGCTCCCGCCGGTGACGAAGCCGAAGTAGCGCGGCCCGGCGCTCGCCACGGTGGCCGGCCCGACGGAGGCGGCGAGCTCTTCGATCACCGCCTCGGGCGCCGCGCCCTGCTCGGGCAGCGGCCGGTCGAGCCCCGCCAGCGCCTCCTCGTAGCCCGTGAGCGCTCCGACGCGCCGGTCGCCGATCCCGTCGAGGTACTCCTCGGCGAGCTCCGCGGTGCGTCTGAGCAGGGACACCGCCTTAGACGGCGTAGCGGAGGATCGCGGCGACCGATCCGCTGCCGGGCACGTCGGCGCTACGCACCGCGAGCACCTTGCCGCCGGCGAGCATGACCCGCCGCGCGATCTCGTCGGCGACCCCGTAGTTCGCCGCGTCGTCGGCGTCGTCGAGCGTCAGCGCGCCGCTCTCCTCGTCGACGAACCCCGGGATGGTCACGTCGATATCGAGGAAGACGGTGTCCACCGCGCCGAAGGTGGCAACGCGGGCGATCTCGGCCAGGTCGTCACTGGCCCGGCCCTGCGGCACCCGCGTGTCATACAGCGCCCTGAGGTCGGCGAGCTCCTTCGCGTAGAGCTCGTCGAGCACGCTCCGGCTGGCCTCTGCGAGCTCGGCATCCGAGAGCTCGTCCGGGCTGCCCTGGATCACCGGCTCGGCGAGATGGGGGTAGGTGTTGGCCGCGCGGAAGATCGACTCGAGCGGCTCGGTGCTCGCGAGGATCAGCGGCAGGTTCATGCCCGAGAGCCGAGGCCGGAGCGCCTGCTCGACCCGGTGGGCGTACTGGCGCAGGCGGACCTTCTTCCCCTCGGAGCCCTGGATCCGGCGGTCCGCCGAGCGGTCGCCCAGCGACGCCTTGCCGACCGCGCTCGCCGCGTCCGCCGGCATCTCCGGCACCTCGGCCTCGACCGGCGCATCGTCCGGTGTGACCTCGACCAGACGCGCGCCATTCTGGGAGAGCGCCAGGACGAACGCCGCCTGGGGGAAGGTGAGCGTGCGAAGGAGCGGCTTGACGTGAAAGCGGTCGGAGACCTCGACCATCCGGGTCAGCCGGTTGGGGAGGCGAAAGCTGCGCGCGCCCGCCTGCGTCGCGAACAGGGCCAGGCTCCGGCCCTGGCGGGCCCAGAACCCGTCGTCCCCCGCGACGGCTTCGAGCGCCTCCTCGATGTCCCTTACGGCATGGCGGTCCATGTCGATCTCGGCGAGCTGCGAGCGCGCCTCGCCGCTCAGGTTCTTCAGGTCGATCCGCGCCGCGTCCGCCTCGGCCGGCACGGGCGATGTCGGCAAATAGATCGAAACGCACCCGTCCCTGCGCACCGTCATGAGGCGCTCGACGTCGCTGCGGGTCGGGATGTCGGTGTGCACGGATCGCCAGCCTGGGAGGGGGCGGCCGAGACTAGCCGGGCGGCTCGCGCCGCGCGTTCAGGCTTCGCGGCCCGGCCGGCGAGCGGCGATACCCGTCAGGGTCGCCGTCACGACGCCGGCGGCCGTGACCGCTGCGGGGTCGGCGGTGCCCCAGCCGCCGGGGACCACCTCCACCAGGTCCGCCCCGACCAGGTCGAGCGCCTCCCCGAGGGCCCGCGCGGCCGCCACCAGCTCGCGCGACTCGAGGCCCCCGGCCTCGGGCGTCCCGGTGGGCCCGGCGAACGCCGGGTCGAGCACGTCGATGTCGACGCTCAGGTAGCACGGGCCCTGGCCGGCGATCGCGATCGCCGCGCGCACGATGTCGTCGATCCCCTGCCGCCGCACGTCCTCGGCCGTGAAGTGGGCGATGCCCATCTCGGCCTGCCAGGCGAAGACCTCGGTTCCCGGCCAGGTCCCGCGCAGACCGACCTGCGCGTAGC
The DNA here is from genome assembly GCA_963734015.1 of uncultured bacterium. Classification (GTDB taxonomy): domain Bacteria; phylum Actinomycetota; class Thermoleophilia; order Solirubrobacterales; family 70-9; genus JALZKA01. Next base: position 28,297 of record CAVTFG010000012.1, on the reverse strand, counting down.
GGGCCGGGTCGACGTGGCCCTCCTCGATCAGCGCCCGCATCATCGTGCCGTGGTTGTCGGTGTGGAGATAGGTCTCGGTGTCGGTGTCGGTGTGCGTGTCGAAGTGGACCAGGCCGAGCTTCCCGTGGCGCTTCGCGCACGCGCGGAGCGCCGGGAGGGTGATCGAGTGGTCGCCCCCGAGGGTGAACGGGATCGCGCCGGCCGCAACGACCTCGCCCACCGTCGCCTCGATCGCCGCCCGCGACATCTCGACCTCGAACGGGACGACCGGCGCGTCGCCGTAGTCGAGGAGCTTCAGGCGCTCGGTGGCATCGATCGCCGGTTCCGACCTCCGGGTCCGGCCGGCCGGCTGGCGACACGGATCGCCCGCGGTCCTTCACGGCTACCGGGGCGGTCCGTCGCGAGCCAGTCGAACGGCGCACCGACGATCGCGACATCGACGCCCTCGAGGTCGGCTGGATCCTCGGACCAGGGCTCCTCGCCGAAGCTCGGGAGCCCCGCGTAGGACGGCTTGCGGTCGGGTTCCGCCCAGCGACGGGATGAATCGATCACGGTGAACCGGCACCGTACACGCCCCCCGGCGCGTTCAGACGGCGCGGCCCGGGGATACTCAGACCATGGAGATCGAGCGGAAGTTCCTCGTCGGCTCGGAGCCGGACCGCGAGCCGTCCGGGAGCTCGGAGATCGAGCAGGGCTACCTCGCGCTCGCCGACGACCGCGGCGGCGCGGAGGTGAGGGTGCGGCGCGTGCGCGCCCAGCACTGGCTGACGGTCAAGGGAGGCACCGGGCGGACCCGGGCCGAGGAGGAGATCGCGATCGAGCCCGAAGTCTTCGAATCGCTGTGGGACCTCACCGAGGGCCGGCGGATCGCGAAGACACGCCACGTGATCCCCCTCGGGGAATTCGAGGTCGAGCTGGACGTGTTCCGGGGACCGCTCGAGGGGCTGCGGATCGCGGAGGTCGAGTTCCCGGACGAGGATTCCGCGGATGCGTTCGAGCCGCCGCCCTGGTTCGGCGAGGAGGTCACGGGCGACCGCAGGTACCTCAACGAGACCCTCGCCACGGAAGGAGCCCCTACGTGACCACGTTTCGGTTGAAGAGGAAGGAGGCCGAGGCGGAGGGCATTCGCCGCGTCGCCGCACGGCCGCACCGGTGACGCAGTGGAGCGGCTGCGCGACGCGGACGCCGATCCGGTCGAGGCGGTGCACGAGTCGCGCAAGGACCTGAAGAAGCTCCGAGCGACGCTCAAGCTCGTGCGCCCGGCGCTGGGGGAGGAGGTCTACGAGCGGGAGAACGCTCGTTTCCGGGCCGCGGGCCGGGAGCTGTCCGACGTCCGCGATGCCCAGGTCAGGGCCGACACGCTCGATGCCCTCGCGGAGCGGTTTGCCGACGACCCTCCGCCGGGCGGCTGGTGGACCGTGCGCGCGCTGGTCGTCGGTGACGACGAGGTTGACGAGTCAGAGCTTGCCGCCGTTCGGGACCGCGTCGCAGTCCAGATCGAGCAGGGCGACGTCGCCATCGACGAATGGCCGCTGGGGGAGGATGGCTTCGAGCTGTTGCGGCCGGGACTGAAGAGGGCCTACTCGCGCGGGCGAAAGACACTCCGCGACGCCCGCGACGACCCCGCGGACGAGCCCCTGCACGAATGGCGCAAGCGCTCCAAGGACCTCTGGTACCACCTGCGCCTGGTCCGCCGCGCGTGGCCCGAGGTGCTGAAGGCGACGGCCGACGAGGCGCACGAGCTCTCCGACCGCCTGGGCGACGATCACGACCTGGTGGTCCTGACCGCCTACCTCGAAAACGAAGCGCCTGCGCTGACGAGCGACCAGCGCGAGCACCTCCGGGGCCAGATCCAAGCGCGGCGAGCGGAGCTCCAGGGCGAGGCCTTCGCCTACGGGGAGCGTCTGTTCGCCGAGAAGCCAAAGCGTTTCGTCGCGCGGATCGAGCGCTACTGGGACGCCCGACAGCTCTAGGCCGGCTTCGTCGCCATCATCCAGATGACGACGGCGTAGACGACGATCAGCGCCGCCACCAGCCAGGCGGCGAGCGCGACGCCGCGCACGCCCTCGGCCCGGCGCACAGCGAGTCCGGCGGCGACCGTCGCGCCGACCAGCACCAGCAGCCCAACGTCGGTCGTGATGAACCCGAAGTCGAGCCAGGCGAGCTCCGCGTCCTCGAGGCCCTCCTTGGAAACGAGCCATTGCGCTGAGAGGCGCGTGGCGATGAATGCCGGCAGCGCGGCGATCAGGAGCGAGCGGAAGCCCGCGCGGGTGAGCTCGAGCGAGCCGTCCCGCCGCGCGGCGAACAGGTACGCCGCGGCCGTGACCAGCGCCCCGACCATGACGAAAGCCGCGAGGACGTGCAGGAAGAGCGCGAGGTTCCAATCGTCCGGCCGGATCGTCGCCAGCAGGCTCATGCGCCCGGCTTCCAGACCATGAGGACGAGGATCCCGACCAGCGCAATGGTTCGCAGCCAGTGCCACATCGTCACCTGCCGCTCCGTCGCCGCCTCGGCGTCGAGCTCGCCGAGCACCTGATTGCGAGCCTGCGCTCCGAACACGCTGACCGCGGCGAACAGCGCGAACGCGGCGAGGATCCAGCCGTCCCAGAGCTCGTAGCCGTCGACGTAGAGCGCGAGCCAGACGCCGAAGATCAGGAGCCCCGCGCCGCTTAGGTTCCAAGCCGCATCGGAGAGGGCGAACCCGCCGCGCGTGATCGGCGCGCCGACCGCCCAGGCGCTGAACATCACGACCGTGATGAACGCGATCGCAGCCGAAATCAGGTGGAGCGCCAGGAGCGTGTCGTACACGGCGACGCGCAGGCTAAGGGACGGCGCCGACGGGAAGGTTGACCCCGGCGCGGGGGAGACGTAGGTTTGGGGCACCGGCGGCGCCGTCTCCGGCCCGCCGTACCAACAGGAGGTGGGAGCATGCAAGGGAGCAGGTTCCGGATCGCTGTAGCAGGCGGCATCGCGGTTCTCGGCGTAGTCGGGGTCGCGGTGGCGCTGGCCACCAACGGGCCGAAAGTCAAGGGCACGTTGAGCGGCTACCAGGAGGTGCCTGCGATCTCGACCGATGCCAGCGGCAAGTTCGAGGCGAAGGTGCCGAAGGGCGGCGGGCCGATCGAGTATGAGTTGCGCTACGCGGGTATCCCCGACGTGACCCAGGCCCATCTGCACTTCGCGCAGAAGGGCGTGAACGGCGGCATCGTCGTGTTCATCTGCAGCAACCTCGGCAACGGGCCCGCGGGAACGCCCGCGTGCCCGGCAGACAGTGCGACCCTGACCGGGGACGTCACGAGCGACGACGTGCTCGCGACGAGCCCCAACCAGGGCATCGCAGCGGGCGAGCTCGACGAGCTCAAGCGCGCGGTGCGCGCGGGCGTCGTGTACGCGAACGTCCACTCGACGGAGTTCGCCGGCGGCGAGATCCGGGCGCAGCTGCGGCCCAACCGCTGACGGCAGCGCAGCCATAGTTCCGACCTCGCGCGGTGCGAACATACGTTCGTGCCGCGCGAGGCCACGATCCTGCACGCCGACGCCGACGCGTTCTTCGCGTCGGTCGAGCAGCGCGACGACCCCGCGCTACGCGGCCGGCCGGTCTGCGTCGGCGAGGGCGTGGTGATGGCGGCGAGCTACGAGGCGCGCGCGTTTGGCATCCGGGGAGCGATGGGCGGGACCGAGGCGAAGCGGCGCTGCCCTGAGGCGCTGTTCGTGCCGCCGCGCTTCTCCGCCTACACCGAGGCGAGCCGGTCGCTGTTCGAGATCTTCCGCGACACCGCGCCGGCGGTCGAGGGCCTCTCGCTCGAGGAGGCGTTCCTGGACGTGCGGGGCCTCGAGCGGATCTCCGGCTCGCCCGAGCGGATCGCGCGGCGGCTTCGCGGGCGCGTGCGCAAGGAGGTGGGGTTGGCGGTGACCGTCGGGGTCGCCCGGACGAAGGTGCTGGCGAAGATGGCGAGCCGTGCCGCGAAGCCCGACGGCCTCCTGGTGGTCGCCGCGGAGCGCGAGCGTGAGTTCCTGCACCCGCTGCCGGTCGAGACGCTCTGGGGCGTGGGGCCGTCCACCGCCGCGAAGCTTCACCGGCACGGGATCCGGACGGTCGGCCAGATCGCCGACCTCCCCGAGCAGGTGATGGTCGGGATGCTGGGGCGCGCGGCGGGCCAGCACCTCCACGCGGTCGCGAACAACCGCGACCGCCGCCGGGTGCGAACCGGACCCGGAAGGCGGTCGTTCGGCTCGCAGTCCGCATTCGGCCTGCGGCGCAGGTCGCCGAGCGAGCTCGACGCGATCCTGATCGCCCTGGTCGACCGGGTGACGGGACGGATGCGGAAGGCCGACCGGGCGGGGCGGACCGTGGTGCTGCGCTTTCGATTCGGCGACTACACCCGCGCGACGCGCTCTCGCACCCTCGCGCACGCGACGTCGGCGAGCGGCCCGGTGCTGGCGACCGCCCGAGAGCTGCTGGCGGCCTCGATGCCGATGCTCCGCAAGCGGGGCGTGACGATGGTGGGGATCGCGGTCTCGAACCTCGCGCCACGCGGAGCGGGCGTCCAGCTCGGCCTGCCGCTCGACCGGCTCGGCGGGTACCAGCTCGACTTCGCGCTCGACGAGGTCCGCGAGCGCTTCGGAGTGAACGCGCTGCGCCGCCCGGCGCACCACGCCGCGCGCAACTGGCATCTACAGTCCGACGAGTGACCGCGGTCGAGATCGAGACTCCGCACGGGCCCGCACGGGCGCACGTCGACCAGGCTGCGAACGCCGGTACGGCGCTGATCATGGGCCACGGCGCGGGCGGCGGGGTGGAGTCGAAGGACATCCAGACGACCCGGGACGTCGCCGTTGACCTCGGCGTGAGCGTGGCGCTCGTCGAGCAGCCCTACCGCGTCGCCGGACGGCGGTCGCCCGCACCCGCGAAGCAGCTCGACGCCGCATGGACCGCGGTGGTCGAGCACCTCGCAGCCGGCGATTTCCAGGACCTTGACCTGATCACGGGCGGCCGTTCGATCGGCGCGCGTGTCGCCTGCCGGACCGCGGAAGCGCTGGGTGCGGTGGCCGTGCTGTGTCTCGCGTTCCCGGTGCAGCCGCCGCAGCGCAAGGGCAAGCCGCGCGCGCCCGATCGCCTCGACGAGCTCGAGGCGGTGACCGTGCCCACGCTGGTCGTCCAGGGTGAGAGCGACCAGTTCGGCGTCCCACCGGAGGGGCCGAAGCGCACCGTCACGCTCGTTCCCGGCACGCACACCCTGCGCAAGATGGAGCCGATCGCCGAGGCGGTGCGCGCCTGGCTGCCGAAGGTGGCCTCCGACCGATGAATCGCCGCGGTCGGCCTGGTCGTTACTGGTGAAAGCGAACGGAAGGAGATGACCATGCTGAAGAGCAGCAAGGCGTTCCAGGGCTTCTCGGTGAACGACATCGAGGCCGCGAAGGGCTTCTACGGCGAGACGCTGGGACTGGACGTGTCCGAGAACGAGGCCGGGCTGACGCTCGAGCTGGCCGGCGACCGCGGCACCCTGATCTATCCGAAGGAAAACCACGAGCCGGCGTCGTTCACGATCCTGAATTTCCCGGTCGCCGATGTCGAGGCGACGGTCGACGCCCTGACCGAGCGCGGAGTCCAATTCGAGCGCTATGAGGGCAGTGAGATCGAGACCGACGAGAAGGGCGTTTACCGGGGCGAGGGACCGCTGATCGCCTGGTTCAAGGACCCCGCCGGGAACGTGCTGTCGATCATCGACGAGGGCGAGGCGAGCTGACCGCGCTCGACGACCTCTATCGCGAGCACCCGAGCGAGTTCGTCGCCGCGCGCGACGAGCTCGCGAAGGGGCTTCGCTCGGACGGCGATCGCGAGGAGGCCGACCGCGTCAAGAAGCTGAAGCGGCCGAGCGCGGCGGCGTGGCTCCTGAACGTCGTCGCGCTCGCCCAGCCGAAGCCAGTGCGCGCGTTCGCCAAGGCGAGCCAGGCGCTGGAGAAGGCCCAGCAGGCGGCGCTCGAGGGCGGCGACAAGGAGGTCGAGAAATGGCGAGCCGCCGCGGCCCGCGAGCGCGAGGCGGCCCAGGCCGTGATCGACGCGGCCGAGAAGGCAGCAGGCGACGCCGGCCACCCGGCGACCCAGCAGGCGCTCGACCTGGTCGACGGCACCCTGCGCGCCGCGGCCGCCGACCCCGAGCTCCGCGAGCGGGTCGTCGCGGGGCGCCTCGAGCGCGAGCAGGCGGGCGCGACGATCGGCCTCTCGGGACCCGTCTCGGCCGCGCCGAAGGGAAAGGGGGCTGCCGGCAAGCGCAAGGAGGGGAATTCCGCGAAGCGGCGTGAGGCAGCGCAGGCCGGCCGCGAGCTGAAGCGGGTCGAGCGCGCACTCGGCGAGGCGTCGGATCGCGAGGAACGCCGGCAGGCCGCGGTGGACGACGCGACGAAGGCGCTCAGTGAGGCCAAGGAGCGGCTGAAGGCGGCGAAGTCCGAAAGCGCGGACCTGCGCCGTCAGGCGAAGGCGCTCGAGCGCAAGGCGAAGGCCTAGAGCTAGCCGCAGGTCTTCGAGCGGTAGAGCCCGATCTTGTAGTCGATCAGCTCGAGGTTCCGCTGGACCTCGGCGAGCCGCTCCAGGACCTCGGCGCGGTGGGTCTCGAGCAGCTCGAGGCGCGCGGCCTCGTTGCCGTCGCCGTCACGGACCAGCTCGGCGTATTCGCGCACACGGCGAATCGGCATGCCGGTCGCGCGCAGCCTGGTGCACACGACGAGCCACTCGACGTCCTGCTCGGTGAACCGGCGGTGTCCGGAGCCATTGCGCTCGATCGGCGCCAGCAGGCCGGCGCGCTCGTAGTAGCGGACCGTGTGGACGCTCAGGCCCGCGGCCTCGGCGGCCTCGGCGATGGTCAGGTCGGTGGTGGTCTCGGTCGCGGTGGGGGCGGTCATGGTGGCCATATCAGCAGGGTAGGACTTAGAGCGCGCTCGAAGTCAAGGAGATGTGGCCGCGCGGGCCTTGACTTAGAGCGCGCTTCAGCTCCTACCGTGAATCACGGGGGATGAAACGGAAAGGAGCTGACCATGAAAACACGCAAACTCGGAACCGAAGGACTCGAGGTTTCAGCACAGGGCCTCGGCTGCATGGGCATGTCGGCCTTCTACGGCACGACCGACGAGGGCGAGGCGATCGCGACGATCCACCGCGCGCTGGCGCTCGGCGTCAACTTCCTGGACACCGCCCAGCTTTACGGACCGCTGACCAATGAGGAACTGGTCGGACGCGCGATCAGGGGCAACCGGGACGACTACGTGATCGCGACCAAGTTCTCGCGCCGGATGGACAACGCGACGCCCGGCGACATGTCGACGGTCGGGCCGGCCGACGGCTCGGCCGAGTGGGTCCGCAGCTCGATCGAGGTCTCGCTGCAGCGCCTCGGCGTCGATCACATCGACCTCTATTACCAGCATCGCGTCGACCCGAACACTCCGATCGAGGAAACCGTCGGAGCGATGGCCGACCTGGTCGCGGAGGGCAAGGTTCGTCATATCGGGCTGAGCGAGGCGGCGCCGGAGACGATCCGTCGCGCCCACGCGGTTCATCCGATCACGGCGGTCCAAACGGAGTATTCGCTTTGGACCCGTGACCTCGAGGAGTCTGTCCTGCCGACCCTGCGCGAGCTGGGCATCGGCCTGGTCGCCTACTCGCCGCTCGGACGCGGCTTCCTGGCGGGCCGCTTCCGCTCTCCGCAGGACCTCGCCGACGACGACTTCCGCCGGACCGGGCCGCGGTTCAAGGGCGAGAACCTGGAGCGCAACCTGGGCCTCGTTGCCAAGGTCGAGGACCTCGCATCCGAGAAGGGGTGCACGCCCGGCCAGCTCGCCCTCGCGTGGGTCCTGGCCCAGGGCGACGACGTGGTGCCGATCCCGGGCACCAAGCGCCGCCCCTATCTCGAGGAGAACGCGGCCGCGACGGACGTCGAGCTGACCGCTGACGACCTCGCGCGGATCGACGCCGAGGTTCCGGCGGCGGCGGGCAAGCGCTACGACGAAGCGGGGATGCGCGCCGTCAACCTGTAGCCGATTTCGTGCAGGTGAGGGCCAGGGCGGTGCAATCCGCCTTGGCCCGCCCTGTGCGATGGCGTACGCTCACGCACCTGGTCACCCGCACTGATGCGGGCCACTTCGTCGGCCGCAGGGTGCTTCGGAGTGCACCAAGGGGAAGGCAAGGTTGGCTGAGATCGAGCGTGCCATGGACGGCGACATCGTCGCCATCTCGATCGTGGGCGAGTTCGACCTCGCCGACGAGGCGCGCATGGACCTTGCGATCGACTTCGTGGTCGGCCTCCAGATCCCGAACGTCCTGATTGACCTGAGCCGCTGCGAGTTCGTCGACGCCACCGGGCTTCGGATGCTGCTCCGGGCCCAGCAGCGGATCGAGCGCGCCGACGCCCGCCTCGTGGTGCTCAGCCCGCTCCCGAGGGTTCGGCGGGTCATGGACATCACCGGCATCAGCGGCCGCCTGCCGATGACCGACGACCGCGAGGCGGCGCTTGCCGGCTTGCGTGAGTTCGCGGCGCGGGACGGCGGCGGCTAGGCCGGGTACTCGTCCGGCAGCCCGAACCGCGGGAAGACGTCGCGATCGATGAACGCCGTGACGGCGGCGATCTTGCCGCCGCGGAGCGTGAGCACATCGATGCAGAACGACAGGTACTTGCCCGCGTCCTCGTCCCACATGTAGCACCCGACCGCGGCCTGCCCGTTGGCGCGAGTGGGGATGTGGCGCCACCGCAGCGGAGCGGGGCCGAGCTCGAGGAAGCCGCGGACCGCCTCCTTGCCGCGGTACCAGTTGACGAGCGGGGGCATCGACCACGTCGCGTCCTCCGTGAGGAGCGCCAGGATCCGGTCGATGTCGCCCTCCTCGAGCGCCGCCGAGTAGTTCTCCACCAACTCGCGGAGCTCGGCATCGTCGAGGTTGCGAAGCGCCTCCTGCTGGCTCTCATCGGGCAACTTCTCGTCGACCGTCTTGCGGGCGCGCTGCAGGGCGCTGTTGACGGAGGCGACGCTGGTGTCCAGCGCGTCGGCAACCTCCTGCGCGGAGAAGCCGAGCACGGAGCGCAAGGATCAGCACCGCGCGCTGGTTGGCCGGTAGGTGTTGCAACGCGGCGACGAAGGCGAGCTCGACGCTCTCGCGCTGCTCGATGGTCGCCTCGGGGCCCGCGAGCCCGTCGGCGATCTGCATGTGCTCGTCGGCGTACGGCTCGATCCAGACGGACTCGACGATCGGGGCGCCGGGCTCGCTCGGCTTCGGGGCACGGACGCCGGGGTCGGCGGCGGGCCCGTAGTCGATCGGCAGCACGCGCTTCGGCCGGCGCTCGATCGCGTTCAGGCAGGTGTTGGTGGAGATCGTGTAGAGCCACGAGCGAAGCGAGCTGCGGCCCTCGAACCGGGACAGTCCCTTCCAGGCGCGGAGCATCGCCTCCTGGAGCGCGTCCTCGGCGTCCTGGACGGAGCCGAGCATCCGGTAGCAATGCGCGTGGAGCTCGCCGCGCCGGGGCTCGACCAGCTTCGAGAACGCCTGCTCGTCGCCCTCACGGGCCGCCGCGAGCAGCTCCCGCTCGAGGACCGGCGTCTGTGCCTGCGTCGCCATCTGCGTCCAAGACACTAGACACCCGGTCCGCAAGAACACTGCCCTGCCGGGCGGGCAAAGTCAGTTTCGCGCCTTACGTCGCTCATCCAATACCTATCGGTCGCGATGAGTTTTCGCCGGGGGCCAGGTCACAAGTGGTGATGGCCGGTGAACCCAAGCCCGTCGTGCACCTCGAGCTGCACACCGGAGACCCGATGCGCGCGACCTCGTTCTACGGCGAGCTCTGCGGCTGGCGGTCGGAGCGGATCGTGCACGGGGATCAGTCGTACACCGCGATGGAGCTGGGCGGCGGGTTCGGCGGGGGAGGGGTGGTGCAATGCCACGTCCACCAGCCGCTCTGGCTGCCCTATGTGGAGGTGGACGATGTCCGCCAGGCGACCGAGCGCGCCCGGGAACTGGGCGCAGCCGTCCTGCTCGAGCCCCGCGAGGGCCCGGTCGGCCGGCGCAGCGTGGTCACCACGCCCGCGGCGGGAGACCTCGCGCTCTGGGAGCCGAAGTAACCCCCGCCTATCCGTCCTCGGGGAGGCCGTGCTTCGCGATCGCGCGGTCGTAGTTCATCCGCAGCATCGTGATCACGTCCTGCACGTCGTCGGCGTCGTCGATCCGGCGCGCCGCGTAGCCCGGCTTGCCGGGGAACACGGGGTGGTAGCCGATCCGGCCCTCCTCGTAGAGCTCGTACCAGACGTCCTTGGGGAAGCCGATGTGCAGGGCGTGGTCACCGTGCAGGTGGCCGATCTCCCGGCGCCCGACCTTGAACGAAAACTCGCCTCGACTGCCGGGACCGGCGGTGACGCCGGGCCACGACGTGACCTCCTCGGTGATGCGCTCGCTCGCTGTCTGGGTCGCGGTCATGAAGTTCCTTTCAATCGTGTGTACTCCGGACGTTACAAGTTCAAGTGAACTTGAAGTCAAGCCCCGAATGTGATTCGCTGGGTGCCGATGTCGGAGTTGATGACGATCGGAGAGGTTGCGCGGCGCAGCGGCGTGGCGGCCTCGGCGCTCCGCTTCTACGAGGAGCGCGGACTGATCACGTCCGAGCGCGCGGGCTCGGGACATCGCCGCTATCCGCGGCCGGTACTGAGGCGGATCGCCTTCATCGTCTTCGCGCAGCGGATCGGCCTGACGCTCGACGAGATCGGCGGTGAACTGGCGAAGCTCCCGCCGGACCGCGCGCCAACGCGCCGCGACTGGTCGCGCCTCTCGAGCGGCTGGACGGCGCGCATCGATGAGCGCATCGCCGAGCTGCACCGCCTGCGGGCGGGCCTGACCGAATGCATCGGTTGCGGATGCCTGTCGCTGGACCGCTGCAAGCTCTCGAACCCGAACGACCGCGCCGCGAGCCTGGGCCCCGGACCGCGCTATTGGGTCGGCGACCGGCCGGTGACCGGCAGCTAGGCGCCGGGCAGACGCATGGCTCGTTGACGTCGCAGATCGGGCGTCAGCCCGGCTCGCGGCCGGCGTGGCTCATGGGAGGAGCAACTGTGTGACCGAGAACGCCGCGCCGCTCGGGTCCGCGACGACACCGCCGCGCATCGGGAGGCCGGACATGTCGGACGGCGGCTCGATCACGCTCCCGCCGAGCTCCGCGGCCCGGGCCGCAACCCCGTCGACGTCGGCCACCCAGAAGTCCGGTCGCCAGCGCGCGGGAATGCCGGACTCCGCTCCGGTGTCGACCATGGTCGCGACGACATCCCGGGGAACGGGCTGCTCCGGCTCGCCGCCGACGAAGCCGGGCAGGCGGAACACCGAGACCGGTCCGCCGAACGACTCGCGGTTCCAGCCGAACACCGAGCCGTAGAACTCTTCCGCGGCGGCCGCGTCGGGGGTGTGGAGGTCGCTCATCGACCACGCGCTCGGCTCGTTGACGAGCTGAGCGCCCTCGCGACCGTCGGCCTCCCAGGCAACGAATCGAGCGCCCGCCGGGTCGGCGAGAACCGCCATGCGGCCGACGGGGGGCACGTCGAAGGGTGCTCGCACGACGGTCCCGCCCGCGGCCGCGGCCGCCTCCGCGGTGGCGTGGGCACTGTCCGTGCGGACGTGCGTGGTCCAGACCGGGCGCGGCGCGCCGTCGGGCTGGGAGCCAATCCCGGCGACGTCACGGCCGCGCATCCGGGCCACGAAGTACTCGGAGGAGGGCTCGTCCGGCATCTTGCCCGGGCCGTCGAACTGCCAGCCGAAGATGCCCGCGTAGAAGTCGGTAGCGGTATCGGGATCGGGGACCAGGGCCTCCACCCAGCAGGGGACGCCGTGGGGGTATGTATCGCGCTCACTCATTTCTCCTCCTTCGGGTTGCTAGTTGGAGCACCGTAGCATATGATTGGAAAAACCAACTAACAAGTCGTAGTGAACGACGACAGAACTAAGGTATCCCGGTGACCGGCAAGCGAACCTATGGCGACAGCTGCGGGATCGCCCGCGCGCTCGACCTGGTGGGTGAACGGTGGGCCCTACTGGTCGTGCGTGAGCTGCTGCTCGGCCCGAAGCGCTTCACGGACCTGCGCGCCGGCCTGCCGAATCTTGGCCCCGACGTGCTCACCCAGCGGCTGCGAGAGCTCACGGCGGCCGAGGTGGTCGTTCGGCGCAAGCTCGATCCGCCTGCGGGCGCCTGGGTCTACGAGCTGACCGATCGTGGGCGCGAGCTCGAGCCGGTAGTGATCGGGCTGGGGCGGTGGGGCGCTCTGGCCCCGTTCCCACCGGGCGGGATGCGGATCGGTGTCGACTCGACGGTCCTGGCGCTGAAGACCCTGTTCGACGCCGAGGCGGCCGAGGGCCTCGACGCCACGCTCGAGCTGCGACTCGACGGGCAGCGCTTCTCGGTGGCGGTCGCCGGCGGGGCGCTCGCTGTCGCCCGCGGTCCCGCCGACTCACCGGAAGCGGTGATCGCGACCGACCCGGGCACGCTCACGGGGCTGCTCTGGACCGGGCTTTCACCGGCGGACGCCGAGAGCGCGGGAAGCGTGACCTTCGAGGGGAAGAGAGCGGTGATCCGTCGATTCCTGAAGCTCTTCCCACTGCCGGGCTCGGAGTAGGCTCGCTCGATGGCCTACGACGAGGCCCTCGCAGAGCGCGTCCGTGACCTGCTGACCCTCCGGGGCGACCTCACCGAGCGCAAGATGTTCGGCGGGATCGCCTGGATGGTGAGCGGCAACATGGCGTGCGGGATCCTGGGCGAGGACCTGATCGTCCGGCTGGAGCCGGACGAAGCCGCACAGGCGCTCCGGGAGGAACACACGCGGGAGTTTGACTTCACCGGGCGGCCCGCGAAGGGCATGGTGGTCGTCGAGCCCGCCGCGATCGCCGAGCCGGCGGACCTCGCCGGGTGGGTGGAGGCCGGGGCCGGCTTCGCCTCGTCGCTGCCCCCGAAGTAGCCCGATCCCGCCGGGGCGTACGATGCGCGTATGGCGCACGGGGTGGGCCGGTGGACGAGGCTGGCGGGAGCGCTGGCGGCCGGAGCCCTGCTCCTACCCGCGTGCGGCGGGGGCGACGACGGGGACGATTCCGCTGAGACCACGCCGGCGCCGGCGCCCGCGCCCGAGTTCGGCTCGATCCCGTTCTCCGATCTCGACAAGTGCGACCCGTTGCCGAACAAGCCCGAGTACCGGTGCGGCACGATCGAGGTCCCGTTCGAGCGCGCGGACGCCTCCTACGGCACGACCGAGATCGGCTTCGCGGTCTATCCGCGGCGCGACCGCAGCGCGCCCTCCGAGGGGGCCATCTTCATGGTCGAGGGCGGGCCCGGCTATCCGTCGAGCGGCACGGGCGGGACGTTCGAGCGCCTGATGCGCCCACTGTTGGAGAGCCACGACATGGTGCTGGTCGACCAGCGCGGCCAGGGCCTCTCGGAGCAGTTCGACTGCCCGGACCTGCAGGCGGGGGAGGGCCCGGAGTTCGTGACCGTGGCCGAATGCGCCCGGCGCCTGGGGGACCAGTTCATCTCGTACCGCACCTCGGCGGCCGCCGACGACATCGACTCGGTCCGCGAGGCGCTCGGCTACGAGACGATCGCGCTCTACGGCGATTCCTACGGCACCTTCCTCGCCCAGTCCTACGCCTACCGCCACGGCGACCGGCTCGATGCGCTCGTCCTCGACTCGGCGTACCCGGCGTTCGGCGAGGACCCGTGGTACCCGAGCCTGCCGCGAACCGGGATCAGGTCACTGGGGCTGGCGTGCGATCGGGCGCCCGGGTGCGAGGGCGACGCGATCGCGCGGCTCGAGGAAGGGGTCGAGACCCTGCGCGAGCAGCGCCGTCCGGTCATCGACGCCGTGACCGCATTGATCGATGCCTCGGGCAGCCCGCCCGAGAGCTACCTCCAGCTCGACCGCGCGCTGAGCGACCTGGTCGACGGCGACCCGACGGCATGGGAGAAGCTCGTCTCCCCGGCGCGGGTGGGGATCCGGAACGACGACCGCTATCAGACGGCCGGCCAGTGGATCGTGAGCTGCAACGACTACCCGATGATCTGGGACAAGTACGCATCGGAGTCCGAGCGCCGGGCACAGCTCGAGGAGGCGATCGGCGAGTACCGCCAGGACGCCTTCGAGCCGTTCACCACGCGCGAGATCGCGTATTCCCCGGGCACCGCATACCTCGCCTGCCTCACCTTCCCGCCTCCGACCGACGTCTACGAGCCGCCGGTCGATCCCGAGACCCAGGAGCCGACCGAGGCGCCGGTGCTGGTCGTCTCCGGCGAGATGGACGACATCACGACTCCCTCGGAGGGCCGGAAGGTCGCGAGCTTCTTCCCGGATTCGGAGCAGTACCTGGCTCGGAACGCCGGGCACGTCGACGCGCTCTACGCGCCGAACGGGCCGGCCGGAACCGAGATTCGCGAGTTCCTGGCGGACGCCCTGGACAAGTGAGGCGGAGCCCGAAGGGCGAAGCCGAGCCCCGGCGTTGTTGAGCCGGCTGATCTAACCTCGACTGACGTAGTCGGCGACGAAGTCGAGGAACGCCCGGGTTGCCGGTGGCTGCGAGCGGCGCTCGCGCCACAGGAGCACGACGGGCAGGTGGATCGCCGGGCGGAGCGACCGGATGGAGAGCGGGGGGCCCGGGAACTCGGCGAACGATCGCGGCAGGACGGCGACGCCGAAGCCCTGCGCCGCGAGCGCCCGGATCAGCAGCAGGTCCGAGCCCTCGAGGGCGATGCGAGGCTGGGCGCCCGCCCGCTCGAGCGCGCGGTCGAGCGAGAGCCGGACCGACGACCCGCGCCGGAACGCGATCAGGTTCTCGCCGTCGAGCCGCTCGATCGGCAACGGTGCCTTGGCGGCGAGCGGATGGGCCGGGCTCATGGCCAGCACCATCTCGGCCTCGGACAGCTGTTTCCGGCCGAGCTCCGGCGGCTGGGGGTCGGCCTCGAGGACGAACGCGGCATCGAGCTCGCCGGCGGCCAGCCGCTCGCGCATGTAGGACGAGGTCCCTTCGCGGAACTCGATCTCGATCCCCGGGTACCGGCGGCTGAACTCCGCGAGCAGGGCGGGCAGATCCAGCGGCCCGGCCGGAAGCAGTGCCCCGATCAGGATCGTTCCCCGGACGAGGCCCCGCAGCTCGTCGAGCTCGCCGACGATCCCGTCCGCCTCCGCCAGCGCCGCCTGCGCCCTGGCGACCGCCACGCGCCCCGCCGCGGTGAGCTCGACCGAGCGGGTCGTGCGCTCGAGCAACTCGACGCCCAGCTCCTGCTCCAGCCGGCGCACCTGGTGGGACACGGCGGATTGGGCGACGTGGAGCTCATCGGCCGCGCGCGTGAAGTGACCGTGGCGGGCAACGGCCTCGAGGTATCTGAGCTGGCGGAGCTCCACGGCAGATTCAGCGTAGATCACGATAAATCCGTTCGCAAGTTTGTGTTGCGGCGATCAATCGCCTGCGGCAGGATGCTCCGCATGCTGATTCGCGACGTCCGCCGAGAGAACGGTCTCGACCAGGCGCCCACGCGCGCCCGGCGGCGGTACGAGATCCGCCGCGAGATGCGGCCCGGCGATCCGGAGGCCATCGTCGCGATGCACGAGCGCCTCTATCCCGCCGAGTACGACCGCAACGAGCTGTTCGTCGCGATGGTCGCGAAGAGCGTCGCCGAGGCGGTCGAGGCCGGCTGGCCCGACGGCGGCGGGATCTGGGTCGTGGAGCGGGGCGGCGAGTTCGCCGGTTCCGTGGCGCTGACCGACGAGGGCGACGGCGTCGGCTCGCTCCGCTGGGTGCTCCTGGCGCCCGAGCTGCGGGGGGCCGGGCTGGGCCGGCGGCTGGTCGGCGAGGCGGTCGAGCGCGCCCGCGAGCTTGGGATGAGCCGCGTCGAGCTCTACACGTTCAGCGCACTCCGCACCGCGGCGCGGATCTACCGGGAGGCCGGGTTCCGGGTCGTCAACTCCTACGAGCGCTCCGACTGGGGCCCGACGATCACCTATCAGGAGTACGTGCTCGAGCTGTAGCTGTGAGGCGGAGGCCGCAGGCCGGAGCCGAGCCCCGGCGTTGTTGAGCCGGCTTATCTGGCTACTCGGCGCCCAGATCGTCGTTGATCTGGTTGATCGCACGGTCGATCTCGGTGCCGATTACCGCGCCCTCGGAGGCGAGCGCCGTCACCGCGCCGAACGCGTCGGTTCCCTCGGCCTTCTGAACGTCCTTCGCGGTCTGCTCGAACAGGGCGCGCAGGTCGTCGATGCCGGCGACGAGCTTCGGATGTCCGTCCTGGGCTTCCTCCGGCACCTCGACTTCCTCGAGCTCCGCTACCGCGTCGGCGAGCGCCGTCTCGCCGGCCTCGAGTTGCTCGACCATCGCCTTGTTGTTCTCGGGGGTCGAGTTTGCGGCCTGGTTGAAGGCGTCGAGTGCGCTCGTCTGGATCGCGTTCACCGTGTCCACGTACTCGTTCTTGGTGTCCGCGGAGGTGCACGCCGCCAGGACTCGCCGCCGCGACGATCATTGCGGTCATGCTCACGGCTGGTTTGCTCATGCGGCGCAAGTGCTCTCTCCCCGGTGACTCGAAGTCGGTCCGCGCCAGCCTAGTCGCTGCGGCGGCTACTCGGATGGGACCGGAAGCGGCCTGACGTAGCTCACGAGCTCCGGGTCGGCGCCGTGGAGATGCACCGAGTAGCCGGGAGGATCCGGGACGAGCCTCACGTCGGCGCCGGGGGTGAGGTCGAACTGCGCCTGGAGGTGGACGCTCGGGCTGACGAACACGGGCGTCGGGCCGAGCATCGCGCGGATCGGGAGGTGGATGTGCCCGGCGACGATCAGGTCAGGCTGGTGAGGAAGGGCCGCCAGGGCCTCGCGGTCCTCGGGGGCCAGCGGGAACTCGGCATCGAACTCGTAGATCCCGGTGAGGGTCGGCGGATGGTGCATCGCCAGGACGGTCGGCCCGCTGGCGCGGGCGAGCTCGGACTCGATCCAGGCGAGCCGTTCGGCGCCGAGCCGCCCTCCGTACCAATCGGGGTCGTGGGTGTCGCACGCGACGACGGTGACCGGCCCGCACTCGGCGCTGTACTGGATGAACCCGTCGGCCGCGGCCACGCCGGGGTGGTCCGCGAACGCGCCGCGCATTGCCTCCCGCTCGTCGTGGTTTCCCATGAGCGGGTGCACCGGCATCGCGAGCGGGGCGAGCAGCTCGCGGACGCGCTCGTACTCCTCGGGCCGGCCGTCGGCCGCGATGTCGCCGGTGTGAAGCACCGCGGCCGGGGCTGGATCGAGCTCGTTGATCGCCCGCACCGCGTTCGCGAGCGCCTCCGCCGAAGCCTCCGCCTCAGGCCCGATCCCGACGTGGGAGTCGGTGATCTGTGCGATCAAGGTGGCCATCAGCTGATCGGCGGCAACCGGTCGGCCCAGGGGCGCTCGGACTCGAGCTGAGCGGCCAGGGAGAGGAGGGTGGTCTCGTCGTTGGGGCGCCCCACCAGCTGCACTGCCAGCGGCACGCCGCCGGGGGTGAAGCCGGCCGGCACCGAGGCGGCCGGGTTGCCGAGGTGGTTCCAGGGAGCGCAGAAAGGATAGCCCTGCTCATTCCGACAACCGTACGCAAGGCGCTCTTGCTCGGCCCACCGATCCACCTCGACGGCGGGCTCGCCGACCGTCGGCAACACGAGCACGTCGAATCGGTCGAGCAGGGAAAAGATGCGGCGCGCGTCCTTGCCCTCGGCGCGCCGGGCGCTGCGCAGCGAGCGTGCCGCCCTGCAAGCGGCCGAGACGCGCAAACTCCGCGGGTTCGCTCCTCGAGCCGCTCGGGGTGCGGGCACCCGTTGCCGACATCCTCGGTGACCCCGTTCAGCGAAGCCGCGGGACGACGTGGTTTCCGACCATGCCCCAATCGGGGTCGCGAGCCTCGACGGTGTGGCCGAGCGAGCGCAGCAGGTCGGCGGTTCCGTGCACCGCCGCCTTCACCTCGTCGCGGACGATCGGCGGCGCGATCAGCAGCGGCGGCTTGGTCGAGTAGGCGACTCGCAGGGCCCGGGGCGGGTCCGGGCGGCCTCGATGAAGGATGGTCGGGGGGTGGCGGCCCGCCGGCACGCCGCCCGCGCAGACGTCGAGCCAGAGGGCCGAGTCCGTGACGGTGCCGCGCGACCGAGCCGGCGACCGAGAGGCCGTGCCAGTGCTCGCGGAACGGAGCCAGCGAGATCCGGTCGCGTTGCGGCTTCAGCCCGAACAGGCCGCAGAGCGCGGCGGGGATCCGGATCGAGCCGGCGCCGTCGGAGGCCGACGCGCCGCCGCAGAGGCCCGCTGCGAGGGCGGCGGCCGAACCGCCGCTGGAGCCGCCCGGCGTGTTGCCGGTGTTCCAGGGGTTGCGTGTGATGCCCCACGCGTCGGTCTCGGTGAAGCCGCAGATCGCGAGCTCGGGCAGGTTCGTCTTGCCGATCACCACGGCGCCCGCATCGCGCAACCGGCGCACCATCTCGCCGTCGGCTTCGCGGGGTCGTCGAAGGCGGCGGTGCCCCAGGCGGTCAGCTCGCCCTCGAGATCCTCGGTGTCCTTGAGCGCGATGGGCACGCCGGCGAGCGCCATGCCGTCGCCGCCGCCGTTCGCCAGCCGCTCTTCGACCCGCTTCGCGTCGGCCCGAGCGCGGTCGCCCAGCACGACGCGGTAGGAGTTCAGCTCGGGGTCGAGGCGCTCGATCCGATCGAGGTAGAGCTCGACCAACTCGGTCGGAGTCACGTCCCCCCGGCGAACCATCTCGGCCTGGCGGACGATGCCGGCAAAGGCCACGTCGCTCATGACGGCGGGAAGCGTAGTTGGTACGGCGGTGCTCGGACGCGGTTGCTAGCTCGCCTGTTGCGTCGGCCGGATCAGGATCTCGTTGACGTCGACGCGCTCGGGTTGCGAGAGCGCGTAGACCACGGCTCGCGCGATGTCCGCGTCGTGGAGCGCGTTGTCGGGTCCGGGCCGGTTCTCGAAGAACGGGGTGTCGACCATTCCCGGCTCGATCAGCGTCACCCGGATGCGCTGGTTGTCGTGCATCTGGCGGAGCTCCTGGCGAAGCGACTCGCCGATCCCGGTCACGGCCCACTTCGTCGACGAGTAGAGCGACCCGGGCAGTGCGCGCCGGCCGGCGACCGAGCCGGTGATGAGGAAGTGCCCGGTGCCCTTGTCGAGCAGGTGGGGGAGGGTCGCGCGGATCGTCTGCGCGACGCCGAGGACGTTGGTCAACACCATCGAGCGCCAGTGCTCCGGCGACTCCTCCAGGAACCCGCGCGTGGCGCCGAAGCCGGCGTTGGCGAAGACGGCGTCGAAACCCCCGAAGGCGTCGATCGCCGCGGCGGCGAGCGCCTCGCAATCGTGCCACTCGGTCACGTCGCAGCGCACCGCGACCGCGCGCTCCGCCCCGCCGAGCTCATCGGCGAGCGCTCGAAGCTCGTCCTCGCGCCTCGCGCCCAGCACCAGCCGGTAGCCGGCCTCGGCCGCCTGACGGGCGCTCTCGGCGCCGATCCCCGAGGAGGCGCCGGTGATGATCAGGACGGGATCGGGCATTGCCCCGGAACATACCCGGGTGTAGGTTCGGCCCAATCGAAAGAAGGGGGAGAAGCATGTACATGAGGGTCGTCAGATTCACCGACGTGGACGCGGAGCGACTCGAGAGCCGCGTCACGGAGCGTGGCGAGGAAGACGGGCCGCCGGAGGGGGTCAAGGCGAAGCGGATCACGGTGATGCACGACCCCGACCAGCGGACCGCGGTCGTCGTCCAGTTCTTCGAGACCGATCAGGACATGAGTGATTCCGAGGCGGCGCTCGACGGAATGGATCCGTCGGAGACGCCCGGGACGCGCTCATCGGTCGATCGCGGCGAGATCAAGTTCGAGCGGGAGGCTTAGGGGCGGACTCGGAACACCTCCCCTGCGATAATCCCGGGTCCCGATGGACCCGGATCGCAAGCGCAAGATCCGCCTGGTCGTCGCGCTGACGGCCGCGGTGTTACTCGCGACGGCGCTCGTCTACACGTCGTTCAACGCCTCCACGGAGGCGCGGTCGCCGTCCGAGCTGCTCGCCGAGGAGCCTGCCGGCACCTCCGAGGTGTACGGCAACGTGGTCGCCGGGTCGGTCGAGCACCGGGGCGCCGACCTGAGCTTCGTGATCGCCGACCGCGACGACCCGTCGAAGTCGGTGCCGGTCGAGTACTCGGGCCAAATCCCCGACCCGTTCCGCGAGGGCCGCGAGGTGATCGTGGACGGCGAGCTGGTCGACGGCACGCTGTTCGCCGAGAAGGACAGCCTGATCACCAAGTGCCCGTCGAAGTTCGAGGCTGAGCAGGATCCCGACGGCGTGATCTACGACCCGAACGCGTCTTGATCGAGCTCGGTATCGCCTGCCTCGTCGGCGGGCTGATCGCGTTCCTCTACGGCGCCGGCGCCGCGCTCTACGGCGGTTTCACACGCGACCGGCGCTGGGTGGATTCCTCGCGCCGCGCCGTGTACGCGGCGGCGATCCTGCTCACCGTCTGCGTGGTCGTGCTCGAGGCCGCGTTCCTGCGCGACGACTTCTCGGTCGAGCTGGTCGCCGACCACTCCTCGACCACGACGCCCACGCTCTACAAGATGACCGCGATGTGGGGCAGCCAGGGCGGCTCGCTGCTGCTCTGGGCGTGGGTGCTCTCGCTGGCAGCGAGCGGCGTTCTGTTCGCCACCCGCCACAAGCACCGGGAGGTCGTGCCGTGGGCGACCGCCGTGCTCTGCGGCCTCGGGATCTTCTTCACCGGTCTGATGCTCATCGCCGGCGGGGCGAACCCGTTCGCGCGGCTCAGCCCGGTGCCGGCCGAGGGCGTGGGGCTCAACCCGCTGCTCCGCCACCCCGCGATGGCGATCCACCCGCCGATGCTCTACTCGGGCTACGTGCTGTTCTCGATCCCGTTTGCGTTCGCGATCGGGGCATTGGTCGCGCGGCGGCTCGACGCAAGCTGGATCCGCTCGACCCGGCGCTTCGGCCTGCTCGCGTGGATCTTCCTCACCTGCGGGGTCCTGCTCGGCGCGGGATGGTCGTACATGGAGCTCGGCTGGGGCGGCTACTGGGGGTGGGACCCGGTCGAGAACGCGTCGCTGATGCCGTGGCTCGTCGGGACGGCGTTCCTGCACTCGATCATGGTCCAGGAGCGCCGCGGCATGCTGAAGGTGTGGAACGTGTCGCTGATCTGCGCCACGTTCGCGCTCTGCCTGCTCGGCACGTTCCTGGTGCGCTCCGGGATCCTCGAGTCGATCCACGCGTTCGGCGCCTCCACGGTGGGGACGCCACTGCTGGGGCTGATCGCCGTCGTCCTGGTCGGCTCGACCGTGCTGATCGTCTCGCGCCAGCGCGAGCTGCGGGCGGAGCGGCGGCTCGAATCGCTGGCCTCGCGCGAGGCGGTGTTCCTCGTCAACAACCTGCTGTTGGTCGGCCTCTGCCTGATCGTCTTCTGGGGCACGTTCTTCCCGCTGATCTCCGAGGCGATCACGGGCGAGCGCTCGTCATTGGGCGGGCCGTGGTTCGACCGCTACGTGACGCCGCTCGCGCTCGGGCTCGTCCTATTCACCGGAATCGGTCCGCTTCTTGCCTGGCGCCGGCTCAGCGCCGGCCGGGCATTGAGATTGTTCGGCCCGCCGATCGCGTTCGCGACCGTGGTGACGGTCGTGCTCGCGTTGTTCACCTCCGCGGCCGACGAGCCGCTGGCGCTCGTGATGTTCGCGTTCGCCGCGTTCGCCCTGGCCGGGCCTGGCCGGCGAGTTCGCGCGCGGCGCCTCGGCGCAGCGGGCCCTCGCGGGGGGCTCCTGGCCGGCGGCGCTCGGGCGCCTCGTCTCGCGCAACCGGCGCCGCTACGGCGGCTACATCGTCCACATCGGGGTCGCGATCGCGTTCGTCGCCGTGGCCGCGTCGTCCAGCTTCCAGACCAGCCGCGACATCCGGATGCTTCCGGGCGACACGACGCAGGTCGAGGACTACACAGTCACCTACGAGCGCGCGTTCACGAACGTGGACGAGGAGGAGGAACGGCTCACGTTCGGGGCCGTGCTGAACATCGATCGCGAGGGCGAGCAATCCGTCCTGACCCCGTCCCGGAACTACTACTCGGGCCGCTCGGCCGGCACGCTGGCGTCGTTCTTCGAGGGCGAGGCCACCAGCGAGGTCGGGCGCTCGGGCGGCGCGGCCGAGGACCTCTGGACCGCGATGCGGCCCGACCTGACCTCGGTGGACGACTTCATTGCCGGCGCCGACCGCAGGATCGACCGGATCACGCTGCCGGCCGACGGCGAGATGCCAGACCCGAACACACCCGGGGGCGTCGAGCAGATGCGCCAGATCGCCGAGGCTCGCGCCCAGTTTCAGGGAATCGCCGTGCAGAACCTCCGAAACCGCTACGAAGAGGGCGAGCTGCCGGTCGACTTCCGGATCAACGTGAACCCGATGGTGATCTGGATCTGGATCGGCGGGGCAACGGGCGTGATCGGCGGCCTGCTGGCCGCGTGGCCGGCGGCCGCGGCGCGTCGCAGCCGCGTTTCGGACGTACACGCGGCCCGGCTCGCGCGCGATCTCGGCCGCGCTTGATCGCGTGACTCTGAGCTTGCGCCCGACCGGCGCCCCCGACCTCGAGTTCGTGATGGCGCTCGAGGCCGACCCGGATGCGTCGCCGTTCGTGACCGTCTGGTCTCGCGAGCAGCACGAGCACGCGATCGCCGACCCCGACCAGGCACACCTCGTGGTCCGCGACGGCGGCGAGGCGGTGGGGTTCGTTCTCCTTGCCGGCCTCGAGAGCCCGCACCGGAACGTCGAGCTCCGCCGCATCGTCGTCGCCACGCGCGGCCGCGGCCTCGGGCGCGAGGTGCTCGCCCTGGTCCTCGACCACGCCTTCGGGGAACTGGGAGCCCATCGCGTCTGGCTCGACGTGAAGCCGCACAACGAGCGCGCATTGGGCGCGTACCGCGCGGTCGGCTTCGTCCACGAGGGCGTGCTCCGCGACGCGCTGCTCACCGAGGGCGAGTGGGAGTCGCTCGCGATCATGTCCGTGCTCGAGCACGAGTGGTCCGAGCGCCGCTGACCTAGTCTGCGCCGTCGATGGAAGTCCTGCTCGTCATCCTGATCGTCGGCGTCGCTGCCGTCTTCGTGACGATGCCCCTGTGGCGCGACGGATCACGCCCGGATGCCGGGGAGGGGGAGACCACCGAGGACCCTCGCCGGGCCGAGCTCGAGGCCCGCAAGGAGGCCAAGTACCGTGAGATCCGCGACGCCGAGCTGGATCGGGAGCAGGGGAAGCTCTCACAGGAGGACTGGGCGCGCCTGGATGCGCAGCTCCGGCGCGAGGCGATTGAGATCCTGAAGGAGCTCGACCGGGTCGAGGATGGCAGTCCGACTCTCTAGACTGCCCCGGCGATGGAAAGCATCCTGAACGCCGTGCAGGTCCTGATCTGCGGCATCCTGATCTTCCTGGTGCTGCTGCATTCGGGCAAGGACGCCGGGCTCTCGGGCGCGTTCGGTATCGGGCAGAGCGGCAGCTCGTTCGGCGGCGGCTCGCTCGTCGAGCGGAACCTCGACCGCTGGACGATTTTCTTCGCCGTCTTGTTCGCGGTGAACACGCTCGTCCTCCTCAAGATCTGACCCGAGGGAAAGCCCGTGTCAGCACGACCGAGCGGGGCAGCTGCCCGCTTCGGGTTACCCGTTGCGCTGCTCGCCGCGCTCGCGCTGGCCGCCTGCGGAGGCGAGGACAACGAGGGGACGCCGGCGCTCTCGGCCGGGGAGCCCCTCGGCGAGGGCGGAACCCTGGTCTGGACCGTGGCCGACGAGGTGGACGGCATCGACCCGCTCGCCGCCCAGACCCGAGCCGCGCAGCTCGTCACCCGCCAGATCCACGAGCCGCTGGTCGCCAGCCTCGTTGGCCCGTTCGGCGACACCCGACGGGTGCCGGGCCTGGCGCGCCGGGTGCGCGGCTCCGGCGACGACACGATCTGGACGCTGACGCTCAGGCGGGGGGTCCGCTTCCAGGACGGCGAGCCGTTCAACGCCGACGTGGTTGTCGCGAACGCCGAGCGCTGGCAGTCGACTCCCGAGGGCCAGGCGCTCCTCCCGGACGTCGTCGACGTGTTCGCGCCGCGCTTCGACGAGGTGCGCTTTCTCCTCGCGGCGCCCGATCCCGGGGTTCGGCCGCCGGCTGGCAGCACCCCGGCTGGGGATCGTCTCGCCGCGGGCGCTCGAGACGCTCGACGGTGCCGGCCCGGCGTTTCGGGCGTTCAACACGGGCACGGGCCCGTTCGCGTTGCGGGAGCGGAGCCCGGTGCGCCAGCTCCTGGCCCGCAACACGGACTGGTGGGGCACCACGAGCGACGTGGACCTTGGCCCGGCTCTCGAGCAGATCGAGTTCCGGGCGGAGCCCAGCTCCGCCCTGCGCCTCGCGCTGCTCGATGCCGGCGATGCGCAGGTCGCCGACGAGCTCTTTGCGACCCAGGCCCAGCAGGCGCGGGCCGATCCGCTGCTCTACGCGCTCCCCGGGGCGGAGGGGACATGGCTTGGGCTCAGCCGGTCGGTCCGGGGGATCGACTCGGCGCGCGAGATCCCATCGCTCTCGTCCGTCTGGCTCACCAACGTGACCGTGGCCGATTGACGGTCAGGACGGCGGCTCGAGGCTGAGCACCGCTCCGTAGTAACCGAGGCGCCGGAAAGCCGGCCTAGGGTCAGGCAGGTCCGCGCTCGAGCACCGCTGGAGCTCTACCGAGCGGTGATCAGGGTCATGTACTCCTGCCGAGTGCGCGGGTCGTCCCTGACCAGCCCGCGGAGCGCTGAGGTCGCCGTGTTCGCCCCCGCGGTCTGGACTCCCCGGAGCGACATGCAGAGGTGCTCGGCCTCGAGCAGCACGCCGACGCCGCGCGGAGCGAGATGCTCCTCGAGCCAATCGGCGATCTGCGTCGTCAGGCGCTCCTGGAGCTGGAGGCGCCGCGAGTAGAGCTCGACCACGCGAGCCAGCTTCGAGAGGCCGACGAGCCGATCGCCGGGGATGTAGGCGACGTGCGCCTTGCCGTGGAACGGGAGCAGGTGGTGGGCGCAGAGCGACTGGAACGGGATCTCGCCGACGACCACGAGCTCGTCGTAGCCCTCGTCGTTCGGAAACGTCGTCGGGTTGAACGGGCTTGGCGTCAGCAGCTCGGCGTATGCCTTGGCGACGCGCACCGGCGTTTCCCGGAGGTGCGCGGAATCCAGGTCCGCGCCGAGCGCGACCAGCAGGTCGCGGGCCGCGCGCTCCGCGGCCGCCAGGTCCACACCCTGTTCCGCGGTCGGGGCCGCAGCAGCGGGCCCGGAGCCGTTCGAGGAGCCCATCAGCACGATCCGACCTTCTCCGCCAGCTCCGACAGGGGAGTGTCCGGATCGGAGAGCTCGCCGGCGTCCAACGGCCGCCGCGATCGGATCAGCTCACGGATCGGATCGCTGACGTCCCAGACGTTCATGTTCAGGCCGGCCACGAGCCGCTCGTCCCGCCGCCAGAAGGCGATGAACTCGCGAGCCGCCACGTCGCCGCGGAAGACGACCTCGTCCCACTCGGCCGCGTAGCCGCTGTACTCCATCCCGGCGTCGTACTGATCGGAGAAGAAATAGGGGATCTCGTCGTAGCTCATGTCTTGGCCGAGCATCGACCGGGCCGCCGCCGGACCCTGGTTCAGCGCGTTGGCCCAGTGCTCGACCCGGAGGTGGCGGCCGTAGAACGGGTTGCGGGCGTTGGCCACGTCGCCCGCGGCGAACATCCCGGGCGCGTTGCTCTCGAGGTGCTCGTCGACGATCACGCCGTTGTCGATCCGCAGGCCCGCGGTCTCCGCGAGACCGGTCCGAGGCGCGACCCCGATTCCCACGACCACGAACTCCGTGTCGAGGACGGCACCGTCCCGGGTGAGGACGCGCTCCACCGACCCGGTCCCCTCGAACCGCTCGACGGTGGTCTCGGGCAGGAACTCGATGCCGTGGTCGCGATGGAGGTCGAGATAGATCCGGCCGAGCTCGGGGCCGAGCACCCCCTCGAGCGGCAGAGAGGCCATCTCGATCATCGTGACCTCGCATCCCTTCTGGCGGGCGGAGGCGGCGATCTCGGCGCCGATCCAGCCGGACCCGACGACCACCAGCCGCTGGCCGTGCTCGATCCGCTCGCCGATCAGCTCGGAATCGCCGACGGTCCGCAGGTAGTGGATGCCGTCGAGATCGGCGCCGGGCACGTGGAGGCGCCGGGGCACGCTGCCGGTGGCCAGAAGGAGGCGGTCGTAGCCGAGGCGCCGGTCTCCTTCGAGCAAGAGCTCGCTCACACCGAGCTCGATGTCCGTCACCCGGGTCGAGGTCAGAAGGTCGATCTGATGCTCGGCGTAGAAGGCGGCCGGGTGGACATACGGCTTGTCGCCGACCTCCCCGCGCAGGTACTCCTTGGAGAGCGGCGGGCGCTCGTAGGGCCGCTCGGCCTCGTCGCCGATCAGCACCAGCTGACCGTCGAATCCCTCCTCGCGCAGCGTCTCTGCCGCCTTGGCCCCGGCCAGGCCGGCGCCGACGATCACGAATCTCTTGCGGTCGGACATGTCGCTCCTTGATCGGACTTGGCTGACGGCGCAAAGGTGGCCGTCCCTTCCGTTGTCTGCGTCGGACGGGGCCGCGGTCTTACGTCCCGGAGTAAGAACCGCGGATCCGCGGTCGCTAACCAGGCATGCGACCCGGAATGAGAGGACCCACAGAGTGCTGAGGGTTCAGGAACGGGCGGGTGGTAGCGTCGGTTTCAGTGCCGGAACGCTCCCGGCCAGCGTGATGACCTCGCCAAGCCAAGCTCCAGCGGCAGTCGGCCCCGACGCCGAGTCGCGGGCCTGGGTCGCGTCCCTGGGCGCCGACGGCGCGCGGGGCGAGGACGCCCGGGCGCGGCTGCGGGAGCTGCTCCTGAGGGCCGCCCGCTTCGAGATCGGTCGCCGGCGCGCCGGCCAGCCGCATCTGCGTGGGGGCGACCTGGACGACCTGGCGCAGCAGAGCGCCAACGACGCCTTGCTCGCGATCCTCGGCAAGCTCGACACCTATCGCGGCGACAGCCGCTTCACGACGTGGGCTTACAAGTTCGCCCTGCTCGAGGCCGCGGTGAAGCTGCGCCGCCGGGCGTGGCAGGGGCGCGAGATCCCGCTCGACGCCGAGCGCTGGAAGGTCTTCGCGGACGAGGGCGACTCGCCGGCCGAGAGCGCCGAGAGCCGCGAGGTGCTGGGCTCGATCGGCCAGGCACTCGAGTCCGAGCTGTCGCCGCACCAGCGCGAGGTACTGGTGGCGGTTGCGCTCGACGGCGTGCCCATCGACGTCCTGGCCGAACGCCTGGGCTCGACGCGCGGGGCCCTTTACAAGACGATTCACGACGCGCGCAAGAAGCTTCGCGCTCATCTGGCTGAGGCCGGGCTGAGGTTCGAGGCCGATGGCGCCGCGGAGCGCGGAGGAGGATGAGATGACGAGCGAAGCGGCAGACGCCGAGCGCCTCAGGCTGCTGCTCGGGCCGGATGCGCCCGAGTTGACCTGCGAGCAATGCTTCGAACAGCTCGACCGGTACGTCGAGCTGGAGCTGAGCGGAGCTGACGCCGATGCCGGCGTGCCGGGGATGCGCGCCCACCTGGCCGGTTGCCCAGCCTGCGACGAGGACCACCGCAGCCTGCGGGATCTCGTGCGCGGCGAGCTCGAGGCGTAAGAACCGGCCCGGATCGGGCGCTAACCATGTGACCCTCCCGAAAGGAGACTCACATGAACGCCATCGCCGCGACCCTGCGGCCGATCCCGTTCCCCAGCATGTCCCGCCTGCGCGAGGATCCCGTCGCCCAGGCATTCACCCTGCTGCGGATCGGCTTCTTCGTCCTGCCGGTCCTCATGGGGCTCGACAAGTTCGCCGAGGTGATGAACGAGAACTGGCCCGCCTACCTGGCAACCGAGTTCAACGACATCATCCCGGGCAGCGCGCAGGACGCGATGTACGCCGTGGGCGCCATCGAGATCCTCGCCGGCTTCATCGTCCTCGTCGTGCCGCGCTTCGGCGGGCTGCTCGTCGCCGGCTGGCTCGGCGGCATCATCCTCAGCCTGCTGCTCGTCGGCGGCTACGGCGACATCGCGCTGCGCGACGTCGGCCTGCTCCTCGGCGCGCTCACGCTGTTCCTGCTCGCGGGCGCGGAATCGGCGGAGCCTCGCGACCGCGGGCTCACCGAGTCCGTCGAGGGCGGAGCCGCGCAGCCGCTCGATCGAGGAGCGGCGGCCTAGGGAGGCCGTACCAACAGGCCGTCAATGGGTCACGTTGGT
>CAVTFG010000011.1:0-85528 GCA_963734015.1 uncultured bacterium | reverse complement strand
CTGAACCCGCTTGCGCTCGGACTCAGTCACAGGGCCCTTCGCCTCCAGCGTTTCGATGGCCTGGGCGATGTCGTCGTCGAGCGTGTCGACGAGCGACCGAGCCAGATTGAGCTTGACGAGCGCCCGCATCATCTTCACGTCCTGGGCGTTGGGAGGCATGGTGTAGGCGGGGAGCATCCAGCCCCGCTCGGCAGACAGCTGAAAGGCGATGTCGAACTCGTCGTAGGGATGCTCGTCGGCGAGATTGAAGGCGACCAGCGGGAGTGTCTCCGCTCCCTCCCCGATGATCTGGAACTTACCCAGAGCGTCGATGTCCTTGGCCAGCGACCGGGCGTTCTCCTGCATCGTCTCCATCACCCACCGATAGCCCGCCTTGCCCCAGCGCACGAAGTTGTAGTACTGGGCAAGGACCATCGAGGAGCCGGTTGAGAAGTTCAGGGTGAAGGTCGCGTCGGTCTTCCCCAGATAGTTCTCGTAGAAGACGAGGTCCTCTGCGAGGTCGGACTTCTCCCGGAAGATCAGCCAGCCGATCCCCGGGTAGACCAGTCCGAACTTGTGGCCGGAGGCGTTGATCGAACGCACCTGCTCCAGGCGGAAGTCCCACTTCGACTCCGGGTAGAGAAACGGCCACACGAAAGCACCGCTGGCGCCGTCGACGTGGAGCGGGACGTCGAGGCCCTTCTTCGTTCTTCAGCTGGACGAGGAGGTCGTTGATCCCCACGACGTCGTCGGCGTGGCCGGTGAAGGTGGTACCGACGACGGCGGCGACGCCGATCGTGTTCTCGTCGATATGCGGCTCCACATCCTCGGGGCCGATCGTGTACTTGCCGGGCTGCAGGGGGACGATCCGCGGTTCGACGTCGAAGTAGCGGCAGAACTTCTCCCAGACGACGTGTACGTCTCCCCCGAAGACGAGATTGGGCGAGTCGGTCGCTTTGTGATCGGCCTCTCGTCGCCCGCGCCACTTCCACTTCAGCGAAAGCGCCCCGAGCATGATCGCCTCGGAGGAGCCCTGGGTGCTGGTGCCCGTCGTCTCGCCGGGTGCGTGGAACAGTTCGGCCAGCATCCGCACGCAGCGCTGCTGGATCTCGAAGGTCTGCGGGTACT
The DNA here is from genome assembly GCA_963734015.1 of uncultured bacterium. GTDB lineage: Bacteria > Actinomycetota > Thermoleophilia > Solirubrobacterales > 70-9 > JALZKA01. The sequence continues at coordinate 84,421 of CAVTFG010000011.1, read as the reverse complement.
CGGCGTGGTCGATGAAGTTCCGGTGGAGGTTCGCGTCGATCACATAGCGAGCCTCGGGCTCCATGAAGGTGGTCACGAACGTCGCGAGATTCCGCTCCGGGATACCCTCCACCGCGAGCTCCTCCTCGATCAGGCGCGCCGCGGCGAGCGGCGACATCGCCTCTTCGGGGATCGCGCCATCGGGGGCCTTCTCCGTGATCCAGGCCCCGATGGTCCGGGTGGGGATCTCGGCTCTGAGCTCAGTCACGCGATCGGCATGAGTCTGTCGACGCGAGCGGGTCGATCATGTTGACGCCGTTCATTTCTCATCCTTCCATTCGTTCACCCCCGGGCGAATATCTGAATCCTCAGGAGTCGGCTGGATCCTATCCCCGCATAAACCGATCCGCGATTCTCCGGGGAACGAAGAAACCCCCGCGTCAGCAGGGGCTTCTCCAGTGCGGCTGAGAGGAGTCGAACCTCCACGGCCCTTGCGGGCCACAAGGCCCTCAACCTTGCGCGTCTACCAGTTCCGCCACAGCCGCTTGGCCGCAGGATTGTAGTGCGCGCGCAAGCTCCCACCCGCGGTCCGTGATGAGTCCTTGCATCCGTCCGCACGGGGGGCTACTCTTACGAACATGTGTTCCCGTCAAACGCCCGACGCCGCGAGGAGCTGACCTTGCAGATGGACCTGACCAAGCGCCAGAAGGAGATCTTCGACTACATCCGCAAGTACGCGGCGAAGACCGGCTACCCGCCGACCGTGCGCGAGATCGGCAAGGCCGTCGGCTTGCACTCCTCCTCGACCGTGCATGCCCATCTGGCGAACCTGGAGAAGATCGGGCTCCTGCGGCGCGACCCCACGAAGCCGCGCGCCATCGAGCTTCTGGTCGGCAAGGCGAAGCAGGCGTTGAAGGGACCGGGGCTTCCGCTCGTCGGCGAGGTGGCCGCCGGCGAGCCGATGTTGGCCGAGGAGAACATCGAGGACTACCTCGAGCTCCCTGGCGTGATCGGCGGCGAGGATGGGGACTACATCCTGCGAGTCAAGGGCGACTCGATGAAGGACGCCGGGATCCTCGAGGGCGACTACGTCGTCGTCAAGCAGGCCGAGGACGCCGCGAACGGCGAGATCGTCGTCGCGCTGCTCGAGCACGAGGCGACCGTCAAGCGCTTCTTCCGCGAGAAGGACCGGATCCGCCTGCAGCCGGAGAACTCCGCCTACAAGCCGATCCGCACGAAGGAGGCCCAGCTGCTGGGCAAGGTCGTGGGGGTCTTCCGGAGCGTCTGATGGGCGCGACGGCGACAACTCCGACGAGGCCGCACTCCGGCCGCGAGCGGCGCTCGCTTCCACGCCGGTCGGCCGCCCGGCGGCCCGAGCCCGGGCGCGCGACGCTCGACGACCGGATCACGGCGCTCTGGGACCGGCTGGTCGCGGACGGCGCGGCCGACTGCCCGGTCTGCGGCGACGAGATCGCCGCCGGCCGGCCCTGCGAGGGCTGCGGCTCGGAGCTCAGCTAATCAGCGCTGCCTGCATACATCGATGTAGGCAGGGTGTATGCAGGTAACCATAGCGGTTGCTATGCTCTACGCCATAATGGTGAGTTCAATAAAGACCCCGGTCAACCCGTTCAGGTACGGGGGACTGGCGCTCGATGAGGCGTTCGCCGACCGGGAGCGGGAGGTTCAGGAGCTGAAGTTCGACGTCCTGAACGGACAGGACGTCGTGATCTTCGCTCCCCGCCGGTACGGCAAGTCCTCGCTGGTCTGGAAGGCGATGCAGCAGCTCGTCGCGGACGGGGTGCTGGTCGCCTACGTGAACCTGATGACCACGCCGACCAGCGAGAAGCTGGCCGAGAAGCTGGCCGCCACGATCTACGAGCACGTGGCGTCGCCCCTGGAGCGGGCGCGCGAGGCAGCGCTGGCGCCGTTCCGCGGATTGCGGGTGAGCCCGCGGATCACGATCAGCCCCGAGGACAACTCGTACACGTTCTCGTTCGGCGTCGACCACGTTCCGGCCGACATCGACGCCACGCTCGAGCGGCTGCTGGAGCTCCCGGCCGAGCTCGCGGCGGACCGGGACACGCGCGTGGCGCTGGTCTTCGACGAGTTCCAGGAGATCGAGACGATCGACCCCGGGCTCCCGAAGCTGATGCGGACGATCTTCGAGCAGCAGCCCGAGGTGGGCCACGTTTACCTGGGCAGCCGCCGGCACATGATGGAGCGCATCTTCAACGACGAGAACGAGCCGTTCTGGCGCAGCGCCAAGAAGGTCCAGCTCGACGTGATCGACCCAAGGCTTTTCCGGCCGTTCATCGCAAAGCGGTTCAAGGCAAGCCGCAAGGACGTCGCACCCGACACGCTCGACGACCTCCTCGAGCGGACGGTCGGCCACCCCTACGCCACGCAGGAGCTCTGCTACTTCCTCTGGGAGCAGACCCCGTTCGACGGCGTCGGCGGCGAACCCGAGCTGGAGCGCGCGGTGGCGGGGGTCCTGCGCTCGGAGCACGCGCATTTCCAGCTTCGCTGGGACCAGGCATCGGCGGCGCAGAAGCTGCTGCTCCAGGCGCTGGCCGCCGAGCCCGGCCGCCCGTTGACGAAGAGCTACCGCGCCCGCTACGAGCTGCCCTCGGTCGCCACGCTCCAGTCGGCGCTCCGGGCGCTGACCGAGCGCGAGCTCGTCGGCCAGCAGCCCGATCGCTCGTACCGGATCGTCGAGCCGTTCCTCGCCGAATGGATCCTGGCGCTGAACGTGCAGCCGGGCGAGGAGGCTTGATCCGCGGCGTAGAATCGAGAGCGCAGGCCACGCAGTCGCGGGAGGTGACTCTCGAGGAAAGTCCGGACACCGAAGGGCAAGGACGGTCGGTAACGCCGACCCGGGGAAACCCGCGGGAAAGTGGAACAGAGACAGACCGCCGATGGCGCGCCCTCACGTGAGGCGCGCACAGGCAAGGGTGAAACGGTGCGGTAAGAGCGCACCAGCGTCGCGGTGACGCGGCGGCTGGCCAAACCCCGTCCGGTGCAAACCCAAGCAGGATCGACGACCCGGCCCGGCGAGATCCAGGTGGGGCGCACAGATAGATGGCTGCGCACGACAGAATCCGGCTTACAGGCCTGCTTCCGAGAGGGCCCCGGCAACGGGGCCCTCTCCATGTTCGGAGGGAGGAACCGAGGGCTCTAGCGCAAAAAAACATGCTAGTAGCGATTGTTTCGTTCCTAGCGTTTGCTCATAAAGTGCAAACCATCGTCTGATCTTCTGCTAATCTGCCGCCGACTTCCGCTGAATCCCCGCCTACATATCGCGGGGAGCGGGGGACCCAACGGACCGAGGTCCCGGGGCGAATCGCATGGCCTCTGCCACGTAGCGCCAGTTTCAGGCGCGAGCCCGACAGCTAACCCCGCAAGCGATCAGAAACCATGGAAGAACTTTTCACGCCCGAACGGGCGACAACCCAAACTGACAGGCGCCGCGAGCGCACCAACCCTCGGCCCGACCGGTTCGCGTTCTGGGCGGTCGTGATGGCCGTCGTGGCGATGTTCGCCGGCCTGGCGACCGCTGACGCCGGCGCGGAAAGCGGCGGCGGAATCGGCGCCACCGGCGGTGGCGGTGGCGGTGGTGGCGACAGCTCCAAGGCCGCCAAGAGCAAGAGCCGCTACGCGAGCATCTGGGAGGATTACTCGGACCGCAACCGCCGTTGGGCACGCAGGACGAGCCGCTGCGAGTCGGGCGGCGATCCGAACGCGATCGGCGGCGGCGGCATGTATCGCGGCGCGTTCCAGTTCATGCGCTCGACCTGGCGTCACTCGCCGAAGACCCCCGGCGGCGACCCGATCGACTACAACTGGAAGACCCAGGCCGTGGTCGCAGTGGCGCTCAAGAAGCGCGACGGCCGCCAGCACTGGCCCGTCTGCGGCTAGCCCGAACCACCTGAGTGAGAAACGAGCGAGCCCGCCGCGAGGGGGGAAGGTCGCGACGGGCTCTTGCTCTTGAATCCCGGGTGCTCTTGTCTCAGGGAGGTCCCGGGTCCGTCCCTCGTCCTGAGGCGGTCCAGCGTGTCGTCTAGGCCGCCTGCGGGAGGATCGAGGGGTCGGTTTGGTCTTGCGGCAGCGCGGCCGCGTTCGAGATCAGGCTCTGGAACTCGCTGAGGGCCGTGTGGGCGACGGCCTCGAGCAGCTGCTCGTCGCTCCAGCCCGCTTCCCGCGCTTCCTCGCCCAGATGGGCCGAAGGTCGCCCGTCGGTTGCAAGCACCGCCTCGAGGAAGGCGAGCAGCACCGCCTCCTTCTCGTCGCCCGAGCGGAAGCTCCGGGCGCGGGAGACCTCGTCGAGGCCGAGGCCGGCGGCCCGGGCCGTGCGCGCATGCTGTGCGATCGAATAGGGGTCGCCGCGACGCTCGGCAACCGCGAGCGCGATCCGCTCCCGGGTTCCCTCCGGGAGCACGCCCCCACGGAGCTCGTGGCGCATCCGCGCATACGCCCGCAGCGCTGCCGGGGCGCCCGCCAGGACGCCGATGAACTTCGTGATCTCGCCGGTCCGTGAGACGCCTTCGAGGAACTTGACGCTGCCCTCCGGCGCGGTCAGAACGTCGTGGACGTCGAAGCGGCTGTAGTCGGTCTTTACGGTCATGGCCTTCGCACCTCCGGTGGCGCGGGCTGACCGCCCTTTAGCCACCGTTTATCGTGGCATTACTTCACATTTAGCCGGTTACTTACCGGAAGTAAGTTATACCGCATCCGCCCGCGTTTGGGCACTCTCGCGGCTATGGTTCGCGAGCTTCAGGAACCGACGAGCGAGGGAGCCGGAATGGCGGATTCGAACCAAGAGCGCGCGCAGTCGGCGGAGGACGTCAAGCGGATCGTCGAGGAGCACGACCTGCGCTTCATCCGTCTCTGGTTCACGGACGTCCTCGGGCAGCTCAAGAGCTTCTCGATCAACGCCTCCGAGCTCGACGACGCGTTCGAGGGCGGCATGGGCTTCGACGGCTCCTCGATCACCGGGTTCAACCCGATCGAGGAGTCCGACATGATCGCGATGCCGGACCCGACCACGTTCGACATCCTGCCGTGGCGGCCCGCGGAGAACGGAGTCGGGCGGATGTTCTGCGACGTGCAGGTCCCCGGTGGCGAGCCGTACGAGGGGGACCCGCGCTGGATCATGCGGCGTGCCCTCCAGCGCGCCCGGGACCTGGGCTTCGACGACTACTCGATCGGCCCCGAGCTCGAGTTCTTCTACTTTCGCTCGGACAAGCCCGAGGACGGCACCCCCGAGGTGCTCGACGAGGGCGGGTACTTCGACCTGACCACGCTCGACGCCGGATCGGACGTTCGCCGCGACACGGTCCTGGCGCTCGAGCAGCTCGGCATCCACGTCGAGTACACGCACCACGAGGTCGGCCCCTCGCAACACGAGGTCGACATGCGCTACAAGAGCGCGCTCGAGATGTCCGACGACTGCATGACGTACCGCATCGTCGTCAAGGAATACGCGATGAAGTACGGCTGGCACGCGACCTTCATGCCGAAGCCGCTGTTCAACGAGAACGGCTCCGGGATGCACGTCCATCAGTCGCTCTGGAAGGACGGTCGCAACGCCTTCTTCAACGCCGACGACCAGTACTACCTGTCGGACACGGCCAAGGCGTTCATCGCCGGCCAGCTGCGCCACGCGCGCGAGATCTCGCCGCTGTTCGCCCAGTGGGTCAACTCCTACAAGCGCCTCGTCCCCGGCTACGAGGCGCCCGTCTACCTGGCGTGGTCCCGCCGCAATCGCTCGGCGCTGATCCGGGTGCCCCTGTACCACCCCGGCAAGGAGCAGGCGACCCGGGCGGAGCTGCGGTGCCCCGACCCGGCATGCAACCCGTATCTCTGCTTCGCGGGGATGCTCCACGCGGGACTCGAGGGGATCGAGAAGGGCTACGAGCTGCCCGAGCCGATGGAGCAGAACCTGTACCACCTGACCCCCGAGGAGCGCGGTCAGCGCGGAATCGAGCAGCTGCCGGGATCCCTGGGCGAGGCGATCGAGGTGGCGGCCGAGTCCGAGCTGGTCCTGCGCATCCTCGGCGAGCACACCTTCAACCGCTTCATCGAGATCAAGCGCGAGGAGTGGGAGGAGTACCGCGTCCAGGTCACGCCCTGGGAGATCGAGCGCTTCCTGCCGGTGCTCTAGGCGAGCCGCCGCAGTGCCTTCGGCCGGCGGGTGGTCTCCTTGCCGCTCTTGTCGCTTCGCACGACGTAGCGCGGGTCGTCCTTCGAGGCGGCGACGACCTGCCCGGCGAACTCCGTTCGTGCAGTCAGCCGGCGGCGCACCCGCCCGGTGACCGTCCGGCCGCGGAAGTTCCACTCCACGCGGTCGCCTCGCTTGAACCGTTCCGGCATGCGCGCTCCTTCGTCGGGGTCGCGAACGGAACCCCGGCGCGGCCGGCCGCGCCCCCGCTGTCATGATCGGCGCATGGCGACCCTCCATGTCCTGCGGGTGTTCACGGCCGCCGACGGCTCGCACGGAAACCCGCTCGGCGTGTTCCTGGCCGGCGGCGAGGTCCGGCCGGCGGTGCGCCAAGAGGTCGCTCGCGACCTGGGCTTCGCCGAGACCGTTTTCGTCGATGACGCGCAGAGCGGGGAGCTCCGGATCTTCGCCCCCGACGTGGAGATGCCGTTCGCCGGGCATCCAACGGTTGGCACGGCGTGGCTGCTTCGCGAGGAGGGCGTAGCCGTGGACGGGCTGCGCGTCGCCGCCGGAGACCTCGCGGTCCGGCACGAGCCCGACCTGACCTGGGTCGAGGCGGACCCGGAGTGGTCGCCGCCGTTCGAGTACGTGGAGCTCGCGTCCCCCGGCCAGGTCGACGCCCTCGTGGGACCGCCCGACGGGCTCACCCTCGCCTACTGCTGGGCGTGGCAGGACGAGGCCGCCGGACGTGTCCGCGCGCGCTCGTTCGTGCTCGATGCGGGCATCCCGGAGGACGAGGCGACAGGCTCCGCTGCGCTCACCCTCGGCGCCCGGCTCGGCCGTCGGATCGAGGTGCTGCAGGGCCGGGGCTCGAGCCTGTTACGCGCGGCCGGTGGAGAACGGACGCGCCGAGGTCGGCGGCCGGGTGGTCGTGGACGAGGTCAGCGGCTACAGCGTCGAGAGCAGGTAGGCGAGCGCGAAGCCGAGCGTGGCGACGAGCCCCGCCTCGCGGCCGCCCTGCTTGAGGGCCGTCGGGATCATCTCGTCGACGAGCATCACCAGGACCGCGCCCGCCGCGAACGACTGGAGCAGGCCGACGACGTCATCCGAGGCATCGTCCAGGAGCCCGAAGCCGAGGGCCGCGGCGATCGTGCTCGCGGCGACCACGGCAAGCCACGGCCCGAGGACCCGGCCCAGCGAGCGGCGCGGCGATCCGGCCTCCGCGCCAATCGCCTCCGGGAGGTTCGAGAGGAACACCGCCACGAGCACCGGGATTCCGACGCCGGTGCCCGAAAGCAGGCTCGTACCGATCACCGCCGACTCCGGCACGCCGTCCAGCGTCGCCCCGAGCATCAGCGCCGTTCCGCTCTCGCCGTGCCGGCCGGAATCGACGGCCATCCGGCCGCGCCGTTGCTTGCCGCGCCGCTCGATGGCGCGATCGCCGAGGTAGAAGGCGATCGCGCCCAGCCCCAGCCCGAGCGCCACCGTGTCGGCGCCCCCGAGCTCGAACGCCTCCTCGGTGAGCTCGAACGTGATCGCGCTGATCAGCGTGCCGGCGCCGAACGCGAGGACCAGGCCGACGAGCGAAACCGACAGCCTGAGGCGCGCGCCGATCAGCGCGCCAATCAGAAGCGACGAGGCGCCCAAGAGCCCCCAACCGGCTGCTTCGAGCATGGCCCAACGCTAGACCCAGCCTCGGTCGTCCGTTCGTCCAGTCGTGACGCCTATCCAGGCAGGCGGCTAAGGAACCCGCGCGTGCCTGCCGAAGCAAGCCGGGATGGCGGAGATCCCGAGGTATCGCGGACCCTTCAGGGAGCGGCAGGCGGAGCGACTCCTTTGGCGCGCGGGCTTCGGGCCCAAGCCGGGCGAGGCCAAGCGGCTTGCCCATAAGGGGTTGAACCGGGCGGTCGCCTCGCTGCTCGACCCGCCGAAGGCCAGGCTCCGCGGGCCGGCCCCGGTCGACGGCGACGGGCTGCCGATCGCGCCGTACGACCTCTGGGGGCACGACGCTCTCTGGTGGCTCGACAAGTTGGTCCGCTCGAACCAGCCGTTGGTCGAGCGCATGGCCCTGAACTGGCACGACTGGTTCGCGACCGGCGACGTCGGCTCGCAGCGGCACTTGATCGGGCAGGCCCAGCTCTTCCGCCGGCGGGCGCTCGGTCCGTTCTCGAACCTCCTGTACGACGTCACGCACGACAAGGCGATGCTGGTCTGGCTCTCGGGGATCGACAACAACCGCTGGTCGCCGAACGAGAACTACGGACGCGAGCTGATGGAGCTCTTCACGCTGGGCGCCTCGGACGAGTCCGGCTATCCGTACTCGGAGGACGACGTGCGCGAACAGGCCCGCGCGCTGACCGGCTGGCGTGCGGACTGGGTCGACGACGTCGGCCTCGTGAACTTCCGCTTCGACCCGAGCTACCACGACGGCGGGAACAAGACCGTGTTCGGGAAGACCGGGCGCTGGGACTGGCGCGACTCGTGCCGGCTCTGCCTCCAGCACCCCGCGCACGCCGGATATTTCGTCGACAAGCTCTGGAGCTACTTCGTGGGCGCGCCCGCCCCCGGGCCCACCCGGGCGAAGCTGATCGGCCTCTACAAGCGCAAGCACTACGCGGTTCGACCGCTGCTCGCGGCAATCCTCAAACACCCGCTGTTCTACGAGGGCCCGGCGATGGTGAAGCCGCCGATGGTGTTCATCGCGGGGATGCTGCGGGCGCGCGGGCGCGGGGTGGACACGGACAACTGGACGTGGGTCTCCGACCTGGCGGGGCAGCGCCCGTTCAGCCCGCCAAACGTGGCCGGCTGGGACGAGGAGCGGTGGCTCGACACCTCGAGCTATCGCGGCCGGTGGATCGCAGCCTCCTACATCACTCGCGAAGACGAGGCTTCGGATGAGAGCTACGACTCGGACGAGACGCCCGTCCAGGCGGTGGACAGGGCCCTCCGCTATTGGGGCGGGCCCACGATCGCCGGCGGAACGCGCACGGACCTCGTCAACTTCGGCCGGGATGTCGAGGGCTCGATCGTGGCCGACTGGCAGGAGATCAGCTACCGGGCGCTTCGCCAGAACGCGCTCCGGCTGATGCTCGCGACCTCGCCCGACATGCAGACCTGCTGAGCGGAGGAGAGGAATGGCCTGCCACTGCAACGAGTTCTCCCGGGCGCACCTGCTGCGCTCGGCCGCTGCCGAGGCCGGCCAGGGCCTCCCAAGGATCGAGCCGGGGATGCCGCTGCCGGCAGGAACCGGGCTGAGCCGGCGCTCGTTCATGATGCGAGCCGGGCTCGGGATGCTCTCCGTCTACGGCGCGTCTCGCCTCGGCCTGCGCGACCTCCAGGAGGGCATCGCCAAGGCGCAGGGGACGCAGCAGCCGGTGCTCCTGACGGTCTTCATGGACGGCGGCACGGACTCGCTCTCGCTCCTCGCGCCCACCGAGGACGCGCGCTACCGGCAGCTGCGTCCTTCATTGCGGCTCACCACCGAGGAGACGCTGGCGTTCCGCGACGACCCCGCGTTGCGCTGGCACCCGCGCGCGGCCAAGCTCGACGACCTGCACCGTGCGGACAAGCTCGCCGTGCTGCCCTCGGTCGGCTACGACGACCCCGACCAGTCGCATTTCACGTCGCGTCACTACTGGGAGGTCGGCGAGCTCGACCCGAACGAGCGGACGGGCTGGATGGGCCGTCTCATCGACCAGATCGGGACCGACGACAACCCGCTCCAGGGACTGTCGCTCGACGGCTGGCTCTCGCCCTCGCTGGCGACCGCGAACCGACCCGTCGCGGCGATCGACGGCTCCACCTACGACCTCTGGGCGCCGGGCGTCTGGGGCGAGGTCGAGGACCTCATGTTCGACGCGGTCCAGACGGTCGGCCGCACCGGCGCCGCCGGCGCCGACTCGGGCCGGCAGGCCGCCGGACGGATCGCGGAGCAGTCGATCACGCTGCGCAGCCAGCTTGAGCCGTTCGGTGGCGATGTCACGCCACCGGTGCCGTACCCGGACGCCGACCACTGGTTCCCGCGCAACCTCGCCGCGCTCGCGGCGATGCTCCAGGCCGGGTTGCCGATCCGCTGCGTTTCGACGAGCGCCCCCGGCGGCTACGACACCCACGACAACCAGCTCGACTCGTTCGGCGACGACATCGGGTTGACCTTCGACACGCTCGCCGCGTTCCAGGCCGACCTCGAGGCGCGCGGGCTGGCCGACCGCGTCCTGACCCTCGTCTACTCGGAGTTCGGCCGCCGGCCGGAGCAGAACGGCACCGGGACCGATCACGGAGCTGCCGGAGCGGCGTTCGTGATGGGCACGAAGGTCCAGGGAGGCATGGTCGAGGAGTTCCGCGGCCTCAGCGACCTGGACGAGGACGACAACCTGCGCCACTCGACCGACTTCCGCGCCATGTACTGCTCGCTGCTGGAGCAATGGTTCGACGTCGACGCCGGGGCCCTGATCCCGGGGGCATCCGGCTTCGACCGCTACTCCCTCGTCGCGTGAAGCGAGCGCTGACCAGCGCGCTGCTGGTCGCCGCCGCCGCGCTTGGCACCGGCGAGGCGCCCGCCGCCGAGCGAGGTGAGCGGCCCCTCACCCGCATCGGCGTCCGGGGCGACGAGTTCGACCTGGTCCTGAGCCGCACTCGCGTTGCGCCGGGCCCGGCGGTCGTTCAGTTCCAGAACGCGGGCGAGGACCCGCACGACCTGAAGCTCCGGCGGGTGGGTTCCGCGACCGAGCACGGCACCGGCGAGCTGGGGCCCGGCGAGGTCGCGAGTCTCCCGCGGCTGTGGCTGAAGCGCGCCTCCAGCTATCGGCTGTGGTGCTCGCTCCCCAACCACGTCTCCTACGGGATGGAAGCGACCCTCAAGGTCAAGAAGAACGACGGCGGGCCTAGCTGCCTTCGCGCACGCGCTTCACCCAGGCCATCGCAGCGGTGCGGGCGTTCACCGCGCCCAGCATCGCCCGCTCGCCGGCCGAACCGGCGGGCGGCATGGCCCCGAACTGGCGCGCGAGCTCGGTCGTGTTCGTATAAGCGTGGTTCTCGACGACCAGTCCGTCCTCGATCGTGAGGAGGTCGAGGCCCTCCAGCTCGACCCGCGAGCCCGTCGCGTTCAGTCCCTCGAACTTCACCGAACCGGTGAAGGTGCCGGTCGCCTTCCAGCGAACGGCGGCCTTGTCCCCGTAAGCGACCATGTCGACGACCGACAGCGCGAAGTCGGGCATCGCCTGGAACAGGTTCCCGAACCACCGCTTCAGGTCATCGGGAACCCGGAGGTCGGCCATCCCGTAGAGCCGGTCGGTGGAGCCCGCCTTCCAGCACGCGGCCATCGCATCCACGTCGCGCTCTGCGATCGCATCGAAATACGCGGTCGCGACCTGCTTGGCACTCGCCTTCTTCGAAGCCATCGGCGCGGAAGCCTATCCGCGCTGGGCCCTGCGGGTCACCGCGGCCAGGATCTCCTCCACGTAACCGGGCTCGTATCGCACCTGGGCGTGGGTGAAGCGCACCGGCACGAGACCCGCGGCGCGATGGGCGTTGTCGCGCACCGTGTCGCGGGCCTGCTGGGTCGCGGTGCGGTGGTAGCGCAGGCCGTCCGTCTCGACCACCAGCTCGAGCTCGGGCCAGAAGAAGTCGACCCGGTGGCCGTTGACCCACTGGCGGGTCGCTGGCTTGGGGAGTCCAACGCGACGGACGATCGGCAGGAATAGGCGCTCGAGCTCGGAGTCGGTCAGGGTGAAGCTGGCGCGGTCAAGCACTTCGCGCAGAAGCGGGGCGCCACGCTCGCCGTCGCGTTCGTCGAGCGCGGCGCGCAGCGCCTCGGGGTCGATCAGGTCCAGCTTGTCGGCCTGGTTCACAAGGGCCTCGGCTGTGGGGCGCTCCGCTCGGGCCGCGAGATCGACCAACGTTCGTACGGGGCTTGTGACGGGGATCCGGTCGCGGGTTGTGGCGTCGGCGAGGGCTTCGCGGTGGCGGCGGTGGACTCTGATGCGGCTCGGTCGAGCGTTGCGGGCGCGGGGAATCGAGACGTGAACGTGCGCCCGCTCGCGCTTTTGGAGCCCCCAGAGAAACGCGGCGCTGTCGTGACTGAGGACCGCACCGTCACCGCAGGCGAGCACCGCCGCCATCCAGCGCCCCTCGCGGCTCAGAGCCCGTCGGCCGACGGCGTAGACGCCACGGTGGACAGGATGCAAACGCCCCTTCGCGATCCGGTGGCGGATCGCCTCTGCACTGAACCCAAGGTCCTGCAATTGCCACCGAGCGACCACCCCGTGTTGGCGGCCGGCCAACTCCCAGGCAGCCCGCGCTAGCCCTAGAACGGTTGTAGGTGCCATGACCCCTACAAGCGTTCGAGCGTCCCGGATTCGCCCCCGGCGGGCCGCGGTCGCCCTACACGTCCAGCGCCGCTGCCAGCTCGGTCGGCTCGGTCACGGGCTGCCGGCATGCGAACCGCTCGCAGACGTATGCGGCGGCTCGGCCCTCGACGGCGGTGCGCTCGCGCATCAGCTCGGGGCTGGCGGTGCCCTCGGCGCCGCCGGCGAGCACCACGTGGGGCCGGAGCTTCGAGCGGACCACCCCCGCCAGGTCGCCCAGCCCGTTCGCGTCCGCAGGGCCGACGAGCGCGACCTCGCGGGTAGGCGAGAGGTGGAAGTCGAGGGCTCGCAGCAGGTGCGCCACCGCTTGCGGGTGCTGCTCCGCGACGCGGTGGAACAGCCGGAAGACCGAGATGGCGTGCTGCTCGTACGTCTGCTCGCCGGTCAGCGCGGCCAGGCGCAGCAGCGCGTAGGCCGCGGCGGCGTTGCCGGATGGAATCGGGTGGTCGTCGACGTCCTTGCGCCGGGCGATCAGCTCCTCCGCGTCGGTCGCGGTGGTGAAGAAGCCGCCCCGCTCCGGGTCGGCGAACCGCTCGATCATCGCGTCCGCGGTCGCCCGGGCAGCGTCGAACCAGCGTTGCTCGAAGGTCGCCTCATACAGCACCGTGAGTGCGTCGACCAGGTACGCGTGGTCCTCGAGGAACGCGGCGATCGGTGCCTCGCCGTTCTTCCATGTGCGCCGCAGCTCGCCGTCGGGCCCGCGCAGCTCAGCCAGGACGAACTCCGCGCATCCGCGTGCCGCATCCAGGTAGTCCGCGCGCCCGAGCACCGCACCGGCGTCCGCCAGTGAGGCAATCGCCAGCGCGTTCCAGGAGCAGATCCGCTTGTCGTCGAGCCCTGGCCAGACGCGCTTCGCGCGAACCGAGTAGAGGGCCTCGCGCGCCGCGGGCAGCGCCGCGGGCGGCTCCGCGTCGGGGCCCGCCGGCACGTGGAGGATGTTCCGGCCCTCGAAGTTGCCGGTCGCGCTGACGCCCCACCACGCGAGCAGCTCGTCGGCCTCGCTCCCGAGGCCGGCCGCGTCCAGGACCGCGCGGAGCTCGTCCTCGCTCCAGACGTAGAAGCGCCCTTCCTCGCCCTCGGAATCCGCGTCTAGCGCGGAGTAGAACCCGCCCTCCGGCCCGCGCATCTCGCCCAGCATCCAGTCGAGCGTCCGCTCGCAGACCTCGCGCCAGTGCTCATGGCCAAGCGCCTGGTACCCGTGGAGGAAGACGCGGGCGAGCAGCGCGTTGTCGTAGAGCATCTTCTCGAAGTGGGGGACGAGCCAGACGGCGTCCACGGCGTAGCGGGCGAAGCCGCCGCCCACCTGGTCGTGGATTCCGCCGCACGCCATCGCATCGAGGGTGCGGGTCACGATCTCGCTCTCGCCCCGGGCGAGCAGGAACTCGAGCGCCGACGCCGGCGGGAACTTCGGCGCCCCGCCGAACCCGCCGTTCGCCGGGTCGGCCGCGAGCTCCAGCTTCCGGTTCGCCCCGTCGAGCAGCGCGGCTTGAATCGGTTCGTCCGACGGCTCGATGTTCGCCACGGCGCCGAGCCGCTCGCGAATCCGGCCGGTCGACTCCTGCAGACGCTCGCGCTGGGTGCCCCACGACTCGGCGACCGCCTCCATGACCATCGCGAAGCTCGGCATGCCCTGACGCGGCTCGGGCGGGAAGTAGGTGCCGCAGTAGAACGGGACCGTCTCGGTGTCGAGGAACGCGGTCAGCGGCCAGCCACCATGGCCGGTCATCGACTGGACCGCCTCCATGTAGATCGCGTCGACGTCCGGCCGCTCCTCGCGGTCCACCTTGATGCAGACGAAGTGCTCGTTCATGTAGGCGGCGGTCGCCTCGTCCTCGAACGATTCCCGCTCCATCACGTGGCACCAGTGGCAGGACGAGTAGCCGATCGAGAGCAGGATGGGCCGATCCTCCTCGCGCGCCCGGCCGAGCGCCTCGCGTCCCCAGGGGTACCAGTCGACCGGGTTGTCCTTGTGCTGCAACAGGTACGGGCTTGTCTCGTCGGCAAGGCGGTTGGCCATGCCTCCGAGGCTAGCCCTTGGGCGGCACCCTCAGCTTCGTCGCGCTCTCGCCCCGTCCTCCTGAAGATTCTTCCGCCTGGCGGTCACCGGTTTGTGGTACCTGCCCTACTCGGAACCCGGTAGAGCGGACGAATGTCACCTTGCGGCGCGGTTTCTGCGAGCTACGGTCGCCCGGGGATGGCTTTTACAGGGAGTTCCGTCGGGGAGATCAAAGAGCGGCCGGTGGCCGCGCTCCTCGACCTGCGCGGCCCCGACGAGGAGCGGCTCGCTCACGGGGCGATGGACGAGCTTCGTGCCGCCGCGGCTCGGATGAGCGAGGCCCAGCGAGTCGCCGACATCGGCAGCTGGGAGTGGCGGGTCAGCGACGACCGGGTCACCTGGTCGGACCACCTCTTCCGGATCTTCGGGCTCGATCCGGCGACCTTCGAGCCGAGCTATGAGGGCTTTCTGCGGCAGGTCCATCCCGGCGATCGCGCGCTGGTGCGCGTCGAGATCGAGACGGCGGTTCGGGAGCGGCGCCCATACAGGCTCGAGCACCGCGTAACCGTCGACGGATCCGAGCGTGTGCTCCGCTGCAAGGGTGAGCCGATCGTGGATGAGACGGGCACGGTCGTGCGGGTCGTGGGCGTCTGCCAGGACGTGACCGACGCCAAGCGTTCGGATCGAACGCGCATCGCGTTCACGAGCGCCGTCGACGCCCGTGTGGAACCGATCCCCGCGCCCGAGCCGCCGGGCCGCGCCGTCTCGGATTCGGGAGCCGAAGAAGTGCGTGACGCGCTGCGCGCGGGTGACCTGCTGCTCTATGCGCAACCCGCGGTCGACCTGCGGAGCGGCGAGGTCGCCCACCGCGAGGTGCTCGTCCGCATGCGCGGGAGCGCGGATTCGGTGGTGCCCGCGTCGGACGTCCTCGCGGCGGCAGCGCAGGAGCCGGGACTCTGTGCCGAGATCGATCGTTGGGTGGTCGACCAGGCGCTCGCCTCGCTGGCCAACGGGTCCCGAGGCACGCGCCTGCACATCAATCTCTCGGGCGAGACTCTCAACGACGGGCGCGCACTGGCGCGGTTCGTCCGCGTGCTGCACGGCGCTGCCGATCGCACTCGCTGGCTGGGGCTGGAGATCGGGGAGGCCGCGATTCAGCGCAACGTCGTCGCCGCCTCGGCGGCTGCGCGCCAGCTCGCGGCAACCGGGTGCCCGCTGGTACTCGACGGCTTCACCGGCACGCAGGGTGCGTTTGAGCAGCTACAGCGCCTACCGCTCGACCAGGTGAAGATCGATGGCCCCGTGACGCGCGAGCTGATGAACGAGGACGCGGACGACGCCACCCTGCGGGCGATCGTCAGGCTGGCTCACGGGACCGGTAAGACCACCGTGGCAAAGCGGGTCGAGTCCCAGGAGCTGGTTCCGATCCTCCGGAGGCGCGGAGTTGACATGGCGCAGGGGTTCGAGCTGGGCAGCCCGTCGCCCCTCGGCGACTGAGGGTCAGCCGCCGGTCACGTCGCGCGCGAACGCCTCGAACGCGTCGAGATACCGCCGGATGTCCTCGTCCGTGTGCGCGATCGAGAGCGTCCACTCCTCCTCGACCCCGGGGGTCATGAAGATCCCGTGGTTCATGTGGAACAGCCACGCGAGGGTCGACAGCTCGCCGTCCACCTTCGTGAGGTAGTCGCGGTACTCGTACAGCGGCTCGGACGAGAAGATCACGCAGCCCTTGGCTCCGAGGCCCTGCGTGTAGCAGGGGAGGCCGAAGCGCTCGATCAGCTCGTCGCACCCGGCGCGCAGGCGGTCGTTGGCGGATTCGAGCTTCGCGTAGGCATCCTCCGTCAGGACCTCGGTCAGGGTCGCCTGCGCCGCCGCCATCACCAGTGGGTTGCCGTTGAACGTCCCGTACTGATGGACCTTGCCCGACGTGATCACCTCGGCGACCTCGTCGCTCATGCCGATCGCGCCGCCCGGGTATCCGCCGCAGGTCGCCTTGGCGAGGGTGATCATGTCGGGCGTCACACCAAAGCGCTCGGTCGCGCCGCCGCGGGCGATCGTTGCACCCGTCTTCACCTCGTCGAAGATCAGGAGCACGCCGTGCTCGCGCGTCAGCTCGCGCACGCGCTCGAGATAGCCGTCGCGCGGCGGGATGATGTTGATGTTCATCATCGCCGGCTCCATGATCAGCCCGGCGACCTTGCCATCGAGCTTCTCGAGCACCTTCGCGAGCGCGTCGGCGTCGTTGAACGGGACGGAGCGCGTCAGGTCGGTCAGCGCCCGCGGGTAGCCGGCGCCGTAGGGAACCGAGATCGGGTCGTCGCGGTCGCCCAGGTCCTCCAGCTCCGGATAGACGCTCACCATCACGGCGTCGTGGTGGCCGTGATAGGAGCCCTCGATCTTCAGGATCATGTCCCTGTCGGTGGCCCCGCGCGCGAGGTGGACGGAGTCCATCGTGGATTCGGTCCCGGAGTTGGTGAAGCGCCATTGCGGCAGGCCGAAGCGATCGGTGAGCTCCTCCGCGACCACGATCGAGCCGTCGGTGGGGGCGGCGAAGTGGGTGCCCTCGTCGTGGCGGGCCTTGACGGCGGCGCCCACGGTGGGGTTGGCATGGCCGATGCACATCACCCCGAAGCCGTTGTGGAAGTCCGTGTACTCGGAGCCGTCGACGTCCCAAACGCGAGATCCGATGCCCCGTTCGAGGTACACGGGCCACGGGTCGTTCTCCTGGAACGAGGAGGGGACACCCCCCGGCATGACCTTGACCGCGCGCTCGTAGAGCTCCTTCGAGCGCGGCGTGCGCTGTGCCAGCAGGTCCATCTGCTGTTCCGTCAGCTGCTTGATCCGGTCGCGGTCGATCGCGGTGCCCGCCCCGGTCGTAGTGGTCTCAACGGTCATTTGTTCCTCGCTTCCAGCTCGTCGCCTCGTGGCCAGCGTACCGGTACGCCTCCTCGTGCCAACGGACAACCTTCCGCCGGCGAGTTGTCCGCTCAGGCGGAGTTCGAGCCTGTCCGGACCCGGGCCCAGGCGTGCGCCAGGGCGTCGAGGTCGCCGGGCGTGAGGCGGCCGAGAAAGTGCTCGCGGATTCCCGCCCAGTGCGTGGGTCGGGCGCTCTCGAGCTTCTCACGGCCGGCGTCGGTGATCACCGCGAAGTACCCCCGCGCGTCGTCCTCACACCGCTCCCGAGCCACCATCCCCTGGCGTTCGAGCCGGTCGACCAGCCTCGTGAGGCCGCTGCGGCTGAGCAGGAGGGCGCCGGCGAGCTCGCCCATCCGCAGGCGGCCGTCCGGCGAGTCGGCAAGCGAGATCAGGACCTCGTAAGACGAGAGGGGGAGGCCCTGATCGCGCTCGAGCTCCGCATCCAGCCGGGCGACGACGTCGCGGTGGACGCGCAGCATCCCGCGCCAGGCGTCGAGCTCCTGCTTGGTGAGGGGCGAGTCGCGCCGCGTGGTCGCCATGGCGGAAGCGTAGCGAACTGATTGCGCGAGCAACTACCTGTGGTGTTATAGTTGCGCATGCAAGGACTTCCCGATGCTCGGAGGGGCTCATGAAGCTGAACGGAATCCATCACATCACCGCGATCACCGCCGACGCCCAGCGCAACGTGGACTTCTACGCCGGGGTGCTGGGACTGCGGATGGTCAAGAAGACCGTCAACCAGGATGAGCCGAGCGTCTACCACCTCTTCTACGCGGACGAGGAGGGGAGCCCTGGGGCCGACATGACCTTCTTCGAGTTCCCTGGCGCCAGCCTCGGCCGGGCCGGCGGGGGGATGATCCACCGGATCGGCTGGCGCGTCGCATCGACCGAGGCGCTGGACTTCTGGCAGCGGCGCCTCGACGAGGCCGGCACCCCAAGCTCGCGGACCGACGGAGGCCTGGTCTTCGCCGACCCCGAGGGCCTCGAGCACGCCCTCGTCGTCGCCGAGGTGCCCGACCAGCCGTTGATGGCCGACCATCCCGAGGTCCCCGGCGAGCTGGCACTCCAGGGTTTCGACCACGCCCGCGCCTACACGACCGATCCCGAGGCGAGCCGCGACCTGCTCGAGCACGCACTTGAGTTCGCGCCTGCCGGTGAGGGTTGGGAGATCCGCGGCCCGAGCCGCGGTGGCCTGTGGGCCTACGACGCGGCCCCAGCCGAGCCGGGCATCCAGGGCGCCGGGACCGTGCACCACATCGCGTGGAACTCCGCCTCCGAGGACCACGAGATCTGGCGCGAGCGCGCGATCCGGCACGGCGCCCGCCCAACACCGGTGATCGACCGGTTCTGGTTCCGTTCGATCTACTTCCGCGAGCCGAGCGGTGTGCTGTTCGAGCTCGCCACCCCGGAGCCCGGCTTCGGCGTGGACGAGGACCCGGCCCATCTCGGCGAGAAATTGATCCTGCCGCCGTTCCTCGAGGGCCGGCGCGAGGAGATCGAGAAGGTGCTGACCCCGATCACGAACCCGCGCCAGCGCACGACAGCGTGAGGCGGCGTCCGAAGGACAAAGCCGAGCCCCGCCGTTGTTGAGGCGGCTGATATGAGCCTGGTCCATCTGCTCCGCGAGCCGGAGGGGCAGCCGCAGGGCGCCCTGGTCTTGAACCACGGACGTGGCTCGGATGAGAACGACCTGTTCGGCCTGCTCGACGAACTCGACCCGGATCGCCGGCTGCTGGGGGTCACGACCGGCGCCCCGCTGACCGATGTGCCGCCCGGAGGCCGCCACTGGTACCTGGTCCCGCGCGTCGGCTATCCCGAGCCCGAGACCTTCCAGGCGAGCTACGGGCTGCTGACCGGGTTCCTGGACCAGCTGCTCGCCGCGCGCGGGATCGGCTGGGACCGCACGGTGATCGGCGGGTTCTCAATGGGCGCGGTGATGTCCTACTCGGTCGCCCTGGGCCCGGATCGCCCGCTGCCCGGCGGGTTACTCGCGTTCAGCGGCTTCATCCCGACCGTGGACGGCTGGCAGCCGGAGCTCGCGGGCCGCGAGCAGCTTCAGGTGCTGATCCATCACGGCGCCAACGACCCGGTCATCTCGGTCGAGTTCGCGCGCCGTGCGCGGCAGCTACTCGAGGCCGGGGGACTGTCCCCGGAATACCTGGAGACCAATGCCGGTCACTGGCTCCCGCCAGAGGCGCTGGGGCCGGCCAGGGGCGTGGTCGCCGCGACCGTCTCCCGCGCCACGCGCGTGGGGGAGTAGGGCAGATCCCGCGGGATCGCCAGCGCGGCCACGAACGCGCCGACCATCCCCACGCCCGACAGCGCGAACGCGAGCTCGAACCCGGACTCCTCCGGCAGGCCGGTTGAGGCGAGCACGGTGGAAGCCACGATCGTCGCCGCGATCTGGCCGCCGAGCGAGCCGCCGATCGTGCGCATGATCGTGTTGATCCCGGTGGCGACGCCGGTGCGGCTCGGGTGGACCGCCTCCACGACGAGGTTGGCCATCGACGCGAACGCGAAGCCGATGCCGAGGCCGAGGATGCCGCTCGAGACATAGATCCAAGCGCGGTCCTCGTGGGCCAGGGCGAGGATCGCGAAGCTGACCGCGGTCAGCGCGGTGCCGATCAGCAGCGGGAGGCGGGAGCCGAAACGGCTGCCCAGCCAGCCCGCCAGCGGCCCCGCGACGAGCATGATCGCCGCCGAGGGAGCCATGAACAGGCCTGCCTGCGTCACCGTGGCGCCGAAGCCGAAGCCGGTGGACTCGGGCAGCTGCACGAGCTGTGGGATCAGGATGAACGACCCGAACATCCCGAAGCCAACCATCAACGCCGTCAGGTTTGTGGTCAGCACGGCGCGCTCGCGCATCATCGCGATGTCCACCAACGGCTCGGGTTGGTGCCGCTCGTACCTGACCCACGTCATGAAGAGAATCGCCGAGGTGGCGAACAGCCCCAGGATCTCGGGCGAGCCCCAGCCCCACGAGTTCGCCTCGCTGACGCCGACCAGGAGCGAGACCAGCGTTCCCGACAGCAGAGCGGCGCCGCCCCAGTCGATCTTGGCCGGACTCTTCACGGGCGACTCCGGCACCCAGAGGAACGTGGCCACGATCGCGACGGCGATGAACACCAGACCGAGCCAGAAGATCCACTCGTAGGCCAGGTGGTCGACGATCAACCCGCTCAGGACGAGGCCGGCGCCGCCGCCGATGCCGAACGTGGCGCTGATCAGGCCGATGCCCGTCGCCACGCGCTCGGGCGGGAACTCGTCGCGGATGATCCCGAAGGCCAGGGGGAACACCGCCGCGGCAATGCCCTGGATCCCGCGGCCCGCGATCAGGACCTCGATCGAGTGCGAGAGCGCGCAGACCAGCGAGCCCAGTCCGAAGATCAGGAGCGCGATCACGAGCATCCGCTCCTTGCCGAACATGTCGCCGAGACGGCCCATGATGGGAGTGGAGACCGAGGCGGTCAAAAGGAAACCGGTGAGTACGAAGGTCACCGCCGTGGTGGAGGTATCCAGCTCCTCCTGGATCGCCGGCAGGGCGGGGGCGACCATCGTCTGTTGCAGGGCGAAGGCGAGGGCGGCGATCAGCAGGACGGCGAGGGTCAGGCCGTAGTGCTGACGACCGGGGTTCAGGTGTGGATTCATGGACATTTCTTGCCAGGGGGGCAAACATGCTGTCGCGCCTTGCGTCGCTCACCCATCACAACTCCTCCATCGCCACGGCCAGGCGGCGGAGGATCGACTCGGACTGGCGTCGCTCGGTGGTGGTCAGGGTCTCGAAGATCGCCCGCTGCTTGGCGGCCACCAGCTTGCGCTTCGCGCGCAACACGCGACGGCCGTTCGGCGTCAGGCGGACGCGCACGCTCCGCCGGTCCACCTCGGACGGCCGGCGCTCGACGATCCCGTCGCGTTCGAGTCCGGTGAGCATGCGGGTCGCGGTGGGGGGCGCGACGCCGCCGGCCAGCGCAAGCTCGCCGACGCTCAGCTCGCGCGCGTCGGCGAACGCCGCCAGAAGCTGGAACTGCGCCAGGGTCAGGGAGCCCGGGGCGCTCTCACGCGCCGCGCGGCCGCGCGCTCGGCGAACCGCCCCGAAGAACTCGTCCCACGCCTCGCGGAAAGCCTCGAGGTCGGCCGGGGCGGTGCTGCGGGTGGCGGCGGTCACGCAGCCGAGGGTAGCAACTACTTAGCTAGCTACCTATCTTCACCAGCGAGGGTTGTGTCCGGAGAATGTGCGAACATACGTTCGTGCGTTGGGACAACCTCGAGACAGGAGCCGGCACGCAAGGCCTGCTCCCCGGACTGGGTGAGCCGGTGACCCGCACGTTCGATGCGCCCGAGGCGCTTGGCATCCGGTTCCACGAGGTGCAGGCGCGCTCGGCGATCAACGGGGTCCCGGAGCGTTCGCGGATGCCGTTCCGCTGGA
This sequence comes from uncultured bacterium, assembly GCA_963734015.1. Lineage (GTDB taxonomy): Bacteria > Actinomycetota > Thermoleophilia > Solirubrobacterales > 70-9 > JALZKA01. Next base: position 62,582 of record CAVTFG010000011.1, on the reverse strand, counting down.
CGATCAACCCGTATCGGGGCTGCACTCATGCCTGCGTTTATTGCATGGAGGGTGGGACGCCGATCCTGATGGCCGACGGAACCCATCGACAGCTGGCTGAGCTCCAACCAGGGGACCGGATCTACGGCACAGAGCGCGTCGGTACATATCGACGGTATGTCGCCACGACGGTGCTGAACCATTGGCAGACGGCGAAGCCGGCATTCCGCATCACGCTGGAGGATGGAACTCAGCTGGTCGCTAGCGGCGACCATCGTTTCCTCACTCGGCGGGGATGGAAGTACGTCACGGGCACGCAGTGCGGTGCCGCGCGGCGTCCGCATCTGACCATGAACGACAAGTTGCTCGGCGTGGGCTCGTTCTCGGCATCGCCCCCGCACTCGACTGATTACCGACGCGGCTATCTCTGCGGAATGGTTCGCGGAGACGGCCACCTAGGGTCGTACAACTACGTCAGACCCGAACGACGGAACGGCGATGTCCACCGCTTCCGGTTGGCGCTCAAGGATCGTGACGGGCTGGAGCGCGCCGGCTCCTTTCTCTCCGCCGAAGGAATCGAGACCGACGAGTTCGTCTTTCAGCAAGCCGACCCGACCACCGGCTCTAGTCGGATTTCGGCGATCAGGACCTCCGCGCGGGGTCGGGTGGACGCCATCCGAGCCCTGATCGCTTGGCCGATGAAGCCCACCGAAGACTGGATCAAGGGGTTTCTCGCCGGAGTTTTTGATGCGGAAGGCTCTAACGGTTCCGCCGTGAGAATCTCGAACACCGACAACGAGATTCTCGGGTGGACGCAGGACTGCTTCCGGCGACTCGGCTTCGAGCACGTGCTGGAGGATCACAGGCGTCCCAATAACCTTCACACCGTCCGACTGCGCGGTGGGCTCGCGGAAAGGCTCCGGTTCTTTCACGTGACGGATCCGGCCATCGTCCGCAAGCGATCGATCTTGGGGTATGCGCTCAAGTCGAACTCTCGGCTCGACGTAGCCGAGATCGAGCCGTTGCAAACTCACGCGCTCTACGACATCACGACCGGGACCGGCGACTTCATCGCCAACGGAGTCGTGAGTCACAACTGCTTCGCCCGTCCCACGCACACGTACCTCGACCTGAACGCCGCCGAGGACTTCGAGCGCGAGATCGTCGTCAAGGTGAACGCGCCCGAGCTCGTGCGAGCGGAGCTCGGCAAGAGGTCCTGGCGGGGCGACCACGTGGCGCTCGGCACCAACACGGACCCGTACCAGTGGGTCGAGTCGAAGTACAAGCTCATGCCCGGCATCTGGGAGGCGATGCGCGACTTCTCGAACCCGTGCTCGGTTCTCAGCAAGTCGCCGCTGCTGCTGCGCGACCTGCCGCTCTTCAAGCAGATCGCCGCGCGGACGGAGTTCGTCGCGAACCTGTCGGTGCCGACGCTCGAGGAGAAAGCCTGGCGTGCGAGCGAGCCGCACACGCCGCATCCGAAGACCCGGCTGGCCGCCGTCGGCGAGCTGAACCGAGCCGGGATCCCGACCGGGGTGCTGGTCGCGCCGCTGATGCCGGGGATCAACGACGACCCACGCCAGGTCGAGCGCATCCTCGAGGTGGCGGGCGAGATGGGAGCGAAGAGCGTCGGCGGGATCGGTTTGCACCTGCGCGGCGAGGTAAAGGGACTGTTCATGGACTGGCTGCGCCAATACCGCCCGGACCTGCTCGACCGCTACGAGCGCCTCTACGGCCGGGGCTCGTACCTGCCGGTCGCCGAGCGGGACCGCCTCGCGAAGCTGGCGCGCGGGAAGAACCCGCCGCGGCGATTCCTGCGGCCCAGCGCTCCGGTCGACCGAACGAACGCGGCCGCGTCGGCCACGGGGCGCCGCGTCACGCGATCGCAACCGCGCGCTTCCGCCGGACAGGCGAAACTGTTCTAGACGCAAGAGGAGGATCAATGGGCGACTACGCCAAGGTGAACCTGGAGGACGTGGCGGATTCCGCGGCGAAGCACGGCATCGGAGAGCTGCAGGAGGCGCGGTTCCCAAGGGAGGAGATCGGCCTCGCGCAGAGCGGCATGGGACACCTGCGGGTGAAGCCGGACCAGCGCCAGCCGTTCGCGCACAAGCACGGCCAGGCCGAAGAGGTGCACGTGATCCTTTCCGGGGCCGGCCGGATGAAGCTCGACGACGAGATCCTCGAGGTCCGGGCAAACGACGTGATCCGCGTCGGCCCGGACGTGACGCGGATCTTCGAGGCCGGCCCGGAGGGACTCGAATACCTGGTGTTCAGCCCGCGCCACGAGGGCGACGCCGAGATGGTCCAGGACTTCTGGAGCGAGGAGGGCTGACGATGGGCAAGCGCACGAGCTACGAGCCGGGCACGTTCAGCTGGATCGAGCTCTCGACCACCGACACCGATGGCGCGAAGCAGTTCTACGGAAAGCTGTTCGGCTGGGAATCCGAGGACAACCCGATTCCCGCGGACGCGGGCGGTGGCGTCTACACGATGCTGAGGCTGGACGGCGAGACCGTTGCCGCGCTGTACGAGCAGATGAAAGATCAGCGCGATGCCGGGATACCCCCCAACTGGTTCTCGTACATCACGGTGGCCGACGCCGACGCCACGTCGGCAAGGGCGAAGGAGCTCGGCGGCTCGATCCACGCGGGACCGTTCGACGTGATGACGCAGGGGCGGATGGCCGTCATCGCCGATCCGACCGGCGCCGTGTTCGGGGTCTGGCAGGCGCGTGATTCGATCGGCGCCACCCTGGTGAACGATCCCGGCTGCCTGACGATGAACGAGCTCTCGACCAACGACGCGGACGCGGCCGCGACGTTCTACAGCGACCTGTTTGGCTGGAAGGTCGAGGCACTCGACACGCAGGGCGCCCCTCCGTATTGGTCAATCCGCCATGAGGGCGGTGCCGGCGGCCTGAACGGTGGCATGCGCGAGCTGGCGCCCGAGCAGTCGGGGGCGGGCGTACCGCCGCATTGGATGCCGTACTTCACGGTGGCTTCGCTGGACGAGGCGATTGCAACCACCCAGGGCGCCGGCGGCACGCTGCACGCCGGCCCGATCGAGATCCCCGCCGGCCGGTTCGCCGTCCTCCAGACCCGCAAGGCGCGTTCTTCGCGATCTTCGAAGGCGAGGTCGACGACTAGCCTGGCGGCACCGGTATCTAGCGGCGCAGCTCGGCGCGCCTGATCTTGCCGCTGGCGGTCTTCGGCAGCTCGTCCGTGAATTCGACGATCCGCGGTGCCTTGTAGGGCGCGGTGATCTCCTTGACATGGTCCCGGAGCTCGGCGGCGAGCTGGTCGCCCGCCTGTCCGTCGCGCAGCACCACGATCGCCCGGACCACCGCGCCCCGCTCGGGGTCGGGCTCTCCCACCGCGGCCGCCTCCGCGACCGCCGGATGGGTGAGGAGCGCCGACTCCACTTCGAACGGCCCGATCCGGTAGCCGGAGGACATGATCAGGTCGTCGTCGCGACCCTCGTACCAGAGGAAGCCGTCGGGATCCCGCCGCACCACGTCCCCGGTCGGCCACCACTCGCCGTCCACCAGCCGGTCGGCGACCGCGCCCGGCTCCTCGTCGAGGTAGCGGCTGAAGAAGGTCGGGCAGGAAGCGACGCGGACCTGAAGCTCGGCGCCCGCGTCGGAGTCGCCCGCGACCCGCAGCTCGAAGCCCGGTAGCGGGCGCCCCATCGAACCGGGACGGATCGGCTCGTCCGCGAGGTTGCCCGTGAGGTGCCCGGTCTCCGTCTGGCCGTAACCGTCGTGGATGTCGAGGCCGACCGCCTCCCGAAACGCCTCGATCACCTCCGGGTTCAGCGCCTCGCCCGCGGACACCATCCGCCGCAGCTTTGGGAGGGGCCGTAGCGCGGAGCGCTTGGCGAGCATCCGGTACTCGGTCGGCGCCTGGCAGAGCACGCTGACCGCCTCCCGCTCGATCAGGTCGAGGCGCTGGGAGGGATCGAACGGCGCGTCGCAGATCAGCGCGGCGGCGCCGCAGAGCCAGGGCGCCACGAACACGTTGCGGGCCGACTTCGACCACCCCGTCGCGGTGGTGCACCACACGAGCTCACCCTTTCGCGCGCCGAGCCAGTTCTCCGCCTGGGCGCGCTGCCCGGTCAGATATCGCGTCGCATGCAGCGCCCCGCGCGGCTCGCCGGTGGTGCCCGAGGTGAAGACCACCAGGGCAGGATCCTCGGGATCCAGGTCGGCCAGAGAGGCCGGCGTCTCCTGCGGGCGGTCCTCGTCGAGGATCGCCCCGAACTCCGCGAGTGGAAGCGTCGGCACGCCACCGGGCAGCTCGCCAAGAAGCTCGTCGTCGCCGACGCAAAGCGCCGGCTCCGCCGCGCCGACCCGCAGCTCCAGGTCGTGTCTGCGCAGCTGTGTGTTGCACGGCAGCGCCACGGCGCCCATCCGCCAGCACGCGAGCATCGTCAGCACCCATTCGATCCGGTTGCCGACGAGGGTCATGACGATGTCGCCCCGGCCGACGCCGCGCGCCGCGAGGGCGCCCGAGACGCCGGCGCTCATCGCGATCAGCTCGCCGAAGTGCCAGACCCTCCGCTCGCCCTCGCGCGAGATCGCCACCAGCGCCGGCCTGGACGCCGGGAAGCGCTCGAGCACGTCCTCGATGAAGTTCATGAGCGGGCAAGTGTGGCAGTGGTAGGTTCGCGGCGAAATGACCGAGCGGGTGGGATCGTGGACCTGAGGCGCATCGTTGTGGTCATCGCCGTGCTGATCGCCGCGGTCCTGGTCGGGCTCGCGCTGTTCGGCTCGAAGTCCCTGGACATCGACGATCTCGAGTCCGACCTCGCCGGCCAGGCCGCGCCCGAGCTCGGGACGACGGCGCAGGCCATGGACGTCTCGTGTCCGGACGACGTGGACGTCGAGGCCGGCACCACCTTCGAATGCGAGGTGTCCTATGAGGAATCGGGTGCCGGTCAGGCCGCGGCGGCCGAAACCGCCACGATCGAGATCGAGCTCACCGACGACGAGGGCACGTACATCCCCCGCCTGACGCCGTAACCCCTCAGATCGCCGGGGCCGGCAGGCCCTGCTCGTCCAGGCGGAGGACCAGGAGCAGGATGTCGTCGCGCGGGCTCCTGTGCGCCTCGGGTGGCACAGCCGCGTGGCTCGCGGCCTCGATGATCTCGGTCGCGGTGCCTCCGGCGTGCGGCTGGAGCGCGATCGCGAGGTCGTCCGGCGAGACGACGCGGTGCGGCGCGAACGCATCGGTGAGGCCGTCCGTGTAGAGGATCAGGGCGTCGCCGGGCGCGAGCCGCGCGGTGTGGTCCGTGAGGTTCAGGCCGCGCCGGACTCCCAGCGGTGGCGCCGGATAGCCAATCGGTTCCACGGTGCCGTTCACCCGGAGGATCAGGGGCCTCGGGTGGCCTCCGATCGAGACGGTGAGCATGGCGCCGTCCGCGTTCAGCTCGAGCCGCGCGTAGGCCACCGTGCAGGGATGGTCGCTCGTTTGCCGCAGCATCGCCTCGTTGAGCACGCTGAGGATCCTGCTCGGCTCGGTCTCGTGCATGGCGGCGGCTCGGAGGGTGTAGCGCGCCAGCGCGGTGTCGGCGGCGGCGATCGCCCCCTTCCCCAGGGCGTCACCGATCGCGATGCCGACGCTCCCGTCCTCGCCCTCCATCAACTCGTAGAAATCGCCGCCGACGATCCCCCGCTCGCCGACCGGGCGGAACTCGACGGCGGCCTGCACCCCGGCGATGACGGGCAGGGAGGCCGGCAACAGGCTCTCCTGGAGCGTGTCGGCGACATAGCGAATGGAGTCCTCGGCGCGCTGTCGCTCGGAGATCACGGCCGCGAGCGCGAGGGTCGTCAGGCAGACGATTCCCACGAAGAGCTGGGCGAGGAGGAGCCGGTCGTCGGGCGCGAACCCGGCGAAAGGGCCCTGCATGTCCTCGGTCAGCGGGATCGCGATCGAGGCCGTGATCAGGCTCGCCCCAACCGCACCCGGCTGGCGGAACCGGAAGGCCGCGAGGATCGGCAGCGGAAGCAACAGGAACGTGAGCGGCTCTTCGCGCGTGAAGCCGAAGGCCACCGTGGCCGCGATTCCCGCGGCCAGCGCCACGGCTTCGACGAGGCCTCCCGGCAGCCGGGCGTACGGCCAGTGGGTGAACGCGACCATCAGGGCGGGCGCGATCAGGAGGTCACCGCCCATGTCGCCGAGCCACCAGGTGCGCCAGACCGAGCCGAAGTCGCCCCCTTCGATCTCGCCGGCCGCGAGCAGGCTGCCGGTCCCGATCGTGGCGCTCACCATCGTGCTCAGCACTGCGCCGAGGGTGACCAGCCACACCACGTCCGTCACCCGTTCGAGCGACGGCCTGAAATCGGTGAGCCGCAAGAGGAGATAGGCGCCGACGAGCGCCTCGAGCGTGTTGCCGGCCGTGATGCCGAGGACCGCGAGCAGTGGAACCCCGGTCCACGCGTTGGCGAGCAGCGCGCCAAGCGCGACGCCCGGCCAGTACCTGAGGCCGAAGAGAACCAACGCGGCCAGCGCGATCCCGGTGGGCGCCCATACGGCGCTCACGCTGGGCGTCTCGAACGCCAGGCTCAGCCCGAGTTCGGCGGCGCCGTAGTAGACGGCCGCCAGGCACAGCACCATGGCTACGTAGCGGTTCCGGTTGTTCATGTCTCCCCGACCGGTCCGGTTCTAAGTGGCGTGTCGAGCGTAGAGGAGATCCGGCGCGCGACCGGCACATTTGGTGCGCCACGGGTCAATTGCGCCCACGTACGGTCGCCCACATGAGCTACTCCGCCTCGAAACCCGCCCTGGCCCTGATCATCGCGACCTTCGCCCTCGGGGTCGCGGTTCTCGCCCCACCGGACCTGTCCGCCGCCGCCCCGGTGGCCGGAGCGGCCGGCGAGCGCTGCTACGACGCCCGCGCGGCCGAACGCAAGACCAGCCTCGGCGTACACCAGTGGACGGTCCGCCTCGATGTCCATTGGTGCGCGACCGGAGACGCCGGAAGGCGCTCGATCACCTCGGTGAGCCGGGACACGAGGGTTCGAACGGGGACGAACTGGCGGCTCATCTCGCGCAGCGGCGGCGTCGAACGCCAAAGCAGGCGCCGCGCCTCGGCTGAGTCCCGCTTCCACTTCCGGCTGCGCTATCCGTACTTCGAACAGAACTGCTACCCGCGGCTCGCGCTGACCCTGTTCGCAAACGGCGAGTTCGAGCGCTCGGTCAGCACGGGGTGCTGACCGGATCAGCGGCCGAGCGTCGTCCCGTCGTAGAGCTTGGTGACGGTGACCGTCCCGTCGGGCGCGGCGTCCAGACAGAGGCCGCAGAGCACGCACTCGTCCAGGTTCTCCTCGACGACCTGGACGCCGGTGTCCGCGGCGGTGAAGATGTCGACGGGGCAGGCCTCCTCGAGCCTCGTGGCGAGGTCGGAGTCGCTCGCGACGGAGGCGTCGACCGTCACGTTGATGAACACCCCGTGCTGAGCGGCGCCTGACGGCCCGGGACGCGAAGCGGGGGAGCCCTCAGGCATTGATCTTCTCCTTGACCCTCTCCGGAATCTCGTCGATGCGCTCGACGACCGGGATCCCTGCCGCCTCGAGACGCGCGATCTTCTCGGTCGCCGAGTCGTCGGGGCCCTCGACGATCGTGCCAGCGTGGCCGAAGCTCATGCCCTGCATCTCCTCGTCGTCCATGAACTTGCCCGCCATGAACGCGACGATCGGCAGCCGCGAGCCGTGCTCCGTGCGCCAGTCGACCAGCTCGGCCTCCATCCGGCCGCCCGGCTCGGTGTAGATCACGATCGCCTCGGTCTGGTCGTCCTCCTCGAAGTACGGCATCAGCTCGGCGTAGGTGGAGCCGATGATCGCGTCGCCGCCGATCGACACCGCGGTCGAGACGCCCAATCCAGCGGCGGTCAGCGACGAGGAGATCTCTGTGGTCATCCCGCCGGAGCGCGACATGACGCCCACCGGGCCGGCAGAGTAGGCCTTCGCGGCGTCCTTCGCGGGCCCACCGATGCCGCCCATCTTGCACACGCCGGGGGCGATCAGCCCGAGGCAGTTGGGGCCGATGATCCGGGCGCCGCGCAGGTTCGCGAGCTCGACCATCTCGGCAACGTCGCGACGCGGAATGCGCTCGGTGACGACCACGATCAGCCTGACGCCGTTCTCGATCGCCTCCATCACCGCGTCCTTGGTGAACGCCGGCGGTACGGTCACGACCGCGCCGTCGATCGGCGCGCCGTGGTTCTCCACCGCCTGCTCGACCGTGTCGAACACGGGCACGCCGTGCACCTCCCGGCCCTTGCGCCCCGGCGTCACGCCGCCGACCACCTTCGAGCCGTAGTCGAGGCACTCGCGAGTCAGGTTCACGGCCTCGCGCCCGGTGATCCCCTGGACGATGAAGGTGAAGTCCTCGCTGAGAAGGATGCTCACGCGGAATCACCCTGGATCTTCGCGACGGCGGTGCCCGCCGCATCCCACATGCTCACCGAGCGGTCGTTGAACTCGATCCCGTACTTGCCCAGGATCTTCGCGCCCTCTTCCTCCCAGGCGCCGGGGATCCGGAACACGGCGATGGTCTCCGCGGGGTCCTTGCCGAGCTCCAGGCAGGCCTTGATCACGCCGCGCGCGACGATGTCGACCCGGGTGTTGGAGACGATCGACATCATCACCGCGATCTTCTCGACCCCGTCCTTGCGCAGGACCTCCATCGCGAGCCCCTTCGCCTTGGCGACCGAGGGGTTGCCGCCGATCTCGGCGTAGTTCGCGGGCTTGCCGCCCTGTGACCGGACCGCGTCGGTGAGGGTCAGCGAGCCGCCGCCGGCACCGATCACCAGCCCGAGGTTGCCCTGGAACCCGTGGTCCTTGCCCTGGATCACGCCCCGGTGGTCGGCGGCGTCGATCGCCTTGACGTTCCGCTCGAACTCGCTCGGCTCGTAGAGCTCGCGCGGCTCGTCCAGGTCCACGCCGATCTCGTGGAGCATCGCGCTGTGGCGGCCGACGGCCTCGTCCTCCATCTCCATGTGCGCGTCGAGCGCGACGAAGGAGCCGTCGGAGAGGCGGGCGAGCGGGTTGATCTCGGCCAGGGTCATGTCGTAGTCGCGCTGCAGGCGTGCGAGGCGTGCGAGCACCGCGGTTGCGCGGTTCAGCCCGGAGCCGGTCATCCCGACCCGTGAGACGACCTCCTTCGCCCGGAAGTCGGAGATGGGGTGGAGGTTCGAAAGATGGCCGCGGCCAACGTGGTCGGGGTGTTCGGAGGCCACCTGCTCGATGTCGATGCCGCCCATGTCGCTGAACAGCATCATCGGGCGCTTCGCCCGCCCGTCCCAGAGCACCGCCGCGTAGTACTCCTGCTCGACCTCGGCCTTGGGGTCGACGAGGACGCCGACCGGCATGTGGCCGCCGATCTCCAGCTCCAGGATCTCGGCTGCGTGCGCGGCGGCCTCCTCCGGGGTGTCGGCGAACTTGACGCCGCCCGCCTTCATCCGGCCGCCCGTCAAGACCTGCGACTTGATCACGGTCGGGCCGCCGATCCGCTCGGCGGCTTCCTTCGCCTCCTCGCTCGAGCGGCAGAACCCGTACTCGGTGACCGGGATTCCGGCCCGCTCGACGATGCGGCGTGATTCGTACTCGTAAAAGCGCATTGGCGGGAGGGTGCGCCGGGAGCCCCGGCGCGCGGCGCGGAAATCTATCGGAGCGCGCTCGCGAGATGGCGAGCCGCTCGCCAAGTTCGCCACCGAAGGCGCGGTGTTCTTCCTGCAACCGGGACAGAAAACCGGACTGACCGTCCGGTCACCTGACGCCATCAGGTCCTGCGGTGCGTCAGAATGAGCTGTCCTACCGCGCGGGGGCCGGGGTCCCTGCGCCGTCCATCCATCACGGGCCCGACGGCCCGATTCTTTCCGACAAGGAGTTGCTTTACCAGTGAGCGAGACCGCCGCCGCGACCGAGATCCCCACCAAGAACGAGAAGCTGGTCGCGTGGGTCGACGAGATCGCCGGGCTGACCAAGCCCGACGCGATCCACTGGTGCGTCGGCACCGCCGAGGAGTACGACCGGCTCTGCCAGGAGCTCGTCGATGCCGGCACCTTCCGGCGGCTCGCGGACGCTAAGCGCCCGAACTCCTACCTCGCCTGGTCCGACCCCTCGGACGTCGCCCGCGTCGAGGACCGCACGTTCATCTGCGCCGAGTCCGAGGACCAGGCCGGCCCGACCAACAACTGGCGCGCCCCGGCTGAGATGCGCGAGACGATGAACGAGCTCTTCGCGGGCTCGATGAAGGGCCGGACGATGTACGTCGTCCCGTTCTCGATGGGCCCGCTCGGCTCCGACAAGTCCCACGTGGGCGTGCAGCTGACGGACTCCCCGTACGTGGTGGTCTCCATGCGGATCATGACCCGCATGGGCAAGGGCGCGCTCGACGTCCTCGGGGCGGACGGCGAGTTCGTGCCCTGCGTGCACTCCGTGGGCGCCCCGCTCGGCGAGGGCGAGAAGGACACCCCGTGGCCGACCAACGCCGAGGTCAAGTACATCGTCCACTACCCCGAGTCGCGCGAGATCTGGTCATACGGCTCGGGATACGGCGGCAACGCGCTGCTCGGCAAGAAGTGCTTCGCGCTGCGGATCGCCTCGGTCATGGCACGCGACGAGGGTTGGATGGCCGAGCACATGCTGATCCTGAAGCTGACCTCCCCGGAGGGCGAGGTGAAGTATGTGACGGGCGCGTTCCCGTCCGCGTGCGGCAAGACGAACCTGGCGATGCTGATCCCGACCCTCGAGGGCTGGACCGTCGAGACGGTCGGCGACGACATCGCGTGGATGAAGTTCGGCGATGACGGGCGGCTCTACGCGATCAACCCGGAGGCCGGTTTCTTCGGCGTGGCGCCCGGCACGGGCTACAAGACGAACCCGAACGCGATGGACGCGATCGAGAAGAACACGATCTTCACGAACTGCGCGCTGACCGACGACGGCGACATCTGGTGGGAGGGGATGACCTCCGAGCCACCGGCGCACGCGATCGACTGGCACGGCAACGAATGGACGCCCGAATCCGAGGACCCTGCGGCGCACCCCAACGCGCGCTTCACGGTCCCGGCCGCGCAGGCACCCTCCATCGCCGCCGAATGGGAGGACCCCGCGGGCGTGCCGATCGACGCGTTCCTCTTCGGCGGCCGCCGGGCCACCAACGTTCCGCTCGTGCGCGAGGCGTTCGACTGGGAGCACGGCGTGTTCCTCGGCGCGACGATGAGCTCCGAGCAGACGGCCGCGGCCTTCGGGACGGTCGGCCAACTCCGGTTCGACCCCTTCGCGATGCTGCCCTTCTGCGGCTACAACATGGCTGACTACATGGCCCATTGGCTCGCGATCGGCGAGCGCGGCGACGCCGACAAGCTCCCGAAGGTCTTCTACGTGAACTGGTTTCGCAAGGACGCCGAAGGCCGTTTCCTGTGGCCGGGGTTCGGCGAGAACAGCCGCGTCCTCGAGTGGGTGTTCCGCCGCTGCGACGGCGACGCCGAGGCCACCGAGACCCCGATCGGACTGGTCCCGGCGCCGGGCGCGATCAACACCGACGGCTTGGACGTCACCGATGATGCGATGCGGGAGCTGACCACCTTCGACCCTGCGCAGCTCCGCGAGGAGCTTCCCCAGGTCGAGGAGCATCTGGCGCAATTCGGCGACCGTCTGCCACAGCCCGTGCGCGACCAGCTCGCGGACCTCAAGCGGAAGCTCTCGTAGTCACTTGACTCCCGTCCGTGTCGTTCCGGGCCAGCCGGACCTGAACGGGACGTACGCCAACTTCATCGGCTAGGAGGCGAACGCGCCCAGGAGCTTCGGAGCGACCTGCTTCTTCCGGCTCATCACGGCCGGGAGGGGCAGGGCTCCGTTCTCCAGCGACTTCCCGAACGCCCGCTCGACCGGGGCGGCGTCGCCCGCTACGAGCAGGTCCGTGCCCTTGCTGAGGATGTCGGTGACCATCAGCGCCGCGAACGCGTGGCCGTCCGCCTCGCGCATCCGCTCGAGCGCCTCGCGCAGTTCGGCCCCGCGGTCGAGCAGCGCCTTGCCGACCACCTCGATCTGGGCGATCGCGAGCGTGTCGCCGTTCGCGAGCGTGTACTCCTTGGTGTCGCGGCGGACGATCTCGTCGGCAGAGACGCCGGTGACGTCGGATCCCGCCTCGAACATCTCACCGCCGAACTCGGTCGCGTCCACGCCAAGTGCCTTTTCCAGGAACTCGACGACAACTCGGTCGCGGTCCGTCGTCGTCGGCGAGTTGAGCAGGACGGTGTCGGAGAGGACCGCGGCCAGCAGCATTGCCGCGGCCGGAGCGCTCGGCTCCATCCCGTTCTGGCGAAAGCGCTCGACCACCAGCGTCGCCGTCGACCCCACGGGGTCGAACGTCGCGCGCACGGGGATCCGCGTCTCGATCGACCCGATGTGGTGGTGGTCGAGGATCTCGACGATCTCGGCCTCCTCGACGCCCGGCACGCTCTGCGCCTGCTCCGCGTGGTCGACCAGCAGCACCCGGCGGGGCCTCGGGGACACGAGGTCGGAGCGCGTGACCAGGCCGACCGGCCTGCCGGCGCGGTCGACGGCCACCGCCGCGCGGTAGTGCACGTCCTTGATGTCCTCTGAGATCTCGGAGACGAGGTCGTCGCGGTCGACCGTGAGCGGCTCCGCGTCTGCGAGCGCGCGGCAGGGAGCCGCCAGGGTGATCATGCGGCTTGAGACGTAGCTGTCGAGGGGGCTGACGATCACCGTGGCGTCCCGCTCCGCCGCCAACTCGAGGATCTCGGGCTCGGGCCTCATGCCGTTCGAGGCGACCAGCAGGGCGGCGCCGAGCTCCAGGGCCTGCCGCTGTGCGTCCACGCGATTGCCCGCGACCACGACGTCCCCCGCGGAGATCTGGCTCTGCGAGCGCTGCGGGTCGATCGAGTGGACCCAGACGCGGCCCTCGATCATCCGGTCCGAGCCCTGGACGAGTTCGCCGTCGAGGACCTCCACGATCTTGCCGACGGTCGTTGGCGCGTCGACGAGTGTCGAGGTCGTACGCGACTCGCGGATGTAGCGATGGGCGAGCGCCCGCTCGGTCATCACGCCGATCAGCCGACCGTCGGAGTCCACGATCGGGACGATGTCGAGGTTCTCGTGCGCCATGGTGAGGCCCACCGAGCGCACCGGCTCGTCGTGGCGCGCCACCGGGAAGCTCTCCCGCATCACGTCGCGCACCCGGAGAAAGACATGGTTCATCGCCGCGGGGAGGGTGGCGCCGCTGCGCTCCAGCGCCCACTCCGTCTGCGCGTTCACCTCGCCGAGGCGAACGGGGACGTACTCGTTCGCCGCGTCCACGCGCGCCTTGAGTTCCGCGTAGCCAATTGCGGACGCGATCGAGTCGAGATCCGGGTTGCGGTGGCCGGTGACGTAGATCCGCCGTTGCCTGACGATCTCGTGCGACTCGGTGGTCACGCCGCACATCATCGGCGATCACGAGCGCGCATGCTCAGCGTCCAGCTCTGCTCGGATCGCGTGCGGATCAGCCTCGCCGGCCACGTTCGGCATCGTGGAATGATCCGATCGTGGATTCCAGCACCGAGGACACCGGCGAGCTCGGTCTGGTCTTCGTTCACGGCGCGGGCCTGGGTGGCTGGATCTGGGAGGGGATGGCGCCCGAGCTTGAGTTCCCGTACCTGTTCGCGGATTTTCCCGAGCGGCACGGGGCCGTCGACGCGCGGACGCGGCTGAGCCTCGACGACTACGTCCGGCACGTGCGCGAGCAGGTGGATGCGTTTCCGGCTGACCGGCTGGCGCTCGTCGCCCACTCGCTTGGCGGCATCATCGCGCTGAGACTGGCCGCCGGGCTGGGTGGCCGCGTCGCCGGCTTCGCGGGCGTGGGCGCGGCGATCCCGCCCGACGGCGGATCCTTCCTCACGTCGCTACCGCTTCCGAAGCGTGCGTTTCTCAGCATCGCGATGCGGGTCGCCGGGACGAAGCCGCCGGCATCGGCGCTTCGCAGCGGCCAGTGCAACGACCTCGACGAGCAGACGACCGACGAGGTGGTGCGCCGGTTTCAGCCCGAGAGCCGCGCGGTGTACTTCGAGCGCGTGGACGCGGCGGTCCCGGAAGTCCCGCGGATCTACGTCCACCTGACCGAGGACAAGGAGTTCGGTTCCGCGCTGCAGCGGCGGATGGCACGCAACCTCGGCGCCGGGCAGGACCCGGAGATCGCCACTGGGCACCTGCCGATGCTGAGCAAGCCGAACGAGCTGGCGGGCATCCTGAACGAGTTCGCGCGCGCAACCGGCACGAGCTAGAGCTCGTACGCCGCCTTCAGCTCCGGGTCCTTCGCCGCCAGCAGCTCGGCGAGCTCGACCATCACCTTGCACTGCTTCCAGGTTGCGTCGTCCTGCATCTTGCCGTCGATCATGTGGACGCCGCGGCCGTCGGGGATCGCCTCGATCACCTTCTTGGCGAACTTGACCTCCTCGGGGTCGGGCGAGAAAACCTTCTTCGCGATCTCGATCTGGACCGGATGGAGCGACCAGGCGCCGACGCAGCCCAGGAGGAACGCGGCCCGGAACTGCGCCTCGCAGCCCTGGACGTCCTTGATGTCCCCGTAGGGGCCGTAGAAGGGGAGGATCCCGGCCGATGTGCAGGCGTCGACCATGCGGGCGATCGAGTAGTGCCACGGATCCTGCTGGGCGGTCGCGCGCGGAGCATCCTCGTCCTCGGGGTCCGGGTCATTGATCACGAGGTAGCCGGGATGGCCGCCGCCCACCCGGGTCGTCTTCATGCGGCGTGACGCCGCGAGGTCGGCGGGCCCGAAGCTCATCCCCTGCATCCGGGGGCTCGCCGTCGCGATCTCCTCCAGGTTCACCACGCCTTGTGAGGTCTCGAGGATCGCGTGCACCAGGAGCGGGCGCTCGAGGCCGGCCTTGGCCTCGAGCTGGGCGAGCAGCCGATCCACGTAGTGGATGTCCCAGGCGCCCTCGACCTTGGGCACCATGATCACGGAGAGCTTGTCGCCGATCTCGGTGACGAGCGTGGTCAGGTCGTCGAGCACCCACGGGCTCTCGAGCGAATTCACCCGCGTCCACAGCGCGGTCTCGCCGAAGTCGACCTCCTTGGCGACGCGCACCAGGCCCTCGCGCGCAGCCTCCTTCTTGTCGACCGGGATCGCGTCCTCGAGGTTGCCGAGCAGGATGTCGGCCTGCTTTGCCATGTCCGGCACCTTGGCCGCCATCTTCTCGTTCGAGGCGTCGAAGAAGTGGATCATCCGGGATGGCGTGAACGGGACCTCGAGCACCGGATCGGGGGCGCCGATCGCGAGCGGCTTGGCGAAGTCTCGGGGGTTTCTCAAGGGTGGATCTCCTGTTCTTGGGATATACGCCGCCTCGACAACGGCGGGGCTCGGCTTCGTCCTTCGGACTCCGCCTCGCTCGCCGGAACGATATGCGAGTGCCGGAAGCGTTAGTGGCATCCTGAGCGGACGAGATGGCGGATGAGATCGAGATCAGGGCGGCGCGGGAAGACGAGGTCCCCGATCTGCTGCGGCTCTACGAGTGGCTGTTCGCGCCGCCGGGTGGCAAGCCCGACCTGTGGGACGACGCGAGGGCGGCCGTGGCGATGCGTCAGGCGATCGAGTCGCATGACTCCGTGGTGCTGGTAGCCGACGGCGGAGGGGAGCTCGTCGGCTTCTGCACCGGCTACCAGGACATGCACTCGGTGCGCTTCGGCTACCGGGCCTGGGTCGAGGACCTGGCCGTCGCTCCCGCCCGGCGCTCCGAGGGGATCGGTAAGGCGCTCCTGGACGCCGCGAAAGCCTGGGCGAAGGAGCGCGGGGCGACGCACCTGGAGCTCGACTCCGCCGACGCGCGCCCCGACGCCCACCGCTTCTACGAGCGCGAGGGCCCGAGCTGGAGCTCCCGCTGCTTCGGTTGGGAGCTCTGACTCTCGAATATCCTCTGGCGCCCGAAGCGACCCGAAGACAGGAGCCATGGCCGTAGCGACCGCCCCGTACCAGGAGATGACCGACGACCAGCAGGCGATCATCGAGATGGTCCGCCAGTTCGTCGACAACGAGATCATCCCGCACGCCGGGGAGTACGACGCGGAAGACAAGTTCCCGGAGCCGATCGTCGAGCAGATGAAGGAGCTCGGCCTCTTCGGCGTCACGATCCCCGAGGAGTACGGCGGCATGGGCCTCGACCTGACCACGTACGCGATGATCGTCGAGGAGCTCTCGCGCGGCTGGATCTCGATCTCCGGCGTGGTGAACACGCACTTCATCGGCTCCTACCTGCTGATGAAGTTCGGCACCGACGAGCAGAAGGACCATTTCCTGCCGAAGATGGCGACCGGCGAGATCCGCGCCGCCTTCTCGCTCTCGGAGCCCGAGGTCGGCTCCGACGTCCAGGGCATCAAGTCCACCGCCAAGCAGGGCGAGGACGGCAAGTGGGAGATCAACGGCCAGAAGATGTGGGTCACGAACGGCCTCGGTTCGGGCGTCGTGTTCGTCCTCGTGAAGACGGACCCCAAGGCCGACCCTCCCTACAAGGGCATGACCTGCTTCATCACCGAGAAGGAGCCCTGGGCCGATAAGAACGAGGGCGAGTTCGCCGGGCTCGAGGTGCCTCCAAAGATCAAGAAGATGGGCTACAAGGGCGTCGAGTCCACGGAGCTCGTCTACGACGGCTACCGGTGCCCCGAGGAGCGCATCCTCGGCGGCCCCGACGGCGTCGGCGAGGGCTTCCGCCAGATGATGGACGCGCTCGAGGTCGGCCGGGTGAACGTCGCGGCGCGCGGCGTGGGCATCGCGCAACGGGCGCTCGAACTGGCGCTCGCGTACTCGCAGGAGCGCAAGACCTTCGGCAAGCCGATCGCCCAGCACCAGGCGATCCAGTTCAAGCTCGCCGACATGGCGACCAAGGTCGAGGCGGCACGGCTCATCACCCGCAAGGCCGCCCGCATGAAGGACGCGGGGGAGCGCTCCGACCTGGAGGCCGGGATGGCGAAGCTGCTCGCCTCGGAGACCGGCAAGGAGTGCGTCGAGGAGTGCTTCCGCATCCACGGCGGATACGGCTATTCGAAGGAGTACGAGATCGAGCGGCTCTACCGCGACGCACCGCTGCTCCTCATCGGCGAGGGTACCTCCGAGATCCAGCGCATGGTGATTGGGAAGAAGCTGCTCGAGAGGCACAAGATCTAGCGGTGGCCTCCACCGGCCAGCTCATCGAGCAAGCCGTCGCGGGCATCCAGCAGGAGGTGCCGGCGCTGGCCAGCCTCAAGATCGTGATCGGGCTCGAGCTGCGCGGCCGCGGAGACACGCAGCTCTACCGGGTCGAGCTGCCGGGTCCGAAGGTCTCGAAGGGCTACGCCGAGGACGAGCGCCTGCACGTGTCGATCCCGCGCTCGCATTTCAACGAGCTCGCCGCCGACGGCAGGATCAGCCATTGGCACGAGGCCTACGACCACGGGCACGTCCGGATCGAGGGCGACCAGCGGATCCAGCAGCTGGTCGGACAGGTCATCACCAAGCAGGAAGCCCGCTCGAAGCTGAGGAAGGCTCGCTGAGCGGTTCCACGCTCCCGGCCGGGCGGCTGGCGCCACTCCGAGCCCGCTCGCAGTTGATCCATCGCCCGTCCGGACGCGCGCACCCCGCCGACGTCCTGCGCGCGATCGGAGGCGCCCAGTCCCAGGAGCCCCGTGCCGGCCGGCTTCAGGTCCGTGCCCGGTGCCGTGGCCTGACGGCGAGCGACCTGGAGCACGCCCGGGTGGATGAGCGCTCGATCATCCGCCACTGGGTGATGCGGATGACCGTCCACCTGTTCCCGGCCGAGGACTTCGGGTGGCTCGCGCCCATCTTCGCCGAGCGGATCAAGGGCTTCTCGCTCCGCCGCCTCGCGGCGCTGGGCGTGTCGGACGCCGCCCGAGACCGAGGGCTGGCGGCGGCGCGCCGCGCGCTCGAGGCGGATGGCAGGCTCACCCGAACCGAGGCGCTGCGCCGGGCCGCGGAGGCCGGCTTTCCGGCTAGCGTCCAGACCCGGACCCACCTCTCGATGCTCCTTGTCGTCGGCGGCGACGCATGCATCGGGCCCGACGAAGGGCGCGAGAACGTGTTCGTCGCAACCCGCGAGTGGGTGGGCGAACCTGAGCGGCGTGACCGCGAGGACGCGCTCGCCGAGCTGGCCCGACGGTACTTCGCCGCATTCGCACCGGCGACCGAGCGCGACTTCGCGTTCTGGTCGGGCCTGCCGCTGCGGGAGTGCCGCGTCGGAATCGAGCGGATTGCGCGCGAGCTGCGGGAGGTTCAGATTCCCGGTGCGACCGCGCTCGCACCGCGCGGATGGCAGGCGCGTACGCCCCGGTTGCCCGTCGCCCGGCTACTGCCGGCGTTCGATACTTACCTGATGGGGTACGAGAACCGGATGCACGCGACGGACGAGAACGGCGAGCAGCGAATCCTCCCGGGCGGAGGAGTGCTGCGCCCCACCATCTGCGTGGACGGGCGGTTCGCCGGGCTGTGGTCGAACAAGCGCTCCGGCAGGCGCCTGACGGTCTCGCTCGATCCGTTCGAACCGCTGGACGACGAGGTCATGGACGCCCTCGAGGACGAAGTCGCCGACATCGGACGCTTCGAGGGCGCCGAGGCGGCGCTCGGGTGACGGCGGATCTGCCTCCGGCGATCTGGATCACGAAGCTCGGCGACGGCCCCGAGGGCCGTCGCCTTGCGGTCAAGGACCTGTTCGACACCGCGGGGATCCGCACGACGTACGGCTCGGCCGTATTCGCGGACCATGTGCCCGGCCGCACCGCCGCAGCGGTCAGGCTGCTGCAGCATCACGGCTGGGCGGTTGAGGGCAAGTCCAACCTGCAGGAGTTCGCGTACGGCATCACTTCGCAGAACCCTCATTTCGGCGATGTCCCGAACCCGCGTTTCCCCGGCCGGGTCGCCGGTGGTTCGAGCGGCGGCTCCGCCGCGTCGCTGGTCACGGGCGAGGCCGACCTCGGGCTCGGAACCGACACCGGCGGGTCGATCCGGATTCCCGCGGCCTGCTGCGAGGTCGTCGGCTACAAGCCGAGCTTCGGCCTGGTGCCGATGAGCGGCTGCTTCGCGCTCGCCCCGACCTTCGACCACGCCGGGCCGCTCGCCCCGGACGTGGCGGGCTGCGCCGAGGCGATGGAGCAGCTCGCCGGGGTCGAGCCGCGCGCGCTCGGCGACCTCGGCGAAGTCGCCGTGGGCGTTGCCTGGCTGGAGCACGCGGAGCCGGACGTGCGCGAGCAGGTGGCGCTCGCGGCCGACCTGTTCCCGAACCTGGTCGCGGTCGACCTGAGGCTTCCGGAGGGCCTTCATCCGGCGTTCCAGCGCGAGATCGCCGAGGTCCACCGCGATCTGTAC
The DNA here is from genome assembly GCA_963734015.1 of uncultured bacterium. Classification (GTDB taxonomy): domain Bacteria; phylum Actinomycetota; class Thermoleophilia; order Solirubrobacterales; family 70-9; genus JALZKA01. The sequence continues at coordinate 43,230 of CAVTFG010000011.1, read as the reverse complement.
GCGACGCACCGGGAGGCCTACGGGCCGAACGCGCAGTTCAAGATCGGCCGCGCGATTGGCGTCTCCGACGACCAGGCAGCCGTCGCGAAGGCCGCCCGTGTGCGCTACCGCGAGCGGTTCATGCAGACGCTCGAGGCCGTGGACGTCGTGATCGCGCCCACGCTGCCGATCGTGCCGCCGACGGCCGACGTGGACGAGCTCGACGTCCGGGAGCGGATGACGCAGCTGACCTTCCCCCTGAACGCGGTCGGAGCGCCGTCGTTGGCGCTTCCGTGCGGGCGCACGCCGGATGGCCTGCCCGCCTCGGCGCAGATCTTCGCCCGGCCCGGAGACGACGACCTCGTGCTCGCGGTGGGTGCGCTGCTGGAGTCGGCGCTTCGCCATACTGCCCCGTCCCCCGAGGAGACTCTGGAAAGAGGAGTATGAGCGACGAGACCCACCAGCTGACCACCGACCAGGCCGCGCGCGAGGCGTCCGGCGCCCACGCGTACGGCCGGTACCTGGAGGAGTTCGAGGTCGGCGCCATCTACAAGCATTGGCCCGCCAAGACGGTGACCGAGTCGGACGACCATCTGTTCTGCCTGATCACGATGAACCACCACCCGCTCCACCTGAACGACGTCTACGCGTCCGAATCGCAGCAGGGCCAGAACGTCGTCGTGGGACCGCTCGTCTACTCGCTTGCTCTCGGCATGTCGGTCTCCGACGTCTCCGGCAAGGCGATCGCCAACCTGGCGACCGAGGAGCTGAGCCACCCGAACCCCGTCTTCCACGGAGACACGCTCTACTGCGAGTCCGAGGTCCTCGAGGTGCGCCCCTCGAAGTCGAAGCCCGACCGCGGCGTGGTCAAGGTCCACACCCGCGTCTACAAGCAGACCGGCGACCTGGTCGCCGAGTTCAAGCGCGCGGTCCTGATCCCGAAGCGCGACCCCGGTGAGGCCGACCACGCCGAGGGCCCGGTCGAGTAGCGCTCAAGCGGCCACGGGCGCGGACGCGAGCTCACCCTTGATCGCCTTGGCGGCGCGCTTGGCCTCCTTGGCCATGTAGCCGAGACCGCCGGGACGCGGGACGTACCCGATGAAGCGGAGTCCTGGGGCGGCCGGCTTCGGGCCGAGCGCCCGCGGCACCCCGCGCTCGCCGAGCACGTCGAGATGGCCGACCAGCGGCTCCAGCCCGCGGCGATAGCCGGTCGCACAGATGATCGCGTCGGGCTCCACGGTGGCGCCGTCCGCAAGAGCGACGCCGCGCGGATCCAGTGACTCCACGCCACGCACGATTTCGATCGCGCCCGACTTGATCGCCCCGAGGATCTCCTTGTCAATGATCGCGGGCGCCACACCCAGTCGGTACATGCGGGAGAACACGCCCTCCTCCGGCACCGGCAGACCGTGCTCGGTCAGGTCGCCGACGTCCATGCGTCGGCCGAAGTTGGCGAACCAGTCGGCGAACCGAACCGGCGTATGCAACAGGACGCTGCCGATCACGTCTCCCGGCACGCCGGCCGGACCCTCCCGCAGCAGGATGTTCGGCGGTGTGCGCGCGGCGAGCCAAACCTTGCCGGCGCCGCCCTCGGCGAGGTCGAACGCGATTTCCATGCCGGTGCACCCGGGGCCGACCACGAGCACGCGCTTGCCCGCGTAGGGCGCGGGCCGCTTGTAGTCGCGCGCGTGGAGCAACTCGCCATCGAACCGATCGCGGCCGGGCCAATCGGGGATGAAGGGATCGTTCTCGTAACCGGTCGCGACGACGACCTGGGGGCTACGGACGTCGCCCTCCCGCGTGGTCACGTGCCACCGCCCCCCGTCCCGGTCGATCCGCTCGACCTCGGTGCCGAACCGGAACTCGAGGCCCTCCTCGGCGGCGTGCCGTTCGAGGTGCTGGACGACCTGATCGCGGGAAGGGAACGTGGGAGTCCCTTTCGGAAACGGCCTGTCGGGGAGGTGCGAGTGAGCGCGCCACGTGTTCAGCTTGAGGCGGTCGTAGCGACCGCGCCACGCCGAGGCGACGGCGTCGGTCCGCTCGAGCACCAACGGGTCGAGACCCATGTCCTTCAGGCTGAGGGCGGCGGACAACCCCGATTGCCCGGCGCCGACCACGACGATCTGGCGTTCGCTCATTTCGTTTCCCTCCGAGCGCTGACTCTGCCTGGGATCAACCTACGCCTGTGCCGGAGATCCTTCTGTGATCTCGGCCACAGCCTCGAGCGCCGCATCGAAGCCGGCGCTCGGGATGCCGCCGATGCAGGGCGAGGTCGTGCCCGCCTCCTGGTACTCGACGACCTTGGCGCGGGCGGCGTCGCCGTCGCCGAGCCCCGCGAGCGAGGCGAGCAGCTCGTCGGAGAGGCCCGCCATCGCCTGGTCGGGGTCTCCCCCGGCCATCCCCTCGTCGAAAGCCGCGAGGTCGGCGCCAAAGCCGGAGCGCTCGAGCATCGCGCGATAGAACGGCAGCGACGCGTACGGGATCAGGTCCTCGCGGAACGCGGCGCGTGCTGCGTCGGGGTCGTCCGTGACGCCGACCGGGACCGCGGCGACGACGTCGAACCCCTCGAGCGTCTTGCCGGCCCGCTCACGGCCGCTCCTGACCTCGGGGATCACCGTCTCGCGGATGTACTGGGGGTTGCAGAGCCAGAGCATCACGCCGTCCGCGATCTCGCCGGCCAGGCGCAGCATGTTCGGGGACAGGGCGGCGATATAGATCGGCAGCTCCGGACGGGGCGGATAGCCCATGAACGCGAACCTGGAGTTGAAGAACTCTCCGGCAGGGGGTTCCTCGCCGTTCAGGATCGCCCGGACGATCCCGGCGTATTCGCGCATCTGAGTGACCGGCTTCGTGATCTCGGCGTCGAACCAATGCTCGACCGTGACCCGGTGCGACACGCCGATCCCCAGAACCATCCGCCCGTTCGAGATCTCGTCGATGGTGGCGGCGGTCTGAGCCGCCGACGCGGGCGTGCGCGAAAAGATGGGGAGGACGCCCGTGCCGAGCCGGATGCGCTCGGTAACGGACGCGTAGCGGGTGAGGACCGTGAGCGAGTCGCGCGCGGCGATGTGCGTGACGTAGGCCGATTCGTAGCCCAGCTCCTCCGCGCGCCGGACCCGGTCGAGCGCGCGCTCGAGGTTGCGCCCGGTGCCGATGAACGCCCCGATCGCCATGCCGACATTAGATCAAGTGAGCGACGCAAGTCGCGAAAGCATGTTCGCCCGCCCGGTAAGGCAGTGTTTCTCAGCTGTTGAAGCCCAGCCCGGCCCGGTCGAGCGCGCGCAACCACCAACCGCGCTCGCCCCGCTTGCGGTCGGCTGCGGCGAGGCGGCTACGGGTCAGCTGGATCGCCGCCCAGCGAAGCGGCTCGGGCGGGAAGGGCATGGGCCTGCTTCTCATGCTGTGCAGTCCGGCGGCCTCGCTCGCCGTTCCGTGGAGGACGTCGAGGGCCAGGCCGGCGCCGAACCGGCTCGCGCAGACGCCCAGGCCGGTATGGCCGACCGTGTATGCGACCCGCCCGCCGTGCGAGGTTCCGGTGAACGCGAAGAACCGGCTGCAGGTGTCGATCGCGCCGCCCCACCGGTGGCTGAAGCGGATCCCCTCGAGCTGCGGGAAGGTGGCGAAGAAGCATCCGCGAGGCCGTCGACCTGAGGGGCGAGCGGCTGTCGCGGCTCGTGGTCGACCTGCCGAGCCTCGCGGCTGCGGACTCGCACGGCTGATCACGCCGAGCTTCGACTATTCGTGGGCCAGCACGCTGATCACGACACCGTGCGGATCGCGAACGAAGAAGCGGCGGACACCCCACGGCTCGTCAACCGGACCGTAGATGACCTCGTGCCCGGCTTGGACCGCCTCAGCATGCGCCGCATCGACGGCTCCCCGCGAACCGACGTCCACGCCCATGTCGGGCAGCACGGGCTCCACGCCTGGCGGGGCGAAGACGACCTGCGCCTGGCCGGATCCGAAGCCGATGTAACCGCCGCCGAAGTTCCCCTCCTCGAGCCCGAGCACCCGCGTGTAGAAGCTGCGCGTGGCCTCGAAGTCCGGCGACTCGTGGTAGGGCATGATGCGTCGGGCGGCCATCGGTTCGACCTGGGCTCAGTGCGCCTCGCCGTGGGAGTGCGCGGGCGGCCGCGACTCCTCGGCGAGTGAGGTGACCTCGAGCGCGCCGCGTGCCGCGCCCTCGAGGACCTCGATGGCCTCCTCCTCGGTGCGGGCGTAGAGCTCGACCAGGAGGTGGGAGATGATGCGCTCCTCGTCGTGCTTGTGGAAGCGCACGTGGGTGAAGAACTCGCGGGTTCCGGCGTCGCCGAACGAGGCGTAGGTGAGGCTGTCGGCGGCCTCCGGGCCGGAGCACGACTCGACCATGTCCTGGTCGACGGTCACCGTGCACGAGGCCACGAACGGCTTGCCCGCCACCATCCGCTCCCAGCGGTCGCCGACCGCCACGACGCGGCCCTCCTCGACCGTCAGGTGCGGCTGGTCGTGCATGCAGTCGAGGCACTGAACGACGGCCTCCTGGACCTCCTCGACGCGCTCGGCGGCCTCGCCGGTTTCCGGGTCGACGCGAAGGATCGCGTCGTAGTGGACCTGGGCCTCGAGGCGCTGCGACCAGCAGCGGTAGCAGCGAAGCCAGGCACCACGGTCGGCATCGAGGTGCTCCTGCTCCTCGTTCACCCTCCGAGCGTAGCGTCCTCGGTCCCGGGTGCACGGCGCAGATCACCGGGGAGCAGCGAGTACATCAGCATGTCCCTGCGGGCCCCGGCGATCGCCATGTAGGACCGCAGCAGCCCTTCCTCGCGAAAGCCCACCGATTCGGCCGTCGCGCGCGACGGGGTATTGCCCGGCTCGATCGTCACCTCGACCCGCGCGAGTCGCAGCTCGTCGAACGCGAAGCCGCACAGCAGATGAAGCGCCCGCCCCGCAACCCCGCGTCCGCGGGCCCAGGGGCCGACCAGGTAACCCGCGACGCAGCGGCTCGCCGGCCGGTTGATCTCGTGGAGGCTCATCGTCCCCAGCACGTCGGAGCCGTCGGCCTCGGCGATCACGGTCTGCACGTCGGTCCCCGCGGCCAGTCCGGCGAGGCCGCGGTGCATCCACTCCACGGTGTGCGAGGGCTGGTAGGGGGTGGGGACCGTCGTGTAGCGCCCCACGTCGGGATCACGGCACGCCTCGACGATCCGCGGCGCGTCGGCATCGGCCGGCAGGCGGACGCGGATGACGCCGTCCGTCAAGCCCTCGACTGGAAACTCGATCGGCCGGGGGCTCACCGGTACACGCCGGTCAGGCGGGAGCCTTCGCCTCGGCGCCGGCCCGCTGGGCGATCAGCTCCACGATCTCGCCCATGATCCGGTTGATCTCGAAGTCCTTCGGCGTGTAGACGCGGGCCACGCCGGCGTCGAGCAGTTTCTGCTCGTGGCCGGCGGGGATGATGCCGCCGATCACGACCGGCGCGTCGACGTCGCGCTCGCGCAGCATCCGGACCGTGTCCGGGATCAGCTCCAGGTGTGAGCCGGACAGGATCGAGAGCCCGACGACGTCCACGTCCTCGTCGGCCGCCGACGCCGCGATCTGCTCGGGCGTGAGGCGGATCCCCTGGTAGATCACCTCCATGCCCACGTCTCGCGCACGCACCGCGATCTGCTCGGCGCCGTTGGAGTGCCCGTCGAGGCCGGGCTTGCCGACCAGGATGCGGATCCGGTGCCCGAGCGCGTCGGAGACCTCGTCCACCCGCGCGCGAATTCCGGCGAGCAGCTCCTCGGACGCTCCGGACGACGACGCGCCGACTCCGGTCGGCCCGCGGTAGTCGCCGAACGCATCGCGCAGGGCCTGCGCCCACTCGCCGGTCGTCACGCCCGCCTTGGCCGCCGCGATCGTGGCGGGCATGATGTTCCGCTGCTCGTCGGCGGCGGCCTCGCGCAGGTCGGCGAGCGCCTTCTCGACGGCGTCCGAATCCCGCTCCGCGCGCCAGTTTCTCGAGGGCGTCGCGGCACTCGCGCTCGACCTCCGGATCGGGCGTGAGGATGCCGCCGTCCGCGTCCGCGGTGAGCGGCGAGTCCTCGGACTCCGTGAACGAGTTCTGGCCGATCACCTTGATCTCGCCCCGCTCGATCCGGGCGATCCGCTCGCGGTGCGACTCGACCAGGCGGGCCTTCATGTAGGGCACCGCCTCGACCGCGCCACCCTGCTCCTCGACCACCGCCATTTCGGCCCGGGCGCCGTCCACCAGCTCGGCGACGAGCCCGTCCATGACCTTCGAGCCCTCGAAGATGTCCGGGTACTCCAGGAGGTCGGTCTCGAAGGCGAGGATCTGCTGGATGCGGAGGCTCCACTGCTGGTCCCACGGCCGGGGCAGGCCGAGGGCCTCGTTCCAGGCGGGCAGCTGGATCGCCCGGGCGCGGGCGTCGCGGCCGAGCGTCACCGCAAGGGCCTCGAGCACGATCCGCGGGACGTTGTTCTCCGGCTGCGACTCGGTCAGGCCGAGCGAGTTGACCTGCACGCCGTAGCGCAGCCGCAGGTACTTCTCGTCCGTGACGCCGTAGCGGTCGCGCCCGATCTCCTCCCAGAGCTCGGACATCGCGCGCAGCTTCGCGTGCTCCTCGATGAACCGGACACCGGCGTTGACGAAGAACGAGATCCGGCCGAAGACCTTCGGGAAGTCCTCCTCGGCCACCTGGCCGCGCGAGCGCACCTCGTCGAGCACTGCGATCGCGGTCGAGAGCGCGTACGCGATCTCCTGGACGGGCGTGGCCCCGGCCTCCTGGAGGTGGTAGCTGCAGACGTTGGTCGGGTTCCAGCTCGGGATCTCGTTGACGGAGAACGCGACGGTGTCCGCGATCAGGCGCATCGACGGGCCGGGCGGGAAGGCGTAGGTGCCGCGCGAGAGGTACTCCTTGATGATGTCGTTCTGGGTGGTCCCCTTGAGCGCCGACAGCTCGACTCCGTTCTCCTCGGCGACCGCGCAGTAGAGGCCCAGCAGCCAGGCCGCGGTTGCGTTGATCGTCATCGACGTGTTCATCTCGCCCAGCGGGATGCCGTCGAACAGGGCGTGCATGTCGCCCTTGTGCGCGATCGAGACGCCGACCTTGCCGACCTCGCCACGCGCCAGCACGGCGTCGGGGTCGTACCCGGTCTGGGTGGGCAGGTCGAAGGCGACGGACAGGCCCGTCTGGCCCTTCGCGAGGTTGCGGCGGTAGAGCTCGTTCGACCGGCGGGCGTCCGAATGGCCCGCGTACGTGCGCATGACCCAGGGGCGGTCCGGGTCGGGCAGGCGGTGCTCGGCCATACCGACATTCTAGGTTTCTCTTGCGATGGCGAACGTCATCGACTGCATGCACATGGGCCGCGACCGGGTGATCGGCGCCTGGGAGGTCCAGCCCGGCGTGATCGTCGACCCGGGCCCGGCGTCCTGCTCGCACACGCTCCTGGCCGGGGTCGAGGCCGAGCCCCGCGCGCTGCTCCTCAGCCACATCCACCTCGACCACGCCGGGGCGTCGGGCGTCCTCGCGCGGCGTTTCCCGGACCTCCGGGTCTACGTCCACGAGGTCGGCGCCCCGCACGTGATCGACCCGTCGCGCCTGGTCGCGAGCGCCGGCCGCCTCTACGGCGACCAGATGGAGACGCTGTGGGGCGAGGTCGCACCCGTGCCGGCCGAGCGGGTGACCGTCCTCGAGGGCGGGGAGGAGGTCGAGGGCCTCGAGGTGCACTACGCACCGGGCCACGCGCGCCACCACGTCGTCTACTTCGACCCCGCGTCGCGCGACGCCTACTGCGGCGACGTCGCCGGGGTCCGGGTGCCGCCCTCCGAGCTCGTCGCCGCGCCGACGCCGCCGCCCGAGATCGAGGTCGAGGCCTGGCGCGAGTCGCTGGCGATGCTGCGCTCGCTCGATCCCGCGCGGCTCTGCATCACTCATTTCGGGGCGAGCGCGGATGTCGCGGGCCAGCTCGGCCGGCTCGAGTCCTGGCTGGCGGAGGCCACCGCGGAGAGCGAGCCCGGGGATCGGGCGCGGTTCGCCGCCTGGCTCGCGGGCCGCTTCGACGCCGAGGGCGGTGAGATCGCGGAGCGCCTGCGACAGGCGATGCCGCCGGATCAGCTCTGGCTGGGGCTCGACCGCTACTGGCGCAAGCGCCGCGAGGCCGAGCAGGCCGCCTGAGCGCGAGCATTCACGGCACCGCACCTTTGGGCCTTGGCGCGTGTCTTTCCCTCTAGGCTCATCCGTTCATGCTTCCGAAGCGCAAACCCACACGCACGCTCGCCCTGCTGCTGACCGCGGGGGCCCTCTCGCTTGCCCTGACGGCCAGCGCGGCCGCGATCGTCTACGTCTACGGGAACGGCTTCTCGTCGCGAGGCGCCTACAAGGAGATCAAGCGCACAGGCGGTGGCAAGAAATGCGACAAGCGCTATCGCAAGGGCGCGAAGTCGATGAACGTGACCGTGAACGGCAAGCGCCTCTGCGAGTTCAGCCCGCCGGTCGTCGGTGATGCCGCGCAGCCCAACCACGTGATCTTCGCCAAGGGCCAGATCCTGCCGAGGAAGACCCCGAAGGCCCTGCGCAAGTCGGCTTATCTGGCGGTCAAGCTCCGGCTGGGCCGCGGCGACTGGTACGAGCTCCAGATCCGGCCCAAGAGCGGCCGCTACAAGCTCGATCGAAGCCCGTCGGCGAACGCCGTCTCCGAGGCGGGCCGCAGCAACGCGATCCGGAAGCTGAACAAGCCGAACGCGCTGCGCCTCGAAGCCAAGGGCGCGAGGATCAGGGCGCTGGTGAACGGTGACGAACTGGTCTCGGTGGTCGATCCGAACCCCGACCAGGTCGGCGGGCGCAAGGTCGGCTTCGGCATCGGGAGCCGCAAGAAGTCGAGCCGTCCCACCGTGGGCTCGTTCACCCGGGTTCGCGTCGGCATCGCCGAGTAGCGGAACCGCACGCCACCGACAGCGCTCCTACGCTTTCTCCATGAGCACGGAGACGATCGAACGTCCGCGTGGCGCCGGGCCCGGCTCGGGGCTGGGAGGGAGCTGGCGCGTGATCGTGCTCAACGACAGCCACAACACGTTCGACCACGTGGCGAAGACGCTCGCCCGGGTGATCCCCGGCGTGAACCTCGATGCCGGCTACCGGTTCGCGGACCAGATCCACAATTCGGGCCAGGCGATCGTCTGGACCGGCCAGCGCGAGCCGGCCGAGCTCTACTGGGAGCAGCTGGAGCAGGCGGGGCTCACAATGGCCCCGCTCGAAAAAGGCTGACGCCTCGGCGGCCGGGGCCCGCCGAGGCGTCGGATGCGCGCGGGAGGGTCAGCGCAGAGACTGGCTCAGGAGCCGGTCGCCCGCGCCGGGGGGAGCTGGAGCCGACGGGCGCGCGGGATGGCTTTGGTCCCGGTGGAACAGTCCGCCGAACCGGCGGCTCCGGTGCTGGTGCCCGCGGAGCTGAGCGGCACGCAACGACAGCAGCGCGCTGAGCTCCGAGGTCCGGCTGAACGGATCCGCGACGGTCCTGCCGCCGGAGATCGGGGCGAACGCCACGAGCGTGCCGTCGATCTCGGCGCCGAGGAGCTCGCCCTCCGGTGGGTCCGCCGAATCGAGCTGGACGAGGCGCAGCACGGCCGGAGTGTCGTCGCCGGTGAGCTTGCGGATCGTCACCTCGGTCATCTTCTGGATCTCGGTCTGTTGCCTCATCTTTGGCCTCCGTCTCCTGAACGATCGACAGCGGTCGTTCGTGATGCAGTCATGGTCGCGCCGGAGTGGAATAAGCGCAACAGGAACTTCTGCGAGATCTGATAAGGTGCACTTATGCTTGATGTGAAGCGGCTACGGATCCTGCGTGAGGTCGCGGCCCGGGGCTCGTTCTCGGCCGCCGCCGAGGCGCTCTACCTGTCGCAGTCGGCCGTGAGCCAGCAGGTGGCGACGCTCGAGCGCGAGGTCGGGATGAAGCTCCTGGAGCGCACCCGCGAGGGCACGCTGCCCACCGACGCGGGCCGCGTGCTCGTGGATCACGCCGATGCGGCGATCGCCCGGCTCGACGAGGCCGAGCGCGAACTGGCCGCGATCGCCGGGCTCGAGGGCGGCGAGGTGCGGATCGCGAGCTTTCCCAGCGCGAGCGCGACGCTCTTGACGATGGCGGTCTCCGACTTCGTCGAGCGTCATCCCAAGGTCCGCCTGAGCGTCACCGAGGCCGAGCCCGAGGAGTCGCTCCCGCGCCTGCGGGCCGGTGAGATCGACCTCGCGCTCACCTTCGACTACCTGGCGCTGCCCGGCTCAGACGAGCGCGACCTCGAGCGCAGCCTCCTCCTCACCGAATCGATGCACGTCGCGCTGCCCGCCCAGCACGAACTGGCGTCCAGGGCGAAGGTGAACATGACCGATCTCAGCGACGACGTCTGGCTGAGCGGCGACTCGCCGAGCTCCTGCGGCGAGATGGTGAAACGGGCCTGCCGCGACGCGGGGTACGAGCCGCGGGTCGGGTTCGAGTCCGACGACTACAACGTGCTCCAGGGCTTCGTGGCCGCCGGGCTCGGCGTGACGCTCCTGCCCGACCTCGCCCTGCCCACGCTGCGCAGCGACATCGTCGTCCTGCCCACCGAGCCGCCCGCGCCCGTCCGACGGGTTTGGGCCGAGACGCGGCGCACCCGCTCAGCGGCGACCGATGCGATGCTCAGCGTTCTCGTCGAGGCGGGCGAGCGCTTCGCGAAGCAGCACGCACGGCTTCAGGTCGTGGCTTAGGCGCTACGCGCTGCGGTCGAGTGCCGCCTCGGCGGCGAGCGAGTGCCAGACCGAGACGACCGGCTTGTGGTAGTAAGCCATCGCCTCCTGGCGAAGGCGCGCGATCTCGTCCGACGCCCAGTAGGCATCGAAGTCCGACGGGTCCTCCCACACGGACACCTGGCGGAAGTGGAGCGGGTCGTCGATGTTCCGCGTGAGGTAGCAGGTGCTGGCGCCGGCCGCGAGGGCCCGGTCGAGCGCCGGCCGCCAGATCTCGAGCCATTGCTCGGATCGGAACGGCGTGACGTGCCACTCGATGTAGTTCAGCTGCATCGAAGTGATCCTAACCCTGGCTACGCGCCCACCTCGGCCCAGATCGCGCCCGGACCGTCCACGTCCTGGCCCTCGTCCTTGTCGGTGGCGCCGACCATCGTCGTGATCTTGCCCGCGTGCTTGTTCTCGTGCATGAGCTGATGCGCCTCGGGGACTCCGTCGAAGCCCATCGCCTTCCACAGCACCGGGCGGATCTTGCCCTCCGCCATGAGCTGGTTGGCGCGCATGCACTCGTACGCGTTCGCGAAGTGCGAGCCCAGGATCTCCTTCTGCTTCATCCACAGATAGCGGACGTCGAAGTCGAGGGTGTAGCCCGAGGTGGCTCCGCAGATCACGACCTTGCCGAACGGCTTGACGGTGAAGACGGAGGTGGGGAACGTCGCCTGGCCGACGTGCTCGAAGACGATGTCGGGCGCGTCGCCCAGGATCGACTTCACCTTCTTCGCGAACGCCCTGCTCACACCGAAGCGCTCCTTCTCCTCGTCCGGCGTCTCGCCGCCCTTGCGCATCATCCCGGCGAACTCGTTGCGGTCGATGTAGTCGACGGCACCGAGCGACTTCACCAGCCGGCCCTTCTCCGCCGACGAGACGACGCCGACCGCGTTGGCGCCCGCCGCCTTGCAGATCTGCGTCGCGAAGACGCCGAGGCCGCCGGCGGCGCCCCAGATGAGGACGTTGTGACCGGCCTGCACCCTGCAGCGGTCCATCAGCATGCGGTAGGCGGTGAAGTACGTGAGGCCGTAGGCCGACGAGTCGACCCACGAGAGGTTCTTCGGCTTCGGCAGGAGCTGCTGGGCCTGGACCTTCGTGAACTGGGCGAACGAGCCCCAGGTGGTCTCATAGCCCCAGATCTTCTGGCTGGGCGCCGCCAACGGGTCGAGGCCGTGAACCTCGACGTCCTCGTAGGACGCCTGGTTGCAGTGGACCACCACCTCGTCGCCGGGCTTCCAATTGGTGACTCCGGGGCCGACCTTCCAGACCACGCCCGAGGCATCCGAGCCGCCGATGTGGTGGCCGTACTCCGGGTGGTCGCCGTAGCCGAACACGGAAACGGGCTTGCCGAGCGCCGCCCAGACGTTGTTGAAGTTGACGCCGGCGGCCATGACCCGGACGATCACCTCGAACGCCTGCGGCTCGGGGACCTCGATCTCCTCGATCTGGAAGGCGTCCTTCGGCTCGCCCTCGCGCTCGGGCCGGATGACCCACGCCGCCATCGTCTCCGGCAGCGAGCCGGGCTCCACGTCGAGCTTCGAGACCTCGGATACGTCTACAGCCACTTCTTGCGTCACTCCTAACTCAATCCCTTGCCAGGGAGGCAGTGTTTCTTTCGCGCCTTACGTCGCTCACCCATTTCATTGGAGGGCCGCGGGATGGTAGCCGCGTTGCAGCTGTCAGGTTCCCGTCCGGTCGCGCGACTACCTTGAAACGTCCACTATGGAAGCCTCGGAGAAGCCACAACTACCACTCGACGGCATCGATCAGGGTGCGGTCCGCGCGATCGGCGACCGGCTCGTGATCGAGCGGCTCGAGCTCACCGACGAGCGCGCCGCGCGCGTCGTTCGTGAACGGGCCGAGGCCGGCCAGCCGCCGGGCGTCACGATCACGAAGGCCATCGAGATCGGCGCCCGGGTTCTCGACACCGAGGAGACGGCCGTCAACGTCGACTACGTCCGGGCCGAGTTCGAGCGCCACGCAGGAGCTCTGCGCGAGCGGCTCTCGAAGGCGCTCGAGACCGGCGATCAGCAGCTTGCCGAGCGGATCGCCGAGACCTTCGACGGTACTCGCGACGGATCCGTGCAGAAGGAGATCGACGCCATGCTGTCCGAGGCGCTGGAGGAGCAGCGGACGAAGATCGCCCAGCTGTTCTCGGCCGAGGACGGGGCGAACCCGCTCACGGACTTCAAGGCAGCCGTCGTCCGCGGCCTCAAGGCGCTCGACGAGCGCCAGCAGAACGAGGGCGAGGCGAACCGCAAGCGCATCGAGGCGCTCCAGCGCCAGGTGATCGAGCTTCGCGAGCGCGAGGACGCCGATGAGCGGGTGGCCACCGAGGCCGAGCGCGGCACCGCCAAGGGCTTCACCTTCGAGGAGCGCGTACACAAGGCGGTCGAGCGGATCGCGTCCAGCCGCGGTGACTGCGCGTCGCACACAGGTACCGAGGGCGCCGAAGGCGGCGGCAAGAAGGGCGACACGCTGATCGAGCTCGGCGCCGGCGAGGGGCCGTCCACGGGCCGGATCGTGTTCGAGGCAAAGGACAAGAAGCTTTCGAAGCACGCCGCCTGGAACGAGCTGAATGGCGGCATGACCGCACGGGCCGCATCGTTCGGCGTGCTGGTCGTGGCCGGCGAGGACCGCGTTCCGTCCGGCCGCGAGCAGCTCACCGAGTACGAGGGCAACAAGCTGATCGTGGCGGTCGACCGCGAGGAGCCCGACTCGCTGGTGCTCGAGGTCGCCTATCGGCTCGCCGCGGCGCGAGTCCTGATGGCGCGCGACCGCGAGCTCGACGTCGACGCGGTGGCCGTGCGCGACATCACCGCCGAGGCGATCACGCTGCTCAAGCAGGCGCAGGCCATTCGCTCGATGCTCACGGGCATCAAGACCAGCTCGGACAAGGCCCGGGCCGGCCTCGACGCGATGATCGCGTCGCTCCAGGAGAAGCTGGACCGCATCGACGCCCTCGTGGCCGAGGCGGACGACTCCGCCTCGGGATAGCTACGGCTGTAACAGCTCGTTCTGCGAGCTCGGGCGCTCGGGCCCGACGGTGATCCGACCGGGCCGGATGTTGACCTCGGTACCCGCGGTCGCCTCGTAGTCGCCCTCCTCCAGGGTGGTCTTGATCGTGCCGGTCCCTCCCGGCGGGATCTCGTTGGTGGAGGCGAACGTGGGACCCTCGAGCGCCAGGCGGGCGGGCTCGCCGGTCTGGTTCGAGACCGTGAGCGTCACGAGGCCCGCCCCGAGCGCCCCTGGGGAGACGGTGACGCTGCGATCGTCGATCGCGGCGGTCAGGTCGACCGGGCTCGCCGGGCGCGGGTCATTCGGGAAATCGTCCTCGCCGCAGGCGCCGAGCAGGAGTACGGCCGCCGCCAGCAGGCCAAGCACTCCGGCGCGCACGCCGCGCGTTAGGCCAGCGGCCTCCCGAAACCACATCTCCGAGCGAAACCCTAAACGAACGGAAGCTCGACAACCCCCGCCTCGACCGTGGCGCCGTTCGCGTCGATCTCAACCGTCGAACCGGGCTCCGCCTCACGGCGCAGGATCGCCAGCGCGATCGGGCCGTGGGCGGGTGAGAGGACCGCGGTGCCGACCGTGCCCAGTTCTCGGTCGCCGAGCCTGACCACCGCTCCGGGCTCGACCTGGCCGGAGAGGCGAAGCCCGCGCAGGTGGCGGTTCGGCTTGCCGCGATAGTGGAGCCGCGCGACGGTCTCCTGGCCGATGTAGCAGCCCTTGTCGAAGTTGACGGCGCGCTCGTTGATCCCCGCCTCCTGGGGAATCGTGGCGGTGGTCATGTCGAGGCCGAACCGCGGCCGGCCGGACTCGACGCGCACGATCTCGGCGGCCGCCGGATCCACCCTCACGACCCCCGCGTCCTCGAGCGTCGCCTCGATCGCCTCCAGGTCTTCACGCGCGCAGATCAGGTCGATGCCGACGTCGGTTGCCACGGCGCGTGCGCCGGCGCCGCCGATCGCGACCTCGCGGTGCGCGTACTCCGGCGCAAGGGGTCCGACGCCTGTGGCGGAAGCGGCAGCGGGCCCGATCACCGAAAGAACCGTGTGACCCTCGGCGAGGTTCTCGAAGTCCACGTCACGGCCGACGCGGTACGTGCCGAGGTGCACGCCGAGTGCGTCACGCCCGGCCTGTTCTGTGTCCAGCAGCAGCTCGTCTGCGGCGATCCGCAGCACGCGCAGGTCGGCCTGCATATGCGCCTTGCGGTCCAGCAGCGCCGCGTAGCACCCATGGCCCGGCTCGAGCGACTCGACGTCGTTCGTGAGCTGGTCGTGCACGTAGGTGGCGGCGTCCGGGCCCCGGCATGCCAGGAGCCGGCGCTCGCCGCGCTCGAGCATGCCCGCCTCCTCGCGGAGCGCGCGGTACTGGCCGTCGAGCTCGACCGTCGTCACGACTCGGATTCTAGGCACGCTTGACCTCGTGCTTTTTGATGTGTCAAAATCTTTGTTGTGGAAGGCCGAAAGCCCGAGGCCGAGATCGTCGAGGCCTCACAGCCCGACGCCGACGAGCGCGCGCACCGCTTGAGTCGCCGCCGCCTGCTCGGCGGCGCCCTCGCGGCGGGTCCCGCCCTGGCGGCGCTGCACGAGGTCGTCCCGCACCAGGGGCTCCACGACGCGCTCGGCGGCAACCAGCATCCCGATGCGGTCGCGGCCGCCGCCGGCCACACCGGGCACGGCGGCGTTCCCGTGCACGCGAACGGGCTCGGCACCGCCGGCCCAACCTTCCGCGGGGGGCTGAACGTCGATCACGACGGGAACGGGTTCAACCCGACCGAGATCCTGCGCGACTTCGACTACGGCAAGACGAAGCGCATGGCCAGCGGACGGATCCTCCGCGAGTGGACCCTCGTCGCGGCCGACAAGGAGATCGAGATCGCGCCCGGCGTCAAGTTCCCTGCCTGGACGTACGACGGCCGGATTCCCGGGCCATCGTTGCGCTGTCGCGAGGGCGACAAGCTGCGGATCCGCTTCGTGAACGGCTCCGCCCACCCGCACACGGTGCACTTCCACGGGCTGCATCCCTCGGCGATGGACGGGGTGCCGGGCCAGGGCGCCGGGATCATCAACCCGGGCAAGTCGACCGTGTATGAGTTCGACGCGGAGCCGTTCGGGCTCCACCTCTACCACTGCCACGTCGCGCCGCTGGCCGAGCACATCGCGCGCGGCATGTACGGGACGTTCATCGTCGATCCCAAGCAGGGCCGCCCGGAAGCGGACGAGATGGTGATGGTGCAGCACGGCTTCAACACCACCTTCGACGGCGAGGGCAACCAGTTCTACGCCGTCAACGGGATCCCGTTCCACTACATGGCGGAGCCGATCGAGGTCAACCGCGGCGAGCCGGTGCGGATCTACCTCGTGAACGCGCTGGAGTACGACCCGATCAACTCGTTCCACATCCACGGGAACTTCTTCGACTACTACCCGACCGGCACGCGGCTCGAGCCCACCGAGTTCACCGACACGGTGATCCAGGGGCAGGCGCAGCGCGGGATCCTCGAGATGACGTTCCCGAACCCCGGCCCGTTCATGTTCCACGCCCACAAGACCGAGTTCGCCGAGCTGGGGTGGATGGGCTTCTTTGACGTGAGCTGATGGAGGCGCGCGGCGAGACACTCGAGCGAGGGCCGCTTTCGGGCGTGCCGACGTGGATCTTGGGCGCCGGCGTTGCGGCGCTGATCGCGGCCGTCCTGGTCGTGCTCGCGGTCGCGGGTGGCGACAGCCTCCCCGACCGCCTCGGCCCGCCGGTGGAGGAGCTCGCGGTCGAGCGCACCCAGCTGGAGCCCAACCAGATCGAGCTGACGCTGCGCAACACCGGACCCGACGAGGTGACGGTCGCCCAGGCGTTCGTGAATGACGCGTTCGTCGACTTCACGGGCGTCGACGAGCCGATCGGCCGCCTCGGCTCGGGCACGATCTCGCTGACCTATCCCTGGCAGGAGGGCCAGCCGTACATCATCTCGCTCGTCACCTCGACCGGCGTGGTGATCGAGCACGAGATCCCCGCGGCGGTGGAGACGCCCAAGGCCGACGGCGATCTGTTCGCCCTGATGGCGCTGCTCGGCACGTACGTGGGGATCATCCCGGTGGTCCTCGGGATGATGCTGCTGCCGGCGATGCGCCGGTTCAAGCCGGACTGGATCCGGGTGCTGATGGCGATCACGGTCGGACTCCTCGCGTTCCTCGCCGTGGACGCGACGCTGGAGGGCATCGACCTGGCAAACGAGTCCGGCGGGGCGTTCGGCGGCGTCGAGCTGCTGGTGCTGGGCGCGGGCCTGTCGTACCTGGTGCTGACCGCGGTCGACCGCCACCTGCGCGCCCGCGGCGAGCGCGAGGGTGACGAGAGCGGTGGCGCCGGTCGGATGGCGCTGATGATCGCGCTGGGCATCGGCCTCCACAACCTGGGCGAGGGCCTTGCGATCGGCTCCGCCTACGCGATCGGCGAGCTGGCGCTCGGCGCGTTCCTGGTCGTCGGATTCGCGATCCACAACACCACCGAGGGCTTCGCGATCGTTGCCCCGCTCACGCGCTCCAATCCTTCGGTTCGGCGGCTTCTGCTCCTCGGCCTGATCGCCGGTGCCCCCGCGATCCTCGGCGGCATCATCGGCGCCTCCGTGACCAACCCCGAGCTCTCGGCGCTGCTGCTGGGCGTCGGCGTCGGCGCCGTGGTCCAGGTGATCGTGCAGATCGCGCCCGCGATGCGCGACCGCGCCGGGCGCCTGCTCGACACGGCTACGGCGACCGGCGTTGCTGCCGGCGTCGTGGCGTTCTATCTGACTGGGCTTCTGATCAGCGTTTAGCCATGGCTCACTCCGGATTCAGACGACCCGACGCGCCCAACACCGAGGCGGTCGAGGACTACGCGAAGGCCCTCCACGCGCTGGCGAAGCGCAGCGACGGAGCGGTCTCGACGTCGGCGCTTGCCGAGCGGCTCGGCGTCTCGCCCGGGACGGTCACCGCGATGCTGAAGCGCATGCAGGAGATGGGGCTGGTCGAGCACGAGCGCTACCGCGGCGCGCTCCTGACCGACGAGGGCGAGCGCGTTGCGCTCGAGGTGATCCGCCACCACCGCCTGCTCGAGTCGTATCTGACCGACGTGCTGGGCATGCCCTGGGACCGCGTCCACGACGAGGCCGAGGTGCTCGAGCACTACATCTCCGAGGAGCTCGAGGAGCGGATCGCCGAGGCGCTCGGCGACCCGCGGCACGATCCGCACGGGGACCCGATCCCGGACCGCGAGCTGGCGCTTGCGAGCGAGCCGGGAGTGCCGCTGGCGGAACTGGAGCCGGGCGGCCGGGGGACCCTGGCCCGGGTCTCCGATTCCGACCCGGAGATGCTCAGGTTCCTCGCTGAGCGCGGGATCCGGCCCGGCTCGGAGCTGACGGTCGCCGAGCGCGAGCCGTTCGGCGGGTCCGTCTCGATCGAGGTCGACGGCCGGCCGCACGCGATCGGCGCCGAGCTCGCGCGCCGGATGGTGATCGCAGCGGGATAGGCTCCCAGGCGTGCTCGCCGACCAGTTCCAGGAGATCCTCGACTCCCTTCCGGACGACTGGACCGACCTGACGCTCGACATGCGCCTGCCCGACGAGGAGCGCTACATCGACGCCTCGGTGATCCTCACGCAGGTCAATGCCCAGCCCTACTCGAAGGCCGACTGGCACTGGCGGCTGATCGTCGCCAACAAGTTCGGCCACGCCGCCGCCGCCCCGACGGTGAAGGGCACCCTGGCCCTCCTCGACCAGGAGGGGATCGAGGCCGAGCTCATCCTCCGCGACTTCCGCGAGGGCCGCGCCGAGGTCACGCAGATGTGGGGCCGGCCGGAGTCGGTGCGAAAGCAGTTCAGGGCGAGCAGGCGGCTCTAGCCGGCGCCACCTTGGGCTTGTGCCTCGGCACGCCTTCGCGTCAGCCCGGCGGCATCTCGTCGAACTGTGGCGCGTCGTCGCCGATCGAATGCCAGCTGGCCTTGTATGCCACCTGCTGGTGGAAGCTCGGGGTCATGTCGAGGTCGCCCATCAGTCCTGCGGCGACGAAGTACACCGCGCCCAGGTCGTCGTAGATGCTGGAGCCGCAGTTACTGCAGAAGTTGCGTGGCGCGAGGTGGCTCTCGTAGGTCTTGACCAAATCCCCGCCCTTGGTGAACTCGAAGTTCTCCTTGGCCACGACAACCCCAGCGAGGCTCGAGCCCGTCCAGTGCTGGCAGCGGGTGCAGTGGCAGTACCCCAGTGCCTGGGGCTCTCGAACCTCGTACTCCACGCCTTCGCACAAGCAAGTTCCCTTGAGCGTTTCAGTCATTTACGACCCCTCCTCGAGTTGGCGATGGACGATCCGCCGCCACGCTACCACCAGCCGGCCGAAAACGGCCGTGAATCCCGTGTCGGGATGGGAAGACTCAGCGTTTCGCGAACGCTCGCCAGTTCGCGATGCGAGCGCGCCTGACCGTTCCCGGTTCGACGCCGGCGCTGAACGCGTCTGCCTCGGTCAGGGCATCCATCTGGGAGCCTTGGACGTCGGGCTCCAGCCCCGGCTCAGACGACAGCAACTCGTCGAGGGCGGCCTCCGGGTCGTCGCTCGCCAGCGTGTAGCCGTGCCCCACGCCGGTCTGCAGCGCCTCCACGAGCGCCGGCTCCGAATCCACGAGCTCCTGCGACGCGACCACGATGAGCTCCGGAAACGGCTCGCCGGTCACCTCGCCGACCCGGAACTCGCGGGTCGGCACGCCGAGCTCGCGGAGCGCGACGCCCTCGGCGTTCCAGAACGCCGTCGCCGCGTCCACGCGGCCCGCGGACAGCGCCGCGACCGAGTCGAAGCCGATCGTGGTGCGGTCGACCTCGCCCGGATCGCCCCCGTCGTCCTCGACGACGTGGTCCAGTACGGCGTCGTCCGAAGGCAAGCCCGTCACGCCTACGGTCAATCCCTCGAGGTCGCGCGGGCGCCGGACCGCGTTGCGGTCGCCGGCGATCACCGTCGCGAGGGGCACCTGCACCAGCGCGGCCACCGGCACCAGATCGAGGCCGCGCTCGCGGGCGATCCCCCAGTCGTTGATGTCGAGCACCGCGAACTCGGTGCGGCCGGCCTCGAGCAGCTTCGGCGCATCCGTCGATTCGCCCGGGGCGCGGATCTCCAGCGCCACGCCCGCTTCCTCGAACCAGCCGCGCTCGAGCGCGGCGTAGAGCCCCGCGTGGACGGCGTTCGGCGTGAAGTCGAGGACCAGGGTCGCCTCGCTGGAGGCGCCCGGTTCAGCACCGTCGTCGCCGCAGCCCGCAAGGGCCGCCGCCACGACGGCCGCCAGCAGCGCAACGACCCTCATGTTGCGCCGAGGGTACCGGCGCGGCACGCGCGGGCGGCGCGCGTCTATACACTGCCGCGGCGCCGGTCCGTGACGGACCGAGCGCGGGTACACGCTTTAAGTCCATCAGGAGGTAGAAGAGTGCAGGATCGAGGTCTGGCCGCCTACATCGCGGAGCTGCTGGGAACGCTGTTCCTGGTCTTCGTCGTCGGCACGGTCGTCACGCTGTTCGTGGCCAGCTCGCCCGAGGCGCAGACCGGGTCGGACTTCGCGGTCGTCGGCCTCGTCCACGCCTTCATGCTGTTCGGGCTGATCATGGCCTTCGGCGCCGTCTCAGGCGGCCACTTCAACCCGGCGATCACGCTGGCGGCGGCGGTCCAGCGCAAGATCGACTGGGTCGACGCAGTCGTCTACATGCTCGCCCAGCTCTCGGGCGCCGTGCTCGGCGCGCTCCTGGTCAAGGGTCTCCTGCTCGACGAGGGCCGCGCGCTCGGCTACGGCAGCGCCGAGATCAGCAACCTGCTCGCCAACGACTTCGCGGGCTTCGTGGTCGAGGGCCTGGGGACGTTCCTGCTGGTCCTCGTGGTGCTCGCGGTCGCGATGAACCCGCGGGCCCGCCAGGAGTGGGCGCCGTACGTGATCGGCACCACCCTGGGATTCCTCGTGATGATCTTCGGCCCGCTCACCGGCGGCTCGTTCAACCCGGCCCGCTGGTTCGGCCCGGCACTGATCGGCGACACCCTCGAGGCCTCCGACCTGTTCCCGTACGTGCTCGGCCCGATCGTGGGCGCGGCGCTGGCGGTTGGGATCTACCGCTTCATCATCGCGGGCCCGCAATTCGCGGAAGGTTCGGAGCCTCCCACCTCGGACGCCCGGGCGGTGGGCCAGGCCGTCAAGGACGCCGAGGTCCGCGCACGCAACGAGTAACGTGACGCGCCGTGCGGCGCGTCACGTTTTCGCGTAACTACACGCTCTCGCTCTCGCGGACGTGCCGGTGCGTCTGCAAGTACTGCGCGTTTGCGACGCGCAAGGCGCACCTCTACTCGCCCGATGAGGTCGAGGACCGGCTCGAGCAGGCGCTGAGGCGGAACGCCAAGGAGCTGCTCGTCCTGACCGGCGAGCAACCCGAGGTGAACGCCGAGGTGGCGGAGCGGCTGCGCGCGTACGGGCACGAGGACTTCGTCTCGTACGTCGTCTACACGTGCGAGCGGGCGCTCGAGCGCGGCCTCCTGCCGCACACGAACCTGGGTGCCCTCTCGCACGACGATCTGGCCCGGCTGCGCGAGGTGACCGCCTCGCAGGGGCTGATGCTGGAGTCGATCTCCGAGCGCCTGATGGAAACCGTCCACGCCGGGTCGCCGTCGAAGCACCCGGACGTGCGCATGGCGACGATCGACGCGGCCGGCGAGCTCAGGATCCCGTTCACCTCCGGGATCCTGGTCGGGATCGGGGAGACCGAGGACGAGCGGATCGCGTCGCTCGAAGCGCTCGCCGGTTCACACGAGCGCCACGGCCATATCCAGGAGGTGATCCTCCAAAACTACGTTCCGCATCCCCGCTACTACGGGCGGGAGGTGGCCGAGATCGCGGACGAGGCTGCGAGGGCTCGCTGGTCGAATAGCTCGTCCAGCGTCAACGAGGGCCTGCCGCTTCCGGATTGGGCGACCCCGATCACGCTCGAGGACATGAAACGCCTGGTCTCCGAGACCCGCCGCCTGATGCCCGAAGCAGGCATCCAGATCCCGCCCAACCTGGCGGACTGGTGGGACGACTTGGTGGCCGCGGGCGCGACCGACCTCGGCGGCCTCTCAGCCAACGGCGACCACATCTCGCCGGAGCACGCGTTCCCGAGCCCGCACGAGGTCCGCAAGCGCCTGGAGCCCCAGGGTTACGCGCTGACCGAGCGGCTCTGCGCCTATCCGCAGTACCTGGAGCCGGAGTGGATGGAGCAGGGAGTGCTCGACGCGGTGAAGCTCAAGTACTGGAGCTTCATCCCCCGGAAGGGATCCGGCCGGCGCGCCGAGCGGGCGATCGACCCCGGCCTGGCGCCCGCGGCGATCGAGCGGGGCGTGCGCGGCGACGCGCTGTCCGAGGACGAGCTGACCGCGCTCTTCGCCGAGACGCGTCCCGAGGTGATCGAGGCGATGCGCGCCGGCGCCGACCGGCTCCGGGAGGAGCTCGCGGGCGACGTCACCACCTTCGTCGTCAACAGGAACGTCAACTTCACGAACATCTGCACCGTCGGCTGTGCGTTCTGCGGGTTCGGCCAGGGCCGGCGCTCGCCGGACGCCTACCACGTCACCGAGGAGGACTTCCAGGCGCGGGTCGCCGAGGCGGTCGAGTTCGGCGCGACCGAGATCTGCATGCAGGGCGGGATCCACCCGGACTACGAGCTGGAGCACTACGGGCGGTGGCTCCGGCTCGCCAAGGAGGTCGCCCCGCAGCTCCACCTGCACGCGTACTCGCCGATGGAGGTCCACTACATGTGCGAGCGCTCGGGCCGGTCACCGGCCCAGGTCTTCGACTATCTGCTCGAGTGCGGACTCGGCTCGACGCCGGGTACCGCCGCCGAGGTCCTGCACGACGGCGTCCGGGGGCGGATCTCGCCGAACAAGCTTCCCGCGGGGCGCTGGGTGGAGATCATCGAGGCCTGCCACGCGTCCGGGCTGCGCTCGACCTCGACGGTGATGTTCGGCCACATCGAGGAGCCCTGGGAGCTCGCCCGCCACATGCACGTGATCCGCGAGCTGCAGGAGCGAACCGGAGGCATCACCGAGTTCGTCCCGCTCAGCTTCATCCCGTTTCACACCATGCTCGGACGTACGCACGGGATCGAAGAGATCTCGCGGGCAGAGAACCTGAAGCACACGGCGGCCTTCCGCCTTGCGCTCGGCCGGACCGTGAAGAACCTCCAGGCCAGCTGGGTGAAGATGGGGATCGACGCGGCCACCGAGAGCCTGCGTTGGGGCGTGAACGACCTCGGCGGGACGCTGATGGAGGAGAACATCTCACGAATGGCGGGCTCACAGCACGGCGTCCGCCTGGAGCCCGAGGACCTGATCGCCGCCGCGCGCGCCGCCGGTCGGACCCCCGCACAGCGGACGACGCTCTACGACATCGTCGAGACCTACTAGGCCGAGGTCCCGGTCCTAGTGGTGGGGCTGCTTGCCCTCGTTGTCGCGGAGCCGCTCGCCCACCGCGGCCAGCACCTTGAGCGCGACGCTGGGAACGTCCTCGAGGAGCGTCCAGAACTCGCGCGACCCGAGGACGACCAATTTCAGGTCGGTCTCGGCGGTCACGGTCGCCGATCGCGGCGCGGAGTGCAGGAGCGCCATCTCGCCGAAGCATTCGCCCGGTCCCATGGTCCTGCCCTTCTTCCCGCGGACGGTCGCTTTCGCACGGCCCTCCTCGATCACGAATGCCTCGTGACCGACATCACCCTGCTTCATCAGCACCGTTCCCTGGGAGATCTCGACCTCGTTGGACAGAGCCGCGATCCGCGCGAGGTCGCGCTTGCTGCAGCCCGAGAACAGCTGCACCTGAGCGAGCCGCTTGACCTTGGGATCCCCTCGACGCGCCATGCGGAGGAGTATCCCATTCCGGGCCGGTGATGCGAGGATTTCCTCGATGCGCGCCATGGTCATGCAGACAGTCGGGCGACAGCTGGAGCCGAGCGAGGTCCCCGACCCCGAGCCGCGGGAAGGGGAAGTCCTGGTCCGCGTCCGCTCGTGCGGCGTGTGCCGGACGGACCTGCACATCGTCGACGGCGAGCTGGCCGAGCCGAAGCTTCCGCTGGTCCCCGGGCATCAGATCGTCGGCGAGGTCGCCGATCCCGGGGGCGCCCGATTCGATGCCGGCGAGCGGGTCGGGATCCCCTGGCTCGGGTGGACCTGCGGCGAGTGCAGATACTGCCTCGCCGGGCGCGAGAACCTGTGCCTGCGTGCGGAGTTCACCGGCTATACGCGCGATGGCGGCTACGCCGAGCTGGCGGCCGCCGACGAGCGCTACTGCTTCCCGCTCCGGGGCCACACCGACGACTCGCACGCGGCACCGCTCCTGTGCGCCGGGCTGATCGGCTATCGCGCCCTCCGGTTCTGTGGCGACGCCCAGCGGTTGGGGCTCTACGGCTTCGGCGGCTCCGCGCACATCATCTGCCAGGTCGCCGCGCACCAGGGCCGGAGGGTCTTCGCGGTCACGAGGGGCGGGGAGGAGGCCGGGGCGTTCGCGCGTGGGCTGGGGGCCGAATGGGCCGGTGGCGCCGACTCGCTCCCGGAGGAGCTCGACGCCGCGATCGTGTTCGCGCCGGTGGGTGAGCTGGTGGTTGCGGCCCTTCGCGCGCTCGCACCCGGCGGCGTCGTCGTTTGCGCCGGGATCCACATGAGCGACATCCCCTCGTTCCCGTACGAGCTGCTGTGGCGCGAGCGGACGATCCGCTCGGTCGCCAACCTCACCAGGGCCGACGGCGAGGAGCTCCTGGCCGTGGCGGCCGAAGCCGGCGTGCGAACCGCGGTGACGGTGTACCCGCTCGCCGACGCGAATGTGGCGCTCGACGACCTCCGCGCGGGGCGGGTGGAGGGCGCCGCCGTGCTCGCGATCGAAACCGATTAGCGGAACAGGTCGGCCTCGGCGGCGCGCCGGAGCGCGGCCGCTCCAGGGCCGTCGTCGGCGGTGACGTGGCGCCCGAGGCCGGCGAGCACCGCGGCGGGCTCGCTCGAGGCCTTGTTGCGGGCGAGGCTGGCGGCGGCGGCGACCTCGTCGGCGATCGCGATCAGTGTCGCGGCGAGTTCACGACCTGAGCGGTCGCGGCGCCCGCGCCAGTCGTCCAGCGGCGTGAGCCCGGCGCACCCGATCGCGACGTCCGCCTGCCCCATCCGCCAGGGACGTCCGAACGAGTCGGCGATCACGACCGCGGGCCGCTGCCCGGAGGCCTTGCGGATCTCCGCCCGAAGGCTCCGGGCGGAGGCATCGGGGTCCTCCGGCAGCAGCACCACGACGTCCTCGCCCGGCACGTTCGACGAGTCGATTCCCGCGTTCGCGCAGATCAGACCGGAAGTCGTCTCGACGATCAGGACGCCGCTCCCCGCCCGGATTATCGCGGCCGTCTCGTCCAGGATCAGCTCGACGAGCCTGGGGTCCTTATCGACCTCCGCGGCGAGGCCGGTGGCTCGCTCGCCCGGGGTCACGGACGCCAGGTCGCGGACGCGGCCTTCGGCCTTCGAGACGATCTTCTGCGAGACGACGAGGACGTCGTCGTCCCGGGGCTCGGAGGCCTGAGCCAGCATCGTCCCCAGTGGGACGCCCGGCTCGATCTCCGGCAGGCCCTGGACGGGACGGATGGAGATCACAGCGTCGCCACTACGCCCGCCGTGGCGGGCGCCGCCTCCGGGTCACGGCCGAGGCGCTCGCGCAGCTGATCGAGGTCGGCCGGGGTATCGAGGTCCAGCGCGAGGGACGAGAGGTCCTCGCGGACCGCAGTCCATCCTGCGCGCCCAGCGCGGCCGAGGTGCCGCTCGCAGCTGTCCGGGCCGAACGCCGGCCCGATCGCGTCCGGTGGGGCCATCAGCAGGCCGTTCGTCCCGGTCCCGTGGCGATCCGGCACCACGGCCACCCGGCCAGGCTCCATCCGCGCGAGCGCGTCGTCGACCTCGCCCGGGTCGAGCAACGGGCAGTCACCGGGAAGCAGTGCGACGCAATCGGCGCCGAGCGCCTTCGCACGGACGATGCCCAGGGTCGCCGCCTCGGAGTGGCCCGGATCGCGCGGGTCCTGCAGCACCTCGACGGGCGTACCCATCCGCTTCGCGGACTCCATCGCCAGCTTCTCTGCCCGGCCCTCGGCGGTCACGACGACCACGCGCTCGATCGCGGCGGAGCGCTCGATCGCCGCCATCACGTCCGTGAGCATCGCGCGCAGCAGCGAGGCACGCTCCTGCGGACCGATCAGGTCGCCCAGGAGGCGCGTCTTCGCCCGGGCGAAGCGCTTGACCGGGAGGATCGCAGTGGCGTTCAACGGGACTCCCTGTAGTGCATGTAAATCAGGGAGTCAGCTCCGAGGCAAACGTGAGCACCCGGTCCGCGAGGCTTCGCCGGCCTGAGGCGCCGTCCATCAGCGTGGGACATGAGAGCGAACGGACGTCCTCCGGCGGCGGATCCGGGTCGTCCTCGTCGACCACCATCCCGTCGAGCAGGCCCACGTAGAGGGAGGCGACGCCCGCGGCGGTTACCGGGCGCCCGATCGCCGCCATGAACGCCTCGGTGGGCCCCTTGATCGCGCGCCCGGCAACGAACGGGCTGACCGCCACGACCGGAGCCGCCGCCTCGGCGATCGCCTCGCGCATCCCGGGGATCGCCAGGATGGGCCCGATCGAGATCACCGGGTTCGACGGACCGATGACGATCAGGTCAGCACCCGCGACGGCGGCGCGCGCCTCATCGGTCGGCTGGGCGTCCGCGAGGCCGTCGACCTCGATGGCATCGATCGGCGCGTCACCCTCGTCGAGGATCAGGAACTCCTGGAGCCCGCGCCAGCCGGCGGGAGTCCTGACCCGGGTACGGACGCGCTCCTCGCACATCGGAAGCACCGACGCGGCGACGCCGAGCCCGCGGGCGATCTGCGCCTGGGCGGCGGTCACGCTCCCGCCCTCGGCGATGAAGTGCGTGCGGTACAGGCACGCAGCGAGGTCGCGGTCGGAAAGGCGGAACCAATCGGGCGCGCCAAGCTTCACCAGTCGGTCGTGGACGGTGAACTCGTCGTCCTTGATCCCCCAGCCGCGCTCCTCGTCGATCTGCCCCGCGAGCCAGTAGGTGCAGAGATCGGGGTCCGGCGAGACGACCAAGCCGTGAACCTCGAAGTCGTCGGCGGTATTCGCGATCACGCTCAGATCGGTGCCGATAACGGCCTGCATCCCGGCGGCGAGCTTCGCTCCGCCGGTGCCGCCCGCCAACAGGACTACATTCATGCCGCCTCAAGAACGGCGGGGCTCGTCTTCGGCCTTCGGCCTCCGCCTCGCAAGTCACTCCCAGTGGTCGGCGTCCGGAAGGCCGGTGATCCGGATGCCGGTGTGGACCTTGTAGCGGACGTTGATCGCGATCAGCAGTGGCGTGAGCTGCTCGACGTACCGCGCGGCCTCCAGCGGGCCGGCGTTCACGGCGCGCAGCCCCGGGATCGCCTCGACGAGCTCGGCGACCTTGGCCTTGTCGGCCTTCCGCTCGCCGCAGATGAGGACGTCCTCGTCCATCTCGAGCTCGCGGTCCGCGAGCTCCGGCGCGCCGACCGTGTGGAACGCGGCGACCACGGTCACGCCCTCGGGGACCATCTCCTGCGCCTGCTGCGCGGCCGAGCCCTGCCAGACGCCAAGGGTCCTCGTCGCCTTGCCGGAAACGGCGGCGGCGAGCGGCACCGTGCAGTCCACGAGGAGCTGCCCGGGCTCGAGGGCGTCCTTCAGGTTCGTCAGGTTCTCGGACTGGGCACGGAACGGCACCGCCAGGATGACCACCGGCCCCTGCTTGGCCGCATCCTCGTTGGTGAGGCCCTCGACCTCGGCGTCGGGCACTTCGGCGCTGATGCGGTCGGCAGCCTGTTGGGCACGGTCGGCATCGCGCGAGCCGATGACGACGGGACGGCCGGTGAGCGCCCAGCGGAACGCGAGGCCCCAGCCGAGGGCGCCAGTGCCGCCGATGATCGGAATCGCCGAGCCAGCCATCGGGCGGGCAGTCTAGATAGGAGCGCGGGGATATCCTGGCCCGCGCATGCGGCTCGAGGGCAGAAGGGCGCTCGTCACCGGCGGCGCGAGCGGGATCGGCGCCGCGACCGCGCGTCGGCTCGCGGCCGAGGGCGCCGACGTAGTGATCGGGGACCTGAACGAGGAAGGCGGCGCAAGCGTCGCCGGCGAGATTTCTGCGACGGCCGCCCGGCTCGACGTCACGGACCCGGCCTCGGCCGGGGCCTTGGCCGAGGAGCACGGGCCGTTCGCGATCCTCGTCAACAACGCCGGGACGGACGAGTTCGGTTTCTTCGCCGACACCGACCCCGGGGTTTGGGAGCGGGTGATCGCCGTCAACCTGATGGGCGTCCTGGCCTGCACCCACGCGGTGCTGCCCGGAATGCAGGAAGCCGGCTACGGGCGGATCGTGAACGTCTCCTCGGAGGCGGGGCGGATCGGGTCGAAGGGCTCGGTCGCGTATTCGTCCGCCAAGGGCGGCGTCCTGGGGTTCACGAAGGCGATGGCTCGCGAGGGCGCCCGCTTCGGGATCACCGTGAACGCCATCTGCCCGGGCCCGATCGAGACTCCGCTCCTGATGGGTGCGCTCGAGTTCGGCGAGATCGGCGAGAAGGTGATCGAAACGATGAAGGCGGGGACGCAGCTCCGGCGTCTGGGAACCCCGGACGAGGTCGCGGCGACGATCGCGTTTCTCGCATCCGACGACGCCTCCTATGTGACCGGCGAGACGCTGGGCGTCTCCGGCGGGATGGGGATGTGTTGACTGGCGAGCCGACCCTCGAGCCGGGCGCCGAGCGCAAGGACACGTTCGCTGTCGAGGACCGTCTGCTGACGGACGTGGGCGGCACGATCGGATCGAGCGTCCTCTCAACGCCGGGGATGATCGCGATGATGGAACGCAACTCGGCGATCCTGGCCATGGGGCATCTGCCCGAGGGGACCGCAACCGTGGGCTTCGAGGTTTGCGTCAAGCACGTCGCGGCTGCGCCGGAGGGGACCGAGTGCATCGTGCGCTCGACCTTGCGCGAGGTGGTCGACGGGCGCAAGCTGCGGTTCGAGGTTGAGGTGACCGACCGCGAGCGGACGATCGGCGTCGGCACGCACGAGCGCCGCGTCATCCAGGTCGGTCAGCTCGGCGAATGACGGACCTGCCGGAGAGTGTCCGCCTGCGTGAGGTCGGCCCGCGGGACGGCTTTCAGAACGAGCCGGAGACGATTCCGACTGACGGGAAGGTCCGCCTGATCGGGATGCTGGGCGCCGCCGGGTACCGGCGGATCGAGCTGACCTCGTTCGTGCGGCCCGACGTGATCCCGCAGCTCGCCGACGCCGACGAGGTCCTCGACCGCTACGAGAAGCTCGACGGAGTCGCCTACTCGGTGCTGATCCCGAACGAAACGGGGCTCGAGAACGCGCTGGCCCGGCGCGATCGGTTCGACGAGGTGAACCTGTTCCTCTCCGCGTCCGAGACCCACAATCTGAAGAACGTGAACCGCTCCATCGAGGAGTCGCTGAGCGGCCTGGAACGGGTGATCGAGCGGGCGCGGGCGGAGGGGCTGCGCTGCGAGGGCGTGATCTCGGTCTCGTTCGGCTGTCCGTATGAGGGCGAGGTGCCGCCGGAGCGGGTGTTCGGTATCGCCGAGCGCCTGGCGGCCGCCGGCTGCGAGGAGATCGCGTTCGGGGATACGACGGGAATGGCGAACCCGCGCCAGGTCGGAGAGTTCTTCGCCGCCGCGCGCGAGCGGCTGCCCGGCCCGGAGCTGACCGCGCACTTCCACAACACCCGCGGCCAGGGCCTGGCGAACGTGCTGGCGGCTCTGGAGCTGGGCGTCGATTCGTTCGAGTCGGCCTTCGGCGAGCTGGGTGGCTGCCCGGTGCCTCCGGGCGCCACCGGCAACATCTCCTCGGAGGACCTGGTCTCGATGCTCGACGAGATGGGCATCGCCGCCGGGATCGACCTGCCGAAGCTGATCGCTGCCTCGCGCGCCGCGCAGGAGGTCCTCGGGCGGCCGCTCGGCGCGCACGTCCTGACGGCCGGCCCGGTGGACTGGCACCGGGGCGCGTAGCCTGGTCGGAACCCCCGAAAGGAGACTTCCGTGGCGACCAGGACGGCGACGGCGAAATGGCAGGGCACGCTCAACGAAGGGTCGGGAACCCTTGCGGTCGGGTCTGGCGCCCTCGACGCCCCCTACTCGTTCAAATCCCGCTTCGAGGACGGGGCGGGAACCAACCCCGATGAGCTGATCGGGGCCGCCCACGCCGGCTGCTTCACGATGGCGCTGTCGGGGATCCTCGGCGAGGCGGGTCATTCCCCGGAGTCGCTCGAGACCGACGCGACCGTACACCTGCGCATGGAGGACGCGGGCCCGACGATCGCGCGCATCGACCTCGATGTCCACGGGCGGGTCCCAGGCATCGACGAGGCCGAGTTCGAGGAGCACGCGCGGTCCGCGAAGGAAGGCTGCGCCGTGTCGAGGGCGCTCGCGGGCGTACGCGAGGTCAACCTGAACACGCAGCTCGACGCCTGACCATGCGAAGCGACGCCTTCCGGGAAGCCGCGGAGTCCAAGGACGGCAGCCGACTGAACGAGATCCTCGCCGAGGACGTCCGGTTCCTCTCGCCTGTGGTGTTTCGCCCGTACGAGGGCCGGGACCTCGTGGGGACGATCCTCACCGAGGGCGCGATGCGCGTGTTCGAGGACTTCCGCTATCTCCACCAGCTCGAGGACGGCGACGCGGCCACCCTGATCTTCTCCGCGCGCGTCGCCGACCGCGAGTTGGAGGGCATGGATCTGCTCCGGTTCAACGGCGACGGCCTGGTCTCGGAGCTGACCGTGATGGTCCGTCCGCTGAGCGGGCTGAACGCGCTCGCCGCAGGGATGGCGGAGCGGTTCGAGGCGATCGGGATCACGCCGCCGCGTGGCTGACCCAATAGGCTCCCGCGCTTTGCCAGAGCCCGAAGAGGAGTGAGCGAGTGGAGATCAGCAAGGTAGGAGTTGTGGGCTGCGGCCTCATGGGCCACGGGATCACCCAGGTCTGCGCGCAGAACGGGTGGGACGTGGTCGTCCGCGAGGTCTCGCAGGAGCGGCTCGACGCCGGCATCGGCAAGATCGAGAAGCAGCTCGCCAAGGCGGTCGACAGGGGCAAGCTCGAACAGGCTGATGCGGACGCCGTCCGCGGCCGGATCCAGCCGACCACCGACTACGCCGATCTCGCCGATTGCGACCTCGTGATCGAGGCGATCACCGAGGACCTGGATTCCAAGCTCGAGATGTGGGGCGAGGTGGACGCTGTCGTGAAGCCCGAGGCCCACTTCGCCACCAACACGTCGTCGCTCTCGGTGGCCGAGCAGGCGGCCGCCACATCGCGTCCCGAGCGCTTCCTCGGCCTGCATTTCTTCAACCCGGTCCAGGTCATGCCGCTGCTCGAAGTCGTGAAGGCGGAGGGCACCGAGGACGCCGCGGCCCAGCTCGGTTTCGAGCTCGGTGACGAGCTCGGCAAGAAGACCGTCGCCGCGGGCGACAACCGCGGGTTCATCGTCAACCGGCTCCTGGTCCCGTTCATGCTCGACGGCATCACCGCCTACGAGCAGGGCGTGGGGACGATCGAGGACATCGACGCGGGGATGATGGCGGGCGCCAACCATCCGATGGGCCCCATCGCGCTCTCGGATTTCGTGGGCCTCGACACGCTCGCGTCGATCGCCTCCGTGATGCACGACGCGTACGGCGAGGAGCGGTTCGCCGCTCCGCCGACGTTGACGAAGCTGGTCGAAGCGGGCCATTACGGGCGCAAGACCGGGCGCGGCTACTACGACTACTCGGGCGAGAAGCCGGTCGCGATCGATCCGGAGTGAGCGGAGCGCCCAGCGGGTAGCGGGGTACGATCCCGTGGTTCGCGACGGGCTTCTATCCAGGGACCGGAGGTATTGATGGACCAGGTGCAGGCCAGCGACAGCCTGAGCGGCGCGGAGCTCCGCCAGGCGCGATTCCCGCAGTCACGTCGCGGATACGACCCCGAGTCGGTCCATGCATTCCTCGACCGTGTGGCCGACTGGGTCGAGTCCCGCGCCGGCGCCGCAAACGCCGATCCAGGAGTGACCAGCGAGCTCGAGAAGGTCGGCGAGCGAACGGCCGGCATCCTCACCGCGGCCGAAGAGGCGGCGGCCAAGCTGCGCACCGAGGCCAAGGAGTACGCGGACGAGCTCCGGCAGGACGCTGAGGACGAGACGCGCAAGGTGAAGCTGAACGCGGGCCAGAAGGCGGACGAGCTGATCACGGAGGCGGAGTCGAAGGCGGAGGCGATCATCGACGAGGCCATCGCACGTCGCCGCCGCTTGAACCAGGCGGTGACGAGCCTGGTCGAGCGTCGCGAGGAGATCGCCGAGGAAACCCAGCGCCTGGCCGATCAGCTCCTGGAAGCGGTCGAGGCGGTTCGCCTTGACGAGCCCATCGAGGAGGATGCCGCCGGCGATCAAGAGGATGTCGTGGCGACCGAGGATGCCGACGCGGATGAGGACGCCCCCGCCGACGATTCGGACGCCGCGCAGGAGATCGCAGCGGAGCCCACCGAGCTGGAGGATCCCGCCGAGCGCGAGACGACCGTGCACGAGACGCGCTAGGGCGAACCCTAGACTTCGCGGCTGGATGGACGAAACGGCCGCGCAATCGAACCTGGAGGGCGCGCTGGAGGCGGCCCTCTCCGGCGGTCCCGAGCGACATCACACGAAGACCGCCGAGCAGGGCAAGCTGCCGGTGCGCGAGCGCTTGGCCAGGCTGGTCGACCCCGAGTCCTTCGCCGAGGAGGCTCTCCTCGCGAATTGGGAGCAAGAAGGGCTGGGCGCCGATGGGGTGGTGACGGGCCTGGCGCTGATCGGCGGGCGCAAGGTCTGCCTGATGGCCAACGATCCGACGGTCAAGGCCGGCTCGTGGGGTCCGAAGACGGTCGAGAAGATCCTGCGAATCCAGGAGCGGGCGCTCGCGCTCGAGGTGCCGATGGTCTACCTGGTCGACTCGGCCGGGGCCCGGATCACGGACCAAGTGCGGATGTTCCCGGGGCGCCGCGGCGCGGGCAGGATCTTCTACAACGAGGTGAAGCTCTCCGGCCGGGTGCCACAGGTGTGCCTGCTGTTCGGGCCGTCGGCGGCGGGCGGCGCCTACATCCCCGCATTCTGCGACGTCGTGATCATGCGCGAGGGCAACGCTTCCATGTACCTGGGCTCGCCGCGAATGGCCGAGATGGTGATCGGCGAGAAGGTCACGCTCGAGGAGATGGGCGGAGCCAAGATGCATACCGGCGTCTCCGGCTGCGGCCACTTCCTAGCGAAGACGGACGAGGACACCATCGACACAGCCCGGCGCTACCTCTCCTACATGCCGGGGAACTGGCGCGAGACGCCGCCCGCGGCGCCACCGGCGGAGCCCGCGGCGGAGCGCCGGGTGTCCGAGATCGTCCCCGGCGACGAGAAGACGTCGTTCGACGTCAAGGAGCTGATCGACGCCGTCGTGGACGCCGAGTCGTTCTGCGAGGTCCATCAGCGGTGGGCCAAGGAGCTGGTGGTGGGCTACGCCCGGCTCGACGGCCGCGTCGTCGGAATCGTCGCGAACCAGCCGAAGTACAAGGGCGGCGTGCTGTTCGTGGACTCCGCCGACAAGGCGGCTCGCTTCATCGCGACCTGCAACGCGTTCAACGTGCCACTCCTGTTCCTCGCCGACGTCCCCGGCTTCATGATCGGCACGGACGTCGAGCGCCAGGGGATCATCCGCCATGGCGCGAAGATGATCTCGGCCGTGTCGGAGGCGACGGTGCCGAAGATCTCCGTGGTCGTCCGCAAGGCGTACGGCGCCGGCCTCTACGCGATGGCCGGCCCAGCGTTCGAGCCCGACTGCTGCATCGCGCTTCCGACCGCCTCGATCGCGGTGATGGGACCCGAGGCCGCGATCAACGCGGTGTTCTTCAACCAGATCCAGGCGATCGACGACGAGGCAGAGCGGGATCGGTTCGTCGCGCAGAAGCGCGAGGAATACTCGGCCGACATCGACATCCTGCACCTCGCGTCCGAGCTCGTGGTGGATGCCGTGATCGAGCCGGACGAGCTGCGCGCCGACCTGATCCGCCGCTTCGCGTTCGCCGAGGGCCGGGACCGCAGCTTCTCCGAGCGGCGGAACCCGATCACCCCGGCGTAGTGAGGCGGAGCGAAGCGAAGCCGAGCCCCGCCGTTGTTGAGGCGGCTGATTGAGGATGGCGCTCGGCGTCGTCCTGGGCAGCGGCGCGGCCGGCCTCGACGTCGAGGGCGCCACGGTGATCGACCGGCACGGCGAGCCCTACGCGTTGCCCCACCTGATCGACCATGAGGCGAACCTGCGCAAGCTCGCCGACGCCGGCTGCGACCGGGTGCTCGGCGTCGCCTCGGTAGGCGGCCTCCGCCCGGAGCTCATCCCGGGCACCTTCCTGTGCCCCGACGATTTCATCGCGCTCGACCTTCCGCCGCTGACGACGCGCTCCGACCCCGCCGCCCACCGCGTGCCGGGTTTCGACCGGGAATGGCGCTCGCGGGTGGTCGAGGCGTTCGGAGCCGAGCTGGATCTGCGCAACGGGGGCGTCTACTGGCAGGTGACGGGACCCCGCCTCGAGACGGCGGCCGAGGTGCGGATCATCGCCCAGCACGCGGATGTGGTCGGGATGACCGTCGCCGGCGAATGCATCCTCGCGGGTGAGCTGGGGCTGGCCTACGCCGCGATCTGCGTCGTCGACAACCTGGCGAACGGAGTGGGGGCGACAGAGCTGACGCTCGAGGAGGTGGCAGCCGGACAGCGCGCACACCGGGCCCGGCTGCAGGCCGCGCTCGCGAAGGTGGTCCCGGCGCTGCTGGACAGCTGAATTACCCTGTTGCCCAGATGGGGCTCGCGGTCAAGGACGCCACGCTCGAGGGGACCGTTGTGGGGGTTCGGTGCGAGGACGGGTTGATCGCCGCGATCGGCCCGGACGTGGAGCCCGCCGAGGGCGACGAGGTCCTCGACGCGCACGGCATGGCGCTGGTTCCGGGGCTGGTGAACGCGCATACGCACGCGGGCATGACGTTGTTCCGCGGCTTCGCCGACGACCTGCCGCTGATGGAGTGGCTCACCCGCTACATCTGGCCGGTCGAGAAGCGCATGTCGGACGACGACGTCTACTGGGGCACGCGCCTGGCGTGTGTCGAGATGATCCAGAGCGGGACGACCGCGTTCTGGGACATGTACTGGCACGCCGAAGCGGCGGCGCGGGCAGTCGAGGACGCGGGGATCCGGGCCGTGACGGCGGCCCCGCTGATCGACGATTCCGACCCGGCCAAGTCGGACCGCGCGTGCGACGACGCCGAGCGCAGCATCGAGAAGATCGCCGATTCCGGCGGCGCCCTGGCACGCCCGGGATTCGCCCCTCACGCCATCTACTCGGTGAGCGAGAAGTCGCTGCGAAGGCTGGCGGAGCGAGCTCCCGAGCTGGGGGTACCTGTGCAGATCCACCTCTCGGAGACCGAGCATGAGGTTTCCGAATGCGTGAGTGAGCGTGGGATGCGGCCGGCGCACTACCTCGACCGCTGCGGCCTGCTGGGCCCTGACACGATCCTCGCGCACGGAGTCTGGCTCGATCAGTCGGAGCTGGAGCTGATCGCCGACCGGGGCGCCACGGTCGTCACGAACCCGGTCGCGAACCTGAAGCTGGCCGTCGGCGGATTGTTCCCGTACCGGGACGCCCGCGACGCGGGGGTGGCGATGGGCCTGGGAACGGACGGGCCCGGCTCCAACAACTCGCTTGATCTGATGGACGACATGAAGGTGTTCGCCCTGCTGCAGAAGAACGCCGCCGCGGATCCGGCGGCGGTGACTGCGGGCGAGACGCTCGCGCTCGCGCGCGGCGATCGCTCGCCGCTCTTGAGCCGGCCCGCGCTGGAGCCCGGCGCCGACGCGGACTTCCTGCTGATCCGCACCGAGTCGGCGGAGCTGAGCCTGGGGACGCTCGACGCGGGGCTGGTCTATGCGGCCTCGGGCGCCGTGGTTGACGCGACCGTGGTCGCGGGCACCGTCCTGATGAGAGACGGGCGGGTCGAGGGCGCCGAAGAGGTGGTGGCTCGAACCCGGGAGCAGGCGGCGGGACTCGGCTTGGCTTGAGCGGACCGCGGGGGACGCGATGTTGCGCGCCTAGATGCGTGCCGCGAACTCCACGAACCAGTCGAGCGCGGCTGGGTTCGCGAGCGAGTCGCGGCTGGCCGCCTGGTCGGCCGGCGTTCCCGTCAGGATTCGCTTGACGGGCACCTCGAGGACCTTCCCCGACAAGGTGCGGGGCACCTCGGCGATCACGTGGACCTCGTCCGGGACGTGCCGGGGCGAGCAGTCCGACCGGATCTTGGCGGCGATCCGTTTCTGAAGGTCCTCGTCGAGCTCCACGCCGTCGCGAAGGACGACGAAGAGCGGCATCCAGCCTTCGGTTCCGGGCTTCGGCACGTCGACGACGAGCGCGTCGGTGATCTCGTCGAGCGCCAGGACGGCGCGGTAGATCTCGCTGGTTCCCATCCGGATTCCGCCGCGGTTGATGGTGGAGTCGGAGCGGCCGTAGATCACGGCGGTGCCGCGCGAGGTGATCTCGATCCAGTCGCCGTGGCGCCAGATGCCGGGGAACATGTCGAAGTACGAGGAGCGGTAGCGCTCGCCGTCCGGGTCGTTCCAGAAGAAGACGGGCATCGACGGCATCGGCTCGGTGATCACGAGCTCTCCGACCTCGTCGATGAGGGGCGCGCCGTCCTCGGAGAACGCCTCGATCCTGCAGCCCAGGGCGCGCGCCTGGAGCTCGCCCCGGTAGACGGGCAGGATCGGCACGCCGCCGACGAACGCGGTGCAGACGTCGGTCCCGCCGGAGGTCGAGAAGAGCCAGGTGTCCTCGCCCACGTGGTCGTAGACCCACTGGAAGCCCTCGGGCGCGAGCGGCGACCCCGTCGATCCGACGGCGCGAAGGCGCGAGAGGTCGCGCCCCACGGACGGCTCGGCGCCAGCCTTCATGCATGCGGCGATGTAGCTGGCGGACGTGCCGAAGCAGGTGATGCCGGCGCGCTCGGCGAGGTCCCAGAGGACGTCCATGTCCGGGTGTCCAGGGTTGCCGTCGTAGAGGACGATCGAGGCGGGGGTGAGCAGGGCCGAGACGAGGAAGTTCCACATCATCCAGCCGGTGGTGGTGAACCAGAAGACGCGGTCGCCCTCCTGCGCGTCGACGTGGAGGTTCAGCTTCTTCAGATGCTCGAGCAGGATGCCGCCGTGCCCGTGGACGATCGCCTTGGGAAGCCCCGTGGTGCCGGACGAGTAGAGGACCCAGAGGGGATGATCGAAGGGCAGCTGCTCGAAGCGGAGCTCCGCGCCCGCGCCGGCGATCTCGACGTCGCGCCAGCGCCTGCCCTTCGCCAGCGACCCGGGGTCGGCGTCGGGATCGAGGTACGGCGCGAGCACGGTGTGCTCGAGGCCGGGTATCTCGCGCTCGAGGCCGGCGACGATGTCCATCCGGTCGAACTCCCTGCCGCCGTAGGTGTAGCCGTCGACGGCGAGGAGGACCTTCGGCTCGATCTGGGCGAAGCGGTCGATGACGGAGCGGGCGCCGAAGTCGGGCGAGCAGGAGGACCAGATTGCGCCGATCGAGGCGCTGGCGAGGAACCCGATGATCGCGCCGGGCGAATTGGGCAGGTACGCGGCGACGCGGTCACCGCGCTCGACGCCCAGTTCGCGGAGGCCGGCGGCGAAGGCGGCGACGCGGGTGGAGAGCTCGCCCCAGGTGATCGACCCGAGCTCGCCGCCCTCGGCCTGGTGCTGGATCGCGAGCGCCGCCGGGTCACGGTCGCGGAACAGGTGCTCGGCGTAGTTCAGCGTTGCGCCCGGCAGCCATTCGGCGCCCGGCATCTCGCGACTGCCCAGGACGGTGTCCGGGGCCGCCGTAGCCCCGACCTCGAAGTAGTCCCAGATCGAGCGCCAGAAGGCGTCGATCTCGGCCACCGACCAATGCCACAGCCGGTCGTAGTCGCCCTCGAAGTCGAGGTCGCGCCGCTCGGCCAGCCAGCGCATGTAGGCGGTCATCTGCGACCGCTCGACCGCTTCCGCGGACGGCTCCCAGAGCTTCTCGCCGCGCTCGCCCGCGTCCATCGCCGGGTTCTATCAGGCGCCTGAGGAGGCGGGCTCGAGCTCGCGATCGGGAAGATCGCTCGCGCGGGCCACGTCCCGGTCGAGGGCGCGGATCAGGTCGAGGGCGAATTCCTCGGCGCGGTCGAGCGCCGCGACCTCGATCGCGTCCGGCTGGTCGGCGTGCGTGTGGTGGTTCGCGGGAACCATGGCTCCGGGCTCGAGGCAGGTGATCGCGGTCGCGCGCATCCCGGCGACCCGTGCCGCGAGCGCGTCGGTCGCGAATCCGTGGCGCAGCGGGGCGGCTCGGTAGCGCCCGTCCTCGTCGGCGTCGGCGATCGCCGCGCAGAGCTCGGCGAGCCGGCGGTCCATGGGGAAGGAGACCGTGAGGCCCTCGGATTCGACCCAGCGGACGTCGCCGGCGCCGACTGAATCGATCGCCACCACGAAGGTGGGCTTCGACTCGAACAGCTTGCGCCGCGGGCGGATGAACGAGCGCATGCCTTCCATGCCGCATTCCTCGGCTCCGGTGAGGACGACCCAGACGTCGAGGCTCCGGGCCGGGTCGTCGCGCAGGCGCTCGGCGAGGGCGAGGGTGGTGGCGACGCCGGAGGCGTTGTCGTTCGCGCCGGGGACGACGGCGGAGAGCTGGACGTCGACGAGCAGGAAGATCGCGACGAGGAGGATCAGGGTCGGGGGCAGCTGCAGGACGGAGATGGCGTCGGACTCGACGCCGGCCATCCGCGCGCCCAGCAGGGGCAGGAGCGCCGCGAGCGACCAGAACAGCAGGCGGGTGTGGGGGAAGGACAGGAAGCGGGCGAGCCGTTGGGCGCGGGCGACGTGCTTGGGCTGGTGGATCGTCCCGGTGCGGCCCGCGTCGTAGTGGGCGACGAGGAGGAGGCGGGCGGACGCCGTCGGGTTCGATCCGGGGGAGACGACGTTCTGCGATGCGCGGCGGAAGAAGAGCCGGCGGAGCAGGTAGAAGCGTGTGTTGAGGTCGAGGTAGAGGGAGGTTGCGGCCAGCAGCACGAGCGCGAACCCGACGGCCGGCTCGGCCACCGATACGAGGCTGCCGGCGAGCGCGAGGGCGCAGTGCGCGGCCCAGATCAG
Source organism: uncultured bacterium (assembly GCA_963734015.1). GTDB lineage: Bacteria > Actinomycetota > Thermoleophilia > Solirubrobacterales > 70-9 > JALZKA01. Next base: position 4,258 of record CAVTFG010000011.1, on the reverse strand, counting down.
CGGGGCCTGGGGGTGGACGTAGGTGGGGTCGACGTCGACGCGGCGACCGAGGGCACGGAGCCGTCCCGCCAGGTCGTTCGCCGCCCGCCGCTCGGCGTCGGTGCCGGCGAGCCGCCCCTCGAAGGCGCAGAGCTCGCCGACGGTTTTCAGGCGCTGGTCGTCCGCTGCCACGGGACGATTATCGCGGGCGGCGGGACTATCCTCGCCCTGTTCCAGCCGGAGTGGCGGAACTGGCATACGCGATTGACTCAAAATCAATTGTCCTTCGGGACATGCGGGTTCGAATCCCGCCTCCGGCATCGGCTCCGCTCTCCCAGCTAGCCTCGACTCGATGTGCGGTCGCTACACGCTCGCGAACCCGGATCCGAAGCGCCTGCGACTGCGCTTCGGGCTCGACCAGACGGCCGAGGTGGATGAGGAGCCGCGGTACAACATCGCTCCCACGGACCCGGTGCTCGCGGTTCGCGAGCGCGCTGAGCAGCGCGACCTCGGGAAGCTCAGGTGGGGGCTTCTCCCGGGGAAATGGGCGACCGAGCGCGGGCAGCGCCCCCTGATCAACGCGCGGGCCGAGTCGATCGCCACGCAGCCGGCGTTCGCGGAGTCGTTCCGCGAGCGGCGCTGCCTCATTCCCGCCGACGGGTTCTACGAGTGGCGCCGGGACGAGGGCGGGAAGGTGCCGCTGTGGTTTCACCGCCCGGACGACGAGCTGTTCGCGTTCGCCGGCGTGTGGGCGGAGTACACGCCGCGGGGGGCCGAGCCGATTCACAGCTGCGCGATCGTCACCTGTGCGCCGAACGAGCTGATGCGCCCGATCCACGACCGGATGCCGGTGATCCTCGATCCTGCGATGGAGGCGCTGTGGCTCGATCCGGGCGCCGACGAGGACGTGATCCGCGGGCTGCTCGTTCCCGTGCCCGACGACGCGTTGCTCGCGCAGGAGGTCGGGGACCTGGTGTCGAACGTTCGGGAAGACGGGCCGCAACTGATCGAACCGCGCGCGGAGACCACCCTGTTCTGACCGGGCGGGTTGCTAGGTTCGTGTCAGTTGGTTTAGGGATTGCCTATATTGGGCACACTTTTTGCTCACCGTTCAGGCGCCCGACCGTTCGCAGCGGCTCCACAACCAGCGCTTGAACTACCTACATTCGGGTACACCGATCCAGGGAAGGATCCAATTCGTGTCGCCAATTTCGCTCCAACCGATCCTGCGTACGCTCGCCATCGCGGCGGGCTTGGCGTGTGCCGCACTGCTGTTCGGCACGGTGACGAGCGCCGAGGCGCGGGGCGGTTGCGGCAAGACCGGAGTGGCGAGCAAGCGGAGCGACCGAGTCGGCCTGCCGAGTGCCCGGGACGCGGTGAGGTGCCTGATCAACGACGAGCGTTCGGCCGGCAATCTCAAGCTGAGGCGGTCGCTGAACAGGGCGGCCCAGAAGCATTCGCGTCGCATGTTCGAGCGGCACTGCTTCTCGCATCAGTGCTCCGGTGAGGCCAGCACCGTCGACCGGATCCGCAAGGCGGGCTACATGAGCGGGGCGCGGAGCTGGCGGGTTGGCGAGGTCATCGCGCTGAACAGCGACCGTGCGTCACCACGCGAGGTGGTGCGCCAGTGGAAGCGCAGCCCCGGCCACAGGGTCCAGATCATGGACGGCGGCTACGAGCACATCGGCGTCGGCATGGTCGCCAAGAAGGGCAAGGCCTTCTACACGGTGACGCTCGGCGCCAGGAGCGGCTGAGCGGGCGGACCTAGGCGGGGGAGGGCGCCGGCGGCGCGCCGGGCGCGTCGTCCTCGCCGGCGAGCGGAGTGCCTCCGACCGGGCGCTCCTCCTCGACGTGCCACTCCTGGCTGAAGGCGATCATCGCGACCACGATCAGCAGGATCTGGACGAACACCAGGATCACGACGAGCAGGCCGATCAGGTCCTCGGGGAGGAGCGGCGAGTCGAGCCCTTCCTTCGAGCGGTCGAACCAGCCCGGCGCCGCGACCGCGGCGAAGATAGCCATGATCACCGCGAGGGCGGAGGCGACCGGCAGAAGTCCCCGGTTCCAGTTCGCGATCAGGATCGCGAACAGGACGTAGAGCCCGGCCCAGACGAGCGAGATGATCGCGATGCTGGAGCTCTGCATCCGCTCCCAGCCCCCGATCACGACGATCGCGATCAGGCCGGCCGAGACGAGCAGCACGAAGGCCACGATCGCCTTCGTCGTCTTCGACTGAGCCTTCTCCCTGTTCGGGCGCCAGAGCTCATAGCCCGGACGCGCGGTCACGGCCTCCATCACGCGCAGCATAAAGCGAGATGCGGCCGGGCGCGACGGTGATCCGCCCTAACATCGGGACTCCCGCGGGCGTGCCGGAATTGGTAGACGGTCCAGGTTTAGGTCCTGGTGCTCTTCGGAGCGTGGGGGTTCGAGTCCCTCCGCCCGCATCCGCATACGTCACAAAATTGGCCGCTACGATGACGAATCGGTCACGGGGCAGTGGCCAAATTGGCAAGGCACCGGTCTCCAAAACCGGCGATTCCAGGTTCGAGCCCTGGCTGCCCCGCTAGCCGCCGAGCGCAACTCGGCGGCTGTTCCGATGTTGCTAGCTCATGGGGTCGAGATGACACACACGGCAGGGAAAGGCAAGCGGATTGGCGTCGGAGCTGCGGTGGTGGCCGCGCTCACGGCGCTGGGCTTCGCCTTGCTCATCTCGCCCCCCGCACTTGACGCGCGGGCCCTCGGCGCCGGCTGTGGCCCGCACGCGACGCACAGCCCAAACGAGGCCTCGTCCAAGCAGCTCCGCAAGGCGCTTGGCTGCCTGATCAACAGGGAGCGCGCTCAGCGTGATCGCAAGCGGGTGCGCGCCGACGCCGACCTGACCCGGATCGCACGCCGGCACACGAAGGTGATGATCCATGACGAGTGCTTCAAGCACCAATGCGCGGGCGAGCGCTCGTTGCGCAAGCGGATCGAGTCGTCCGGGTATCTGAAGGGCGGCGGCCGGTACGGATACGGGGAGATCCTCGGCTGTTCCGACACGCCCGCGGCGATGATCGAGGAATGGATGGACACCCCGTTCTCGAGGAAGAACATCGTTGACGGCCGCTTTCGCCATGTGGGCGTCGGCGGCAAGCAGGGGCGTCCGTTTCCGGCGGGCGGCACCGAGTGCTCGCCCGGCAGCGGCCACATGACCTACGCCGTCATCTTCGGCTGGCGAAAGCCGATGAACTGACCCGTTGGAGCTCGCGGCGCCGGACATCTGTCCAGCGGTTGCGTCGCGGCTAACCGGGTCGGCATTGTCCTCCGACCGTAGGGGGGAATGGCACTCCGTGCAATCCACCCACAGATCACCCGCTTGGTCGCCTTCCTGGTCGCGGCGGTGCTTGCACTGCTTGCCGCGGGCTCGATGCCGGAGCCGGCCACAGCCGGAACCGCCTGTACGAAGTACGGCGAGGTCCGAGCCGAGAAGCTTCGCAACCGCCAGGCCCGCGCGTCGATCCGCTGCTTCCTGAACCGCGAGCGCAAGCAGCGTGGTATCGGGCGGCTCGACAACCACAAGCGCCTTCAGCGAGCCGCGCAGAAGCACACCGAGGTGATGGTGAAGAAGGCTTGCTTCTCGCACGAGTGCCCGGGCGAGCAGTCGCTCGAATCGAGGCTACGCGCCGTCGACTACCTGATCCGCGCGCTGATCCGCTGGACCTGCGGGGAGAACATCGCCTACGGCGGCGAGCGGTACGGCACGCCGAAGGCGATGGTCAAGGGCTGGATGAACAGCCCGCCGCACCGGGCCAACATCCTGAACCCGCTGTTCAAGGACGTAGGCGTGGGCTTCATGCCCGGGATGCCGGGCGCCCGCAAGGCCGACGGCGGCACCTACACGACCGATTTCGGGTTGCGCCAGCGCGGCTGAGCTGCGCAGACTCCGACCTATACTCGGACGCCGCGCGGGCGAAGTGTTATTGGTTGCACGTGAGCCTTCCAAGCTCGAAGAGCCGGTTCAAATCCGGTCGCCCGCTTCGCCTCGCTGCGTTCCACTCCCTCGGGCACGAAACGCAGCGTAGGCTCGAAGGGCGCTCACGTAGAATCCGCCGGGCCACGGGGCGTGGCGCAGTCTGGTAGCGCACTCGGCTGGGGGCCGAGCGGTCGCTGGTTCAAATCCAGTCGCCCCGACTAGATGAGTTGGGTAAATCTTGCGTCCCCGCCGCCCCCGCGTCCCTAGTCGGCTCCCCGAGATGTACCGCTTTGCATGGAAAGCGCATGTTCGGCGCGAGATACTGCG
>CAVTFG010000010.1:0-32566 GCA_963734015.1 uncultured bacterium | reverse complement strand
GAGATATGTGTGTTGTTGGAGGTAGGTCGGCGGTACTAGACCCCGCGGGGCGCGCTGAACCGCGTTGAGGCGGTCAGGGCGACCATTGCGGCGCCGATGCCGACCAAAAAGACTGTTGGCTCCCAGGCGCCCGTGACGATGCCGACGGTGATGCCGGCGACCACCGCGAAGGTCGCCAGGGCGTAGTCGAAGCCCGCGTGGGACGCGAGCGAGATCGAGCGCTGGGGGCCGGGGATCTGAAGCGCGAGACCAAGGAGGAGGGCGCCGACGAGCACGCTGACCACGGTGGCCGCCTGCCCGAAGCCGAGCAGGAACGGCGCGACCATGAGGAGCGGCGCGAGGAGGGTCTCGAGGCCCGCGTGGACCGAGAGGGGGATGTGCCGGAAGATGGTCATCGCGTACGAACAGGGTACGAACGTATGTGCGATAAGTGTGTGATCGGGGTCACACTCGAAATCCACCAACACCTCGTCGCTATCGGTACTTTCTCCTCCGTGAGCCGCCGCCGGGCAGACTCCGTGATCGCCGAGCGCGGCCTCGTCCGCTCGCGTGCCAGTGCCGCCGAGGCGATTCGCGCGGGGCGGGTGCGGATCGGCGGGGGCGGACAGCGCGTCGCAAAGCCCAGCGAGCTGATCGACCCGGGCGCCGAGCTGAGCCTGGACGTGGGCCGTGACTACGTCTCGCGCGGAGGCGTGAAGCTCGCGAACGCCCTCGACGCCCTGGACCTGGACGTCTCCGGCCGCGACTGCCTGGACGTCGGCGCCTCGACCGGCGGGTTCACGGATTGCCTGCTGCAGCGGGGTGCCGCCCGCGTGATCGCCCTCGACGTCGCGCACGGCCAACTCGACTGGGGGCTCCGCAATGACGAACGCGTCCATGTGATCGAGCGGTTGAACGCCCGTGAGATCGAGCCGCAGTCGCTGCCCTTCGAGCCGTCGCTGGCGACGGTTGACGTCTCGTTCATCTCGCTCACCAAGGTCCTGCCGGCCGTGGCGGGCGTTCTCGGCACGAAGGGCGACCTGCTGGCCATGGTGAAGCCGCAGTTCGAGCTCGGGCGAAAGCGGGTGAAGGGCGGCGTGGTGCGCGACGCGGCCGAACGGCGCGAGGCGCTCGGCGCGGTCGCCGCATCCCTTCACGAGTTGGGTCTTCGGATCCGTGGCTTCGCGCCTTCCGGCCTTCCCGGCCCGAAGGGCAACCGCGAGACGTTCGTCTGGGCCTCGCCTTCGGGCGAAGGACTGAGCGAGCAGGAGACTGCGGACGCGATCGAGGAGGTCGAGCCGTGAGCGCCCCGGCGGCCGTCTCCGTTCTCACCCATACGCAGCCCGAGCAGACGGCGGCGGCGATGACCGCGGCCGTGAAGGCCGCGGGCGCCGCGGGCGCCCGTCTCGTGGCGAGCGCCGACGAGCGCGCGAAGCACGGTGACGCCGCCGCCGGTATCGGTCCGCTGGAGGACCTGGACGGCGAGCCGGACCTCTGCCTCGTGCTCGGGGGCGACGGGACCATCCTCAAGGCGCTGCGCGAGCACGCGCGCTCGACCGTGCCCGTGTTCGGGATCAACTACGGAACGATCGGCTTCCTCGCTGCGGCCGATCCCGACGAGCTCGACGAGGGGCTGCGGCGGGCGTTCGACGGCGACTTCGACGTCATGTCGCTCCCGGGCCTGGAGGTCGGAGCCCCGGACGCCCCGCGCCTCGCGCTGAACGACGTCTCGTTCCATCGCCGCCCCCACGGGCGCGTCGCCGAGCTGGCGTTCCGGCTGGGCGGTCAGGAGGTCGGCCACGTGCGCTGCGACGGCCTGGTCGCGGCCACGCCCGCGGGCTCGACGGGCTACAACCTCGCGAACCAGGGCCCGATCCTGGCCTGGGGCGTGGAGGGCTACGTCGTCAGCTTCATCGCGCCCCACACGCTCACCGCGCGCCCGCTCGTGGTCGCGCCCGACGACGTGCTCCTGGTTCGCAACGAGGCGGGGCGCGAGGCGGTCGACCTCGTCGTGGACGGCGAGCACGTGACCGACCTGGCCAGCGGCGCCGAGATCGAGATCCGCTTCCGCGACAACGTCAGCCGGCTGGCCCAGGTCCCGGGCGCGAACTTCTACCGGCGGGTGGGCGAGAAGTTCGGGGCCTTGGCGCGCTGATCCGCCGGCTACGGCCGACGTCGACGGTGCAACCTATCCTCACGCCGCATGGAACGTAAGTGGTGGACCCTCCTGGCCGTCTGCACGGCGACGTTCATGTTGCTGCTCGACATCACGATCGTGAACGTCGCCCTGCCGTCGATCCAGGAGGATCTGGACGCGAGTCTCTCCAGCCTGCAATGGGTCGTCGACGCTTACGCGCTGACGCTCGCATCGTTCCTGCTCGTCTTCGGCTCGCTGGGGGATCGCCTCGGGCGGCGGCGGATCTTCGCGGTTGGCTTCGGGGTGTTCACGGTCGCCTCGCTCCTTTGCGGCCTTGCCCACGACGCCACCGTGCTGAACTTCTTCCGCGCCCTCCAGGGGGTGGGAGCCGCGGCGATGTTCGCCACGGCCCTCGCCCTGATCGCACAGGAGTTCGAGGGCCGCGAGCGCGCTCGCGCGATCGGCCTCTGGGGTGCGACCGTCGGCGGCGCCGTCGCCGTGGGGCCGCTGATCGGCGGCCTGCTCACTGAGGGACTGGGCTGGGAGTGGATCTTCTTCGTGAACGTCCCGATCGGGATTGCCGCGATCGTGCTGACGGAGACGCGGCTTGCGAACGTCGCGGCGACCGACCCGCAGCCAATCGATTGGGCCGGGCTGGCGACGTTCTCGCTTGCCCTCTTCGGATTCATCTTCGGCTTGATCCGCGGCAACGCGGAGGGCTGGGCCTCGGCTCAGATCCTGATCTCGCTGATCGGAGCGCTCGTGCTGATGGTCGCGTTCGTGGCGATCCAAGCGCGCAGCAGGCACGCGATGCTCGAGCTCTCGCTCTTCCGCGTTCCTTCATTCGGCGGAGTTTCGATTGTGGCCTGGGCCCTCTCCGCCGGCATGTTCGCGATGTTCCTCTACCTCACGCTCTACATCCAGGACGTCCTCGAGTTTTCGCCGCTCGAGGCCGGGGTGCGCTTCCTGCCGATAACCCTGCTCTCGTTCTTGGCGGCTCCGCTCGCGGCCAACCTCTCGAACCGCATCCCGGTCCGCGTCCTCATGGGCACCGGGCTCGTGCTCGTCGGCGTCGGCCTCTTACTCATGCACGGGATCGAGGCGGGCGACGAGTGGACCGGGCTCCTGCCGGGGTTCGCGGTGGCCGGGATCGGGATCGGGATGACCAATCCGATGATCGCCGAGACGGCGCTTGCAGTGGTGCCCGCGGCGCGAGCGGGAATGGCTTCCGGCATCAACTCGACGTTCCGCCAGGTTGGGATCGCGACAGGTGTCGCGGGTCTCGGGGCCGTCTTCCAGTCGCAGATCACGACCAAGCTGTCGGAACTCGCCCCGCAAGCTCCGCCCGAGGCGGCGGAGGCGGTCTCGTCCGGGGCGATCGACCAAGCCGTTGCGGGCGCCCCTCCGCAGCTTCAAGCCCAGGCGGCTGACGCCGCCAACCAAGCGTTCATCAGCGCCCTCAACGAGATTCTCCTCATCGGCGCGGCGGTGGCGATCGTCGGCGGTGTACTGGGATTCCTGTTGGTTCGACGACGCGACTTCGCCGAGGCGAGCGATCCGGCGGCAGACCGCAGGGCGACCGAGGCAGCCCCCGCGGGCTGACCTGTCACACGAGCTGCGGGGCGAATCCGTCGGGGCCGGCCGCTATCAACAGGGCGATGCTGCTCGAGCTTCGCATCGAAAACCTGCTTGTGATCGAGCGTGCCGAGCTGCGGCTCGGCCCCGCGCTGAACGCCATCACCGGCGAGACCGGCGCCGGCAAGACCGTGCTCGCGCACTCGCTCGACCTGCTGTTGGGGGGACGCGCGCGACCGCAGATCGTGCGGCCCGGCGCGGCCGAGGCCTACGTGGAGGGGGTCTTCGACCTGCCCGACGGCCTGTTCGACGACCCCGAGCTGGCGGACCTGTCCGCGCGGATGCCCGATGACGCAACCGAGGTCGTGCTCGCACGGCGCGTGGGCGCCGGCGGGCGCACGAGCGCGTACGTCCAGGGGCGGTCCGCGAACGTCGCCGACCTGCGCGCCCTCGGCTCGCGGCTGCTCGCCTTCTACGGACAGCACGAGCACCGCCGTTTGACGCTCGCTTCGGCGCAGCTCGATGTGCTGGATGGCTTCGCGGGCGAGAAGCACCTCGGGCTTCGCGAGGACTATCGCGCCGCGCACACCGAGGTCCGCGCCGCCCGGCGGGAGCTGGAGGAGCTCCGCGAGCGGGAGGGCACCCGGGAACGGGATCTCGACCTGATGCGCTTCGAGCTCGAGGAAATCGATGCCGCCAAGCCTGACCCCGAGGAGCGCGGCGGGCTGGCGGGAGACCGGGAGCGCCTGCGCCACGCGGAGTCGCTTCGGGCAGCCGCGGCGGGCGCGCTTCAGGGCTTGGCCGGCGCCGATGAGGACGGGGGCGGGGCCGACGGCGGCCTCGGCGCCGCCGAGGGCGCCGTTGGCGCGGTGGCGGGCGTCGACCCCGCGCTGGACGCGCTGGCGGAGCGGATCGCGGCCGCGGCCGTCGAGGTCGCGGATCTCGCGAGCGAGCTGCGCTCATACGCGGAGGGGATCGACGCCGAGCCGGGGCGGCTCGAGCAGGTGGAGGAGCGCCTGGCCGCGATCGAGCGGCTGGAGCGAAAGCACGGCGGGTCGATCGAGGCAGTGCTTGCGCACGCGGAGCGCTGCCGGGCCGAGATCGAGCGGCTGGAGAGCGCGGCGGAGCTCGCCGGGGAGATCGAGCGGCGCCTGACCGCCGCGAAGGAGAGGCGCGCCAAGCTCGCCACCAGGCTCACCGCGTCACGTCGCAAGGCCGCCCCGGCACTCGAGGAGGCCGTGTCCGAGGCCCTGGCGGGCCTGGCGATGGACGGGGCGCGCCTGGAGGTCGCGCTGGAAGCGGTGGAGGAAGGCTTCGGGCCCGGTGGAGCCGAAACCGTCGAGCTGCGGGTCGCGACCAATCCCGGCATGCCGGTGTCGCCGCTTCGCGATGCGGCGTCCGGGGGTGAGCTTTCGCGGATCATGCTCGCGCTCACCGGGCTCGGCGGGGGCGGGGGTGGTGCCGTCCGCGTCTTCGACGAGATCGACGCCGGCGTGGGCGGCGCAACCGCCCGCGTGGTGGGCGAGCGGCTGCGCGAGCTGGCTTCCGACGGCCAGGTGGTGTGCATCACGCACCTTCCGCAGGTGGCGTCGCAGGCCGGTGCGCACTTCCGGATCTCGAAGCGGGTCGAGGGGGGCGCCACGATCGCGGACGTCGAGCCCGTCGAGGGCGAGGAGCTGGTGGCCGAGATCGTGCGGATGCTCGGCGCCGAGCGCGACGACGCGGCCGCCACCGACCACGCGCGCGACCTGCTCGCCGCGTAGCACCCGTATTCAGCGGATAATCCGCTCGCAGCGATGGCCCGCCAACCGCTGAGATCCCGCGCCCGCGCTCGTGCCCAGGCAATCCTGCGCGGCACCACCGACGCCGAGCCGTTGGCCACGCCCGTCCAGGGGCGGGCCCGCCTCGGGCGCAAGACCAAGGCCCTCGTCAAGCGCCTCGGGCCCGAGGACATAGCCGTGATCGACCACGCGGACATCGACCGGATCGCCGCCGAGGACCTCGTGGCGTCGGGCGTCAGGGGCGTCATCAACCTCTCGTCGTCCTCGACCGACCGGTACCCGAACTCGGGGCCGCTCCTGCTGGTTCGCGCCGGCGTCTGCCTCGTGGACGCTCCCGGCGCACCGCTCTTCGACGAGCTGCGCGACGGCGACGAGATCGTGATCAGCGGTGGCGGTGACGTGCGGCGGGGGAGCGAGGTCGTGGCCCGAGGAGAGCGCCTGGCGCTGGCGGGCCTCGAGGAGCAGCACACCCTGCAGCGGGCACGAATCGACCGCGCGATCGCCGACTTCGCCGCGAACACCGCCGAGCACGTCCGCGAGGAGGGCGAGCTCCTGGCCGGCGAGTCCGACCTGCCCCGCACCCGCACGAGCTTCCAGGACCGCCACGTGCTGATCGTGGTGCGGGGCACGACGTATCGCAGCGACCTGCGGACACTCCGCCCCTATATCCACGACGTTCGTCCGGTCCTCGTGGGAGTGGACGGCGGCGCCGACGCCCTGCTCGAGGAGGGCCTGGAGCCGGACGTGATCCTTGGCGACATGGACTCGGCCACCGACGCGGCGCTGCGCTCCGGCGCCGAGGTCATCGTCCACGCCTACAGCGACGGGCGGGCGCCCGGTTCGGAGCGCCTCGACACGATGGGCGTGGAACACCTGGTCGCTCCGGCGGTCGGAACCAGCCAGGATGTCGCGATGCTCCTCGCGTACGAGAACGGCGCCGAGCTGATCGTCAGCGTCGGCGCCCAGTTCAACCTGGTCGAGTTCCTCGACAAGAACCGCGCCGGGATGTCGTCGACGTTCCTCACCCGGCTGCGGATCGGCGAAATCCTCGTCGACGCGAAGGGCGTGAGCCGGCTCTACAACCCCGGCGTCTCGGGGCGCCTGATCTGGATCTTCCTCGGCGTCGCGATCCTGCTCACCCTGATCGTCGTCCTGATCTCGGACCCGCTCCGCGAGCTGGCCGACCTGATCTGGCTGAAGATCGAAGTGCTTCTGGGTCTTTGAATGGGTTACTCCACTCGCTATCACGTCGCCTCGCTCGCAGCGGTGTTCATCGCGCTCGCGATCGGGATCCTGATCGGCGCCGCGCTCGGCAGCGACGTCGTCTCGGGGACGGCCGAGAACCTCGAGGAGGGCCTCAGCGAGGACCTCGACCAGGTGCGGGCGGAGAACGCAGGGCTGCGGGAGGAGCTTGACTTCGAAGTCCGGTTCTCCGAGCGCCTCGCGCCGGCTGTGATGGCCGATCGGCTGGCCGCGCAGGAGATCGGCCTGATCGGCCTCGGCGACATCGACACCTCGACGCTGAGAGCGGACCTGAACGGGGCGTTGGCGCCGGCCGGCGCCCGCCTTACGCAGGTGGGAAGCCTGCGGGAGCCGACCGATACCGACGCGCTGATCGATGCACTGCTGACGGACGAGGAGCGCGGCGAGCCCCAGGACGAACAGTTCAGCCTCGCCGCGGAGCGGGCCGGTCGGCTGCTGGCCGGGCGCGGCGACCTCGAGGCGGACCTCCTCGACATGCTCATGTCGGAGTACTCGGGCAACCCGGAGGGCCTCGACGCGGTGGTGCTGGCCCGGGCCCGGCCCGACGACCTCTCCGCACGCGAGGAGGCGAACATGGACGAGCTCGAGGCGGGGGTGATCCGCGGGTTCCTCGATGCCGGCCTCCGCGTGGTCGGGGCCGAGCGCGAGGACACCGACCCGTCCTCGATCGAGTTCTTCAACGAGCAGGGCCTCGCCACCGTGGACAGCATCGATCAGCTGCCCGGCAAGGTCGCCCTCGTCCTCGCGCTGGACGGCGCCGACGGCAACTTCGGAGTCAAGGACACGGCCGACAGCCTCCTCCCGGATTTGATCGAGCCCTCGCCGACGGTCGGAGCGAACGGCTAGGTGCTCTCCGGGCTGGCCCTCTCGGCCGCGCTCGCGGCTCTTGTGGCCGGGCCGTGGCTGCGTGACATGGCTCGCTCGGGCCTCGTGCGACGAAATTTCCGCGACCGCGAGGTCGCCTTCCCGGCCGGGGCGGTGCTGGTCTCGTGCTCATTGCTGGCACTGGCGCCGCTCGCAGTCCTGGACGATCGTGCGGACCTCGACCTGCTTGACCCCGAGCTGCGCCGCTGGGCCGTGTACATCCTGGGCGTCGCGCTCCTGGGCCTGCTCGACGACGCGCTCGGGCGGGGCGCCGCCGAGGACACGGCGCGGGGCTGGCGCGGGCACGCGCGCGCGGTGCTCGGCGGCCGCTTCTCGACCGGAGCGATCAAGGCCGGCGGCGCCCTGGCGCTCGCCGCCTATGCGGCGTCGGGTCGCGGGCAGGAGGGGCTCGACTACGTAGTGGACCTGGCGCTGCTGCTGCTGGCGACGAACCTGTTCAACCTGCTCGACCTGCGGCCCGGCCGGGTCGAGAAGGTCTTCGTCGCGCTCCTGGTGGGCCTCTGCGTCGGCGGCACGACGCTGGAGCCGCTCGAGCTCCTCGGCGTGTTCGTGGGCCCCGTGCTCGTCGTCGGCTGGTTCACGCTCCGCGAGCAGGCGATGCTGGGGGATACGGGCTCGAACCTGATCGGCGCCCTCGCCGGTGTGGCGCTGCTGGAGACCCTGGACGACACGGGGCGGCTGATCGCGCTGGTGCTGGTCGCGGCGCTGACCGTCTACGGGGAGTTCCGCTCGATCTCGGAAACGATCGACAGGCTGCCGCCGTTGCGGTGGTTAGACTCGCTGGGCAGAGTGAGTAGGGGCGAAGTAGACCGATGAAGCCGGGCGAGACGCGCTTCATCTTCGTCACCGGCGGAGTCGTTTCCTCTCTGGGCAAGGGGATCGCAGCGGCCTCGATCGGCCGGCTGCTCGTCTCGCGCGGCTTCCGCGTCCAGCTCCAGAAGTTCGACCCGTATATCAACGTCGACCCGGGGACGATGTCGCCGTTCCAGCACGGAGAGGTGTTCGTCACCGAGGACGGCGCCGAGACCGACCTCGACCTCGGCCACTACGAGCGCTTCACGGACGAGAACACGTCCCGTGCCTCCAACGTCACGGCGGGCGGCGTCTACAACTCGGTGATCCGCCGCGAGCGTCGCGGCGACTACCTCGGCGCGACCGTGCAGGTGATCCCGCACGTCACCGACGAGATCAAGCAGCGGATCCTGATCGTCGCCGAGTCCCAGGCGGTCGACTTCGTGATCACCGAGATCGGTGGCACGGTCGGCGACATCGAGTCGCTCCCGTTCCTGGAGGCGATCCGCCAGCTCTACTCGGAGATCGGGCCGAAGCGCTGCATGTTCATCCACCTGACGCTGGTGCCGTACATCGGCCACGCGGGGGAGCTGAAGACGAAGCCCACCCAGCACTCCGTCAACGAGCTACGCCGGATCGGCATCCAGCCGCACGCGCTGATGTGCCGTTCCGAGAAGGGGCTCGACCGCGACATCCGCCGCAAGATCGCCCTGTTCGGGAGCGTCCACGAGGACGCAGTGATCTCGGCGCGCGACGTCGACAACATCTACAAGGTGCCTCTCGTGTACAGGGCAGAGGGCGTCGACGACCTGGTCCTCGACCACTTCGCGATCGAGTCCGAGCCGCCCGAGCTGAGCGAGTGGGAGGAGCTGGTGCGCCGCGCCGACGCGTGCGAGGGCACCGTCAAGATTGCCCTCGTCGGCAAGTACGTGCAGCTCATCGACGCGTACAAGTCGGTCGTCGAGGCCCTCCACCACGGCGGCTACCACCACGGCGTGAACGTGGAGGTCGAGCTGGTGGACTCGGAAGAGTTCGACGCGGATGAGATCGCCGGTTGGGCGGACGGGATCCTGATCCCCGGCGGCTTTGGCGAGCGGGGCATCGAGGGCAAGATCCGCGCCGCGCAGGCCGCGCGCGAGAACGAGATCCCGTACCTCGGGATCTGCCTCGGGATGCAGATCGCCGTGGCCGAGTTCGCCCGCAACGTCTGCGGGATGGACGGCGCGAACTCGACCGAGTTCGACCCCGAGACCCCGTATCCCGTGGTCGACCTCCTGCCCGAGCAGAAGGAGGTCTCGGACATGGGGGGCACGATGCGGCTTGGCGCGGATCCCGTGAAGCTCCACGAGGGCACCACGGCGCGCGAGATCTTCGGCGACGAGGGCGTCATCTACAAGCGCCACCGCCACCGCTACGAGGTGAACAACCAGCTCCGGCGCCGGCTCGAGGACGAGGGCCTCGTCGCGGGCGGCACCTCGCCCGACGAGCGGCTGGTCGAGATGATCGAGCTGCCGGACCACCCGTTCTACCTCGCCTCGCAGTTCCACCCGGAGTTCAACTCCCGCCCGACGCGGCCCGAGCCGCTCTTCCGGGAGTTCGTCGGGGCGGCCGCCCGCCGCGCCGCGGACCTCGGGGAGGACGCGGCGGCTGAGGAGACGGAGGCCGAGGAGCGCACCGAGGCCGGCGAGGTCCGCGTCCGCCGCGAAGCCTGAACCCGGATCCCGTGTCCACGTCTCGAGCCGGCTGGTACCCGGATCCCGAGGCCCCGGACTCCGGCCGCGCCCGTTACTGGGACGGCGAGCGCTGGACGGAGGAGTACCGCGAGCCGCGCGGTCGCGAGGCGGACATCGCCCTCACCGTGCTCGGGTCACTGCTGGTCGCGAGCGGAGCGATCGTGCGGGCGCTCGATACGCGCGAGTACGAGAGGCTGGGGGACGCGGAGACAGCGGGCTACATTCTCGGCGGGATCGCCGGGCCGATCCTGATCGTGCTCCTCGTCCGCTTCGCCTACGTCCGGCTTTTCAACAAGCAGGCGAACGTCTGGTCCCCGTGGATCCTGGTGGCGGCCGGGGTGTTCTCCTGGCTGGCGACGGCCGGACAGCTCGGCCGCGATTGATCCACCGGCTGTCGATGGCGTAGAGTCGCCTCGATGGTTGATCTCGACAAGTACCGTGCCGATTCGCTCGCGAATTGGGATGAGTTCTCCGGCAACTGGGCGGACGAGCACGACTTTCTCCACAAGGCGACCAAGGACGTCGCCGACGCGCTCGTCGCCGGCGTCGGTGCCCAACCGGGCCAGACGATCCTCGAGCTCGCCGCCGGCACCGGCGACGTCGGCTTCGCGGTCGCCGAGGTCCTGGGGGGCGACGGAAAGCTGCTCCAGACCGACTTCGCGCCGCGGATGGTGGAGGCCGAGCGGCGGCTCGCCGCCGAAGCGGGTCTCACCAACGTCGAGCACCGGGTCCTCGACGCCGAGCGGATGGACCTCGAGGACGCGAGCGTTGACGGAGTCGTCTGCCGGTACGGATACATGCTGATGGCTGACCCGGCCGCGGCCCTGTCGGAGACGCGGCGAGTGCTGCGCGACGATGGGCGGCTTGCGTTCGCGGTCTGGGGCGCGCCCGATCGCAACCTCTGGGCGTTCATCCCCGGGTTCGCGCTGGTCGAGGCCGGGCATCTGCCGCCGCCTGAGCCGGACGCCCCGGGGATCTTCGCGATGGGGGACCCGGAGAGGGTCCGCTCGCTCGTGACCGGCGCCGGGTTCGCCGACCCGGATCTCCGGGAGGTGACGGTCGATTGGGATTACACCGATCCCGCCGTGCATTGGGAGAAGACCATGAAGTTGGCCGCACCGATCGCCGACGCGGTCAACGCGCTTCCCGAGGACGAGCGCGAGCGAATCAGAGAGCTGGTCGCGTCCCGGGTTGCCGAGCAAGTCGCCGACGATCCCGCCGCCCTGCACGGCCACAGCTGGGTCGTCACCACCCCGTAGCCGCTCGCCGGTCATAGGCTGGACCCGTGAGCGACGACCAGCGCCTCCGCGACCGCTTCGTCCGCCTCTGCGAGATCGCGAGCCCGACCGGCGAGGAGCGCGCCGTGGCGGACGATCTGCTGGCGGAGCTTCGCGGGCTTGGAGTCGAGGTGACCGAGGACGGTGCCGCGGGACCGGCGCGCGCGGGTGCGGGGAACCTGATCGCGCGGGTGCCCGGCGCGAGCGAGGGCTGGATCGCGTTCTTCGCACACCTCGACACGGTGCCGCACGACGGGCCCGTGAAGGTCGACCTGCGTGACGGTGTCTTTCGCAGCGCCGGCGAGACGATCCTCGGCGCCGACAACAAGGCGGCGGTCGCGGTCCTGGCGGAGCTCGCCGCGCGCGCCCGCGAGGCCGGCCCGCCGTCGGTGGGTATGGAGCTGGTCTTCACGGTCGCCGAGGAGGACGGCTTGCGCGGCGCGAAGGAGCTGGACGTCTCGGCGTTGCGCTCGTCGTTCGGGTTCGTGCTCGACCACGCGACCCCGATCGGCGAGGTGATTACAGCGGCGCCGACCTACAACCGGGTCGTGGCCGACTTCGAGGGCACCGAGGCCCATGCAGGGATCCGGCCGGAGGACGGGCACAGCGCCATCGCCGCCGCGGCGGCCGCGATCGGTGCGATGGAGCTGGGCCGGCTGGACGACGAGACGACGGCGAACGTGGGCGTGATCTCGGGCGGGACCGCGTCGAACGTGGTCGCGGGCGAGTGCCGGATCGACGCCGAGGCGCGGAGCCTCGACGAGTCGAAGGCGTCCGCGGCGACGGCCGCGCTCGTCGACGCCTGCACCTGGGCGGCAAGCGAGGGGCGGTGCGACGTCGACGTCGACGTGATCGAGATGTTCAGGGGGTACCGCCTCGCCTCGGGCGCAGCCCCGGTGCGCCTGGCACGCTCGGCGCTCGAGCGGACCGGCTTCGAGCCACGCGAGACGGCGACCGGCGGCGGCAGCGATGCGAACGCGCTGACCGCGCAGGGGTTCGAGTGCGTGCTGCTCGCGAACGGCACCGAGGCGAACCACACTCCAGCCGAGAGTGTCGGCGCGGCACGGCTCACCGAGATGCTCGCGGTCTGCGAGGCGATCGCCCGCGCGACGGCCGAGGAGGCCGGCGCGTGACCCTGAAGCTGCGGCGCGGCACCGTGGTCTCCGAGGAGCCGCTGACCGTGGACGTTGATGGGGAGCGGCGCCCAGCCTGGGCCGATCCCGCGACGGTCGGCGAGGTGCGCGAGGGCGACGAGGTCGTGGTCAACACGGAGGCCGTGGACCTCGGCCTGGGCTCGGGCGGTTTCGACGTCGTACACGTGAACTTGACGCGCGGGCTCGACGCGCCGGGCGCGGATGGCGCCCACGTCATGAAGCTGAACTACACGTCCCTCCAGCACCCGGTCGAACCGGTGGAGCCCGAGCTCGATGGCGACCACGCGCCGGCTCGCGCGATCCCGGTCCTGGTCTTCCACCTGCACGGCCAGCTTCCGCCGATCCTCTGGGCGGCTGCCCGCGAGGGCTTCCGCATCGGCTACGTGCAGACTCCGGGCGGCGCGCTGCCCGGCGCGCTGTCACGCGACGTCGCGGAGCTGGTCGAGCGCGAGCTGCTCGCGGGCCACGTCACCGCCGGGGCCGCGCACGGCGGCGAGCGCGAGGCGATCAGCGTCGCGGGCGGCATCGATGCCGCGGCGCGAGTCCTTGGCTGGGACGCGTGCGTCGCCGGGCCGGGGCCCGGGATACTCGGCTCGGCCAGCCGCCTCGGCCACGGCGGCCTCGCGGCCCTCGACACCCTCCACACCGCCCTGGCGCTCGGCATGCCGACCCTGCTGGCCCCGCGGCTGTCGAGCTCGGACCCGCGGGGCAGGCACCGCGGGTTGAGCCACCACAGCCGCACCGTGCTGGAGATGGTGCTGGCGCCGGTTCGCGTCCCGGTTCCCGAGATCGAGACCGAGGGCTGGCCGCTCCTCGGGGCCGATGCGCCCGAGGGCGGCTCCCGGGAGGAGGCCCTCGAGGACCTGATCGCGGTGACGAAGGGCAGGCACGACCTCGTGGTCGAAGTGGTCGACCTGGGCGGGTATGCGGCCAGCGGCCTGCCGGCCAGCACCATGGGCCGGGACATCGACGAGGACCCGCTTTTCTTCGCCGCGGCCCTGGCGGCGGGGGCGGCGCTGGCGGCGGCCGCGGTGCTGTAGCAGGCCTAGCGCCGGATTCCGAATGCGCGCCGCTCATCCGCCCGCGCTCGTTCTCACCGCGAGTTGGCCACTAGGTGTGTCCAGCTCCTTTGCCAGGGCAGCCAAGAACGCTCCTGGCCGCTCGATGTGAGCGACGTGCCCGGCTGCATCGACGAGGCGCAGCGGCCAGCCGAGTCGCTCGCTGGCGCCCTCGGCAAGCTCGAGCGGAACAAACCGGTCGTGCCGGCCCCAGAGCAGGCTGGTCGGGACGGGGATTCGCCGCAGCTCGGCGTCTGGCAGCCGCTTCGTACCGCGGGCGATCAACCTCCGCATCGAGCGCTTGATGTGTGGCACGCGTGCGCGGTCATGCACCTCCTCGCCGAAGGCATCGAGCCAGCCGGGCTCGCGCGTCCGGAACCCCTCGTAGTCGAAGAACGCCCAGCGCTCGAACCGCTCGGCGTTATTTCTCGTCGGCCGCAGGCCGAACCGGATCGCGACGACGCGCAGGCCGAGCGGCATCCGGTAGGGCCCGATCGCCGGGGCGCCGTAGAGGATCAGCCGGCGCACCAGCCGTCCGCGCTCTGCCGACAGCCTGGCGGCGAGGCTGCCGCCGAGCGAGTGGGCCACGAGCGCCGGAGGACCGTCGCACGAGTGAGCGACCAGGTCGCGGAACCATTCGCCGAGTACGACGTCCAGGTCATCGACCGGCTTTGACTCCCCGAAGCCTGGGAGGTCGGGGACGATCACCCGATGGCGCTCGGCGAGACCCGCGATCACCGGAGCCCATACCGGCCCGGCGCACTCGATCCCGCCGTGCAGCAGGACCAGCGGCGGGCCCTCACCGGCCTCGAGAAGGACCGTCGAGACCCCGGCGAGGCTCAGGGAGCGCTGCTGGACCGGCACGCCGGCGAGCATCCGGGTGCGGCTGCTCATGATGGCTCGACGGCATCCACGGTCACCCCCGGAGGTTCCGGTTCGACCGGAACAGGTTGTCCGGGTCATAGCGCCGCTTCAGCTCGAGTAGTCGCTCGTAGTTCTCGCCGTAGCTCGCGCGGATGCGGTCCTCGCTCTCGTCGGCGGTCTGGAAGTTGATGTAGTTGCCGGAGGTGAACGGCTCGAGGCGCTCCCACGAGTCGCGGATCCAGGCTTGGTTCTCGGCGTCCCGCCCGTCGTCGGGCTCCCAGGCGCCGATCAGCCCGCAGACCCAACGTGCGTGTCGGTTGCCCACCGCGCCGTCGTCATCGGGGCGTTCGTTTAGGGCACCGGCGACGTGCAGCGTCCCGATCTGCGCGTGCGGGATCGGGCACTCCCGTGCAAGCTCCCGCAGCGTCGCCTGGAACTCGTCCGTCTGCTCGGCGACGAATCCGGTCTTCCAGTAGTAGTGGTCGCCCTTGGGCTCGGTGTCGTCGAGGTAGGACTGGACCTGCGTGTAGGGCATCTCGGCGAGCAGGTCGATCACGGGTTCGCCGAGGCTGCGGATCGGCTCCATCACTTCGTCCATATCGCCGGCTTCCGCGCTACAGCACACCGCGAACGCGCAGACCAGCTCGCCCTGCCACTCCTCGGGCACGAACGGCGCTTCCGGCGCACGGATCAACATGTTCCACATCGCGAGCTCCCGGGGCGCGCTTGTGGTGATGTCGCGGTAGGCCGCCTGGATCTCCGCGGCGCGCTCGAACGGCCAGGCGATCAGTCCGCCGTAGACCATGGGTCCGACCGGGTGCAGCTGGAACGTGAACGAGGTCACGACGCCGAAGTTGTGGCCGGCGCCCCGGATGGCCCAGAAGAGATCGGGCTCCAGGTCCCGGCTCGCGCGCCGCAGCTCTCCGTCGGCGGTGACGATGTCGACCCCGAGCAGGTTGTCGACGGTCCATCCGAAGCGGCGGGTGAGGTATCCGAGCCCGCCGCCCAACGTCAGGCCGGCGACGCCGACCTCGGACATGAAACCGAGCGGGGTTGCGAGTCCGTGGAGCTGCGCCTCACGGTCCACGTCGCCGAGGAGGCAGCCGGCCTGCACCGTCGCGGTCTGCGTCTCGGGATCGACATGGACTCCCCGAAGCCGAGACATGTCAATCGTCAACCCCCCGTCCGTGAGCGCGGTGCCGCCGACGTTGTGGCCGCCGGCGCGCACGGAGACCGGCAGGTCCCGGTCGCTCGCGAAGCGCACCGCCTCGACCACGTCGGCGGCGCCGCTCGCCTGGACGACCACGGCCGGGGTCTTGTCGACCATCCCGTTCCAGACGCGGGTTGCCTCGGCAAAGCCCGGTTCGCCGGGCAGGAGCACCGCGCCACGGGTGCGCTCCCGGAGGCCGTCCAGCGCCTCCGGGGTGAGTGCGGTCGTGTCGGAGGTGATCGTGGTCATCGTGCCTCCTCGCGGTCGAGCTGCTCTCTGAGCGCGGCGACAAACGCCTCGGGCTGCTCCACCGGCGGATCGTCGCCGCAGTCGTCGATCACCGCAAGCGGCCAGCCGTACCGTTCGCTGGCCTGCTCTGCGACCTCGACCGGCGTCGCCAGGTCGTGGCGGCCCCAGATCAGGCTGGTGGGAACGTCGATGCGCGCGAGTTCCGACGCCGGGATCGCCGGCAGGCCGAAGTCGCCCATCAGGGCGCCGAGCGCCATCATGACCTCCGGCGTCTGGGCGCGATCGAGGTTGTATGCCGCGAACTGCTCCCATTCCGAGCCCATGCGCACTTGCAGGCGCGGCAGGTCGTGGGCGCAGTAGCGCCAGAGCTCCTCGTGCGTGGCCTCCGTCGGGTCGGCGACGAACGCGTTCAGGGCGCGCCCGAACTGGGGTGCCGGCTCGAAGGCGCGAAGCCCGAGTGCGTCCACGAGAACGAGGCGGGCGCACTCGCCGGCGCGCTCGTTCGCGAAGCGCACTGCGATCGCGCCGCCAACCCCGTTCCCGATCACGGTGGGGGCCTCGGGGCAGGTCTCCGAGATCAACTCGGCCAGCCAGTCGATCACGAGGGCCGCGGTTGGCTTTCCGTCGGCGAGCTTCGATTCCCCCAGCCCCGGAAGGTCCGGGGCGACGACCCGGTTCGTGGCCGTGAAGTCGCGGATCACGCAGTCCCAGTGGGACGCGTTTGCGCCGGGGCCGTGAAGGCAGACGAGTGGCGGGCCGTCGCCGCCCTCGAGCACCGCGGTGGATACGCCGGTCAGGTCGAGCCGCCGTTCGGCGGCCGGGATGTCCGTGAGTGTTTGCATGCCGCCAACCTAGGCCGGGGGCGGCGGGCGATCATCGCCCCTATTCACCAACTTCGATGAACGCCCGCGTGGTCAGAAACGACCACGAGTGGTCCGATCTGTTCAGACGAGGCCGTGCTCGAACGCGAACGCGCTCGCGGCGGTGCGGGACGAGACGCCCAGCTTGGCGAAGATGTTCTGGACGTGGCGCGCCACGGTGTGCTCGCTGATCACGAGCTTCGTGGCGATCGCGCGGTTGCTCTCGCCCGCGGCGACGAGCCGGAGCACCTCCAGCTCGCGCTCGGTCAGGCCGTGCGTCTCGGCCGGCGTCTCGCCCGAGAGGGCGTCGAGGCGGGCGAGCTCCGTGACGGATCCGAGCTCCGTCAACGTTCGGCGTGCGGCCTCGAGCTCGAGTGTCGCGCTGTCGGCGTCACCGAGGGCTCCGCAGGCCTGGCCGAGTAGGGCGCGCACCCGCGCCGCTTCATGGGGCACGCCGAGCTCCTGCCACAGGCGGAACGAGTCCCGCAGCGCCCCGAGCGCGCCCTGCGGATCGCCGTCGGCGAGCTGCACCGATCCGCGCGCCTGCGAGCTCGCGGCCTCGACCGCGACGATCGCGTGGCGCTCCGCGATCTCGGCCAGCTCGCGGCTGCCGTCGCGGGCCGCGTCGAGATCGCGGCCGGCCAGCATGATGTCCACGTAGCCCGGGAGGAGCCGCAGGCGCGCGAACGGCTCCGACGTCTCGCTGAGCGCCCGCCGGATCGCACCCGCCGCGGCCTCGGCTCGACCCTGTCCGAGTCGCAGCAGGGCGAGACCTGGCTGCGGCTCGAATCCGAGCTCGGCCGCCTCGGTGTAGGCGTCCTCGGCCGGCGCGAAGTCACCCCGGAGCCGGTGCACCTCCCCCTGGCGGTAGCGCGCGTAGCCCGCGTCGGAGCGGCTCGCGGTTCCCCGCGTCAGGCGCTCGTACGCTCGGCCCGCCTCCTCGAGCGCATCGGCCCAGGCGCCCGACAACTCCAGGATCTCCGCCCGGTGGACGAGGCAAACGCCCGTGTGCCTCACCATGTCCGGCTGCTCCTCGCACCAGCTGGTCAGCGCGTCGGTCCACTCGCGCGCTCGGCGGAGCTCGTACGCGCCCTGGCAGAACGCGATCGTGTTGCAGTAGATGAGTCCGGTGACGATCGGCGTCAGGCGGTCCGAGGTGGCGAGCAGCATCGTCTCGTCCAGCAGGCGCAGCCCCTCGTCGGTGCGTCCCAGGCGAAGCAGGGCGTGTGCCTGCTCCTGGGCGGTCAGGGCGATGAGATCTTCGTCGCCGAAGCGCTCGCCGATCGCCACCGCCTCGGCGGCGCAGTCGTGGGCCGCCTGATTGTCGCCGCGCGCGGCGTGCTCCAGCATCCTCGGGATCAACAGATATCCGCGCTCGATGTAGTCGCCGGGGCGGTTCAGGAGCCGCTCAGCCCGCGCGAACCACCCGTTGGCCGGCGCCGACTGGCCGTGCAGCATCCGGTCGAGGCCGAGCCAGAAGGCCGTTCGCGCGGCGCACCCGGCGTCGTCGGCCTCGACGTAGAGCCGGTGCGCCCGCTCCAGCGCACGCACGTACTCCTCGTCGTCGCCGAGCATGTAGGCAGCGGTCGCGAGCAGCTCGAGATCGCGCGCGCGCAGCGGGTCGGCTTGATCGGCGGCGGCGAGCGCGTCGTAGGCGTCCTTCCATTCCCGTCGCTGGACGGCCTGACGGCCTTGCTCGAGATCCACCGCGACCCGGGTCATGTCCCCGTCGTGTGTAACAGACACGCTCGTGGCGTGGGTGATGGTGGTCACCCTTTCGGTGATACTGCGGCGCGATGGAGCGGATCGCTTCGAAGACGGTGCACGAAGGCCCAAGGGTCGTGGTGCGCCACGAGCGGTGGCGCCACGGCGACGGGGGGGTCGCCGAGCGCGAGGTCGCCGAGGTCGATGACGCGGTCACGATCGTTCCGTACGACGACGACGCGGTCTACCTCGTCCGCCAGCCGCGCGAGCCCGTCGGCGAGGAGCGGCTTCTCGAGCTGCCGGCGGGGAAGCTGGACGTCGACGGCGAGACTCCGCTCGAGTGCGCCCAGCGGGAACTGGTGGAGGAGATCGGCCGGAGGGCGAGCGACTGGGAGGAGCTGAAGCGCTTCTATCCAGCTCCCGGCTTCGCGACGGAGGCGATGACCCTGTTCCTCGCGACCGGGCTGGAGTCGGTCGAGGGTCACGAGCCGGACCCGGAGGAGCGGATCGAGATCGTGGCGTGGCCGCTCGACGACCTAGACGGCGCGATCACCGAGTGCGTGGACGCCAAGTCCCTGGTGGGCCTCTACGCGCTGCGCGCGCAGACTCGCCGCCGGCTGACAGCGCACGAACGGCTGCACGGGCAGGGGACGTTCCCGCAGGGTGGAAACGGGCGGCATGGCTGTCGCGGTCAAGCCGACGGAGGCGCGCAAGGTGGAGGCCCGGTTCGAGGCGCTGGTGCTCGACTTTCTCGCCTACCTCGAGTTCGAACGGGGGCTGGCGCGAAACACGCTCGACGCCTACCGAACGGACCTCCTTCAGTTCGGCGTGTTTCTCGCGGGCCGCGGACGCGGCGCGACCGAAGTCGAGCGCGCCGACGTGGCCGACTTCCTCGCCGACCTGGCGACCGGCAGGCCCGGGTCGAACGGCGACGACGCTCGTCCGCCGTGTTCACCCGCCACGATCAGCCGCAAGACGGCCTGCCTGCGCTCGTTCTACCGCCACCTGCGCCGCGAGGAGCTGATCGATGTCGATCCCACCGCGACGGTGGAGCCGCCGGCGAAGAGCCGGAAGCTGCCGCACGTGCTGAGCCACGGCGAGGTCACCAAGCTCCTCGACAGCGCGAAGGGGTCCGACCCGATCGACCAGCGCGACCGCGCATTGCTCGAGCTGATGTATGGGTGCGGGCTTCGAGCCTCGGAGGCCGTCGGCCTCGAGCTGACGGACATTGACCTGAAGCGTGGCTTCGTTCGCCCGCATGGCAAGGGCTCGAAGGAGCGGATCGTGCCGCTCGGAAGCGCGGCGGCCACGGCGGTCGGGCGCTATCTGCGGACGGGACGTCCCGAGCTTGTCGGCTCCAATCCGGAGCGGAGCCTGTTCGTCAACTTCCGGGGCGGCGCGCTGACGCGTCAGGGCCTTTACAAGATCATCCAGCGCCACGCGAAGGCGGTGGGGCTTGACGGCAAGATGAGCCCGCACACGCTGCGCCACACCTTCGCGACACACCTGCTGTCCGGCGGCTGCGACCTCCGCTCGGTCCAGGAGATGCTGGGTCACGCGGACGTCTCGACGACGCAGCTCTACACGCACCTTTCCACCGAGCGGATCAAAGAGGTCTATTTCAAGGCCCATCCACGGGCCACCTGAGCTCTAAGCTCGGAATGTGCCCGAGCTTCCCGAGGTCGAGACGATCCGCCGCCAGCTCGAGCCGGTCGTGGTGGGGCGCACGATCGACGCCGCGCGCGTGCTAGACGAGCGCTGGACGCGCCCGGAGCCGCCGCGAGCGCTCGAGGCGGAGGTGAAGGGCCGGCGGATCGAGGACGTGCGGCGGCGGGGGAAGTACCTGATCGTCGACCTCGAAGGGGACCGGCATCTCGTGATGCATCTGCGGATGACGGGCAACCTCCTGATCGCGGGCGCCGAGCGGTTCGGCGGGCCGCGGCTTTATGAATCGGAGCCCGACGCCCGGTTCCTGCGCGCCGTCCTCGAGCTGGACGACGGCTCGGAGCTGTGGTTCACGGACGCGCGGCGGTTCGGGCATGGCGTGGTGCTGAGCGGCGACGAGCTGTGGCCGTATCTCGATGCGCGGCTCGGGATCGAGCCGCTGGGCGGGGAGCTGACGGGGGAAGCCCTGGCGCACCTGGCCGCGGGGCGGACGGCACCGCTGAAGTCGTTCCTGCTCGATCAGCGGCGGGTGGCCGGTGTCGGGAACATCTACGCGGACGAGGCGCTTTGGCGGGCGGAGCTGCACCCGCTCTCGCCGGCTGGGTCGATGCGAGCGGAGCACTGCGAGGCGCTGGTCGAGGGAATCGTCGAGGCGCTCGAGGCTGGGCTTGCCAACGGCGGCTCGTCGATCGACGACTACCGCGACGCGCGCGGCGAGCGGGGCTCGATGCAGGACGAGTTCCTGGTGCATACGCGCGAGGGCCGTGAGTGTTTTCGGTGCGGCGGGGAGATCAGGCGCGTCGTCGTCGGCGGGCGCTCCACGTATTTCTGTCCGCACTGTCAGGTCCGGCTGCGCCGGCGCCGCCGCAGGAAGGCCGTCGCCCGGCGATGAGTGGGCCGGTGGCCCCACCCGCGGGCTTTCGGATCGGACATTGGAGCGACCCCGAGGGCCGGACCGGCTGCACGGTGGTGATCGCCCCGGACGGGACGCGGGGCGGGGTGGACGTGCGCGGCGGAGGGCCGGGGACGCGCGAGACGGACGTGATCGGGCCCTTTGCCGGCACCGATCGGGTGACGGCGGTGATGCTGGCGGGTGGCAGCGCGTACGGGTTGTCGACCGCGGACGGGGCGATGCGGTGGCTCGAGGAGCAGGGCTTGGGCTATCCGACGCTGGCGGGCGTGGTCCCGATCGTGCCGGCGGCGATCGTCTACGACCTCGCCGAGGGCGATCCCGACGCCCGGCCGGGAGCCGAGGCCGGATACGCCGCGTGCGCGGCGGCCAACGAGGGCGTCCCAGAGCGGGGACGTATCGGGGCCGGCAGTGGGACGGCGGCGAGCAAGATCCTGGGCAGGGAGTCCGCGGTTCCGTCCGGCGTCGGCTACGCGGCGGCAAGGGGAGCGCGTGGCGTCACCGTCGCCGCTCTGGCGGTCGCGAACCCGTTCGGCGACGTGATCGGGGCGGATGGGCAGCCGTTGGCGGTGGCGCGCTCGGAGGACGGCAGCGTCGCCCGGACGGCCGACGTGATCGCCGCGATGGAGGAGCCGCCGGATCCCTTCAAGGTGCAGCCGGGCAATACGACGCTCGCCTGCCTGATGACCGACGTCCCGCTCGACAAGGCGGCATGTGCCCGAGTTGCGCGAGCGGCGGCGGCGGGGGTGGCGCGCGCGGTTGCCCCGGTGTTCACGGACGTGGATGGCGACGTGGTCTTCTGCCTGGCGTCCGGGGATGGGGAGGCGGCTGATCGGTTCAGCGTCCTCCAGGCGCAGACGATCGCCGCGGACGTGGTTGCCGAGGCGATCCGGGACGCAGTTGCGTCCGCCGCATAGAGGACGATTTCACCACAGTGCCCGGTTCGTTCAAGACTGAAGCCGTGGTGCTGCGGTCGATCCGCTACGGCGAGGCGGATCGGGTGCTGCACCTCTACACGGCGGCGCGCGGGCGGGTGGGGGCGATCGCGAAGGGCTCGCGCAAGCCGCGCTCTCGCTTCGGCGGGCGGCTGGAGCCGTTCTTCCGCCTGGATTTGATGTTGCACGAGGGCCGGGGCGACCTGGTCACCGTCACCGGCGCGCACACGGTGGCTGCGTACGCGAACCTGCGGGCGAGCGGCCCGGCTCTCGGCGCGGCGGCGCGTGGATGCGACGCCGTGTTGCGCCTGCTGGACTCGGCGGAGGCGAATCCGGCGGCCTACAACCTGTTGTGCAGGTACCTCGCGCTGCTGGACGGCGAGGAGACGACGGCGGCCGACCGGGATGTGGACGGGGCGGCGGGCTTGGCGGCGGCGCTGGCCTTTCGGATGAAGCTGGCGCTCTCGGCGGGGTTCGCCCCGGAGCTGACGGCGTGCGCGCGGTGCGGCGAGGCGGGCGAGCTGCACGCGTTCTCCGGCGCGGCAGGCGGGGTCGTGTGCGGGGCGTGCCAGCGTGACGGGTTCGAGATCTCGGCCGAGGCGCACCGGTTCATGCTGGATGCGCTGGGCAGGCCGCTGGCGCAGGCGCCGATCGCCACCCCGCGGGCGCTGCGGCAGGCCGAGCGGGCGATTACGAGCACGCTCGAACATCACGCTCACGTGCAGCTCCGCGCCGCGGCTTAGCCGACTTCCAGGGCGCCGTCGGTCATCATCGCTCTCGTGAGCGAGGAGCGGGAAGAGCGTCTCGAGTTGATGCACGCGGTGGGTGGGCGGCATGGGATCGCCGACTCGAGCCTGCCCGGACTGGCGTTCGTGATCGCGTATACGGCGAGTGGCCAGGACCTGAACGCTGCGATCTGGACGGCGGTCGGCCTTGGCGTCGTGATGTTCGCGATCCGGCTGGTGCGCCGGGAGACGCTGCAGTTCGCGATCGCGGGGTTAATCGGAGTCGCGATCGCTGCGTTCATCGCGAAGCAGACGGGGCGGGCGGAGGACTTCTTCCTGCCCGGCCTCCTGCTGAACATCGCGTACGGGTCGGCCTGGGCGATCTCGATCGCGGTGCGGTGGCCGCTGCTCGGCGTGATCGTCGGCCCGCTCATCGGCGAGGACATGAGTTGGCGGAAGGACCCGGAAAAGCTGCGCGTGTACTCGAGGGCGAGCTGGATCTGGGTGGCGCTTTTCGCGCTTCGGCTTGCCGTGCAGCTCCCGCTTTATTTCGCCGACGAGCTGGTCGCGCTCGGGGTCGCGAAGACGGCGATGGGTTTCCCGGTGTTCGCGCTCGCGGCGTGGCTTTCGTATCTGGTGCTGCGGGACGGCGGGATCGACCTGCGGGGGCGCCGCGAGGCCGAGGCGGGAAGTTGACCGAGCAACGCATCGAGAGCGAGCACGAGGAGCGGACGCGGCGGTGGGAGGCGGAATACCTGTGGGAGCGGGCGACGCCGTCGTATCCGGCGGACCGGCGTGAGCCGGAGCCCGACAGCGAGGTGAGAACGCCGTTCCAGCGCGATCGGGACCGGATCGTGCATTCCAAGGCGTTCCGGCGTCTGAAGCACAAGACGCAGGTCTTCATCGCTCCCGAGGGCGATCACTACCGGACGCGGCTGACCCACACGCTGGAGACGTGTCAGATCGCGCGGACGACGGCTCGGGCGCTCGGGCTGAACGAGGATCTCACCGAGGCGATCGGGCTGGGGCATGACCTCGGGCATCCGCCGTTCGGGCACATCGGCGAGGAGGCGCTTGATGACGTGCTCTCAGAGCGGACGGGCCGGCATTTCCGCCACAACGAGCAGTCGTTGCGGGTGGTCGACGTCTTGGAGCTCGACGGGCAGGGGCTGAATCTCACCGAGCCGGTGCGGGACGGGATCTTGAATCACACGGGCTCGGGCAAGCCGGCGACGTTGGAGGGGCGCATCGTGCGGCTGGTCGATCGTGTGGCGTACATCAACCACGACATAGACGATGCGATCAGGGCTGGGATCATCGGCGAGGACGACCTGCCGGGGGCGGAGATCGAGATGCTGGGCGCGACCGGCTCGGAGCGGATCGACACGCTCGTCCGGGACATCGTCAGCCAGTCGCGGGTAGTCGACGACATCGCCCAGAGCGAGGAGATCGGCGGCGCGATGCTGCGCTTGCGGAAGTTCATGTTCCAGCGCGTTTACCTGGGGCCGGAGGCGAGGTCCGAGCATGAGCGGGTGCAGCTGGCGCTGCGGAGCTTGTTCGAGCACTACCTCGCGCATCCGGACGAGGTGGCGGGGGCCGCCGGCGCGCGGGAACGGGGCGACGACGAGGTGACGCGGGCGGTCGACTACGTGGCGGGGATGACGGACCGGTTCGCGATCGCGACGTTCAAGCGGCTCGCGCTCCCCGAGGAGTCGCGGCTTTGACCGAGGGCTAGGTTTCTCTCGTGGCGCGGTTCTCCCAGGAGTCGATCGAGCGCGTGAAGGATGCGGCCGACATCGTCGAGATCGTGTCGGCCTATACGGAGCTGCGCCGCTCGGGCCAGCGGTTCCAGGGCCTTTGCCCGTTCCACGACGAACGGACGCCGTCGTTCTCGGTGAACGCGGGGGAGAAGGTCTACCACTGCTTCGGATGCGGCGTGGGGGGCGACGTGATCACATTCGTGGAGGAGAAGGAGGGGCTTCCCTTCAGTGAGGCGGTGGAGGCGCTTGCGGACCGCTACGGCGTGGAGGTCGAGCGCGAGCAGGAGGACCCGCGAGCGGAGGAGGCTCGCAAGCGCCGGGCGCGCCTGGTGGAGCTGCTCGACCGCACGGCGGCGTTCTACGCAACGTATCTGTGGGAGTCGGACGAGGCTGCGAAGTCGCGGGAGTACCTGCTCGGTAGGGGGCTAAGCGAAGAGACGCTGCGGGAGTTCGGCGTGGGCTTCGCGCCGAACAAGTGGGACACGGTGTACCTCCGGGGTCAGCAGGCGGGGTTCAGCGTCGCGGAGATGGTCGCTGCGGGGCTGGTCAAGAAGGGCACGAAGGGGGGCCATCTGGACCATTTCCGCGCGCGGATCATGTTCCCGATTCGCGACGCTCGCGGGCGGATGCAGGGCCTGGGCGGCCGGGCGACCCGGGAGAACCAGCGGGCGAAGTACGTGAACTCGCCGGAGGGCGAGCTCTATCGAAAGAGCCGCACGC
The DNA here is from genome assembly GCA_963734015.1 of uncultured bacterium. Taxonomy (GTDB): domain Bacteria; phylum Actinomycetota; class Thermoleophilia; order Solirubrobacterales; family 70-9; genus JALZKA01. Next base: position 7,330 of record CAVTFG010000010.1, on the reverse strand, counting down.
TGTACGGGATCGAACGGGCACGGCCGGCGATCGCCAAGGCGGGTCGGGCGGTCGTGGTCGAGGGCTACACGGATGTGATTGCGGCGCATCAGGCCGGCGTGGGGGAGACCGTTGCCGTGATGGGCACTGCGATCACGCCCGAGCAGGTGAAGCTGCTCTCGGCGCATGCCGAGGAGGTCGTCTTGGCGTTGGACGCGGACCGCGCGGGCCGGGAGGCGATGCTGCGTGCGCAGCGGGTGGCAGCCGGCAAGCGGGTGCGCCTGCGGGTCGTCTCGATGCCGGAGGGCGAGGACCCGGCGGACATGCTGGCGGGGGAGTCGCCCGGGTCGAGCGGCGCGGACCGGTTCACCGCGCTGGTGGACGGGGCGGTGGACCTGCCGGCGTTCCATGTGCGGACGCTGCTGGACGAGGCGGATCTGCGCTCGCCCGCGGGGAGGGACCGGGCGCTGGACGAGGTCGTTCCGGTGCTGGCGGCGATGGGCGACTCGATTACGCGGGAGGAGCTCATCCGCGAAGTCGGCGGCCGGCTGGACGCGGATCCGTCATTGGTGTCGCGCCGCTTGGCGGATGCCGGGCGTGGCGGCGGAAGTCGGCCCGCTCGTGCCGAGGAGAGTGTTCCGGTGCCCGAGCCCAAGGCTCCGGACAAGCCGCGGTCGCTCAGCGCTCATGAGCTCCACGAGCAGGCGCTGCTCGCGCTCTGCATCGCGGCGCCGGCGCATGGGCGGGAGTATCTGGAGCGGCTTGGCCCGGACCAGTTGAGCTCGCCCGGCATGGTGAGGGTGCGCGACTGGCTGGCGGAGCATCTGGAGCATCCGGGCGAGGGGCTGCCGCGCGACGACGCCGAGCTGGCGGACACGGTCACGCAGCTGGTGGTGCGGGCCCAGCGGGAGCCGGCGACGCCCGAGGCGATGGAGCTCAACTTCCTGCTGCTCGAGAAGAGCGGGGTGGAGCGGCAGATCGCGGCCACGGAGGCGAACGGCGGGGACCCGCCGGTGGAGCTCCATAAGCGCCGGGCGGAGCTGGCGGAGCGGATCGCACACCACCAATACGTGGCGCCGAAATCACGAAAGTGATACCCAACCGATACGAACAGATGTTCGTGTTCTCCATCCGACCTGGATGGGACGATGCGGGGGTGGACAGGGATCGGTTGAGGGCGTAGCTGGAGCAGGATCTGTCGCTGATCCAGATCGGTGCACTGGAGAACCGCGACCCCTCGACGGTCGACTACTGGGTCAGGAAATACGGGTTCGAAGCGAACGGGCGTGACCGCTACGCGCCACGTGGCGGCATCGAACGTGAACGTCTCGAGGCGCTCATCCGGCGAGAACTGACGATCCAGGAGATCGCCGAAGAGCTGGGATTGAGCGCCTCGACCGTGAACTACTGGCTCCGACGGCACGACCTGAAAACCGAGCGTGCCCACGGTCGGAGGGCGCTCGCGCTAGCTGCGCTCGAAGCTGGCAAGAAGCGGTTTCGCGCGACCTGCCGCCGCCATGGCGAAACGGATTTCCTCGTCTTCACGAACGGGCGGTCGCGGTGCGCTCGGTGCAACTCGGAGGGCGTACATCGTCGGCGCCGGTCCGTGAAACAGCGGCTCATCGAGGAATCCGGCGGACGGTGCGCAGTGTGTGGATATGCCAAATACCAGGGTGCCCTCCAGTTCCATCACCTGGATCCAAGCCAGAAGGAGTTCGGTGTTTCAGGACGAGGCGTGACACGGGCAATCGCCAAGGCCCGGGCCGAGGCCAAGAAGTGCGTTCTCCTTTGCGCCAACTGCCATGCCGAGGTTGAGGCGGGCGTGACGGCCTTGTCCTAGACTCGGAGCGACATACGGCTTCCGTACTGACGGAAGTGGCATACCCGATCCGGGGTGACGAAATTGGCAGCCGTGCCTGACTGTTAATCAGGTGCCCGAAAGGGCGTGTGGGTTCGAGTCCCACCCCCGGAGCTAAAGCCCATGCCGCGACCGGCGCCGTCGGCTACGACCTGGCGATTCCGAATCGTTCCACCAAGCCGGCCCCGTGCGCCGCGCCGTCGTGCTCTCGCGCCCATGAGCTGATGCTGCGCGCCCGCTCCCCGAACGAGCCATCCTCCAAGATCCGCCGCACCGCAACACGCAGCGTTGGCTCGCCCAAGAGCCGCCACGGCAGCGAAAGCCCGACTCCCGCCCAGCCGACCCGCGCGCCGTTCTCCGCCATGTCGCCGACGGCGGGGCAGCAGAGGACGGGCGCGCCGTGGGCGAGCGCGCGGGCGACGGTCCCATGGCCGCCGTGGCAGATCACCACGTCCGCCATGGCCATCAGCTGCGAGTAGCGGAGCCATCCGTAGAGCCGCGCGTTCGCCGGCACCTCGATCCCCTCACTCGGCACGTGGCCGTTGGTGGTTGCCACCACCCGCACGGGCTCATCCGCCAGCGCCGCCAGCGCCACCCGTACGAGCCGACACTCCGGATCATGCGCTGTCGACGCGGCAACCAGCACCAGCGGCCCATCGCCATCCGGCACCTCCACGTCCGGATACGGCGTCTCGAACTCCATCGGCCCCGTCACGTGCACGTGCGCGGGCCAGCTGCGGGGGTACTCGAGCGCCGGAAAGGTCGCGACCAGCGCCAGGTCCGGGCTCGTGCCGCCATGGAACCGGTCCGCGGGCGCCAACCCCACCTTCGCCCGCTCGCCGTTCAACTCGTCGCGGCCCCGCCGCAGCCCGGCCTCGAGCAGCGGCCGTGGCGCAGTCCAAAGCCACCTACCGAGGGCCGTGCGCGGCAGCCGAGCCCCGCCGAACGCGAAGAACGGCAACCCCGCCTCATGCTCGGGAAACACGTGCGGGATGAGCGTCGCCCAGGGCACGCCCGCCCGCTCCGCCGCCAATGCGGGCGCCAGCGTGAGGATGTCGTTCACGACCACATCTGGGCGCAGCTCCTCCAACAGGGGCAGCAGCGCCACCGCCGCGACCCCGGCCGCCGGCCCATCCCCGTCGTGCGGCGCGAACACCCGGTACTCCTCAGCCGCGTGGAACTCCACTCCCGCCTCGTCCAGCACCTCCCGCCACTTCTCCCACGTCTCGAAGACCACCCTGTGCCCGCGTTCCCGCAGCGCGCGAGCGAGCGCAATCGCCGGAAACGTGTGCCCTGGGTCGCCGAAGGCGGCGATCAGGATGCACAGCTCCCGGCTCACATCCACACCGGCTGCAACATCTCGTTCCGCTCCCTGCAGAACACTCGACACGCCGCCCGCCCGGCGCTATCCCTAGTCCCGTGAGACGGAAGCGCGACCGGCCCACCTACCGCCTGCGCATGTCCGTCGAGGCACTGCCCCGCCATACGAAGGAGGCCATGCTGCGCGGCATCGAGACGAACCGGATCATCGTCGGCGCCTACGTCGACTCCCGGTCGGGAGGCATCTGCCCGATGCTCGCCGCACACCGAAATGGCGGGCGCACGAGCGTTGCCAGCTTCGCCGTCGCCTGGGACGACTTCACCGGCGCAAGGGGCCCCCGCCGCGCGACCCGCCGCGAAGTTCGCACGCTGCGCTCCCTCCTCGAATGGTCGCTCGGAACCTCGTCTCAGCCGCCCGTCGGGTCGCTTACCGAGGCGGCCGCACAGATCCGCGCCGAGCGCGAGCAATTCCGCTGCGCGACACCACCGCCCGTGGCCGAACCCGAGGTCGACCCCGTCGACGTCAAGGTCACCCGCGCCAAGGACGTGCTCGCGGCGGCGGAGGAGCAGCTCACCGAGCGCCACGCACAGGAGCTCCTGGGCGTGCCGGTCGGCGACCCCGGCTGAGCGGCACTCCCTCGCCCTACACACCCATCTGCTGCGCCGAGTCCCCCGGACGCAGGAACACGATCTCGGGGACCAGGCACGCGCGCGAAGTCCGCAGCAAGAACCTCACCGACTCCGCGATGTCCTCCGGCCGGATCATGTCGCCGGTGTCCACATGCTCCCTCACGAACTCGGTCATCGCGGTGTCGACGAACCCGGGCGCGAGCGCCGTGACCTGGATCCCCTGCCCGTCGACCTCCTTCTGCGTCGCCTGGCTGAATCCGATCACCCCGGCCTTCGTCGCCGAGTAGACGGACAACCACGCCTGGCCGGTCTTGCCCGCGACCGAGGCCATGTTCACGATCAGCGCCTTCCCATGCTCGTCCCCCGCCTCGCGCAGCATCGGCAGCGCCTCACGGGTGGTGACGATCAGGCCCCGCAGGTTCGCGCCGAGCTGGATGTCGAGCTTCTTGGCCGTGATTTCGTCCATCGCCTCCCCGATGCCCACTCCCGCGCTGTTGACCAGCACGTCCATGCGCCCGAAGCGCTCGCGCTGAGCCTCGACCAGCGCGACGACCTCGCCCTCGTCGCCCATCTGCGCGGGGTGCGCGTGGATCTCGAACCCGGCCGATTGCAGCTCGGCCGCCGCGGCCTCGAGCTTGTCCGGCCTCCGCCCGGAGATCGTGACCCCGAAGTCGTCCTCGGCAAGCGCGCGGGCGATCGCCAGCCCGATGCCACTCGATCCGCCCGTAACCAGCGCCGCTCGATCCGCCACGTCTGCTCCTTCCGTTCGCCCAGCGCGCCGACCGCGCGGATCGCCAGCCTAGATCAAAAGATCCGCACCTCTCGCGCTTAGGGGAGCGTTTACGCGCCCTCTCTAGGATTCCCCGTCGTGGTTCGACCCCTGAACGCCCCCGCCCGCAGGCTTCCGGCCGCCCTGGCCCTGGCCGCCAGCGCCGCCCTCCTCGCTGCCTGCGGAGGCGACGAGTCCCCCGAGGACACGGGCGACGCGCCCGTCGACCCGCCCCCGGCCGCCGCGTTCCCCAAGCCCCAAGGGACCCTGGACGACCTCGTCGCCGAGATCGGGCCCACGCAGGAGATCGTGGCGCCTGCCGCGGGCGCCGTGTTCGAGCCCGGGGACAAGCGGCTCGGGATCGGCCTGTTTGACGTCGGCGGCGCCCAGATCACGGACGCCGACGTCGCCATCTACGCGGCCCACGGCGCCGACGGCCAAGCCCTCGGCCCCTTCCCGGCCCGGATCGAAAGCCTTGCGACCGAGCCAGAGTTCGTTGCGGAGACCACGTCCGAGTCCGACGCGAAGGTCGTCTACGTCGCCGACGTCCCCTTCAAGCAGACCGGTGAATGGCGGCTCGCCGCAGCCATCGACACAGCCGACGGCCTCGTCGCCACGTACGTCAACCCGAGCGTGATCGTCAAGGACGACAAGGAGATTCCCAGCGTCGGCGAGCCGGCGCCCGAGATGCACACACCGACGCTGGCCGAGGTCGGCGGCGACGTCGAGTCGATCGACACACGGACACCACCGAGCTCGATGCACGGCGACGACCTCGCCGACGTCCTCGGCGAGAAGCCGGTCGTCCTCCTCTTCGCGACCCCGGCGCTCTGCCTCAGCCGCGTCTGCGGACCCGTCGTTGACGTCGCCGAGCAGGTCAAGGCCGAGTACGGCGACGACGTCGCGTTCATCCACCAGGAGATCTGGAACGACAACCAGGCCACCGGCGACGCGAAGGACCTCCGCCCGCAGGTGAAGGAGTACGGCCTCTTCACCGAGCCCTGGCTGTTCGTGATCGACGAGAACGGCGAGGTGGCGACCCGGATCGAGGGCGCGTTCAGCGTCTCCGAGCTCGAGGCGCGCTCGAGCGCTCGTCTGAGGGTCCCGGCCGCGGGTAGTATTCCCGCGCCGGCGGGCAGACCCCAGCAGCTTTCACCTAAACGGTTCCTGCTCGGGGTGAGAAGACCAACCGCGCTCAGCGGCGAGGCGTCAACGCCCGCCGGCATCTTTCGACCCGCGCCCGACCTATGCTCCGCAGGTGCCAGCGGACGGGGTGCAGCGAGTTTCGATCGGGGATCGCCTGGAGCACGCGATCGCCGAGCGCGCCGAGAGCGAGGAGGAGCTCGAGCACGAGATCGAGGCGGAGGCGCCCCGGCCCGAGTGGAATCTCCGCCGCACCGTGTTCTGGCTCGTCGTCACCGGCGTCTCGCTCTACCTCGTCGCGCCGAGCCTGATCGAGGTCCTCTCGTCCTGGGAGGACCTCGACCGCGTCGACGCCTGGTGGTTCGCCGGGATGGTCGCGCTCCAGGCGCTCGGGCTCGGATGCCTCTGGTACGTGCAGCGGATCGCACTGCATTCGATCGAATGGCCGCCCGTCATCTACTCGCAGCTCGCCGGCAACGCCCTGTCCAAGATCGCCCCGGCGGGCGGCGCGCTGGGCGGCGCCCTCCAGTACCGGATGCTGGTCGAGGAGGGGGCGGCGAGGGGCCGCGTGGCCGCAGCGATCACCGCCGTGAACCTCCTGACGTTCGCGGTCGTGCTCGTCCTGCCGGTGCTTGCGATCCCCGCGTTCCTCACGGGATCGGTCGACCGCGACCTCGTGACCGCCACCCTGATCGGCCTCGGCGTGCTCCTCCTCCTGGTCGCCGCAGCGATCGCGCTGCTGGCTTTCGACCGGCCGCTCGCATGGATCGGCCGCAAGGTCCAATCGGTGCGCAACGCGATGCGGCGCGGCTCCGAGCCGCTTCGCATGCTTCCCGACCGCCTGATCAGCGAGCGGGACCGGCTGCTCGACATCCTCGGCCCCCGCTGGGGGCGTGCCGTGGCGGGCACGGTCGCCCGCTGGGCGTTCGACTACGCCACCCTCATCGCGGCGCTGGCGGCAGTCGGGTCGCATCCGTCGCCGCTCCTGGTGCTGCTCGCGTTCTGCGCGGCGCAGGTGCTGGCCCAGGTGCCGGTCACTCCCGGCGGCCTGGGATTCGTGGAGGCCGGGCTGACCGCCACCCTCGCCCTTGCAGGCGTCTCCGCCGGCGCCGCGGTCGTGGCGACCCTCGCCTACCGCCTCGTCTCGTACTGGTTGCCGCTGCCGGTCGGCCTCGCCGCCTACGCAGCCCACCGCCGGCGAATCGCCGGCAACGCCGCGGCATGACGCCGCGGATCACCTATTTCGGGCACGCCACGATTCTCATCGAGGTCGGCGAAGCCCGGCTGCTGACGGACCCGATCCTCAGGCGCGCGATACTCGGCGGCATCATCCGGCGAGCCGAAGCGGCGCCCGAGATCGAGTCGCCGGACGCGGTGCTGCTCTCCCACCAGCACGCCGATCATCTCGACCTCCGGTCGCTGCGGATGCTCGGCGCCGCGACTGAGGTCATCGCCCCGCGCGGGGCGGGAAGGCGGCTGCGCAGAGGCGGGATGACGGCCATCCGCGAGGTGGAAGCCGGCGAGACGGAGAGCGTCCGCGACATCGAGGTCGTCGCGACGCCTGCGGTCCACGACGGGAGACGGTTTCCCTTCGGCCGTCCCGTGGAGGCGCTCGGCTACGAGATCCGGGG
>CAVTFG010000009.1:0-33567 GCA_963734015.1 uncultured bacterium | reverse complement strand
CCATAGCGGGCGGGCTGGTCAACGCCGTCGAGCGCGGGGTCGAGCGCGAGTCGGATGCAATCCAGATCTTCAACCAGAGCTCACGCGCCTGGCGACCCAACGTCTACAGCGACGACGACGTCGCCGAGTTTCGCACGGCGCTCGACTCGTCGCGCATCGAATCCGTCGCGATCCACGCCGTCTACCTGATCAACTGCGCCTCCGAGGAGGACGAGATCCGGGATAAGTCCCTGACCGCGCTGAAGAGCGCCCTGGCGCTGGGCGACCGGATCGGCGCCATCGGTGTCGTGCTCCATCCAGGGGCTCAAAAGGGCCGGGACTACGACGAGTCCCTGGCGGCCGTCGGCGAAGCCCTCCGAGAGACGCTCGCCGAGACCGAGCGCTGCCCGATCCTGCTCGAGGATACGGCGGGCGCGGGCGGGACCCTCGGCCGTGACTTCGACGAGCTGGCGCGGATCATCGAGCTCGGTGGAGGCGGCGGGCGCCTCGGGCTCTGCCTCGACTGCTGCCACATGCTCGCCTCGGGCTTCGAGGTCCGGCGGCGCGGTGCGCTGGCCGAGGTGATCGACGAGCTGGACGTGAAGATCGGGCTCGACCGCCTCAAGGCGCTTCACATCAACGACTCCAGAATGCCGCTTGGGTCGAACCGCGACCGGCATGCGACGCTCGGCGACGGAGAGCTCGGCGAGCGTGGGCTCCGGGTGTTCCTCTCCGAGCCACGGTTCGAGGGGCTCCCGGCGCTGCTCGAGACCGGGCCCGACGCGGGCGGGCCGGACCTGGGGCAGGTCAGAATCGCGAAACGCCTGCGTCGCGAGGGACTCGCGAACCGCAGGCGCCGGCGCTAGAGCTCAGGAGAGCGGGAAGGACACCGTGCCGGCCCCCGGACCGGCACGGTGTCTCCCCTTGCGCTAGTTGCGAAAACGCGTCAGTCGGACCCGTGCGTCTGCCTTGCGACAGCCCGCTGCAACCCGAGGCCAAGGCCGGTAACCGCAAGGGCTACGGCAAGCATGGCGATCACGTCGAATCCGGTGAACGGCAGCCCGCCGACGGGATCGGCCAGGGCGCTACCGCCCTCGTTGCCCCCGCCCCCGGCCGCATTTTCGACCTGGACGGCGGGCGGGTCGTACTGGTCGCCGGTCGGGCCGGTCGAACCGCTGACCTGCTGCGCTCCGGCCACTGCGGGCATCCCGATGCTGAGCGCGACGACTGCGATCAGTCCGACAAGACCCGTTCTAACCCTGTGATTGGTGCTGCGCACGTGAGTTCCTCCCCGTAACTAGATGACGACGATGACAACCTAAGAGCGCGCCGTGAGAGCACCGTGAGCCGCGCATGAGAGTTGCTCTCATCCTTGTCAAAAGATTGGGAACCCTTCTCACCCCGCTCTCATCGCCCTCTCATGATCGTGAGCCAGTCTGGGACGCGTGCGTAAACCGAGAGACAGGGGGGCTCCGTGACCGCCCGGACTTTTGCGATCGCCCTTCAAGCCCTCGGCGTTGCGGCTCTGGGAGTCATGGTGTACTTCGCGTTTCTGCAACCGAGCGACCCGAACCCCCTGAGCGGCATCGAGGTCGAGGGTGACATCCCGACGGGCGTCACGCCCGGAAACGGACAAGCGACGGGGCAGCGAAACACCAGGTCCCCGGCCGGTTCGGCCAGACGCGGCGACGGGGGCCGGACTCTCGCCGGCATCCGCCTCATTCCTGTGCAGCCTGGCGATGCCATTCCGGCGCCGCCGGTGGCTCCAGGCGGTGGCGATACGCCGACCGGTGGCGATACGCCGACGGGTGAGCAATACGACTCCGCGGTGGCGCGCATCCTGGGCCGGGTCGCCGGCCCCGAGCGCTGAGCGAGTCCGGCAGGATCACGTCCCGCGAGCGTTCGGATCGCGCCGGAATCGCAGCCGCGGAGTATCGTCCACGCGTGTCCAGTTCAACGGAGGGATCCTCGCCGGTTCGCCATCGCCGGCCGCTTCTGGGCGACGTGCGGACGCGGATTCTCGTCTCGTTCCTGATCCTGCTCGTCGTTTCGACCGCAGCGTCGCTGCTGGTTCTCCGCGAGGTTCTGTTGTCGCGCATCGACAGCGAGGTCCAGGAGCGACTGACGGATCAGGTGGACGAGCTGCGCATCCTCACCGAGGAGGGCATCGACCCGGACACCGGCGGATCTCGATCGTGTCTTCGAGCTCTACCTGGAGCAGGAGCGACCGCTCGAGGAAGGGACGCTCCAGACGTTCATCAACGGCGACGCATTCCGCACCCAACCCGACGGCTCCCTCCCGAACGTCTTCGACCCGCTCGCGAACGTCCAGGAGCCCACAAGCGGTGAGTTGGCCAGCCCGCTCGGCACGGTCCGCTACGTGGCCGTGCCGGTCAACGGCGGCGCCGGCGAGACCGGGGTCCTGGTCGCGGGAAAGCTCCTGAACGACGAGCACGATCGGGTCGAGAGCGCCGTCCGGATCGCGGCGGGCGTCTCGATCGTGATCACGCTTCTGGCATCGCTCTTCATCTGGCTGGCTGCCGGCCGGGCCGTCCAGCCGCTCCGGGCGCTTGCGCGGACCACCCGGTCGATCACCGAAACCGATCTGTCCGAGCGGGTCGACATCCGGGGCGAGAGCGAGATCGCCGAGCTCGGGCGCACCTTCAACGGGATGCTGGACCGCCTCGAAACCGCGTTCGCCTCCCAGAAGGAGTTCCTGGCGGATGTCGGGCATGAGCTGCGGACGCCGATCACCGTGATCCGCGGGCACATGGACACGCTCGGGGACGATCCCAACGAGCGGCGCGAAGCCCGCGCCGTCATCAATGAGGAACTCGAGCGGATGAGCCGGCTCGTCGACGACCTGCTTCTGCTCGCGCGGTCGGACCGACCCGACTTCCTACGGACCGAGCCTTTCGACCTCGACGTCCTGACTCAGGACTTGTTCGGCAAGGCGCGGACCCTCGGGGTGCGGCGGTGGAAGATCGATCAGGCGGACGTGGGACTGGTCCAGGCCGATCCGCACCGGCTGACGTCAGCGGTGATGAACCTCGCCCAGAACGCGGTTCGCCACACGGGCGGCGACGACGCGATCGCGATCGGCAGCTCGCTGGCCGACGGCCACGTGAGGCTCTGGGTTCGCGACGAGGGCCAGGGGATCGCCGTCGAGGACCAGGAACGGATCTTCGAGCGGTTCGCGGCCGGAGAGCAGGCGATCCCGGGCCACGGCGCGGGACTCGGATTGGCGATCGTGAAGGCGATCGCCGAGGCCCACGGCGGCCACGTCGAGCTCGAGTCCACACCGGGCAAGGGTTCAAGATTCACAATCGTGATTCCCAGCGGCGAAACGCCGCCCGAGGAGGCGGTGAAAACGTGGCCAGAGTCCTGATCGCCGAAGACGAGCCCCGCCTCGCCGCGTTCCTCGAGAAGGGACTGCGCTCGAGCGGGTTCACGACCACGGTCGTCGCGGACGGACCGGGCGCGTCCGCGACCGCCGACGAATCCGAGTTCGACCTCATGGTCCTCGATCTCGGGCTCCCCGGGAAGGACGGCCTCGAAGTCCTTCGGGATCTGCGTGCCGGCGGCAGCAGCCTGCCGGTCATCATCCTCACGGCACGCGACGACACGAGCGACCGCGTTGCCGGCCTCGAGGCCGGCGCCGACGACTACATCGGCAAGCCGTTCCACTTCGACGAGCTGGTCGCCAGGATCCGCGCTCGCCTCCGCGGTGACGGCCGGGCGCAGGAGGACCGTCACGTGATCGCGACCGGCGGCGTCACGCTGGACCTGCGCACGCGCTGGGTCTCGACCGGCGAGGGCGACATCGAGCTGAGCGCCCGCGAGTTCGAGCTGCTGCGCACCTTCCTCGAGCACCCCAATCAGGTCCTCAGCCGCGAGCAGCTCCTCGCTCATGTATGGGGCTACGACTACGACCCCGGCTCGAACGTCGTCGACGTCTACGTCGGGTACCTGCGCCGCAAGCTCGGCGGCCGCCGCTTCGAAACCGTACGGGGCGTCGGCTACCGCTACCGGGCCTGAGCCGAGCGCCGCGGGGCGGACCGCAGCTACCGCAGCGCGTCGCGCAGGTCGAAGGCGCGCAGGCCCTCGGGGCCGGTCTCCGCACAGTCGAAGAACCGGCGGTTCACGCAGTCGTAGCCGTCGCCCGAACCCGCGTAGGCCGGCTCGACGCTGAACTGGCACTGCGGCAGCGGCTCGCCGGTCATCTTCAGACCGCCGAACCCGCCGGCGTTCTCGGCGAGCTCGAACATCTCGACGTCGACCTCGGCGCGGAAGACCTTGCGAAGGCAGCCCATGTAGCGGTTGCCGGTCCAGCGATCCTCGTAGCTGTAGAGGTAGCCGCAGCGCATCTCGAGGCAGCCCCGCGGCTCGACGAGCTTGTCGCAGAACGTGGAGCACCGCCGGCATTCGCCGTGTCGGGCGACCTCACGCTGCTCTAGCGCCATACCGGGATACTAAGCGGCAAGAGCCTTCGGTCCGAGGAGCTGGTCCAGCTCCGCGCGCAGCCCGTGGTCCGGGTCGACGCGGTAGCCCTCGCCGAAGCGCAGGCGCCTGACGCCCTCGCGGGTCGTCATCTCGAGCGCCACCTCGGTCCCCCCCGGATACGCCTCGAAGAGGCCCTTCAGCTCCTCGACGAGCTCGGCTCCGAACCGGCTGGCGTCGATGCGCAGCACGATCCGTGCGGGCGCGCTGCGCTTCGTCGCACGCGCCCTCGCCTTCGCCAGCTCGTCCGCGTCGGGCTCGAACGCGTTCGCCTCCTGGACCACCACGCTCATCTGGTCACGCCCCTTGTGGTCGACGCGGCCGCGAATCACGACGACGCGGTCGAGCGTGATCGCCTCGGCCTGCTCGCCGGCGGCGTCCCGCACGAACAGCTCGACCTGTCCCTCCAGGTCGTCCAGCTTGGCGAACATCACATAGCCGCCGCTGCGGGTGCGGACCTTCTTCGCCTCCGCCACGATCCCGCCGACGGTGATCCACGCCCCGTCCGGCTTGCCGGCGACGTCGGCGAGCGAGCAGTCCACCGCCTCCCGCAGCGCCTCCCGCACCTCGGTGAGCGGATGGGACGAGAGGAACGTCCCGAGCGTCTCCTTCTCGAGCGTCAGCAGCTCGCGCTGGCCGAATTCCTCCGCCGGGACCGGCGGGCGCTGAGCACCGAACTCTCCGGCCGGCGGGTCCTCGGCCGCGCCCTCCCCGCCGAGGTCGAAGATCGAGCCCTGGCCGCGCAGCGCGTCGTCCTGTGCCTTCTGGCCCGACGCCTGGGCCTGTGGGAGCACCTCCAGCATCCCGCGGCGGCTGGCGCCGGTCGAGTCGAGGCCGCCGCATTTGACCAGGCACTCGATCGCGCGCTTGTTCACGGCCCGCGCGTCGACCCGGTCGCAGAAGTCCCAGATCGACTCGAACGGCCCGCCGCGCTCGCGGGCGCCGATGATCGCCTCCACCGCCTGATGGCCGACGTTCTTGACGGCGTCGAGCCCGAATCGGATCGACTTGCCCGAGACCACGAAGCCGTGGTCGGACGTGTTCACGTCCGGCGGCAGGACGTCGATCCCCATCTCGTTGCAGCGGTTGACGAAGAACGGAACCTTGTCCTTGGTCGACATGACCGAGGAGATCACGGCCGCCATGTACTCGGCCGGGTAGTTCGCCTTCAGGTACGCGGTCCGGTAGGAGATCAGCGCGTAACAAGCCGCGTGCGACTTGTTGAACGAGTAGTCGGCGGCGGCGGTCATCAGCGACCAGAGGTCGTCGGCGACCCGGCGCTGGGTCCCCGACGTGGACGAGCCCTCGAGGAACTTGTCCTTCATCGTCGCCATCAGGTCGCGCTTCTTCTTGCCGATCGCCTTGCGCAGGTCGTCGGACTCGGCCGGGGTGAAGCCGCCGATCTGCTTCGAGATCTCCATCAGCTGCTCCTGATAGATGCAACAGCCGTAGGTGGCCTCCGTGATCGGTCGCAGGCGGTCGTCCGCGTAGGTCACCGAGGAGGGGTCGCGCTTGCCGCGGGCGTAATCGTCGATGTAGCGCATCGCTCCCGGCCGGTACAGGGCGCCGAGCGCGACGATGTCGTCGAAATCCGTCGGGCGGACCTTGCGCAGCGCGTCACGCATCCCCTCCGACTCGAACTGGAACACGCCGACGGAGTCACCGCGGGCGAGCATCTCGTACGTCTTCGCGTCGTCCATCGGGATCGACGGCATGTCGATCTCGATCTCGCGTGAGCGCTCGATGATCGCGACCGCGTCCTCGATCACGTCGAGGTTCCGCAAGCCGAGGAAGTCCATCTTCAGGAGGCCGATCTCCTCAATCGGGCCCATCGAGTACTGCGTGACGATCTTGCGCTGGCGCTCCAGCCGGCCGTCGGGGCCCTTCTCGGCCGATGCGTTGCGGTCCTCGGCGAGCTGGAGGGGGACGATCTCGTCGAGCGGGCGGTCGGCGATCACCACGGCGGCCGCGTGGATCGAGTTGTTGCGGATCTTGCCCTCGAGGCCCTGGGCGACGTCCACGATCCGCTTCGCGTCGGCGTCGGCGTCGACCGTCTGGCGCAGCTCCTGGCCGGGCTTCAGGCACTCGGCGAAGCTGGGGCTGCGGCCCATGATCGGCTCCGGGATGAGCTTCGCGACGCGGTCGCCGGTGCCGTAGTCGTAGCCCAGGACGCGAGCGGCGTCGCGCGTCGCGGCGCGCGGGGCCATCTTGCCGAAGGTGATGATCTGCGCGACGGACTCGCGCCCGTACTTCTCCTGGACGTAGCGGATCACCCGGTCCCGGCCGCGGACCGAGAAATCGATGTCGATGTCCGGCATCGACTTGCGCGCCGGGTTGAGGAACCGCTCGAACAGGAGGTCGTTGGCGAGGGGGTCGAGGTCCGTGATGTCGAGGGAGTAAGCGACGATCGAGCCGGCCGCGGAGCCGCGCCCGGGACCCACCGCGATCCCGTTCTCCTTCGCGTACTTGACGAAGTCCCAGACGATCAGGAAGTACGACTCGAAGCCCATTTCGCCGATCACCCCGAGCTCGAACTCGAGCCGCTCGATCGCCGCGGCGGGAAGTGGCTCCGAGTAGCGGCGGCGCAGCCCCTCGTCGGCAAGCCGCCGCAGCATCGCCGCCGGCTCCTCGCCCTCCGGCGCCGGAAAGCGCGGCAGCAGCAGCTTGCCCAGCTCGATCTCGGTCGAGCAGCGCTCGGCGATCTCGATCGTGGTCGGGACCGCCTCGGGCCAGGGCGCGAAGGCCTCCGCCATCTCGTCGTAGCTCTTGAGGAAGAACTCGTTGGTGTCGAACCGCAACTTCGGCTGCTCCAGCGTCGACTTCGTCTGGACGCAGAGCAGTGCCGCGTGGTGCTGGTAGTCCTCGCGGCGGAGATAGTGGACGTCGCCCGTCGCGACCAGCGGGCGGCCGACCTCACGCGCGTACCGGACGATGCCCTCATTGGCCTTGTCCTGCTCGGCGATCCCGTTGACCTGGATCTCCATGTACACGTTGTCCGCACCGAACGCCTGGAGCAGGTCGTCGAGATGGGCGCGGGCGTCCGTCGGGCGGTCCTCGACGAGACGCCGGCAGAAGCGCGACTGCAGGCAGCCGGTGAGGGCGATCAAGCCGGCCGAATGGCGCTCGAGCATCGCCATGTCGACGTTTGCCTTCCCGCGCCCGAACCCCTCCAGGAACCCCGAAGAACTGAGCTTGACCAGGTTCCGAAACCCTTCGTCCGAGGCCGCGAGCAGCGTGAGGTGGTTCCGTTCGGAGCGGCGGTCGGCGTTGGTGTGATCGTCGACCAGGTAGGCCTCGAGCCCGAGGATCGGCTTGATCCCCGCGGCGCGGCAGGCCTTGTAGTGGTCGACGGCCCCGTTCATCACGCCGTGGTCGGTCAGGCCGAGCGCGGGCATGCCGAGCTCGGCGGCTCGTTGGGCCATCTTGTCGATCTTGCAGGCGCCGTCGAGCAGCGAGTACTCGCTGTGGACGTGTAGGTGTGCGACGGCTCCGGCCATCGGCTCATCTTGTCAGCGAGACCAGATGCCAACCCGGGCTGATCCTGCAACGTGCGGGTACGGTGAACCCGTGATCTGGTTCCTGCGACACGGCGACGCCGAGGACTCAGGCGGAGACGATGCGGCGCGGCGCCTGACGGCGAAGGGCGAACGCCAGGCTCGCGATGCGGGGCGCGCGCTGGCGCGCCTGGACGTCACGATCGACGCGTGCCTCGCGAGCCCAAAGGTCCGCGCCCTGGCCACCGCCGAGCTTGCCTGCGAGGCGCTCGGCGCGACGGCCGAGACAGCCTCCGGCCTCCGTGGTGGCGACTTCGACCCGGCGGAGCTGGCTGCCGGGCGGGGCGACGTGCTTCTGGTCGGCCACGAGCCCGATTTCTCGCGCGCCATCCAACAGGCCACCGGCGCCCGGGTGACGATGAAGAAGGGTGGGCTCGCGGCCGTCGAGGACGGCGTCCTCGTGAGCCTCGTCCGCCCGCGCCAGATCCGAGCGATCGCGGACGGGTAGCCCGGAGGTCGTCTGCCCCCGGCCCGCGTGGCGGGTGCCCTGGCTCAGTGCTGGATCAGGCCACGCTCGAGAACCAGCGCCACGGCTTGGGCGCGCGTCCGCGCTCCCAGCTTCGCCTTCGCGTTCCGCACGTGGGTCTGCACGGTGGCGGGCGAGAGCTCGAGTCGCTTCGCGATCTGAGGATCAGTGGCTCCGTCCGCCAGGAGGGTCAGCACCTCGAGCTCGCGGGCCGACGGCTGCCGGCCCTGGGGCGCGGGGGGCGAATGTTCCTCGGAGGCGGTCGGCTCGGCCCGCCCATCGGTGGTGGTCACCACGCCGGGCGCGATCGGCGCGAGCACCAGCAGATGACGATCAGGCATCAGGTTCGGTGTCAGCGCGATTTGAATCTCCGCCCCGCTCGCCAGCGTGAACGGGCCCGCGTGCCCACCCGCCTCGGCGAACGCCGTCCACACATGGCTCAGACGGCCGCGCATGTTCGGCTTGAGCAGGCTGTCCAGCCGCCGCCCGACGATCTCGTCGCGGCTGAGGCCGATCAGCTCACATGCCTGCTCGTTCGCCTCCGCACAGCGGCGTCGGTCGTTCACGACGAGGACCGCCTGCGGTACCGGCACCGCGGTCGTGGTGCCGCGATCGTGGACGAGGGCCAGGTCAGCCACGGATCTCAGTGTGAACCGGGTTGACGAGGAACCTCTCCGCCGGCGACCTGAGCGAGCGATGCGCGTCGCGGAACGTCTCGAAAGCCGTTTCGAACAGGATCAGCAGGTCGCCGAGGAACGAGCGATGCTTGACGTAGTAGAGGTCGTGGCAAAGCTTCCACGCCGTTCCCAGGTTCGATCCGGCGTAGCCGCAGCGCAGCTGCGCCCACCCGGCGATCCCCGGCTTCACCAGATGGCGGCGGGTGTAATGCGGGTACTGGCGCTCGATCTGCGCGACGAGCTCAGGCCGCTCCGGGCGCGGGCCCACCAGCGTCATGTCGCCGCGAAGGACGTTCCAGAGCTGCGGCAGCTCATCGATGTGGGTGCGGCGGAGGAGGCGGCCGACCCGCGTCACGCGCGTGTCCTCACCCTTGGACCACTGCGGGCCGTTCACCTCGGCGTCAACGGACATCGAGCGGAGCTTCAGCATCTGGAACTCCTTGCCGTTTTCGCCCACCCGGCGCTGCCGGTACAGGATCGGTCCGCGGTCACCGAGCTTGATGCCGATCGCTCCCGCGATGATGAACGGCGAGAACAGCAGGCCGATTGCGAGCGACCCCGTGAGGTCCAGGAAGCGCTTCGACAAGGGCGACGCTGCGTGGAATCGCGGATGCATGATGTAGCGGAACCACGCGGAGTCGATCGTGCCGATCGGGACGTGTCCCAGGAGCTGCTCGTAGAGCTGGTTCGCGCCCATCATCTTCACGGGAAGGTCCAGGCAGAAGTCCGCAACGGTTTCGAACACCGCCTGCTCCTCGACCTCCGACAGATCGTTGCCGGGAGCACACACCAAGAGCTCGATGTCCTGATCCAGCACGATCTGACGCACCTCGCGCAGGCTTCCCAGCCACACGAGCCCGTCGGTGCTGTCGCCCGGCCGTCCGATCCAGCCGGCCAGCTTGTGGTCGTGGATCCGTGCCTCGTCGAACTCTCGAGCCAGATCCATCGCGAACGAGCGGTCGCCGATCACCGCGATTCGGGCGCTGGCGACACGGTCGACCCGATAGCGGATCCACGCGCCCAGCGCGAGGACCAGCCAGGCCCCGATCACGGCAGCCGCCATGTCGCCGAAGCTCAAGGTTCGTTCCATGGCCAGCATCGCCAGGGCTGCGGCGCCCATGCCGAGCACGGGCGCGGCCAGCCCCACGAAGATCCGTGCTGCCGGCATCAGCGAGAGGGGGAAACGAGCGCGCTCGAGCACCTGGCCTGCGACCAGCACGGCGAGGAACGTGATCAAACCCTTCCCGTAGTTCGTGTGCGACCACACGATCAACGCCGCCGTCGCCGCCGGCGCCACGCGCAGCCCGACGAGGTCGATCACGCGCCGGGCGCGGAGCGCCCGGACCCGCGGCTTTCGCCGCTGCGTCATCCGGCGATGTCCCGGGCGCGGTTCGCACGGCGCAGGGCGAGGCCCGCGCCGAGCAGTCCGGCGCCTGCAGCCAGGCTCAGGGCGATGTCGAAGCCGGTGAACGGCAGTCCGCCCGAGGCGGTGGCGCTCGGATCCTGCGGATCGCCGCCGGAGCCGGAGCCGCTTCCGGTGAGCACCTGGGTGTTCGGGCAGTACTGATCACCCGTCGGCCCGGCGCAGTCCTGTGCGCTCGCCGCTGCGGGAAGCAGAAGCGCCAGCCCCACGAACAGAAGCGCGGCCAAGCCGCAGATTCCGGACCCGAATCCGATGCGTGAGTTCTGGGTGTCGATTGCGATCATCCCCCTCGTACACCCGTGTCGCCACGGGGCGGCCGGCAGAGCAACCGGCCAAAGAAAACGTGTAATCGCAGGATGGGGTCCGAATTCCGCTTTTGCAAGCGCAAATTGCAGCGCTCTACGCAGGAACCGGGTACGCCGATACCTCATATCGGGGACTTGCTAGTCTCGCCCACAGCGTGACCTTGGGAAAGGGGTCGGGGGGAAATCTGGGAAATGGCCGGTTCGGACCTGAGAGGAGCATCCAAGCGCCGGGCGACCGGATCAGGGTCGCGGCCGCTGAGCGCGCGCGAGCGTGAGGTCCTCGGCATGCTGGCCGAAGGCCTCAGCGGAGCGGCGATCGCCGAGCGCCTCGTCCTCTCGCCCGAGACGGTCCGCACGCACGTCCGCAACGCGATGGACAAGCTGGGTGCGTCCACGCGCTCGCAGGCCGTCGCGCTGGCGCTCGAGGACGGGCAGATCGGGGACGCCCGGCCCGCGGAGCCGCCGGCTGCCGCCCCGGCGCAGCCCGCACCGCCCACCGCGACGTCCAGCGCAACGCTCACCGCCCTGCTCTCGGGCGTCGCTGCGCTCGCCGACGTAAACGCCGCAACCGTCTACTTCGCACAGGAGGGGGGCCTTGCCCTCCAGCTGGCCGCGCACGCATCGAGTGCCCATACGCCCACCCCGACTCCCGCCCACGAGCTCACGCTGGGCGAGGGCAGCATCGGCCGCGTCGCCCTCGAACGCCGGGCACGGCTCGTATCGGCCCCGAAGCACGACGAGGGCTCGGTCGCCGCACCGATGCTGGTGACGCCGATGGTCAGCGGTGGCCGCCTGACCGGGATCCTCTGCCTCGAGGTCCGATCGTCCCGGCCGACGAGCCGGCGCGAGCTCCTCCTGCTCGAGGCCTTCGGAAACCGTGTGGCGGACATCCTCGCCGGCGGCGGCGACCTCACGCCGGCGCTGCGTTCCGCGCTGCAACGGTTCCGGGCCTCGTGGACCGGCACCCTCGAGACCCCGTAGCGGCGACCTAGGCCTGAGCCGAACCGTCGGCGGCGAGCGCCTCGTCGCGGGTCGCCACGAGCGCACCCACGCTCGCGATGTCGCAGAGCTCCAGGACCCGCCGCACGCCGGAACCGTGCGGCACGACCACGCTGAACGCCTGGCGGCGGGACGAGAGCCGGCGCGCCAGCTCGAACAGGAGCTCGACCCCGGTGCTGTCGATGTACGCGGTCTGGCTGAGGTCGATGACGAGCGATCGCGCCGTGGTCGGCACGTGCTCGGCCACCGCGCGCTGCACCTCGCCCGCGTTCGATCCGTCGATCTCGCCGGTCACGGCCGCGATCACGGTGTCGACCCCAACCTCTTCGAAGCGAACTTCCGCCAACCGGTCTCGCATCACCCAGGCACCCCATTCGATCGCCGTCGCATCTTGACCGTTGTTCCCGCAATCCCGCGATCGATCTCCAGCGAATCCGTGAGCTGCTCGATCAGCGCGAGCCCCCGGCCCCCCTGGCCGCCGCGCGGCGGGCGCCACGCGCCGAAGTCCGAAACCTCGATCGCAAGCTCGTTGCCGTCGCGGCTGGCGCGCACGGCGAAGTGCGCCTCGCCCGGCGGGTAGGCGTGGGTGATGGCGTTCGAGCACGCCTCGCCGCAGGCCACCTGGATCTCGTACGCGTCCGCGTCCCCGACGCCGCTCGCCCGGAGCCAGCGCCCGAGCGCGCGCCGCACCGCCACCAGCGAGCCGGGCTCGGCGCGCAGGATCAGGTCGAGGATCGCCGGCGGCGCGTCGAGTCGGGCGACCAACAGCGCGACGTCGTCGTGCGCGTGGCCGTCCTCGAGGGCACGGTCGAGGAGCCGCCTGCAGACCTCGTCCGGATCGTCGGGCAGGTCCGGGGCCGCCCCGCTGAGGATTTCCATGCCCTGGTCCAGCGAGCGGTCGGAGCCCTCGACCAGGCCGTCGGTGTAGAGAACCAGCGCGCTGCCCGCCGGCAGCGCGAGCACCGTCTCCTCGTAACTCGGGAAGTGCGCGGCTCCGAGCGGGTTCCCAGGCGGGCCCTCCGCGAAGCTCGGGGTCCCGTCGCCGTTCACGATCAACGGCGGCGGGTGGCCGGCGGTCGCGAGCCGCACCGTCTCCGCGTCGGGGTCGACGACCGCGAGCAGGAGCGTGGCGGTGCAGCGCTTCTCGAGCTCTTCGACGAACCCGTTCATGCGCTCGAGCACGAGGGACGGCCGCAGCCCTTCCAGGGCGTACGCCCGGACCGCGCTCTGCAGGTGCGCCATGCGGGCGGCCGCTTCGATCCCGCGGCCCACCACGTCGCCGATCACCAACGCCAGCCGGCCGTCGCGCAGCGGGATCGCGTCATACCAGTCGCCCCCGATCCGCGCCTCACCGCTGCCCGGGAGGTAGCGCGCGGCGAGCCGGAGGCCCGGCAGCTCGGGGAGCTGCTGCCGCAGGAGGCTGCGCTGCAGGGTCTCCGCGGTCGAGCGCTCGACCTCGACTTCCTCGGCCGCGCGGCGCAGGCCCTCGAGGGCGGCGCCAAGGATCGCGTCGCCGCCCGGGTCCCCGGCTTCGTCCGTCCCCGATGAGGCGGGCGGCAGGTCCCGCTCGCGCGGTCTAAGGCCTTGGTCGTCAGCCAACTCGCCAACGAGTGTAGATCAGCCACCCGGCGTCCCTCTGAATTGTTCTTCCCGATCCGCCCGGCTCTTGGACTACGGTTGGCACCACCGTGCAGGATCCAACACCGGCCGCCGAGATCTCACTGTCGCCGGCCGCCTGGGAGGGCCTCGCCAAGGAGTGGCTCGTCGAGGTGGTCGAGCGGACCCCGCTCGCCGACGTCAACGACCTGCCGGTCGGATGGATCGCGCAGGAGGCGCCACCGCTGATCGCCGAGATCCTGGGCCAGCTCACGGACCCGGGGCCGACGCGCGAGCTGGTGCTCACTCCGGCCGCCCGCGAGCGCGCGGCCTCGTTCGCCGCCGCTCTCGGATCCCGGGGTGCGGAGCGGTTGCCCCGCGAGCTCGCGGCCCTGCAGGCGCTGCTGATCCAGGCGCTTGGGCGGGAGATCCCGGAGCGCGACCGAGGGGAGTTCGCCCGCGCTGTCGGGCGCCTGGCCGAGGTCTTCGGCGCGGTGCAGTCGGTGGCCCTCGAGTCGCTGGTGCGGGAACGCTCGGGCGAGGCGGCGCGCGATCCCGAAACCGGCCTTGCGGGCCCGGCCGAGCTGAACGAGTGGCTGCGCATCCTGCTGACCGAGAACCGCAGCTCGGGAGCCCCGTTCAGCGTGGCCCACTTCGAGATCGAAGGGGTCGAGCGGATCAGCGCCGGCTACGGCGAGAACGCCTCGTGGCGCATGATGGCGGCCGTCGCCGCGGTCGTGAGCGGCCAGCTCGCGGGCGAGGAGCGCGCGTTCCGGATCGCCGAGGGGCAACTCGTGGTACTCGCGGCGGGCCGGAAGGCGCGGGACCTGATCGAGCTCGGCGTGCGCATCGCGGACGTCGTCGAGGGCTCACAGTCGGACCATGGCCCGCGGGTGTCCATCACCGCGGGCATCGCCGAATGTCCCACCCACGGAACCACCGCCGACGACCTGCTCGAGGCGGCCGAACAGGCGGCCTGGGCCGCCCGTGCCGACGGCGAGGTCGCAGCTCTCGCGCCGGAAGCTTCGTTGCAAGATCCATAACGGCACTTGAAAAAGTCGCCGCAAACCGCGAAAAACCAGCGGTGATCTTGCAATGACGGGGATTCGAACCGCTGCCGCGGCGGAAATGCTGGGCGTCAGCCCCTCCACGCTGCGCACCTGGGAGCGCCGGCTCGGATACCCGCAGCCCGCGCGGACGCCCGGGAACCATCGCCAGTACGAGCTCGACGAGATCGAGGCCCTGCGCGACGCGCTGCGCGAGACGCACAACATCTCATCGGCCGTCGAGATCGCTCAGCGCCGCGGCCGCGGACCGGCGTCGCCCGCCCGGCTGCTCTCGGCGTTCGACCGCTTCGACGAGGCCGCCGCCGACCGCGAGCTCGAGGAGAGCCTGGCGGTCCGCACCGTCGAACGCACGCTCGAGGAGGTCCTCCTCCCCGCGCTCGAGACCGCCGCCCGGCGGACCGGCGGTGAGGCCGAGCTCGAGTACGCGTGCCGCTGGGCGACCGGCTGGCTGCACGGCGCACGGCGCCTGGCGCCGCCCGCATCACGCCCCGCCGGCGTCCTCCTGCTCGACTCGGGGCCCCCGCTCGGCCTCGAAGCGGTGCACGCCCAGGCGCTCGAGCTGTGCCTGCGCCGGACCGGCCTGCGCGTCCTCCTGCTCTCGGCCGACCTCGCCGAACGCCGCTACGCGGCGGCGCTTCGCGCGCTCGAGCCGCAGGCCGTCGTGCTCTGCGGGGCCTCGCCCCGCCTGGACGTGCTGGGCGAGCCGCTCCGGCGCGCCCTGCGGGCCGGCGGCGCCGAGGCGTTCGCCTACCGCGCCGCGCGCCTTGTCGGCGGCCGGGAGGGCATGTCGGAGCTCGGCACACGGCCGAGCGAGGCCGCCAGCCGCCTGCTGGCAAGCCTGCCCAGCTGATCCGCATTACCTGATCTCTGGCATTGCATACCTGGTTTCAGGGTGTGCAGATGTTGCAAGTTCGGCGCCGTGAAGTTGCGCATGTCCTCGTCGCGCCCTCCCGGAGAGCTTGCACGACTACCTGGTTGTCCGCAGGCTTCGCAGCGGATCTGAAGTTTCTGCCGCTTTTCGCGGCGAGTCTCGAGAAACCGGGAGGACGCAAGATGGACATCGAAACCACGGCCAGGTTGCTGAACGTTGGGCAGGCTGCCGAATACCTGGGGGTCAGCGCCGCCTCGCTGCGGAAGTGGTCGAACGACGGGCTCGTCGCCACCTACCGCACGCCGGGAGGCCAGCGCCGATACGCGCGTGACGACCTCGATCGATTCATCGACTCGATGCGGGAGACCGGCGCGGGCGACCACCCCGTGCCGCGGCTGGGCCGTGGTGGCTCGGTCCCGACCCTGAGCGACTAGACCGACCGACAACCCCCGCCACCAACCCCACCACCAAGCTAGAGATGGTCGGTCGACCCACTCGACTCGTGATCGCGGGCGAGCTCGCGCTCCTGGCCGCTGCGCTCCTGGCCGCGGTCGTGCTCGCGCCCGAGGCGAACTGGGACCTGCCGCTGCTCGCGCTGCTGATCGCACTGTCGGTGATCAGCGACCTGCGCGCGGTGGAGACCGCCGCCTGGCGGGTCAAGATCTCCGGAAGTCTGCTGGCGATCGTGACCGCGACCGCACTGCTGGGCGCCGCGCCGGGCGTCGTGGTCGGCGTCAGCACCATCCTCGTCAGCTGGCTCCGCTCCCGCTACGGCGAGACGGACCTGCTGATCAACCTGCTGGTCTACGCCACCTTCCCGCTGATCTCCGGAGCGCTGTTCCATTTCGCGATCGACGTCCTCGAACTCGGGCCGCACGACGTCAGCTTCTACCTTCTGGTGCTCGGCCTCTTCGCGACCGCGCTCGCGATCAACCTCGCCTCGATCGCCGTTTACAGCGTCTATCTCGAGGGGTCGAAGGTCAGCGCCCACCTGCGCCGTTGGGTAATCCCGATCCTTCCGTCGGAGCTCGCAGCGGGGCTGCTGACGCTCGCGGTCACGCTGGCGCACACCCACCTGGGCCTGCCGGCCGTGATTCTCTTCGCGATCGTGCTCCTGACCTTCCAGTTCCTGGTGGGCGAGCTCCTCCTCTCCCAGGAGCGCGCCGACGAGCTCGAGATGCGCGCGAAGCAGCTCGCCGGGTTCCAGGTGGCGCTCCTCAGCGCGCTGCTCCGCACCCTCGACCTCCGCGACCGGATGACCGCCCGGCACAGCGCCGCGGTGGCGCGGTACTCGCGCGAGCTGGCCGCGCGCGCGGGGCTTTCGCCGGAGGACCAGGAGCTGGCGCACACCGCCGGCCTGCTCCACGACATCGGCAAGTTCGTCCTCCCCGACGAAGTCCTGAAGGCTCGCGGCCAGCTCAGCGAGGACGACTGGGAGCAGATCAAGCGCCATCCCTACGAGGGCGCTCGGATCGTCTCCCAGATCGACGGCTACACGCCGGTGGGCGACATCATCCTCGCCCACCACGAGCGACCCGACGGGCTCGGCTATCCCCGCGGGCTCAAGGGCGACGAGATCCCCAGGATCGCCCGGGTCCTGGCGGTCGCCGATGCCTACGACGCGATGACGGCCCGCGATTCGTACCGCGAGCCGCGGAGCTCATTCGAGGCGATCCACGAGATGCGCCGGGTCTCCGGGACCCAGCTGGACGGTCGGCTGGTCGAGCTCTTCGTCGAGATGCTCGCCGACAAGACCCTCGCGTACCGCCACGGCGAGGACGCCGACTTCGAAGCCGAGCTCGCGCTCGACAAGCGGATCCACGATTACGTGTCGTCCAGCCGTCCGGCGCAACCAGCGAGCGGCTAACTGTCAACGCTCCCGGATACGAACGGCCGCGAGCACAACAACGACCCCTGGACGGGGCCGTTCCTGTGGCGTCACTTGTGACACCTGTTACTTCGAAAGTTGGTGATTAGCCGCGACGCGCGCCCATTTTTTTTCCTCCCTTTCGTCCCTGTCCGGGGGGTTTTGTTTCAAGGACCAACCAGAGTTAAGCACAAGCTGTCCAAAGTTGCAAGAACTTCAGTGAACCCATGAAATCAGGTACCCAACGCGCCGAAGCAGGTACGCCACGAGCCCGGACGACCCTCCAGCCGCTGCGCATGGCGGGCTTCGGTCGCCTGGCCGTCGCGTCCGTCGTCAACGAGCTGGGCAACTGGCTCGGCGAGATCGCGCTCGCCGTCATCGTGTTCGACCAGACGGGGAGCCCGGTCGCGACCGCGGCCCTGTTCGTGGCGATGCAGTTCGTGCCCGCCCTCGCCACGCCGCCGCTGGTTGCCCGCATCGACTCGCTGCACTCGCGAAGCGCCCTGGGCCTCATCTACTTCCTGGAGGCGCTCGCGTTCTGCGCGCTCGCGGCATTCGCCACCAACGACACGTTCGTGCTCGTCGCCGTCCTCCTGCTCGCCGCGGTCGACGGCACGCTGGCAACCGCGGCGCGCGCCCGTACGCGGGCCACGGCCGCGGCGATCCTCGAGCCCGTCGGGCTGATGCGTGAGGGCAACGCGATCCTCAACATCGGCTTCACCGCGGGCGCCGCGGCCGGGCCGGCGCTGGCGGGGCTGCTGGTCGCCACGGCCGGTGCCCAGATCTCGTTGCTGGCGGACGCCGCCTCGTTCGTGGTGGTGGCGGCCCTGTTGTTCACGTCGAGGGCCCTCCCGGCGGCCCAGGGAGACCGGGGCGGTGGCTGGATGGACCGGCTGCGCCGAGGGCTCGACTACGTGCGGGAGCGCCCGGCGCTGCGGCGGCTCCTGGTCGCGGAGGGCATCGCGTTCCTGTTCTTCGCGCTCGTGCTGCCGATCGAGGTCGCGTTCGCCAAGGAGACTCTCGACGCGGGGGACTTCGGCTACGGGCTCCTCCTGGCCGCCTGGGGTGTCGGCATGGTGATCGGGAGCCTCTTGTTCTCGTCGTTCAGCCGCACCCCCCTGCCGGTTCTGCTGGTCGGCGGAACCCTCGCCATCGGGCTTGCCTACACCGGGACGGCGCTCGCACCGACGCTGGCGGTCGCGTGCCTGGCGTCGGTGATCGGTGGCATCGGCAACGGAGTGCAATGGGTCGCCGTGATCACCGCGACCCAGGAGCTGACCGAGCAGGCCTACCAGGCTCGCGTCATCGGCCTCTTGGAATCGCTCGCCAGCGGACTCTCAGGCGTCGGCTTCCTGCTCGGAGGCGTGATCGCAGCGATCCTGTCGCCGCGCGCAAGCTACGCGGTCGCCGGTATCGGGGTTCTCATCGTCCTCGCCCTCGCCGTCGTTCTCCTGCGTGGCACGCGCTGGGAGCGCGCGCCCGAGGCGCCGCCGGAGCCGAGCCCGGTCTGAAGCGGCCGGCTCAGCCCGCGCAGACCCAGGCCCCGGGGCCCGAGTCGGCCCAGATCTGGGCAGCGATCGCGTCCTGCTCTGCAGGCGAGGCCTGATGCGGGAGGCCCTCCCCGCCGTAGGCGTGCCAGGTCGACGGCAGGATCTGGTAGGCGCCGCCGGCGCCGGAGCTGGGGTTCAACGCCCCGTAATTCCCGCCTGACTCGCAGATGACGATCGCTTCGGGGATGGCCCAGTCGCCGGTCCCGGCCCAGCCCGCGACCTCGCTGTCGGCCTCCGCCGCCGAGATCTCCTCGAGCTTCTGGACACGGTCGGACCAGCCGGCCATCTGGGTCTGGAGGCCGTCGAGCGCGGCGACCTGGGCGGCGCGTGCGTCGTCGAGCGCGGCCGCCTCGGCCTCCGCCTCGGCGCGAGCGGCGGCCATCTCGGCGCGCGCGGCGTCGATCCGCGCGTTGTAGGCGTCGGCGCGCTCCTTCGCGCGCTCCACGTCGGCAAGCTGGTCGGCGATGGCCGTGCGCAGGTCGCGGACGCGCTCCGCCAGAGCGCGATCGGCGGCCTGGATCCGACCGAGCAGCTCGGCCCTGGTGGAGAGATCGTCGAAGCCGTCGGCGTCGAGCAGCACGTCCACCTCGTTCGTCTCGCCCGACTTGTAGATCGCCACGAGCCGCTGGGAGAGCGCTGCGAGCGCACGCTTCAGGCGCGCCTTGGCCTCCGCGAGCTCGTCGCGAGCCTGTTGGACCTTGTCGGCGAGCTCGGCGGAGCGCTCCTGGCCGCGTGCGAGGAGCCCTGCGAGCTCGGCCTCACGGCCCGCGGCGATCGTCGCCCGCTGGCGGGCAGAGGCGAGGGCCAGGATCTTGTCCTCGATGTCGGCGCCGAGCGCCTCGGCCTCGCCCCTGGCCTGGTCGAGCTTCGCGTTCAGGCCGTCGATCGTCTGCCCGTCGGCGTTTGCGATCGGAAGGACCAGGGCAACCCCGGCGACGAGCACCAGCACGGCGCGCGCGGCCAACCCCGGCCGGCGCCAACCCCCGAGGCCAGGCCCGGGCTTCGTGTCCGTGCGATCTCCGATCAAAAAGCCATCGCCGGGCCCGGAAAGAGCATTCGGGCGCAAAACCGGCGAGCGGGCGATGCTAGCGGATCGTTAGCGCTCGCTAAGTATTCGCTCAGGAAGGGGACATAACCTGGGCGTGAAGTTGCAGCTTGGAGGCTCTCCTACCCCTCCGGAGGCTCGCGACGGCTCAGCAGGTACCCACCCGCCACGGCCGCGGCCAGCGCGACGACCCCGGCGATCTGGATCTGGCGACCGAACCGCCACCAGGCAAGGCGGACGACCAGGCGCCCGATCAGTTCGTACAGGCTGCTCATCGATCCCTCTCTTCCCCCGTTTGGCGCTCGCCAATCCGGTGCGCCATCCGGCTCTGCAGTGTGAACAGCTCGATGAAGCCCGGGCTCGCCGCCTGCGAGAACTCGCCGCCCGACTCGCCGAAGCTCGCAAGCGACTCGTCGTAAAGCGCGTACGGCGAGCGACGCTCGACCACGCGGACCGACCCCTTGTAGAGCTCGACGGTGATCTCGCCGGTCACCCGCTCGTTCGCCGAGTCCATGTAGGCGTCGAGATCGCGGCGGAGCGGGTCGAGCCAGAGCCCCGCGTAGACGAGGTAGGCCCACCTGCGGTCCAGCGCGTGCTTGTGCTCGTTCTGGTGGATCGTCGAGACGAGCTTCTCGAGGTCCTGGTGCGCGGTGAGCAGGATCGCCGCCGCGGGGACCTCGTAGAGGTCGCGGACCTTGAGCCCCACGATCCGGTCCTCGATGTGGTCGACGATGCCCACCCCGTGGCGGCAGCCGATCTCGGCGGCGCGGTCGATCAGGTCCTCAAGGGGGGCGCCCTCGCCGTCGAGCGCGACCGGGACCCCGTGCTCGAAGGCCACGCGGACCCGCTGCGGCTCGTCCGGCGCGTCGCGCGGCCGGGTGACGAGCTGGAAGACGTCGTCGGCCGGCGCCTTCGCGAGGTCCTCGATCTCCTTGCCTTCGGACGATCGGCCCCAGAGGTTGTCGTCGATCGAGTACGGCGCCGCCTCGGTGCCGCCCTTGACCGGGATCCCGTGCTCCCGCGCGTAGGCGATCTCCTCCTCGCGCCCCATGCGCCATTCGCGGACGGGGGCGATCACGCGCAGCTCCGGAGCCAGCGTCGCGATCGTCGCCTCCAGGCGGACCTGGTCGTTGCCCTTGCCGGTGCAGCCATGGGCGATCGTGTCGCACCCGGTGGCCCGCGCGTGCTCCACGGCGAGCTTCGCGATCAGCGGGCGGCCGAGCGCCGTGAAGAGCGGATAGCCGCCGCCGTAGAGGGCGTTCGCCCTGATCGCCCGGGCGACGTAGTCCGCCGCGAACTCCTCGCGCGCATCGGCGACGATCGCGTCCACGGCGCCGAGGTCACGCGCCTTGCCGACCACCACCTCCCAGTCCTCGCCGGGCTGGCCGAGGTTCACCGTCAGGGTCACGACCTCCGCCTCGTAGCGGTCCTGGATCCAGTGGAGCATCACCGACGTATCGAGCCCGCCGGAGTAGAGCAGCAGGACCCGGCCGACCTCGTCGGGCTCGGCGAGATAGGACGCGATCTTGGTGTTGTCGGCGTTGGCGGAGCTCACCGGGGGCGGAAGTCTCGCATCCGGCGCGGGCCTGCGTAGCGCCGGCGACCTGCGGCTCCGCCATGATTCCCGGCGATGCACCGGTTCCTGCGCATCCTCTCCACCACGCTGGTCACCGCCGGCGTGGTGGTACTTCTCGACGTGGGACTCACGCTCGTCTGGAAGGAGCCGCTGTCGACCGTCTACGGGTCGATCCAGCAGGGCAAGGCGGAGGACCAGCTCGAGGATCTCCAGGACCGCTTCCCGACCGCCGAGGACCTGCGCGCCGCCGACAGCGCCGACTCGATCGAAGAGCGCGTCGGCGTCCTCGCCGACCGCTTCGCCGACGAGGTCGAGACCGGTGAGGGAATCGGGCGCATCCAGATCGACGCGATCGACCTCGACGCCGTGTTCGTCGAGGGGACCGACACCGCTTCGCTCCAGAAGGGCCCGGGCCACTACTCGCCATCGGACGACTCGGACACCCGGGAACAGGGCGACGGCTCGGCGTTTCCCGGACAGGGAGAGACGGTCGGGATCGCGGGGCACCGCACCACGTACCTGGCGCCGTTCCGCAAGCTCGACGAGCTCGAGGCCGGTGACGAGCTGGTCCTTGAAATGCCCTACGCCACGTTCACCTATGAGGTCGAGAAGACCGAGATCGTCGACCCTTCAGAGTTCGACGTGGTCCGAAACGTGGATTACGAACGGCTGGTGCTGACCGCGTGCCACCCGCTGTACAGCGCGGCACAGCGCATCGTCGCGTTCGGGAGGCTCACCGAGGTCAGCCAGTTCGGCGCCGGCGATCGCATCTGGCAAGACCCGTGAGCCCGGGGCCGTGAGGACCTAGGGTCGATCGGAGCGCAGCACGCGGTCGACCATTTCGGTGGCGTCGGCGATGCCGAACTCGTCGCGGAGCATCTGCTCGATCTCCGTCCGTTCGGTGCCCGCGACCGCCATCTGGGTTGCCCGCAACACGGCCTGCTCGGGGATGCGCTGCGGGCTGGGTTCCGGCTTGGCGTCCGGAACCGGGAGCGACCGCGGGGGCTGTGGCCGCGGAGCCGGCTCCGGGGCCGGCGCCAGGCCCTGCGGCGAGCGGCTGCTCGGCTGGGCGGCCTCCACCTCGGCCAGCTCACCCAGCGACCGCCGCGCCTGGTCGAGGACGTCGACCAGCGCCTGGGCCTCACGCTGGAGGCTCTCGATACGGAACCCCAGGGATTCCGTCAGGGCGCCGACGCGCTCCGCAGCATCGACGATCTCCTGGATTCGTCCGCCGACGTCGACCACGACCTCCTCGAGATCAGCCGGCGCGGGCTGGGGCTTTTCGGGCTCGGCGGCGGTCTCGTGACCGAGCGTCGCTTCGACGATTCGTGAATAGACCCCCACGGTTCGCCAAGAGTAGCCCACGTCGACGCGACCAAGTGATGCGTGCATTAGCCTCGCCGGATGGAGCGCGAGGGGAGCCCGCCCGCGACACGGCTCGCGGCCGCGATCGCACTGGTGGCGCTCGCCGGAGTGTGGGCGTGGTGGGCCGCGAAGGAGGGCGCGTACTTCGACGCCGTGATGTACCCGGGCCTCATCGTGCTCTGCGCTGCGTTCGTACTGATCTCATCGCGAATGGCGTGGGGGGCGCGGCTGGTGCTCACGCTGCCGGCAAAACTTGGCCTCGGCGCACTCCTCGGCCTCGCGCTCTGGTCGGCGCTCTCCGCCTTTTGGAGCCCCGCCCCGGACGTGGCGATCGCCGACGCCCAGCGAATCGCCGGCTACGCGCTGGCGTTCGGACTCGGGCTCTGGCTCTGCACCCTGCTCGGCGAGCGGCGGCACCTGGCGATGGTGCCCCTTGCGTTCGCCGGGCTCTTCGCGGGGGTGATCGCCGTCGTCGGCCTGCTGACCGGCGACGACTTTGCCACCTACGTCGATGCCGGGACCCTCCAGTACCCGATCGGCTATCGGAACGCGAACGCGGCCTTCTTCCTCATCGCACTCTGGCCCGCGGTGGGGCTCGCGGCCAGCCGCGAACTCGACTGGCGCCTCCGCGCGGTCGCGCTCGGCGCGGCGACGCTCTGTTTGGAGTTGGCCGCGTTGAGCCAGAGCCGGGCCTCGATGATCGCCGTCGTGGTCGCGCTCGGTGCCTTTCTAGTGTTCTCCCGGGACCGCGCTCGAGCCGTCGGCTGGCTGGTGCTTGCCGCGTTGCCTGCGCTGCTGATCATCCCCGACGTCACCGACCTGTACGACACCCGGCTCTTCGACTTGTACACCGGGACCGCGGAGATCCGTGCGGCGGGACGGACGGCGCTCGGCGGCGCCGCGATCGCCGTGGTACTTGGCCTGATCGCGGCTGGAGTCGGCCGGCGGATGCAGCGGTCGGAACGCCGCGCGGCGCAGGCGAACCGGGCGGTGGCGCTCGGCGCCGTCGCCCTGGTCGTCGTCGGGGTCGCCGGCTTCACGATCGGAACGGGCGATCCCGTCGGCTGGGTCGAGGACCGGGTCGACGAGTTCCTGACCCAAGGCTCACCCCACTCGGAGGAGATCACCAGCCGGTTCAGCGGCGGCGCCGGCAGCGAGCGGGACGACCAATGGCGAGTGGCCCTCGAGATCGCGGGCGAAGAACCCGTGGTCGGCACCGGGGGCGGCGGCTACCAATACGAGTACCTCCTCCGCCGAGACGAGGAAGGCATCGAGAGCGTCCGCGACGCGCACAGCGTCGAGTTCGAGGTCCTGTCGGAGCTCGGCATGGTCGGCCTGCTCCTGTTCGCGACCACGATCGTCGCGATGTTCACCGGCGCGTGGCTGACGCGTGGCCTCTCCCCCACCGCTGCCACCGTCTCTGGAATCGCGCTCACGACCGGCGTCTACTGGCTCGCCCACTCCTCCCTGGACTGGTTCTGGACCTACGCGGGAGTCACGGCGCCGGTCTTCGCCCTGTTGGGCTCCGCATGCGCCGGCAAGGCCGGCCCGGTTGCCGGCGAGTCACCTCGAGCGGGGTTCCTCCGACCCGTGGCAGTCGTTGCCACCGTCTTGCTCGGCCTGAGCGTCATCGCCCCGTTCCTCGCGGACCGCTACCTCGACGCCGCCTACAACGGCTGGCGCGATGACCCGGAGCGGGCGCAGGAAGACCTGGACCGCGCACGCGACCTGAACCGCCTCTCGATCCAGCCCATCCTGGCCGAGGGTGCGATCGCCCAAGTCGCCGGCCGGCGCGAGGAGGCGATCGCCGCCTTCGAGGAGGCCGCCGACGAGCGTCCGGAGGAATGGACACCGCACTACTTCCTGGCGGAATTACACCTTCGCTCCGACCCGCGTCGCGCTCGGGCGGAGCTTGACACCGCACTGGAGCTGAACCCCTACAGCAGGGATCTCGAGGAACTCGAGGAACGCTTGATTGAACAGCAGGCCACTCGAAACCGGTGAGCCGACGACTCGGCCACGACCTGGAACTGCGCTACTCGGAGCGGAGCATCTGATCGACCACCGCCCGCGCATCCCTGACGCCGAACCTCTCCGTGAGCCGCTCCGCGATCTTCTCCGGCGGATAGCCGTCGGCCGCCATCTGCCGCGCGAGTACCCTCGCGCCGGGCGACACGGGTTCGGGAGCGGATGACTCAGAGGCACCGGGGGATTCCGGCTCCCGCGCTTGCCGGAGCAGGCGCGCGAGCCCGGAGGCCTCGCGATCGAACCGGGTGAGCCGGGCGCTTGCCGACCGAAGCAGCTGGGCTTCGTCGGAGCCCTGGTGCTCCGCGTCCTGGGTAACCCCCGTGATGGTCTCGAGCTCGGCTCGGATCGCCTCGGCTGCCCGTTTCGCGGCGGCCGCAGCCTGGTCCGTCAGGTTCGCCAGTCGCCCGAATGCCCGACCGGAGTCGGGCCCGCGTTCCGCATCCAACCAAAAGGGATCGCGGGACTGGTCCTCCCACCTCTCTTCCGGCTCGTCGGATCGCCGATTGTCGCCCTCGCCCATTCGCCACCTAAGCTACTCAAGCGCTACACGGCTGCGGCTGCGAAGAAGCCCACGACGCGATCGACCTCGGCGTCGAGCGTGTGGTTCTCCGCGTACGTCAGCCCGAGCGAGACCATCCGATCGCGGGCACCGGTGTCGTCGGCGAGGGACCGAAGCGCGCGTGCGGCTCCCTCTGCATCGCCGGGCTCGACCAGCCAGACCGCGTCGCCAAG
Organism: uncultured bacterium; assembly: GCA_963734015.1. Classification (GTDB taxonomy): domain Bacteria; phylum Actinomycetota; class Thermoleophilia; order Solirubrobacterales; family 70-9; genus JALZKA01. Next base: position 7,967 of record CAVTFG010000009.1, on the reverse strand, counting down.
CGCAGCGCCGATCCCGCCCACGTCGGTCGCAACGACGGGGAGGCCGGCGGCCAACGCCTCGAGCATCACCTGCGGGAGTCCCTCCGTCCACGACGGGTGGAGGAGGAAATGGGCATCCCGATACCTGCGCACCATCGCCGGCCCGTGTTCGACATAGCCCGCAAGCTCGCCTCGATCGGCCACTCCAAGCGCCTGCAGTCGCTCATGCAGGAGCGCCTCGAGCGGGCCCTCCCCACACACGACCAGACGCCAGCGAGGCTCCTCGCCCGCCAATCGTGCGACGACATCGGCGAGCATCAGCGGGTTCTTTTCCTCGTCGATCCGCCCGACGCTCAGGATCGTCAACTCGCCCGCATAGCTCCGGCCCCGCGGCTCGTCCGGCTTCACGATGTCGTCTGCCTCGACGAGCGAAACCGCGATCTCCAAGACCCGAGGCGAGCGATAGCGCTCCGCCAACGCCGGGCCGACGACCACCGTCCGGCAGCGTCGGGCGAGCCCGCGATAGGCGAGCTCGAGCAGCCACGCCGCCAGCACGAACGAGCGACGGCCCGGATGGCGATTGCGCACGTACTCCGGGAAGTCCTGGCGAACTCCGAGAAAGACCCTGCGGCGGCGCGCGAGGGCGATCACCGCGAACGCGATGGCCAAGGGGTGCGGGCCCAGGAGCCAGCACGCGTCCACCTCGTCGAGCGTGCGCCAGAACACGGCGAGCGATCGGGCCATGGCGCGAATGGCGCCCCACGGCTCGGCCAGACTCTCGTAGTAGGGAAGCGGCGCGAATCCGGTCCCGGCGGGAAGCCGGTAATGCCCGTGGGCGTCGTCCGGCCGCAACCGGCCGACGATCGTCATTCGCGCGAGCCGGCTCTGCAGTCGCCCCAAGAACAACGCAAACGCACGCTCCGCGAAGACGGACTCGCCGTCCGAGGTGTACGGATAGTCGGTATAGACGGCGAGTCGCAGCGGTAGAACTCTCTCAGTTTGGGAGGCGGTCAGGTCCGGCGCGGGCTCAAGCGGCATAATCCATCCCACGAGGGGACTAAACCGCTTGCCTGACGCCAGGAAAACCAACACCGAGTGGCTGCAGCCGCCTGCCGAGAGCCAAGGTCTCAAGAGGTACTTCGAGACCGTCCGCGAGCGCATGACCTTGGTGATCGCGGCCGTCCTCGCGACAACGGCCGGCGCCTTGATCTACGTGGTAATGGCCGACGAGGTCTACGAGGCCCAGGCCGACCTCCTGGTTTCCCCGATCTCGGATACGGCAGGCGACCTCTCCGGCCTCGGACTGCCGTCCGAGTCGAACGATCCCCTGCGCCTCGTGGAGACCCAGGCGACGCTGATCGCGGGCGACGGCGTCGCCGAGGCGGCTGCGGAAGAGCTCGGAACGGACCGCGACCCTCAGTCCCTCCTCAAATCCGTCAGCGTCGAGCCGGTGGCAGAGAGCAACGTCCTGGCCATCACGGCCGAAGCGTCGAGCGGCCAAGGCGCCGCCGACCTCGCGAACGCGTTCGCGAATGGAGCGGTGGCGTACCGCACCGACGTGCTGCACGAGCGGATCGATGAGGTGGTGCCCGCGCTCGAGAGGCGCCTGGAGGCCGCCCCGCCCGGCGCAGCCCGTGACGCCCTGACGATCCGCCTCGGGCAGCTCGAGCAGCTCCGAACCGGGGACGATCCGACGATCGAGGTCGTCGGTGAGGCCACCGTCCCCGGGTCGCCCACGTCCCCGAGGAAGCTGGCCAGCCTCATCGCGGGCGCGCTCGCGGGACTCATCCTCGGAATCGGTGGCGCATTCGCGTTGCGGGTGCTCGACCCGCGGCTCCAGCGCGAGGGTCAGATTCGAGACCGTTACCGGCTGCCCATCCTCGCCCGCATCCCAAAGGAGCGCGGCAGCAGTGAGCTGCCGCTCGACTGGGAGCACCTGTCTCCGGGCTCGATCGAGGCGTACAGGACGCTTCGGGCGATCCTCGCCCGCCCGCTGGCCAGCTCGCGCGAATCGGGCGCGATCATGGTGACCAGCGCGGGGCCTTCGGAGGGCAAGACGACTACCGCCATCAACCTCGCCACGTCGCTTGCGTTCGCGGGCAAGCGCGTGATTCTGATCGAAGCTGACCTCCGCCGGCCCTCGATCGCGGCCGCGCTCTCGGTCACCGCCGAGCGCGGTGTGATCAGCGTGCTGATCGAGGAGGCAACGCTCGTGGACAGCCTCGCGCCGGCTCCGGTCACGAACGGGAACCTCGGGCTGCTCGTCGCAGAACAGGCCGGGCCGTGGGGGAGCGAGCTGCTCGCGCTGCGGGCAGGCCAGCGACTGGTGGACCAGGCCAAGGAGCTCGCGGACTACGTGGTAGTCGATTCGCCGCCGCTCGCGACGGTCGTGGACGCGCTACCGCTTGCCCGCACCGTGGACGACATGCTTCTGGTCGCACGTCTCGGGGTGACACGGCTGGACCGTCTTCAGGAGCTCGCGGAACTGCTGGCCGATACCGACATCACCCCCACCGGGTTCACGCTGATCGGCGTCCCGCGCACCGGGAGGGACGGCTACTACGGTTCGGATCGTCCGCGTATCGCGACCGGAGACGCCGACATTCCAGCCGCCCGCGCCGCCGCCGTCCGCTGATGGCGGCACGCATGTGGCCCGCCGGGTGGGCGCCCGCGGGGGCCGCGCTCCTGGCATGCGCGATGATCGGCGTCATCGCGGGGGTCGATCCGCGCGCGGGTGTGTTCGTCACGATTGCGCTCGCCTTCGCGGTCCTGACGTTCGCGGACCTGACCACGGGTCTCGTGATCCTGATCTTGGTCGTGTTCGCCGAGACGACCCCCCTGGCGGGGCCCGCGGTGACCTTCACGAAGTTGACCGGCCTGATTCTCGCCTGTGCCTGGATCGCCAGGTTGACCACCCGGCCTGCCGGCAGTGACCGCCTGATCTTCAACGAGCATCCGGTCCTCTCATACCTTCTCCTCGCCTTCATCGCCTGGGTGACGATCGGGAGCACCTGGGCGGCGGACCCGGCCGCAACGCTGACCGACGCATCCCGGTTCCTGCTCGTGGGCATCCTCTACGTGATCGTCTATACGGCGGTCGGAACGCGGGATGCCGCGGTGCGAGTCCTCGCGACGCTGATCGCCGCCACGGCGCTCACAGCGGCGTACGGCCTCGTCCTGCGTCCGGAGGGCAACCTCGAGAACCTGGACCGCCTGACCTCGACGATTCGAGACCCGAATGTCCTCGCGGCCATCCTGGTAGGCGGGTTCTCGCTCGCTGGAGCGGCGATCCTCGCGCTCCGGGGCTTGACCGTCCCGCGACTGGCGGCCAGCGTCGCGGCGGCCCTCTGTCTCAGCGCCCTGTTCCTCACCGGGTCGCGCGGGGGAATCATCTGCTTCGGGGCGGCGCTGCTCGTCGCCGTCCTGATCGCCGGCCGCTGGCGCGCCAAGCTCGCCGTGATCGCCGTTCTCATCGCGGGCGGCAGCCTGGTCTACTTCGCGCTCTACGCGCCACCGGAGATTCGCGAGCGCTTGGGAAACGCGACTCAGGGCGAGGTCGAGCAACAGGAGGGCAGATTCACGCTCTGGGCCGTCGGCTGGCGGGTGGTGCAGGACGATCCGGTGATCGGCATCGGCGCTGGGAACTTCAAGGAGGTGGCGGTCGAGCACGTGCTCGAGCCGGGCACCGTGTTTCGGACCGACCGCGTGATCGACAACCCCGGCGGGGTACACAACAGCTACCTGCAGCTGCTTTCCGAGACCGGCGTGATCGGATTGGCCCTCTATCTGGCAATCGTCCTTTCGTCGCTCGCGGCCGGGCTCCGGGCCGCCAGGACATTCGAGCGCATCGGCGATTGGCGCATGGAGATCATGGCCCGGGGCAGCGTGGTCGCGATGATGGGAGTCCTGGCCGCAAACTTCTTCATCAGCCAGGACTCAGGCAAGGTCCTCTGGCTCCTGCTCGCGCTGGGCCCGGCTCTGTTAGGCGTGGCACACGTCGCCCAGCGGGACGGCTACGGCGCGGACCGCTCGGCCGCGATGAGCGACTCGTAGAGCCGCTCGATCTCGCGCACCGTGTTGGAGATGTCGAACTCGCTCCGGCGCCGGGCCCGTCCGCGCTGCCCCATCCCCCGCGCGAGGTCGGGATCACCGAGGAGCCTCGCGAGCCCCGCGGCAAGTCCTTCGGCGTCTCGCGGCTCGACGAGGCACCCGTTCACTCCGTCCTCGATCAGATCGGGCACCCCGCCGACCCGGGTCGCGACCACGGGCAGCGCCGCTTCCATGTACTCCAGGATCGACAGCGGCGTGCCCTCGAAGTCGGAGCTGCAGGCCGCGACGTCGAACGTGCGCAGAACGTCGGGAACGTCGTTGCGCCGGCCGAGGAGGCCGACGGTGTCCTCGAGCGCGAGCTCGGCGATCAGGCTCTCGATCCGACCGCGTTCCTCCCCCTCACCGACGATCAGCACCCGCAGGTCCGGGATCGCGGCGCGAAGCTGCTCGGCGGCCCGGACGAGGACGTCCAGCGCCTTCTGCGGCCGTAGTGCGCAGACGGTGCCGACGACCGGCGCCTCGGCGGGCACTCCCAGCTCCGGGCGCAGATCGACCCCGGCGCCTGGTTCCGGCGCGGGGATCCCGTTCGGCACGAACAGCAGCTTGGCTGGATCGATCCCCTCGACCTCGGCCATCCGCCGCCGGTCCGCGCGTGACACGGTGATGATGCGATCGACCTGCCGCGCGATCAGCGCCCGGTCCAGGAACTTCCGGATCGGCTGGCCCTCGAACGACCAGGTGTGCTCGTGCGCGAGCACGACGGGTGTCGCGGTCAGGGGTCTCAGAGCCGCGGCCCAGACGTTCGAGCCGAACTTGTGTGAGTGGAGAATGTCGACGCGCTCGCGGCGAAGTCGCGAGACGAGCGGGCGCCACGCCGCAACATCGAAGGACGCGCGCCGGCGCAAGCCGAGGAATCGGACCCCCTCGCGGTCGAGCTCGGCCAGCACCGCCGCCGCCGCCGGATCCACCGCGCGCTCCGGCGACCACCGGCTCACGCACAGGGTGCGATCGAAGCGGGTCGGATCGAGCCGCGTGAGGATCTCCCGGGCCAGCCTCTCGCCGCCGCCCATCAGCCCGATGCCGTCGACGAGCGTGACGACGCGCAGTCTGTGGTTTTCGTCGCTGTCTGCGTGCATCTATCTTGTGCGCCGGGGGCCAGTCCTGAAGCGGGCAGCTGGCGAATCATGACGGGCGAGCGGCAGAGCGACACGAGAACGGGGAACGGGCGGGGGCAACCTCGCCCGGCCGGGGTTCCCGGGCCGCTCGGGAGAACCGGCGGATTTCGCGTCCGGTTGGGCGCGCGCATCGCTCACGCCTCGGTGCGCGGCTACTACGTCGACTTCACGATCAAGGCCGAGGATCCGCACTGGCCACCGCCCTGGTTCGGCATGGCCGCCCACCGGATGCACGTCGTCCCCATCCAGTGGGCGCTGGGGAGCTACGAGCGGTTCCTCGCCACCGGCGACGAGAGTTGGCTCGCGGGTGCTCGCGGCGCCGGCGACTGGCTCTGCGAGGAGCAACAGCGAGGCGGTCGCCAGGACGGCGGCTGGATCAAGGACTTCCCGTACAAGCACACCTACCGAGTGGCGCCGCCATGGGTCTCCGGGATGGCGCAGGGCCAGGGCGCAAGCCTCCTCGTGCGCCTTCATCTGACAACCGGAGACGAGCGCTACGCCGACGCAGCGCTACGAGCGCTGAACCCGATGCGCGAGCCGGTCGCTGCCGGCGGCGTCGGAGCCGAGCTCGACGGCGGATTCTTCCCCGAGGAGTATCCGACCGATCCTCCCTCGCATGTGTTGAACGGCGGGATCTTCGGGCTTTGGGGGTGTCGCGACGTTGCCCTCGCTCTCTCGGACCCCGGGGCCTCCGAGCTTGACGCCCAGGGGACCGAGGCGCTTGCGCGGTCGCTTCCACGCTACGACACCGGGCGCTGGTCGCGATACGACCTCTATCCCCACCCGGTCGTCAACGTGGCGCACATCACCTACCACCGGCTCCACATCGTGCAGCTGCGCGCGATGGCGGCGATCACCGCTGACTCGCGCTTCGAACGGACCGCTGAGCGGTTCGAGCACTACGCCACTTCCCGGGCGCGACGGGCGGACGCGTTCGCCCGCAAGGCGCTCTTCCGCGTGGCCGTGCCCCGCAACCAGCGCCTCGCTCGCGCGCTTCCCTGGACCCGCGAGGCTGCCTCGTGAGCGACGTGCTGGTCCTCTGCTACCACGCGGTCAGCCCGAGCTGGCCCTCGGGCTTGTCGATCTCGCCGGAGGCGCTCGAGCGACAGCTCGCGGGCCTGGTGGACAAGGGCTACCGAGGGGCCACGTTCAACCAAGCGGTACTCGACCCGCCGGCGCCCCGGACGCTCGCGATCACGTTCGACGACGCGTATCGCTCCGTCCACGAGCTAGCCCGGCCCGTGCTGGCACGGCTCGGCCTGCCGGGAACGGTGTTCGTGCCGACTGCGTTCGCGGGCACCGAGGTGCCGATGGCCTGGCCGGGGATCGACCAGTGGCTCGGGACCGAGCACGAGCGCGAGCTGATCCCGATGTCCTGGGAGGAGCTTCGGGAGCTGCAGGCCGAAGGCTGGGAGGTCGGCTCGCATACCGAATCGCACCCGCGCCTTCCGCGCCTCGAGGGCGATGCGCTACGCGGTGAGCTCGAACGCTCGCGTACAGAGTGCGAGACGCGGCTCGGGGTGCCCTGCCGCTCGATCGCCTATCCGTTCGGCGACCACAGCCCCGCGGTGGTCGCCGCCGCCGGGGCGGCCGGGTACGAGACGGCGGGGGCCGTCGCGGGCCGGGTGCGAACCCCCGAGCCGCTGCTCTGGCCCCGGGATGCCATCTACCGTCACGACAGCGCCTTGACCTTCAGGGTCAAGGTCTCGCCGCTCGTCCGGCGCCTGCGGCGGTCCCATGCCTGGCGGGCGAGGTTCCTGCTGCGCCGGCGCCGCCCCGCATGAGCGCGCCCGAGCGCCGTCCGGGGCTCACCGGAACCGTGCTGCGCGGGATCAGCTTCTCGGGCAGCGGGTTCATCCTGGCGCGGGGGATCACGCTCGTCACGTACATCGTGCTCGCACGGCTGATCACGCCGACCGAGCTCGGCGACTTCACCGCGGGCACCTTCCTCATCGGGATCGGCGTGCTGTTGGGGGGCTCAGGGATGGCCGCAGCCGTCATCCACCGGCCGGATCGCCTCGAGGAGGCCGCCGCGACGGCGGTGGCGGCGTCGTCCCTGGCCGGGCTACTGCTCACCGGGCTGGGGGTGGCGACCGCCCCGCTGATCGGGCTGGTCTTCGACAGCGACACGGCAGCGGCGGTCGCGGCCGCTACCGCCGGGGTCCTGTTCCTCAACTCGGCGCTCGTGATCCCGAACGCACTGCTTCAGCGTCGCTTCTCATTCCTGCGTCGCGTCGTCGTCCAGCCGGCGGCGTCGCTCGCGTTCGGCGTGGCCGCGATCATCGCGACCTCGGAGGGGATGGGGGTCTGGGGGCTCGTGGTCGCGCAGTACGCGTTCGCGGTCACCGATTTCGTGCTCTCGTGGACCCTCGTCCAGTGGCGTCCGCAACTGCGGCTGAGCTCGGTTCCGATGTGGCGCGAGCTGATCGGATACGGACGGCACGTCCTGGCGGGCAGTTTCGTGCGCAGGATCGGCGACCGGGTCCCGATCCTCGCCGCGGGCAGCTTCGTCGGCGCCGCCGCGCTCGGCCAGTTCCAGTATGCGAACCGGATCGTGACCACCTCGTACACCCTGCTCGGCGCCGGCGCCTCGTACGTCGTGTTCCCCGCGTTCGCACGGATCTCCCACGACGAGCGTCGCCTGCGCGCTGCGTTCCTCCGGTCGTTGCGCTGGATGGCGCTCGTCGGGATGGGGCTCGGCCTCATTCTGATCCCCCTCGGTGAGCCGTTGGCGCTCCTGGTCTTCGGCGAGCGCTGGGGCGA
>CAVTFG010000008.1:0-30406 GCA_963734015.1 uncultured bacterium | reverse complement strand
CGATCGTCTCGAGCCAGGCGTCGAAGTCGCCGGCCGGGAAAAGCTCGAACCCGCGTCTCACCACCTCCACGTTCTCCCCCGACATCGCCTACCAGTATCAGTCCGGGATCCCGATGTCGTCAAGCGCGTCGGCCTTCTCGTAGTGGTGCGTAACTCGTATGGCCTTTCCGTCGCGCATCTCCCACGCCTGCCAGAACCGGAGGTCCACCCTGGCGCCGCTTCCCTTCCCGCGTCCCCACTGCTGGATTCGGACCAGTACGCCGTTTCGACCGACCGGGACCGGCTCCTCCGCTTCAAAGTCCCAGTCCTCGAACGACCCGGCCCAGCGCCGGAAGAACTCCCGCACCTGCTCCGGGCCGTGGGAGGTTGGCGGGAGGTCCGGAATGCGGAGCGGGCCGATCTCCCATACGACGCTGTCCTCGAAGATGCCCCAGACCCGGTCGGGGTCCGCGTGGGCTCGATCGAGAAAGCGACGGACGATCTCAACGTTCTCCTGCGACATCGCGCGCTGAGTATCGCGCGATCCAGAGCTGGCGCCTCGGAGGGTGCGCGTTGTGGCAGGATCCGGCATCCGCACCGGGGCAGGAGCCGGCGGTGGGCGGCGGAGCGGAGGGGAAGGTCCGAAACAGATGAACAAGAAGCTCGTCCTGGTCGCGATGATCTTCACGGTGTCGATGACGTTCATCGACCAGACGATCGTCTCGATCGCCGTTCCCGAGATCCAGGACGACGTCGGGCTCTCGCCGACCGGCGCCCAATGGATCGTCAACGGCTACCTGCTCGCCCTCGCCGCGCTGTTCGCCTTCGGCGGCCGGATCGCCGACATCGCGGGCCGGCGCCGGATGGTCCTGATCGGGATCGTCATCTTCGCGGGCGCCTCGGCGCTCTGCGGCGCCACGCCGGACACCTCGATCGCCGAGGCCTGGCTGATCGTCTTTCGGGTCATCCAGGGCGCCGGTGCGGCGATCATGTTCCCGGCCGCGCTGGCGATCGTCGTCGGCGCCTATCCGCAGAGCGAGCGCGGCAAGGCGCTGGCGATCTTCTTCGGCGTCGCGGGCGGGATGACCGCGCTCGGCCCGCTCGCCGGCGGCTACCTGATCGACTTCTCGTGGCGGGCGATCTTCTGGATCAACATCCCGGTCGCGATCGCCTCGGTGCTGTTGACCCTGCGCGCGAAGCCGGACGACCGGCGCCAAGCTGCGCAGCTCGACTACCGGGGAGCCGTGCTGTTCGCGCTCGGGATGGGGCTGCTCGTGCTCGGCCTCCAGCAGGCGAGCGACTGGGGCTGGGACGACGTCAAGACCTGGGGGTCGATCGTCCTCGGTGTGGCGATCATGGCCGGGTTCGTTGTCTCCCAGCTCTCGACCGCGAGCCCGCTGATCCAGGTTCGGACTTTCGCGAACCGTGCGTTCTCCACCGACAACGTGATCCTGTTCCTGATCTCGATCGCGTTCGTGCCGATGTTCCTCTACGCGAGCATGTACTCGCAGATCTCGCTCGGCGACGACGCGTCACAGGCCGGCCTCTACCTGGGCTTGTTCTTCATCGGATACGTGATCGCCGCGCAGTGGGGAGGACGGCTCCTGGACAAGCGGGGCGCGAAGGCCGCTGCCGTCCCGGGGTGCGCGATCGCGGCGGTCGGCTTCTTCCTCTGGGCGCAGACGATGCCCGACATCGCCTACAGCGACGGCGGCGGCTGGTGGCGGGTCGTCCTCGCCGGCGCCGGCACCGGCCTGATCCTGGGGCCGGTCTCAACCGACGCGCTCAACCGAGCGCCGGGCACCAGCTACGGCGAGGTCACCGGGATCACGCAAACTGCTCGCAACCTCGGCGCGAGCCTCGGGCTCGCCGTGCTCGGCACGCTCCTGATCTCGCAGAACCGCACCAACGTCGTGGACAAGCTCACGTCGCTCACGGGTTCCGATCACGTGCCTCACGCTGAAGCGGTGGAGGTCGCGAACTCCCTCGGTCAGCACAGCGCGGGTACCGGAGACGCGACCGGGCACGCGAGCGCGGCCCAGTTCCAGGCGGTGCAGGATGCGTTCGCCCTCTCGTCCCAGACGGTCTTCTACGTGATGGCAGGAGCGATGGCAGTCGCGTTCCTGGTCGCGCTGGCCGGCCTCCCGCGTGGCAAGGCGCCCGAGGCGGAGATCGTCGAGTAGCACCCGCCCGACACTCGGACGCTCACGCGTATAGGTTGAATCGGTCAGACCACTTGACCACTGAGCAGGAGGAGTGAGCGGGTTTGGTGCGGGACTACGTGCTCGCGAGCACGCCGGACGAGGCCGCAAGGCTCGTCTCCGAGGACCCCACCGCGATCGTGATGGGCGGCGGCACGACCATCGTTCCGCGAGCGACCGTCGGTGAGCTGAACGACCGTCGGGTGATCGGCCTCGCGCGCGCCGGGCTCGACCAGGTGGATCGAAACGGGGCGCTCACGCTGGGCGCCATGACCCCGCTGCAGGTGGTGGCCGAGTTGGACGACGTCCCGGCCCTCGCGGCAGCCGCTCGGTCGATCGGCGGCTGGTCGCTCCGAACGACCGCGACGATCGGCGGCAACCTGCTCGTCTCTCGTCCCTACGGCGACCTGGTCCCGGTCCTGTTGGCACTCGACGCGGAGGTCGCGCTCGCCGGCGCCCAGGGCGAGCAGCGCATCCCCCTCGCCGAAGCCCTCGAGGGCAACCGGCCGCTCGCGGGCGAGCTCCTGACCGAGATCGTGATCCCCGGGCGCGCCGGGACCGTCAGTTTCGAGCGCTGCGCGCGGTTGGCTGCGGGAGCGCCCCCGGTGGTCAGCGTCGCTGCTCGCGTGCGGCGCGAAGGCGGGACGATCAGCGAGGCGCGAATCGCGCTCAGCGCCGTCGGCCCCCGCGCGTTCCGCGCCACCGGGGCGGAGGACGCGCTGGTGGGATCGCCCGGCGACGAGGCGGCGGTCGAGGCGGCGGTCGAGGCGGCGGCCGGATCGGTCGAGGTCGTCGACGACGCTGTGGCGAGCGCCTGGTACCGAACGCGGATGATCAAGGTCCATGTGAGGCGCGCGCTCGCGAGCGCTCTGGAGGGCGAGGCCGCATGAGCGCCCGTGCCGTCAGCTTCGAACTCAACGGCGAGCCGGTGACGGTGCTCGCCGAGCCGCTCGAGACGCTTCAGAGCGTGGTGCGTGGGCAGCTGGGGCTGACCGGCGCGAAGGCCGGGTGTCGCCAGGGCGGCTGCGGTAGCTGCACCGTTCTTCTCGACGGTGAGCCGACCCTTTCGTGCCTCGTGCCGGTCGAGAACGTGGAGGACCACGCCGTGCGCACGATCGAGGGACACGGCGAGACCGACGGCCGGAGCGAGCTTCAGGCCGCCTTTCACGAGGGCTTCGCATCGCAGTGCGGCTTCTGCAGCCCGGGGATGATCAGCGTCGCTGCTGCGCTCCTCGAGCGAAACCCCGACCCCACGCCCGAGGAGATCGGCGTCGCCCTCTCCGGAAACGTCTGCCGCTGCACGGGGATCGCGCCGATCATCGCGGCGGTCTCAGACGCGGCGGGCCGGATGCGTGAGCGCCGGGAGGCCTCGGCATGAGTGCGCCCGGCAACGGGGCGAAGCCGTTCGACGTCATCGGACGGACGCACGAACGCCGCGACGCGCTCGGTCACGTGAACGGCTCGACCACCTTCTCCGGGGACGTCAGCTTCCCGCGCATGTGCCACATGAAGGCGGTGCGCAGCCCGGTGGCACACGCCCGGATCCGTGGCGTCGACTTCTCCGCGGCCGAAAAGGTCCCGGGCTTCGTCACCTCGCTGACCGCCGCGGACGTCCCGAAGAACGTCTACACGATCCTCTGTCTGATCGGCGTCGAGCCCGACGAGGAGCAGGTGCTCGCCGCCGAGCGCGTGCGCTACAAGGGCGAGCCGGTCGCGGTCGTCGTGGCGGAGACCGAGACGGCCGCGTTCGAGGCGGCGGCCAAGGTGCAGCTGGACCTCGAGGAGCTTCCTGCCGTCTTCGACGTCGAGGAGGCGCTCGAGCCCGGCGCGCCGATCGTCACCCACTGGGGCACGAACTACTTCGTCTACGAGGGGCACCACTGCCGGCGCGTTCGCCACGGCGATGCCCCGGCCGCCCGCGAGCAGGCCGACCGCGTGATCACCGGCCGCTACCAGATGAGCCCGATCGAGCATGCCCCCGTTGAGCCGACGGGTTGCGTCGCCAAGCCCGAGGCCGACGGCCGCGTCACCGTCTACACGAACACCCAGGCGATCTTCTTCAGCCTCGACAACACGGCGATCATCCTCCAGGTCCCACCGCACAAGCTGCGCTTCATCGGGGGCAGCGTGGGCGGCGGCTTCGGCGGGAAGGTCGACGTCATCGTCGAGCCCCTGGCGACGCTCGCCGCCATGCGAACGGGCCGCCCGATCCGCTACGTCTACACGCGCGAGGAGGAGATGCAGGTCTCCTCGACCCGGAGCGCCAACCGCATCTACATCACCGACGGCGTGATGGACGACGGCGCGATCGTCTCGCGCGAGGTGACGAGCTACGAGGACGCCGGCGCCTACAGCCGCCACACGCCCTACGGGTGCACGAAGCACGCGGCCAACGCCTCCGGGCCCTACACGATCCCCAACGTCTCGATCGACGTCCACTGCGTCTTCACGAACCGGACGCCGTCGAGCGCGATGCGCGGCTTCGGGGTCACCGAGGCGTCGTTCGCGCTCGAGATGCAGATGGACCGGATCGCGCGTGAGCTTGAGATCGACCCGTGGGAGCTTCGATTGCGCCACGCGTACCGCAACGGCGACGAGCGCCCCTATGGCAAGACCACCGCGGACGCCACCCTGGTCGAGACGATGCATGCGGCAGCCGAGATGGCCGGCGTCGAGCTCTCGGCCGAGCTGCGGGCGATGACCTCGAACGACCGCGGGCAGGTGGCGGAATGACGCTCCTGCGCGGCCGCGGGATGGCGGCGGTCAACTACCCGACCGGCATGAACCTGGGGGGTGATCCGAGCCAGGCGCTGATCCACTCGACGCCCACCGGTGCCTTCATGATCACCCTCTCGAGCGTCGACCTGGGCCAGGGCCTGCGCACGGTCATGGCCCAGATCGGGGCGGAGACGCTCGGCGTCCCGCTCGAGACCGTCCAGGTCGACACCGCCGACTCGGACACCGGCCCTCATTGCATGGGCACCTTCGCGAGCCGCGCCACGCACCGAGTTGGGAACGCGATCATCGCGGCGGCCAACGAGGCGAAGGAGGTGCTGCTGGAGGTCGCGGCCGACGAGCTCGAGGCGGCGCCCGAGGACGTGGAAACCGACGGCAAGGGCAACATCCGAGTCGTCGGCGTGCCGGAGCGCTCGATCCCGATCGCCGATGTCGCCCTGGCCGCCCACTTCAAGCACGGGCGCTCGATCTCGGGCCGCGGCATGTACATGAAGCCGAAGAGCGAGGTCGACCCCGAGACGGGGGCGATGGACCCGGACTCGACGGAGGCTCACGCGTGCACGATCGCCGAGGTCGAGGTGGACACCGAGACCGGGCACGTCCGCGTACTGAGCCTCAAGAGCGCGTATGAGGTGGGCCGTGCGCTCAACCCGGCCCTGGTCGAGGGACAGATCACCGGGGGAACCTGGATGGGCATGTCGCACGCGCTGTACGAGACGACCGCGCCGTACTACCCGGAGACCGACCACGCGCCGGACGACTTCTCCCACTACCTGATGCCGGGCGCGGCGGAGCTGCCCGAGATCGAGTCGACGATCCTCGAGATCCCCTCGGCGAACGGGCCGTTCGGGATGAAGGGCGTCGGCGAGATGACCGCCAACTCCCCGATCCCCGCCATCGCCAACGCCGTCACCGACGCGATCGGCGTCCAGATCACCGAGCTTCCAATCACTCCAGAGAAGATCCTGCGCGCGCTTGAGGAGGCGGCATGAGCTCACCCTTCGGCACCTTCAACGACGTCGAGACGTACGAGTTCGCACCCGGCGTCCACATCAACGCGGTCGGGGGCGAACAGGTGCTGCTGTGCCGCGCCGCGTACGAGCCCGGGATGCGCGTCACCCGCCACAGCCATGAGCACACCGAGCAGGTGATGCTGATCCTCGAGGGCGAGGTGACGATGACGATCGAGGACGAGACCCGCACCCTCCGCGCGGGGGACACCGTGGTCGTCAACCGGGGGCTCGAGCACGAGCTCTACTCCGAACACGGTTGCGCGTTCATCGAGGCCCTGGCCCCGGTGCCCCTCGACCACGTTCCGGTCCGCGAGCGGGACCTGGTCCTCGGCCCCGACGGCGGCTCGGGGCACGTCGAGCGCTGATGGACGGGGACGAGCCCGTCGCAGACTTCCGCCCGCTCGCCCGGACGGGGTTCACGACGGACGCGGTCCTGACCGTCAAGGACATGATCCTCGACGGGCGCCTGCGCCCCGGCGATCGCCTGCCCTCGGAGCGGGCGCTGAGCACGGCGCTCGGCGTCAGCCGTCCGACGGTGCGCGAGGCAATTCGGGCGCTTCAGGCGATGCACATCGTCGAGAGCAGGCACGGGTCTGGCACCTTCGTCTCCTCGCTCGGCGTCGAGGAGCTCCTGCGCCCGCTCCAGTTCACTCTGGCGCTTTCCGACTTCGGGCTCGAACACCTCTTCGAGGTCCGGCTCATGTTGGAACCGGGCGCAGCGGCACAGGCAGCCGAGCGCGCCGCCGACGAGGAGCTCGCGGAGCTGCGCGAATGCGCGCGCAGCGGCAGCGTGCGAGACCTGACGACGGACGAGCTGGTGCGCTTGGACGTCGAGCTACACGAGCGCATCGCCGGCGCCGCGCACAACCCGCTGCTCGAGCGCCTCCTGGCGACGATCGCCGCGCTCGCCGAGGAGAGCCGCGGCTACACGGTGCAGCTGCCCGCCGTGGCGCAGCGGACCGCCGGCGAGCACCGGAGCATCGTCGACGCGATCTGCGCCCGAGACCCCGAGCGAGCCAGAGTCGCGATGGGCGACCACATACATCGCATCCGCGACGCCGCGGTTGCGCACCAGAATCGCGCCCGTGCCTCGGCGAGGGCGGTTGCTCCGCTTACTCGAACCTGACCACCGCGGCCGGCACCCACCAGTGCTCTTCGGTCGCGTCGCCGCGGCCGCCGACAGGCTGGGCACCACGGTGGGCCTGGAGCTCGGCGCCGCCCTCGACCTGCTCCAGCGCCTTCAGCGCGAGCTCGCGGGCCTCGGCCTTGCCGGCGCCGGCGCCGCGGAGCGCCCTCAGCACCCGGTTCTGCTTGACGGCGAACTGCTCGGCTGGGCCGGTCTGGCCCATCCGGGTCACGTTCGCAGGATCGGTCACCAGCCGCACCGCTTGGTCGACGTCCGCCATGCCCACACCCTAAGGCCCGCGCGTCGTTCATCGTCGTTTCATCGCGCCTCCGTAGAAACACGGCATCAACCCTGAACCCAGGAGGAATGAAATGACCAAGCGAACGAAGATCCTGATCAGCGGCGTCGCCGCGGCCGCGATCGCCGCGGGCGGCGCAGGCGTTGCCCTCGGTACCGGCGGTGACGACGATGCGACCGAGAAGCCGATCTCCGGCAGCGCCCTCGAAAGCGCGAGCGCTGCTGCGCTCGAGCACACCGGCGGCGGCCAGGTGACCGGCACCGAGGTCGGCGACGAGGAGAGCTATTACGAGGTCGAGGTGACGCTGGAAGACGGCAGCCAGACCGACGTGCAGCTCGACCGCTCGTTCAACGTGGTCGGCGACGAGGCCGACGATGGCGAGGAGGACGAGGCCGGCGAGGGCTGAGACCCACTCTGGCCCGTGCGCTCCGAGAGCCCCGCCTGGCGGGGCTCTCGCGTTCTCGGGGCCGCGGCCTTGCCGCGCCGCCTGTGCGCAAGACTTCTCCCAGGGCGGTTGGACGGACGTTCCAGTTAGCTTCAGCTTTTCTCAAGTTTTGAGGTTTGGAAACCGAACCTTAGGGAAACACTCACAAATGCGTGGGGCCGCGGGACCGGCCTCCACCGACAAGGCAAACCCGCTGTGAGGCGGGGACGCAAAGCCAGAGGTCTCGTGCTCAGCGAGACGGCTCAGCCGCCGAAGAGGAGAACCGGATGTTCGACCGTAGCCGCACCCTCAGCGCCGCCATCGTCACGGCGATGCTCGCGTTTGTTGTTTCCGCATTCGCCGCCGACTCGAAGAGGGACGCCACTCGCTCCGAGAGCTTCCGCGGCTTCGCCAACACGAACCCGCACCACGTGTTCAGCGGCCACAAGGAACGCCTGCGCCACAAGACGACCCGGCCTCGAGCCCGGCACCACGGCCGACGGGACAGGACCGCGCCCGACACCGCGATCATCTTCGGGCCGTCAGGCACGATCCCGGTGCCCGCGAGCGCCTTCGCGTTTTCGGCGTCGGAGGCCGGCTCGATATTCGAGTGCCGGCTGGACGAAGCGGATTGGGATGCGTGCTCCAGCCCGGAGCCAGTGTCCGGGATGACCGAGGGCCCGCACGCGTTCGCGGTCCGGGCGATCGACCGGGCCGGAAACACCGACCCCACCCCGGCCGTCCGCTCGTTCGCTGTAGACCTTCCCTCGATTCCACCCGATCCCCCGGATCCACCCGATCCCCCGGATCCCCCCGATCCCCCGGATCCCCCCGATCCCCCGATCCCCCCGACCCCCCGGATCCACCCGACCCCCCGGATCCACCCGACCCCCCGGATCCACCCGACCCCCCGGATCCACCCGACCCCCCGGATCCACCCGACCCCCCGGATCCCCCGGATCCACCCGACCCCCCGGATCCACCCGACCCCCCGGATCCCCCGGATCCACCCGACCCCCCGGATCCACCCGATCCCTCCGGCTCGGCCTCGGTTGTCCCCGGCACCGGAATGGTGGTCTCCCAGGACCTGGCCACCCAGCCGAACCCGTGCTTGATCTGGGGTTCGAACTCGACGCCGTTCCTCTTTGGCTGTAACGTCAGCGGCGCCGACGACCCGTACGTCGTCCGCCGCTCGGGCGACGGCGATCCGCACATGGCGATCGGACAGTCGACTCCGAGCCCGTACTACCGCCGTTACATATCTCGCACCGGAGTGCAGTCGGTCTACGACCGCACGAGGTCCGGCAACCAGTCCACCCGGACCCAGACCCAGAAGTGGTCGGCGTCCGACAACCCGATGGCGTTCACGCCGGGCAACTACGCCTTCTACTACTCGTTCCGTCTGCAGGAGCTCGCCAACGGCGAGTCGCCCTTCCCGCACGAGCAGTCAAACGGCGGCGGCAACTCGAAGTTCAGCCAGCTGCTGCAATTCAAGTCGCACGGCGACGGACTCGGCAGCCACCTGCCGTTCTCGGCGACGATCGGCTCCGACGGGATCAAGTTCATCGCCCGCGACGGTGAGGACAACAACATGTACCAGATCCTCAAGGTCCCGACCGGCGAATGGATCCGGATGGCGATCGTCAGCAACTGGGACTCGGACGGTTGGTATGAGGTCTGGGCCGACCTCGACCAAAACGGTTCGATGACCCGGGTGGTGAACCGTCAGTCGGGAATCGACTTCATGGGTGGCCGGCCGAGCTCCTCAGCGGGCATCGGTCTCTACCACCACATGGACCTCTTCGACGGCTCCGTCTCCGGCCAGCCGCGGCAGGAGACGGTCTACACCGACTATGCCAACGTCCAGATCACGAGTTATCAGCCGTAGGTTCGGCGTGCCGGGCGAGGACGTCCGCGACGGTGGTCCAGGCGAAGTCGCCCAGCAGCGACCGGAACCGGCGCTCGGCCGTGCGCAGCCCGACGTAGTGCCGGAAGGCGTGCGTTCGGGGAAGCCCGCTGACGCGCGGCTGGCCGGGGTCGATCTCCCAGGGGTGGATGTAGAAGACATACGGCGCCCCCGAGCCGAGGATGCCGGCCACGCCACGCCGGAAGACGGGATAGGGCAGGAACCGGAAATAGCCGCCGCCTCCCCACGGGAGCGCGCGGGATCCGACGAACAGGGACGAGATGCAGACCTCGCTGAAGCCGGGCGCCAGCTCGGCGATGCGCTCGCGCGGGCCGACGCCCTCGATGCGGCCGTAGCGGTCGTGGGCGAGGGCGGGGAAGAGCGAGGAGTCGTATTGGAAGCCGAGCTCCTGGAGGACCGGGATGGACCAATCCGTGATCGAGAAGCTGGGCGCCCGGTAGCCGACCACGGGCGCTGAAACGAGGTCCTCCAGCGCGACCTTGCACCGCCGCACGTCCTCACGAAACTCCGATGGCGTCAGCCTGTACACGAGCTCGTGCCCGTACCCGTGGCTGGCGATCTCGTGCCCGGCGGCGGCCAGGCGTCGGATCAACTCGGGGCAGCGGTCGGCGACCCAGCCGAGCACGAAGCAGGTGCACCGGATCTCGCGCTCGGCCAGGAGCTCGAGCATCCGGTCGGTGTTGCGCTCCACCCGGAGCTCGCGATCGTTCCAGCTCTCACGGGTGATCGCGGTCCTCAGGTTCTCGACCTGAAACCAATCCTCGACGTCGATCGACATCGCAGCCGAGGGGCGTGTGGCGGTCATCAAGTGCTCCAACCCCGCGGCGCGCTCGTCTACACGAGGGCGTGACCCAGGGCACGGAGCTCGCGCGCCTCCGCCGGGCCCGGGAAGGAGAAGTAGGACGCCTGCTCCAGGTCCAAGGGCTTGGGGTCGGTCACGCCCTGCGCGAGGTCCTCGAGCACCCGGATCAACAGTCGCGCGCCCTCGCGCTTGCCTTCGACCATCAGGCGGGAGAGACGATCCGACGGCAGGATCGGCAGCTCGACCGTGCCGAGCACGGCCCCGGCGTCCAGCTGCGCCGCCATCTCGTGCACGGTGACGGTCACGTGCGGCTCCGAATTCAGCATCTGCCAGAACACCGGCATCATCCCGCGGTAGGTGGGAAGCCTGCCCGAGTGAATGTTGACGCATCCGATCGCCGCCGAGGAGAGCAGCTCCTCCCGGAAGATCTCGGGAGCGGCAACGGAGACGATCACGTCCGGGGCGAGCTCCCGCACTCGGCGGATGTAGGAAGGATCGTTCACCGAAGCGGTCGGGAGCAGGGCGATCGAGGACTGCCGGGCCAGCGACTCGATCGATCGCCGACGGAGCTTCGCCTGAGCGAAGCGGGCGGCGAGCTTCGCGAAGTCGCGGATGCCGTACAGGCGGAGCACCCGCTGCGCGGTAGCCACGCGTGATTCATTGAAGGCACGGCTGACCGTGATCCCGGCCACCTCGAGGCGCTCGCGCGGGTATGCGTCGAGGAACGAGTCGAAGAACTCGATCACGTAGAGCGGGTCGTCCTCGGTAATGAAGAGGACCCGGAGTGGCCCTTCGCGCTCGGTAGCGCTCCCACCCTCGGTTGCATCCCCAGTGCTCATCGGAGAGCACTGTACGCGAGGCTAGGCTGCCGGATGGATGCGCGTTCTTTTCTTCACCCAGCACTACGCCCCCGAGGTGACCGCGGGTCGTTTCCGCGTCGAGGCCTTCGTGGACGCGTTCGTGCGGAAGGGGCACGAAGTCGACGTCGTGTGCCCCGTGCCCAACCAT
Source organism: uncultured bacterium (assembly GCA_963734015.1). GTDB lineage: Bacteria > Actinomycetota > Thermoleophilia > Solirubrobacterales > 70-9 > JALZKA01. The sequence goes on along the minus strand of CAVTFG010000008.1, from coordinate 18,892 downwards.
CCCAGCGGTGTCGTCGAGGGCGGCTTTCGCGGGCGGCCGCGCATCCAACGGCGGGTCGGCGGCGCTCGTGTGACCTATCTGTGGGTGGCCACGTCGCAACGCAAGACCCCGCGCACGCGACTTGCGTATTACGGCTCCTACGCCGGCTTGGCGACGGGCGCCGGAATGCTTCGGTCCCGCCCCGACCTGGTGGTCGCGAGCTCGCCGCCGCTCAGTGTCGCCGCCGCCGGAGCCCTCGTCGCGATGCGCCACCGCGCGCCGTTGCTGCTCGACATCCGCGACCTCTGGCCGTACACGCCGATCGCCGTGGGGGAGCTGGCGCCGGGGCGGGTGACCGACATGCTCGAGCGGATGGAGCGATGGGTCTACGCGAAGGCGAGCGCGGTGGTCACGGCGAACGACGCCTTCGCCGGGTACATCGCCGACCGGGCGCCCGCCGGGAAGCAGGTCGTCGCGATCGCCAACGGCACCACCCAGGCGTGGCTGGACGCCGGAGCCATGTCGGTGGACAGGGACGCGGTCGGACTCCCGCCGAGCCGCTTCGTCTGGGCGTACGCCGGCAACATCGGGCTCGCGCACGGCGTGGAGCACGCGCTCGGGGCCCAACGGCTGCTCGGCGACGACTACCTCCTCCTCGTTATCGGCGAGGGACCGCGGCGCGCCGACGTCCTGCGTGAGGCGGAGGGATTGCCAGGCCAGGTCGACGTGCGGTCCCTCATGTCCCCTGCCGAGGCGGGGCGGCACCTCCGCGCAGCCGACGCGGTGCTCGTTTCCGAGCGGCAGGATCTGGTCGTCTCGGCCAAGCTCTACGACGCGTGCGCGATCGGCCGGCCGATCGTCGCGGCCTGCACGGGGGAGCTGCGCCGGCTGATCGAGACGGAGGGCCTTGGCCTCGCCGTTCCCCATGGTGACCCGGAGGCCCTCGCCGCGGCGATCCGCGATGTTCGCGGGGACCCCGCACTGGGCGAACGGCTCGTGGCGTCCGCGCGGGCTTTCGCCGCTCGCCACCTGCGCGAGGGGCAGGCGGAACGCTTCGCCGATCTGGGGGAGTCGGTAGTGCAGCTGCGCTGAGGCCGGACCCGGCTACGGTGCGAGGCCATGCTGCTGACCGCCTCGATCGTCGGCCTCTTCGTCCTTCCCTCGCCGTGGAACGTGATCGGCGTCTGCGTCGCCGCCGTGATCGAGGTCGGCGAGCTCTACCTGTGGAAGCGGTTCCTGGACCGCTATCGCGTGCGCGGTGGGGCGGAGGGGATGATCGGCGAGCGGGCGGAGGTGACTGAGGCGTGCGACCCGCAGGGCCGGGTCAAGCTCCGCGGCGAGATCTGGTCCGCCGTGGCCGAGGACGGGAACTCGTTCGGACCGGGCGACCGGGTACGCGTGACCGCAGTGCAGGGGCTCAAGCTGCGAGTTGGTCCCGAGCCGGGCTGACGCGAGCCCCGGCGTTCACACGAACTGCGACCCCGCCCGGTCTATCCGCCGGGCGCGTCCGGCTGAGCGAAACCCGCTGCTAGATTCCACGTCCCGGGCGCTTAGCTCAGTTGGGAGAGCGCCGCCTCGACAAGGCGGAGGTCACTGGTTCGAGCCCAGTAGTGCCCACTACCGTGGCCGCTGACCCACCCCGCGTCCGGATTGCCGATGCATCCGATGCCAGCGCAGCGGCGTCGCTCCTGCACGACTTCAACACGGAGTTCGACGAGTTCACGCCGGGCGTCGAGGCGCTGACCCGCCGGCTCTTCCCCCTGATCGACGCGGGCGAGGCCGTGATCCTCCTCGGGGGCGATGGCCCGCACGGGATCGCCGTCCTGCGCTTCAGGCCCGCGCTCTGGACCGAGAGCCTGGACGCGTACCTGGAGGAGCTCTACGTGGCGCCGGACCGCCGCGGCGAGGGCCTCGGGCAGGCCCTGCTCGAGGTGGCGCTCGAGCTCGCGCGGTCCCGTGGGGCCGGCTTCATCCATCTGGGCACGAGCGTGGACGACAAGGCGGCGTGCGCACTGTACGAGAAGCTCGGTTTCACGAACCGCGAGGGCGCTCCGGACGGCCCCCTGATGATCTTCTACGAGCGCGACCTCTAAGCGGACGGCGACATCCGCCGTCGGTAGGCTCGCCGCCCCATGGTCGGCACCTACGCATCGCTGGCGGTGATTCTCGTTGCAGCGGCCGCGTCGGGCCAGGGGCTGTTCGCGCTCTGCGGCCGCCGGGAATGGAGTTGGCTCTCGCCCGCCGTCGGGCTGGCCCTGCTCGCCGGCGTTGCCTGGGGCGTGTTGAACCTGACCGACGAGCCCGCCGCGGCGCTGGCGGCGATCGCCGTGCTCGCGGTCGGCGGCTTCGCCGCCTGGGCCTCCGCCGGCGAGCTCTCGGTGCCGAGGGCCGGTGTCGGCCTGGCCGTGGTTGCGGCCGCGCTCATTCTCGCCTCGTTGCCGTTCGCGGTCGAGGGCCGGTTCGGCATCCTCGGGACCTCGCTCAACCCGGACATGTCTCAGCATCTCTTCGCCGCCGATCGGCTCGCGCACGGGGGGGAGGAGCGGCTGATCACCGAGGGCTACCCGCTCGGCCCCCACGCGATCGTCGTCGCCGTCTCCCAGGCCGGCCCCAGTTTGCTGCAGGCCTTCGGCGGGCTCACCCTGGCCGTTGCCGTGGCGGCCTCCCTCGCCGCCCTCGAGCTCCTCGGGGGGCTAGCCAGGACCCGCCAGGTCGCCGGGGCGCTGCTGGTCGGCCTCGCCTACATGGCGGCGTCGTACCTGATCCAGGGCGCGTTCAAGGAGACGATGCAGGCGCTCTTCGTCCTGGCCTTCGCGATCGGCCTCCAACAGCTGGCGAAGGGCGCCTTGGGCGGAACGGAGCCCGCGGCGCGGTGGCGCCTGCTCCCGGCCGTCCCCCTCGCGGCCCTGGCGATCGGCTCGGTCTACACCTACAGCTTCCCCGGCCTGGCCTGGCTGGTCGGCGCGGCCGGGCTCTGGGGGGTCGCGGAACTGGCGGCTCGCCGGAGCCTCCAGCCGATGCGCGCAGCGCTCGTCCCGGGTGCCCTCGCCGCGGGCGTCGTGGTGGTGGCGATCGCTCCCGAGCTGGGGCGGATCGCGGACTTCGGGAGCTTCGAGACCTTCGACCCCGACGGCGACGGCCTGGGCAACCTGTTCAACGCGATCTCGCCGCTGGAGGCGCTGGGGATCTGGCCTTCGGGGGACTTCCGTCTCGATCCGGGCGCCGGGTTCGCCCCGGCCGCCGTCTTCTGGCTCGGTGGCCTCGTCGGCTTCGCGGCGCTCGGCTTCGGCCTCTGGTGGTGGCTCAGTCGCCGCGAGCTCGCCGTCCCCGCGGCCCTCGGCGCCGCCGCGATCCTCTACCTCTATCCGCTGCTCGTGGGCACGCCCTACCAGGAGTCGAAGGCGATCGCCATCGCCGCCCCGCTCGCCATGCTGATCTCGGCCCGCGCCCTGCTCGAGGCCACCCCTGCCGTTGCCGAGCTCCGCGTCGCCACCGGCCGTGCGCTGGCAGTGCCCGCCCTGGCGGTGGCGTTCTGCGTGCCCGCGGCCGCATGCAGTGTCCTGGCGCTGGCGAACGGGCCGGTGGGTCCAACCGAATGGGGTCCGGGTCTGATCGAGCTACGCGAGAGCGGCCGGCTCGGCCCTGGAGGCGAGGACGGGGACGACACCCTGATCGTCGCCCCCGAGGACCTGCTTGTGGAGGAGCGCGGCGAGGACCTGTTCCTCTGGGAGCTTCGGGGCGGCAACGTCTGCGCGGCGACCGGGCCCGCGGACCAGGGCTTTCCCAAGCCGCCGGGCGGAATCGAGAGCGTGATCGTCTACGAAGGACCCGAAGCGTTCGACCTCGCTCCGGTCGCGGACCCGCAGCCCGGCCCCCGTTGTCCGTTCATCGCTGACGGGACCGGGCCGAGCCCTCCGGCTGAGCGCCTGGATGTCCCTGGGCGCGACAGCCAGCGGCTCGCTTGGCGCCGCATCAGGCGTAGCCGAACTTCTCGCGATAGCCATTCGTCTTGCGCCGCACGGCATCGATCTCATCGGGGCTCAGGGTCGATCGCCACCGTTCGTCGAGGACTACCTCGCTGGAACTCGCAAGACGCATGTGGTTGCCGACGATGTGGTGATCGCCGGTCAGGAAGTCGTAAGGGCCGGGAAGGGGCTCGAGCCCGACCAGACTGCAGATGCGTCCGAACTCGCGCTCCGGGTCCCTGCAGAGATCCTCGTAACGCACTCGGAGCCGTCGCTCGGGTGGGAGGGTTGCGAAGAGGCGCTCGACCTGGGCGGATCTTCGGTTCCAGTAGCCGATCGCGTTGCCAAGTTCGGCGCCCTTGGGGTTCTTTTCCCTACGCGACTTCTTGGACGCGACGAACCCCAAGGAGTCGCGCACGAGATGAACGACGTATGGCTGCAGATCGGTCAAGCCGGTCCAAGCATCGCGCGCGATACACCTGTTTCGATGTGTCGGCGAAGACCGGCTTTCCGGCGACCGAGCAGACACTGGCCATCATCGCCTCGGTACGGTGCGCCGTTGCCCGGAAGCTCTTTCCGAGCCCGGGTGTACGCAAGACCACGGCCTCGCGCAGATCGTCGGCACGATTGCTTCGCAGCGAGCTCGTGAGGAGCCGGCGAGCGAGGCGGTCGTCGGGATCGAAGCGCATGTCCCAGTGCCCTGGGTTGAACGGCAGGCCACGCGCCTTCATCTCCTCTCCGACACCCGTCCAGAAGGGGCACTCTGCCAGCGTCGCGCCGCATGAGCATGGAAACTCGCCACCCTTCACCCGAGCCGACCGGGCCGGGCCGGCGGCCTCGCCAACGCTCACGATCTGCGGATGCAGGTTGAGCATGAACGCCGTAAGCGTCGATCCGGTAAACGACTGTCCCTACGAAGTAGAGAAGGCGCTCAGGGCGATGGTTCGCGCTCATAGGCTCGACCCTAGAGCGCGGGCTTCAGCTGCCCGCGGATCGCCCCGTCCGGGTAGTCGTCGTTGTGGATGTTCACGTAGTACCTCTCAGGGTTCCGCGCGATCTTGCGGAGGGTCTTCCGCTTGCCCTTGACGCAGTCGTCGAACCTGCGGCCGGGAAGCCCCGAGCGATCCTCGAACAGCAGGACCTTCACGGGCCCGGCGTCGTCGCGGCCGCCCTTGTGGATGTGACCGGCCTCCGGGGCCTCGATCTTGCGGAACCTCAGCTCGAAGCAGACCTTGCGCTTCTGCTTCTTCACCGCCACGAAGATCTCGCCCTTGCCGTTCGGGTCGCCCGGCCCTGGCACCTCTTTCGCGCCCTTCAGCTTCGCCGAGAGCTGCACCGCCGGCGCGGCGGCGTCCGCGGCCGGGAGTGTGAGCGCCGCGATCAGCGCGACCACGCCTCCCGCCAGCGTGAGTCTGCTCTTCATCGCTCCTCCTTGGAGTCGCTTTCCCTGTCGCCAAGACCGTAGCGACCCCCACTAGCATCATCCGTCCTCATGGCGCAGATCACGGTCAAGCTCCCCGACGGGACGGCGCTCGAGCTCGAGCAGGACGCGACGGGCGCCGACGCCGCCGCGGCGATCGGGCCGGGGCTGGCGAAGGCGGCGCTCGCGATCCGCGTGGACGGCGAGCTGCGCGACCTCGCCCGCCCGGTGCCCGACGGCGCCGAGATCGCGATCCTGACCGACAGGGACGAGGACGCCCTCGCGCTGATCCGCCATGACACCGCGCACGTTCTGGCGACCGCCGTGCTGGACCTCTGGCCCGAGACCAAGGTCTCGATCGGGCCCGCGATCGACTCGGGCTTCTACTACGACTTCGAGTTCCCGGAGGGCTTCCGCCCGTCGGCTGACGACCTGCCTGCGATCGAGGAGGCGATGGCCAAGCACGTCGCGGCCGACGAGTCCTTCGAACGGAGCGACGTCACGGTCGCCGAGGCGCTCGAGCGGTTCCGGGCCGAGGACCAGCCGTACAAGGTCGAGCTGATCGAGGACCTGGTTCGCGACCAGGGGGTCGAGACCGTCTCCCTCTACCGCAACGGGCCGTTCACCGACCTCTGCCTGGGGCCGCACGGGCCGTCGACCAAGCGGATCAAGGCGTTCAAGCTGACCTCGGTGGCGGGTGCGTACTGGCGTGGTGACGAGAGCCGGCAGATGCTGAGCCGCATCTACGGGACCGCGTTCTTCAAGAAGGCCGACCTGGAGGAGCATGAGCGCCTGCTCGAAGAGGCCCGCGCGCGGGACCACCGTCGCCTGGGGCCTGAGCTCGGCCTGTTCCGCCTGCGGCCGGAGTCGCCGGGCATGCCGTTCTGGCTGCCGGAGGGCGCGGTGCTTCTGCGGCTGATCGAGGCGGAGGACCACAGGCAGCTCCGCAAGCGCGGCTACGTGGAGATCGCAACGCCGCACGTCATGGACGTCGACCTCTGGCACCGCTCCGGCCACTACGACAACTACCGGGAGAACATGTACTTCTCCGAGGTCGACGGCCGCGAGTTCGCCCTGAAGCCGATGAACTGCCCCGGGGCATGCCTCGTCTTCGATTCGGAGCGGCGTTCGTACCGCGACCTGCCGCTGCGGATGGCGGAGTTCGGGCACGTGTTCCGCCACGAGCGCGAGGGCGTCCTCCATGGGCTCCTCCGTGTCCGGGCCTTCACCCAGGACGACGGTCACGTCTTCTGCACGATGGAGCAGATCGCCGACGAGGTGGACTCGATCTGCGAGGCCGTTGACGAGCTCTACGAGCGCTTCGGGTTCGGCGACTACGAGGTCGAGCTCTCGACCAGGCCCGACAAGTCGATCGGAACTGCCGAGGAGTGGGACCGTGCGACCGAGGCGCTTCGCGAGGCGCTCGAGCGCCAGGGGCGCGACTACCGGGTTAGCCCCGGCGAGGGGACTTTCTACGGCCCCAAGATCGACTTCCACATCACCGATGCGCTCGGGCGCTCATGGCAATGCGGCACCTGCCAGGTGGATTTCCAGATGCCGCAGCGCTTCGAGCTGACCTACCAGGGTGAGGACAACGCCGAGCATCGGCCGGTGATGATCCATCGTGCGCTCCTGGGATCGATGGAGCGCTTCGCGGGGATCCTCATCGAGCACTACGCCGGGCGGTTCCCCGCCTGGCTCGCCCCGACTCAGGTCGGAGTGCTCCCGGTGGCCGACCGCCACGCGGACCGCGCCCGCGAGGTGGCGGCCGACCTCGAGGGCCGCGGGCTGCGGGTCAGCGTCGACGAGCGCGGCGAATCCGTGGGCCGCAAGATCCGGGACGCCGAGCTCCGGAAGCTGCCGTTCATGGTCGTCATCGGCGACCAGGAGGTGGAATCGGGCGGGCTCGCCGTGCGGTCCCACGACGAAGGCGACATCGGCGCGATGACGGCCGGAAATCTGATCGAGCTCGTCAATTCGTGAGATACACGCCTACCGGCGGGGTAGAGATGGTTTCGCGCCTTACGTCGCTCATCCAATACACTTGCGCGCAGATGAAGGGCACCCGTACCACGCAGCGCCGCTAGAGCGCCCGTGCCCTTCCCCGTATGCCTCGGACCCACGCACTCAACACCAGCCGGTTAGCTTGACGCTTCCCGCCATCCCTTCCTAGTGCCGGTCCCTCGACGTTTCGACCGCCGGATGCCCGAGCGGGACCAGACTCGTATCAACGAGCGCATCGGCGTGCGCGAGGTGCGGCTGGTCGACGAGGACGGCAAGCAGATCGGCGTGATCGAGACCAAGCAGGCGCTGGAGATGGCGCAGGAACGCGACCTCGATCTGGTCGAGGTGGCCCCGGACTCGCGCCCGCCGGTCGCGCGCCTCCTCGATTACTCGAAGTACAAGTACGAGCAGGAGCAGAAGGCGAAGGCGGCGCGCAAGCACCAGCAGCAGATCAACGTCCGGGAGATCAAGCTCCGGCCGAAGATCGCGGACCACGACTACTCGACCAAGAAGGGGCACGTCGAGCGCTTCCTGCGGGGCGGCGACAAGGTCAAGGTGACGATCATGTTCCGCGGCCGCGAGCAGGCCCATCCGGAGCGCGGCCGGATGCTCCTCCAGCGGCTCTTCGACGACCTTGACGGACTCGGCGTGATCGAGCAGAACCCGCTTCAGGAGGGCCGCAACATGCACATGATGCTGGCGCCCTCGAAGGAGGCGCTGCGCGAGGCGAAGGGCGCCAAGGGCGATGAGCCCCCTGGCGAGGCGCCCGCCGAGAGCGAAGCCGCGACCGGCTGACCGGCCACCCGCGCCAACGCACCTCGCCCACGCCGGCCCCGGCCAGCGGGCCGGCCGTTTGCGTTCTGCTTCAATAGTCCGTTCCGTATGCCCAAGATGAAGAGCCATTCCGGCGCGAAGAAGCGCTTCAAGCGGTCCGCCAGCGGGAAGCTCCGCGGCAAGCGCGCGAACTCCAGCCACAACCTGGAGCACAAGTCGTCCAAGCGGCGGCGCAACATGCGCAAGCCGTCCACGATTTCGTCCGCCGACACGAAGCGCGTCCGAAAGCTCCTGGGGGCCAAGCGTTCATGAGCCGCGCCACGAACGCCGTCGCGCGCAAGCGGCGGCGCAAGAAGACGCTGGACCAGGCGAAGGGCTACTACGGCCGGAAGCACTCGAGCTACCGCTTCGCGAACGAGCAGGTCATGCGGTCGGGCAACTACGCCTATCGCGACCGGCGCGCGCGCAAGCGCGAGTTTCGCCGCCTCTGGATCGTGCGGATCAACGCGGCGGCACGGCGCGAGGGCATGAGCTACTCCGAGCTGATGCACGGCCTGAAGCTGGCCGGAGTCGAGGTCAACCGCAAGATGCTCGCGGACATCGCCGTCCGCGACGAGGAGGCGTTCCGCCGATTTGCCGAGCTAGCCCGGGAGGCCGCGGCGGCCTGAGGCAACCCTCACACCGCCGACACACGACCGACCGGGCGCCTCTGAGGCGCCCTTTCTGTTTCTGATGACGATTTCGAGCAAGGACAACGAAAAGCTGAAGCTGGTGCGGCGCCTGGCCGAGCGCAAGCATCGCGAGCGCGAGGGGCTGTTCGTCACCGAGGGGGAGGATCTGCTCGCCGCCGGCAGAGGCGCGGGCCGGGAGCCCGAGCTGCTCCTGACCGAGGCCGGGGCCGGGCTGGGCGGCGACGAGGTGGAGCGGCCGCTCTTGGATGCCGCCTCGACGCTCGGGTCGGGCTCGCGGGCGATGGCCGTCTGGGAGGTCGCCTGGGCCGAGGTGGCGGCACCGCTCTGCGTCTTCCTCAACGGCGTGGGGGACCCCGGGAACGTCGGGGCGATCGTCCGGGCTGCGGACGCGCTCGGCGCGACGTCGGTCGCCCTCGACCCGGATACGGCGGATCCGTTGTCGCCGAAGGCGGTCCGGGCGAGCATGGGCTCCGTCTTCACCGTTGCTCTGACGCGCTGCGAGGTCGCCGCGACACCCGAGCCACGGGCAGGCATGGTGGCCCACGGCGGCGCCTGGCCGCCGGCGGACGCGCCGCGGACCCTCTGTCTGGGCGCGGAGCGCGAGGGGCTCTCGGGCGAGGCGGCCGCCGCCTGCGGAGAGCTCTGGACCATCCCGCTCGCCGGCGCGGCCGAGTCGCTGGGCGTGGCCGCCGCGGCGGCGATCGCGCTGGAGCGGATATCGTCGCCCGCCGTCGCATGAACGCGATTGACCGGATCAACGAGCTGCGCGCCGAGGCCGAGTCCGCGATCGCCGCGGCCGGCGACAGCGCGGCGCTCGAGGATCTTCGCGTGAAGTACCTCGGCCGCAAGTCGGAGCTGACCGGGATCCTCCGCGGCATCGGCGAGCTTCCGGCCGACGAGCGAGGGCCGGTGGGGTCGGGGGCGAACGAGGCCCGGGGTGCGCTGGAGAAGCTGCTCGCCACCCGGAGCGCCGAGCTGGAGGGCGACGAGCTCGACCGGCGCCTCGCGGAGGACACCGTCGACGTGACCCTGCCGGGGACGCCGCCCGTGCGAACAGGTCACCTGCACCTGGTCACGCAGACGCGCCGCGAGATCGAGGACATCTTCGTCGGGCTGGGCTACCAGGTGATGGATGGGCCCGAGGTCGAGCACGACTACTACAACTTCACGGCGCTGAACCATCCGCCCGGGCACCCGGCGCGGATGGTTCAGGACACCTTCTACGTGGATCCCGCCTCGCTGCCCGACGGCGTCCGCAGCGAGCGGGGCCTGCCGCCCGGGCCGCGGGACGTCCTGCTGCGGACGCATACCTCCCCGAACCAGGTGCGGGCGATGGAAACCCACGAGCCCCCGCTGTTCATCATCGTTCCCGGCACCGTCTACCGGCGGGACACGATGGACGCCACGCACCTGCCGGTGTTCTCGCAGGTCGAGGGCCTGGCGGTCGGGGACGACATCACCCTCGGTGATCTGGCGGGAACGCTCGAGGAGGTCGCGAAGGCGCTCTTCGGACCCGACCGGAAGACGCGTCTCAAGCCGGACTTCTTTCCGTTCACGGAACCGAGCGTGCAGGTCGACGTCTCGTGCTTCCGGTGCGGCGGCAGCGGGCTGATCGAGGGCGAGCGCGACCCGGTCTGCAAGGGAACGGGCTGGATCGAGATCCTGGGCGCGGGGATGGTCGACCCGAACGTGTTCGGCTTCGTGGCCGAGCACGGCTACGACCCCGAGCGTGTGCAGGGTTTCGCCTTCGGGATGGGCATCGAGCGCATCGCCTTCCTGAAGCACGGCGTCCCCGACCTGCGGATCTTCTACGAGAACGACGTCCGCTTCCTGGAGCAATTCTGATGCGGGTCCCGCTCTCATGGCTGCGCGAGTACTGCGATCCCGGCTTGTCGGCCGAGGAGATCGCCGACCTGCTCTCGATGCGGGCCGTCGAGGTGGAACGCGTGAGCACGGTCGGCCCGCCGTCGCCGGAGGGCTTCGTCGTCGGCAGCGTCGTCTCCGCCGAGAAGCACCCGGACGCCGACCGGCTGACCGTCTGCTCCGTGGACGCCGGCGACGGCGAGCGGACGATCGTCTGCGGCGCGCCGAACGTCGCCGCGGGTCAGACCGTCGCCGTCGCCCTCCCGGGCGCGACCATGCCTGGCGGCCAGAAGCTCGGCAAGGCGAAGCTGCGCGGCGTCGAGTCGGCCGGGATGATCCTCGCCGAGGACGAGCTCGAGCTCGGCGACGATCACGAGGGGATCATGGTTCTCGGCGACCTCGGGGTCGATCCCGGCACGCCGCTCACCGAGGTCATCCCCGTCACCGAGCACGTGCTCGAGCTGGACCTCAACCCGAACCGCTCCGACTGCCTCGGCGTCTACGGCGTCGCGCGCGAGGTCCACGCGATCACCGGCGCGCCCCTTGCGCCCGCACCCTGGGAGACCGACGCCGACGCGTCCGGCGACGGCAAGGTCGAGGAGCTGGCGTCGGTCACCGTCGAGGTGCCGGACCTCTGCCCGAGGTTCACCGCGCGTGTCTTCACGGGCGTCGAGATGGGGCCCTCGCCGCTGTGGCTGCGGGCGCGCCTCAGCGCCGCGGGGCAGCGCCCGATCTCGAACATCGTCGACATCACGAACTACGTGATGCTTCTGGTCGGCCAGCCGCTCCACGCCTACGACCTCGATCGCGTCACGGGGCACGAGCTGATCGTCCGCGCGGCCGGCGACGGTGAGCGCATCACCACCCTGGACGGCGTCGAGCGCAAGCTCGACCCGGAGATGGTCCTGATCACCGACCAGGAGAAGCCCGCCGGTGGGATCGCCGGCGTGATGGGCGGGCAGGTGTCCGAGGTCTCGGACACCACCGATCGGGTGCTGCTCGAGGCGGCAACCTGGAACGGGCCGAACATCCTGACGACGTCGAACGCCCTCGGACTGCGCTCGGAGGCGTCCACGCGGTTCGAGAAGCAGCTCCACCCGGAGCTGGCGATGCGCGGCCAGCGCGTCGCGTCGCGGCTGATCTGCGAGCTTGCGGGCGCCGCCCTGGTGCCGGGCACGATCGACGTCGCGACCGAGCCCCCGCCTCCACATCGCATCACGCTCCGCGGGGCCCGCGTCGAAGGCCTCCTCGGCGCGCCGGTCGCGCGGGAGGAGGCCCAGCAACACCTCAGCCGGCTGGGGTTCTCCGTCGAGCCGGAGGGCGCGAGCGACCTGCGCGTGGAGGTGACCCCGGAGCGCCACTACGACGTCTCCCGCGAGGTGGACGTGATCGAGGAAGTCGGGCGGCTTCACGGACTCGACCTCCTGCCGCGCACCCTGCCCGCCCACGGCCAGCGGCGTGGGGGGCTCTCACGCGAGCAGGCGCTTCGCCGCCGGATCGAAGACGCCATGTGCGACCTCGGGTTCGACGAGGCGCTCGGCTGGGCCCTCGTTTCCCCCGAGCTTGCGGACCGGCTGCGCCTGGCTGCCGACGACGCTCGGCGAACGAGCGCCGTGCGGATCTCGAACCCGCTCTCCGAGGACGGTTCGGTGCTGCGCACGACGCTGCTTGGCAGCCTTCTGGACGCGGCGCGCTACAACCTGGCGCGCGGCGCCGAGGCGGTGGCGCTCTACGAGTCCGGCCGGGCGTACCTGGCGGAGCCCGCGCCGGTCGACGGCGGGACGGCGGCGGGGGCATTCCCGGGGACGACGCCGGCGCCCGACCGCGAGCCGCACCGGCTCGGGGGAATCGTCGTCGGGCCTCTGGCGCCGCCGGGCTGGCGCGCCGACGGCGACACCGGCGACCTCTTCGTCATGAAGGGCGTCCTCGACGCCCTGTGCGCCGGGCTCGGGACGAGCCTCACCGTGGAAGCCGCGACCGAGCCGTTCCTCCATCCGGGCCGGGCCGCCCGGATCGCGGTGGGATCCGAGCCGGCGGGGTGGCTCGGCGAGCTGCACCCCACCGTCGCCGCCGCCTGGGACCTGCCGGGCGGGACCGCGTTCGAGGTGGACCTGGCGCCCCTGATCGCAGCGGCGCGGACCGGTGGAGCGCTGTATGAGGACGTGACCACGCACCCGGCGGTGCTCCAGGACCTCGCCGTGGTCGTCGCCGACGAGGTGCCCGCCGAGCGGGTGGTGGCAACGGTCCACGAGGCCGGCGGGGACCTGCTTCGCCACGTTCGCATCTTCGACCTCTACCGCGGCGACCAGGTGGGCGCGGGACGAAAGAGCCTGGCGCTGCGGCTCGAGTTCCGGGCGCCCGACCGCACCCTCACCGACGAGGAGGTCTCGCGCCACCGTGAGGCGATCGCGCGCGCCCTGGAAGCAATCGGGGGCTCGCTTCGTGCCTGAGGCATCACCGCAGGCCAGGGTGCTCATCGCGGGCGCCAGTGGCTTCAGCGGGGCGCTCGCCGCGCGGCTGGCATGGCGTCACCCGCGGCTCGACCTCGTGGCGATCACGTCCCGCAACGAGGCCGGCAGGCGCCTCGACGAGGTCTACCCGCGCCATCGGGTGCCGATGACGCTCACGGAGCTCGACCTCCAGGAGGTCGAGGAGGTCGACGCCGCGATCGTGGCCTATCCGCACGGGGCCGCCGCCCCGGTGGTCTCAGGGTTGCGCGACCTCGGAGTCGCGGTCGTCGACCTGTCGGCCGACTTCCGCCTGCGCGACCTCGACGAGTACGGGCGCTGGTACGGGGAGCACGGTGCGCCCGACCTTCTCTACGACGCGGTCTACGGCCTCACCGAGCTGAACCGCGATGCGGTCCGCCGGGCCTCGATCGTTGCCAACCCCGGCTGCTACCCGACCGCCGCGCTGCTTGCCCTGGCGCCGATGGCGGAGGCCGGGTTGGTGGACGGCGTGGTCGTCGACGCCAAGTCCGGGGTTTCCGGCGCCGGCCGGGGTGGGGGAGATGCGCTGCATTTCTCGGCGGTCGACGAGAACTTCAAGCCCTACAAGGTCGACGGGCACCGCCATTCGCCGGAGCTCGAGCAGGAGCTACGGGTGCTCGGTGCGAACGGGCCGGTCACGTTCGTGCCGCATCTGCTCCCGCTCGACCAGGGGCTGCTCGCCAGCTGCTACGTGACGCTCTCGCGCGAGACCGACGAGGCCGAGCTGCGGGACCTGTACCGCGGCCGCTACGCGGACGAACGGTTCATCGAGCTGGTCGATTCCCCTCCGGGCGTCGCCGATGTCCGCGAGACGAACTTCTGCCGGATCCATGTCGCCCTGGATCGGGAGGGTGGCCGCGCGATGGCGTTCGGCGCGATCGACAACCTGTGGAAGGGAGCGGCCGGCCAGGCGCTCCAGAACCTGAACCTGATGCTCGGCTTCGACGAGGGGGACGGGCTCGGATGAGAACGAAGCAGGCAGCACGCAGCACGCAGGGCTTTTTTCACTCGCGGTGGGTGGAGGCTCCGGATGGGGTGGAGGAGCTGGATCCGGCGCAGTTGGCGCCGGGGTTTCAGGCCGGCGGCGCCCAATGCGGGCTCAAGGCCGGCGGTGAGACCGACGTTGCCGTGCTGGCCTGCGACGCGCCCGAGGTCAGCTCCGCGATCCTGCTCACCCGGAACGCGGCCGCCGCGGCGCCGATCGTCGTCTGCCGTGAAGACCTCGACCACGGCGCCGTGCGAGCGGTCGTGGTCAACTCGGGCAACGCGAACGCCGCGACGGGCGAGCAGGGGTACCGGGACGCCCTCGCGATGCAGGCCGCCACGGCCGATGTGCTCGGGGTCGACCAGCGGGCGGTTGCCGTCGCGGAGACCGGCGTGATCGGGGTCCCGCTCGAGATCGCCCCCGTGCTCGAGGGGGTCGACCGGGCCGCCGCAGCGCTGGTCCCTGACGGCGGGGGCGATTTCAGCAGCGCGATCATGACGACCGACCGCGGCCCGAAGCAGTGCACGCTGCGCGCGGATGGCGTGACCGTCTCCGCCCAGGCCAAGGGCGCGGGGATGATCGAGCCCGGGTTCGCGACCATGCTCTGCTTCGTGCAGACCGACGCCGAGATCCCGGACTGCGATGCCTCGCTCCGCGAAGCCGTGGCCGGCTCGTTCGAGCGCATCACGGTCGACGGGCAGATGAGCACCAACGACACCGTGCTCCTCCAGGCGACGGGCGCCGCGGGCCGGTCCCTGCCCGAGGGGCTGCTCGACGCGGTGCTGTTGCAGCTCGCGCTCGAGGTCGTCGCCGACGGCGAGGGGGCGGAGCGGATCGGGCGCGTGGATGTGACCGGGGCTGCCGATCGCGACGAGGCCGAGCGGGTCGCGCGCGCGATCGCGAACTCACCGCTGGTCAAGACGGCGCTCACGGGCCGCGACGCGAACTGGGGCCGGATCGCACAGGCCGCCGGGATGGCGCTTGCGGGCGAGCGGCTGCCGGAGCCGGGGCCGCACTCGATCGAGTTCGAGGAACTCGGCGCCGAGACGGCCGAGGCCGAGATCGGTATCGCGCTCGGCCGTGGTGACGCGGCCGCCCACGTCTACTTCTCGGACCTCACCCACGAGTACATCCGGATCAACGCGGAGTACACGACTTGACGCCCGAGCGCCGGACAAGCGAGGGCGTCGCCAGCGTCGAGACGCTGCTCGAGGCGCTCCCGTACATCCGGCAGTTCCACGGCCGCACGGTGGTGATCAAGTACGGGGGCGCCGCGATGCGCGAGGAGGACCTGCGCGAGGCGTTCGCAACCGACGTCGTGCTCCTCAAGTACGTGGGGCTCAACCCGGTCGTCGTCCACGGCGGCGGGCCGGACATCACCACCTACATGGAGCGCCTCGGCATGGAGGTGCGCTTCCACGAGGGCCTGAGGGTCTCCGATCCAGAGACCGTCGAGGTCGCCAAGATGGTGCTGCTCGGCAAGGTCAACTCCGACATCGTCAACCGGATCAACCGGCACGGCCAGCCCGCCGTCGGCCTCTCGGGCGACGACGGCTCGATGTTCACGGTGAAGCCCGTTGCGAACGCCGACCAGGTGGGCAACGTCGGCGAGATCGAGCGCGTGGACGTGGACGTGTTGAACCACATCGCCGCGGACTACATCCCGGTGGTCGCGTCCGCGGCGGCGGACGTTGACGGCAACTCCTACAACGTGAACGCGGACGCCGCGGCCGGCAAGGTGGCGGCCGCGCTGCGTGCACACAAGGCGATCTTCCTGACCGACGTGCCCGGCTGGCTCGAGACCCCCAACGATCCGTCGAGCCTGATCTCGCGTGCGACCGTGGACGAGGTCGAGCGGGCGCTGGGCGACGTGGCGGGCGGCATGCGCCCGAAGCTGGCAGCGATCGTGGAGGCGATCCGCGGCGGCGTCGGATCCGCGCAGATCATCGACGGCAGCCGCCCGCACTCGCTCCTGCTGGAGCTCTTCACCGACGCCGGCATCGGAACGATGGTCACTCCTTGAGCGCGGACCGGCTGCGGGAGTTGGATGCCCGCTACACGATGCAGACCTACGCGCGCGCGGACGTCGAGTTCGTGCGGGGCGAGGGCGCGCGGCTATGGGACGCCGACGGCAAGCGCTACCTCGATTTCTTCGCCGGCCTCTCGGTCCACAACGCGGGTCACTGCCACCCGCGAATCGTCGCGACGATCGCCGAGCAGGCCGCGACCTTCGCCGGCTCGTCGAACCTGTTTCCATCGGAGCCCGCGCTCCGGCTTGCCGAGCGGCTGAGCGAATCGAGCCTCGAGGGCAAGGTCTTTCTCTGCAACTCCGGCACCGAGGCGGCCGAGTGCGCGATCAAGCTCGTCCGCAAGCACGCGCGTGGGAGGGGAGTGCTCTACCCGGAGATCGTGAGCCTCGACGGCGGCTTCCACGGGCGGACGCTGGGCGCTCTGGCCGCGACGCCCACGGCTCGCCGACGACGATCGGTTCGGGCCGCTGCCGCGCGGGTTCACCGCCGTCGGGCGTGACGACGCGGACGCCCTCCGCGCGGCGGTCCGCTCGCAGACCGCAGCCGTCCTCATCGAGCCGATCCAGGGCGAGGCCGGGGTCTTCCCGATCGCCGACGACGTGCTGGTGGCCGCGCGCGAAGCTTGCGACGCCACCGGCGCGCTCCTGGTCTTCGACGAGGTCCAGACCGGAATGGGCCGTACCGGCTCGTTGTGGGCGCACGAACAGCTTCCCGTTCGGCCCGACGTGATGACCAGCGCCAAGGCGCTCGGCGGCGGGTTGCCCGTCGGCGCTGTGGTCACCACGCCGACCCTGGGCGACGTTTTCGAGCCCGGCGACCACGGCTCGACCTTCGCCGGCGGCCCGGTGGGTGCGGCGGCGGCGCTGGCGGCATTGGCCGTCCTCGGCGAGGCGGGCCTGCTCGCGTCCGTGCGCTCCACGGGAGAGCACTTCGCGGCGGGGCTCCGATCGCTCGACGGCGTCGCCGACGTACGCGGGCGCGGGCTGATGGTGGGGCTGACGCTCGCCGAGGAGCTCGACGCGGCAGCCGTAAGGGACCGCTGCCTGGACGCCGGGCTCGTCATCAACAGCCCCGGGCCGCGGATGCTCCGCTTTCTGCCCCCGTTGATCGTGGGCGAGGCCGATGTCGACGAGTGCCTCGCGATCCTCACCGGTGCGCTGACCACCTGAGGGTCGTCCTCACGGCCCCGTATGGTGCCCGCCATGCACGAGGACCCCACGCGCCACATGCCCGCCGACCCCGACCCCAACCAGCCGCCTCCCGGAGGCCCCGAGGACGATGGCGGCGGGATGAGCCGCGGCGCCAAGATGGCGGTCGCGTTGCTCGTTGCGCTGGTCGTGGGCTTGGGGATCGCGCTGGCCGTGGTCGCCTCGGACGACGGTGACGACGCGCCAGAGCCGACGACCTCGAGCACCACGACGGAGGACACTACGACGTCGAGCACCAGCACGACGAGCACCACGGACACGTCGACCACCTCGACGACGACCGATACGACGACCTCGACGACCGACACCACGACGACAACCGACGAGGAGGAGGACGAGGACTTCGAGGGCGGCGGCGGGAGCGGCGGGGTCTCGCCCTAGTCCGGCTCTTGGTTGCCGGTCGGCTTGAAGGCGTCGAGCCACTTCGCCGACTCGACCCCCGCTTCGGGCCCGCGCCGGTCAGGGAGAAGCCGCCGCGCGCCGCGCACGATCCGGTCGCCCGCCAACAGCCCGGCGCCGCGAACGAGCATTTCGGGACGTCGGTAGCGGAGGCCCGTCTTGAGGAACAGGCCGGCGGCACGGTATCTGCGGCCCGAGCGCCGGTACGAGCCGGCGATCCAGCCCCAGAGCCGGTGGTTTCCAAGGCCGCCGCCCCAGTCGCGCGCCAGGCCCGCGTGCTTCTGCTTGAGGCGCTTGAACTCCTCCCGCGATCCGGTCGCGTCCAGATGCATGTTCTCCGGGTGGGTCACGTAAGCCGTGAGCGGCGCCTCGCAAGCCGCCGGCCGGCCGGCTGCCGCAAGCCGGAGCCAGAGGTCCCAGTCGGCGAGGATCGAGTAGTCGGGATCGAATCCACCCACCCGCTCGAGCAGCGAACTGCTCGCCATGACGCACGACGGTGGGCCGATCACGTTCACCCCCAGGAGCGAGTGAGCGAGGGTCGTCGGCGCCGGCGGCGCGACTGGCTTGCGCCAGTCGAGATCCGTGTCGGTCACGACGAGGCCCGTGTACGCGAAGTCGGCGTCCGCGGCCCGGCAGGCGGCGAGCTGCGAGCGCAGCTTTTCGGGCGCCCAGAGATCGTCGTCGTCCAGGAAGGCGACCCAATCGCCGCTGGCTTCGGCGATACCGCGATTGCGCGCAAGGGCAACCCCTGTCGCGGTCTCGTTCCTGAGGTGCCGTACGCGCTCGTCCCTCAGGTCCTCGGCCAGCGTGGCGGTCCCGTCTGTCGAGCCGTCGTCCACGACCAGCGCCTCCAGGTCGACGTCGGTCTGGCCGAGCACGGACGTCAAGGCGCGAGCTGCCAGGTCCCTGCGATTCCGAGTGGGGATGACGACGGAGACGAGCATGCGGAGACCGACAATCCTTCCAGGCGAGGCGAACGGCTACCAAAGCAAGCGGGAACGGCCATCGGCGATCGCACTCGCCAGCGCGTTAGGCCCCTAGATCTTCAGCCGCTTGAGCGCGGCCCGAATCTGCTCCTGGCTCT